>NZ_DALYZR010000004.1:274442-337456 GCF_031983925.1 Bacillus sp. (in: firmicutes) | reverse complement strand
GAGCAACTGACTTGTAATCAGTAGGTTGGGGGTTCAAGTCCTCTAGCCGGCACCACTTTCAAAATGAGCCATTAGCTCAGTTGGTAGAGCATCTGACTTTTAATCAGAGGGTCGAAGGTTCGAGTCCTTCATGGCTCACCATTTACAATTTAATGCGGGTGTAGTTTAGTGGTAAAACAAGAGCCTTCCAAGCTCTGGTCGAGAGTTCGATTCTCTTCACCCGCTTTTCAATTATGGGCCTATAGCTCAGCTGGTTAGAGCGCACGCCTGATAAGCGTGAGGTCGATGGTTCGAGTCCATTTAGGCCCACCATATATTATTCCGCAGTAGCTCAGTGGTAGAGCTATCGGCTGTTAACCGATCGGTCGTAGGTTCGAGTCCTACCTGCGGAGCCATTATGCTTCCATAGCTCAGCTGGTAGAGCACTTCCATGGTAAGGAAGAGGTCACCGGTTCAAGCCCGGTTGGAAGCTTGGGAATAGGTTTAAAACTTTTTTGGCCCGTTGGTCAAGTGGTTAAGACACCGCCCTTTCACGGCGGTAACACGGGTTCGAATCCCGTACGGGTCATACTAAAAGAGATAGCATAATCTGCTATCTCTTTTTTGTTGTGTAAAAGTAGCCTTTGGATAGTCTGCTTTTTTTTATGAATTAAAAGAAAGATGAAGTATTCGCTGTTACAGTTGGGAATGCAGAGAGCTGTAAGTATAATCATGTTGTTTACCTTGACCTGTATGAGTATGAAGGAATGTTCACTTAACAAATCATACTCAAATTGAATTTTTATCTCGGCCGTATGCTAAAGCCTCCTGCACTTGGATAAACGGGTAAATCTCATAGCTGGGAAGATCCTAAGGAATTAGTTGTAGAGTTATTAGATACCGTTGAATAATAAAAATTGAAATATGGGTTGTTCAAACAAAGGATGCTGTATTAGGCGCTACGGCGGAAAATAAATAATATATAGAAGAAACTGTCTCTCAGTAGGTGATCTACTGGAGGCAGTTTTTTTATGCTGTCATTATTGTCGAGTTTTGTCGGTAAGTCGATATATTGCAAAAATCGCCGATATATTTGGAGTTATAGTCGATATATTCTAAAAATCGCCGATATAATTTCACTTACCGACAAAAACATAAGAAAATCCCTTTCACAATCTAAAGAAAACGCCTCCATTGAAATGGATTCCACACCTATTCCAATAACTTTACACTCTATGTGAAAAAGTTCACAAATAGGTCATAATTTGTGAACTTTTTCACAATAATACGTGCTACAATATGAGTGTAAAGAAGTTAAACAACATTAAATTAGTATTTTAATTAATTACTTAAACAATCATAAAAAAATATATGTGAACAATAGAGAGGGGAAATTACCATGAAAAAAGGTATCAATCGTGTAGTATTAGTAGGAACAGGAGCTGTAGGTTGTAGTTACGCTTACTCAATGATCAACCAAGGTGTAGCTGAAGAATTCGTATTAGTAGATGTTAATGAAGCAAAAGCAGAAGGGGAAGCAATGGACTTAAGCCATGCGGTACCATTCTCTCCATCACCAACAAAAGTTTGGAGCGGTAGCTATGCAGATTGTAAAGATGCAGATTTAGTAGTTATCACTGCTGGATTACCACAAAAGCCAGGTGAAACTCGTTTAGACTTAGTTGAGAAAAATACAAAGATCTTTAAACAAATCGTTCGCGGTATTATGGATAGCGGATTCGATGGAATCTTCTTAATCGCAACTAACCCAGTTGATATTTTAACTTACGTAACTTGGAAAGAATCTGGTCTACCAAAAGAGCGCGTAATTGGTTCTGGTACTACTTTAGACTCTGCTCGTTTCCGTTACATGTTAGGTGACTACTTAGATGTAGATCCACGTAACGTTCATGCTTACATCGTTGGTGAACACGGTGACACTGAACTTCCAGTATGGAGTCACGCTACTATCGGTGTACAAAAACTAGAAACAATTTTAGCTAACAACGAACAGTACAAACAAGAAGACTTAGATAAAATCTTCGAAAACGTACGTGATGCGGCTTACCATATTATCGAGCGTAAAGGTGCAACTTACTACGGAATCGGTATGTCACTACTTCGTGTAACTAAAGCAATCTTAAACAACGAGAACAGCGTATTAACTGTATCTGCATACCTTGAAGGTCAATACGGTGAGAAAGATGCTTACGTAGGTGTTCCAGCTGTAATTAACCGTGAAGGTGTACGTGAAATCGTAGAGCTTGAGTTAAATGAGGATGAAAAAGCGAAATTCGCTCATTCTGTAAAAGTATTAAAAGAAACAATGGCACCAGTACTATAATAATTGCTAAATAATCCAGAAGTGGGGAACTACTTCTTACTTCTGGATTTATATATAATTTAATATAAATTCCTTTTCCGGTTTCCCTTGTATATCCCCAATATACCCCTTTTGCTGGATCAGGGTCGTTTATAGAAAAGAGCACTCTACTTTGCGTAGAGTGCTCTTTATTATTATCATTTTTTAGGCGTCAATCCTAATTTCTTTAAAATATCTGCCAGTGTACCGCTTTTTGATTTTTCTACAGGTGTTTGTGATTTGGATGCATCTGGACCTTTTTTCAAGAAGTTCTTTTCAACGAAGCGAATATCTTTTTCGTCGACAATACCATCTTTGTTAAGGTCGCCGTCTTTCACAGATAGTCCTTTTTTACCGTAGTTGTTAGCGATAATTTCAGCATCTTTTATATCAATTACTTTATCGCCATTTACATCACCTGCAAGGTTTTCATCAAAGCGTGCATAATAATATTGGCCAAGTAGCTTACCGTCTTTTTCAGTACCAAGTTTCGTTGTTAGTCGGCTTGTTAAATGCCCTGGTACTTCTACATATAAGTTATAGTCGCGTTTATTAACAGGAAGTCCATTTAGTTTGAAGGATCCGTATTTATCAAGTGAGCCTTCAAACTTATGACGGTAAGAATCTGTTGCATATACTTTTACGCCAAGCTTTGTATAATCGAATTTTTCATCTAAATATCCGCGTTCATTTAAGAAAGCACCAGGTTTAATACTTCCTTCGACTAGTGAGTTTAAAGACATAACTGAGAATGTTTGATCTTGAAGGACACGCATTCTATTTGGCTCTGATTCACCTTGTTTCCAGTAAGCGAACACTGATAAATCTAATTGAGCATTTGCTTCATAAAACTCATCATTTTCTACTTTGAACGTTACATCAATGAACGGGAAATCACCATCTAATCCAGCGAAGTTTTTGTCATCGATAGCTCCGCCAACTGTAACAGAACCTTCTTCTAGTTTCGGTTCATTTACTTTTGCGGTCACCCCTTTTTCGGAAAGTAGCTTTTCAAAAGCAGGATTTAATTTCGCATTTGCAAATTTGAAGTTCTTTTCTAGGAATTTTACGTTAAATTCCCCAGCAACAAATTGTTTCACATGTTTGGCGTTTAGCGTCACAGTGAATTCATCACCTTTATATACTTCTTTTTTATCATAACTAGTTTTCGCATATTGAGCTCCTTGCGGGATAAACCAATAGTTATTTACACCGCTCGGATAGTCAGCTCCTGCAGTTGCATAATCGAAAATATATACGCCTGTATTCATTGGACCTTCAGTTTTAAAGGATTCAGGAGTAATGCCAACTTTAAAGTCACCATTTGCATTAATAGGTAAAAACTTATGCAAGTATGGAGAATAATCGTAGTACATCACTCCGTTTGCTTCTTGCGTAATGTTTAATCCTTTTCCTTTTAAGTAGTCAACATTCGAATCATACACATTTCCTTTAATCCATAGTGCTTTTTTACCGTCTTCTACTGTATAGTTCTCTTCATTTAATTCATAAATACCAGGCTGTAATCCAGTTAATTTCACTTCTGGCGGTGTATTATCAATTACGACATAATCCCCTTTCACACGTGCTTTACCGTCTTTATCGTAGCCAACAAACTCAATTGTGTAATCACCTTCTGGTAAGTCGATTTTCTCATCACCAATTGGTTTTGCAGGATCATTTGTAAAAGGATACACCCTGCCGTTAAAGAATGAATCTAAGTAGTAATACACATCAGTTTTTAATCCACTAGTGTTTAATGTACCAAGGAAACCGAGAGCTTTATTTGTTTTGGAATCTTTCACGATAAGATCTAACGTTTCAAGTTCGCTGTTTAATTGGAACGCCCCGTGCAAATACGATTCACGGTATGGATTGAATTTAGATGTATCAGTTGAAATTGCTTTTCTTGATAATATTGCATTTTCAATACCAGGTTCTGATACACGAATAGAGAACGGAATTTGGTACGTTTCTTCTTTATTTTTCGTATTTGTAATATGAATATATCCTTCATATCGGCCTTGTTTTACACCGGCTGGAACATTAATTTTTGCTTCAATTTCATCTGATTTTCCAGCATCAAGAGTAATTGTTTCTGGAACAGAAACTTTTACACCGTTTGCGGTAGCGTCGTTAATAGAAGAAGATGCTGGTGTATAAGAAATTTCTGTTTTAAATTCTTTTTTCTCTTGTTTATTATGATTTTGTACTTTTATATTTCGTTTTTGTTCAAGAGCTTCACCGTCTTTTTGATAGAACTTCCCGAATGCAATGGATCCAGTTTCTTCAGGTACTTCAATTACTTCATCATTTACAACTGTTTTTGTTGTATCTAGCACTTTAAAACTAGTTTCCGTATGAACGGCGTTGTACGCATCTACTCGTCCAGCTCCAACTTCATATACGGAATACTTTTCTTTTAAGTCATCAGCTGTGTTCATAAGAGACGTCTTTACATCGAATGGAGAGTATTCTGGGTGTTCTTGTAAAATAAGAGCAGCAACGCCCGCGATATGAGGAGAAGCCATAGATGTTCCTTGCATACGCTCATAGGAAACATCATAATTTTCGCCCTCTTGTGGGTCGTTAATATATTCAGGTACTGTTGAAAGTACAGCAACACCAGGCGCTGTAATATCTGGTTTAATATCATCATTTGATGTAACAGGACCGCGTGAGCTAAAGTCTGCAAGATGATCGCCTTCTGTTTGAATATAACTAAGTTCGTCAAAAGTAAAGGATGTATTACCTTGTTCGATTTGAGCTTTTAGTTTTTCACCGTCTTCTTTCGTTAGGCGGAATGCGGGAATGTATTTTGTACTTTCGCCAACGTAGAAAGGAATTTCTCCGTCCACATTGTTATAAATAATAACGGCTTTTGCACCAGCTTGTTTTGCATTCGCAATTTTTTCATCAAATGACAGTGTACCACGTGCAACGAGAGCGATTTTTCCTTTTACATCTTTTTTACTAAACTCGTCAGGCGTACCAATTCCTACAGATTCAATAGGTAAAGTTTGTCCCTTGAAATCTTCTATTTTATCAGTAAAGTTTTTGCCGAATAAAATTAGGTTAGGAAATTGTAATTGCCCAGCATGACCTGATAGTTTCGGTAAGGAAATAGAACTATCACTTGCCCCGACCGTAATCGCAAATGGAGAAGCACCTGGTGATCCGAGTGTCGCTGGATTTGGACCAGAGTTTCCAGCAGCAACGACTGTAACAACACCGGAAAGCATCGCGTTATTGACAGCGATAGACGTAGGATCAAGTGGATTGTTGCTATCGTCACCTAACGATAAGTTAATAACATTCATGCCGTCAGAAATAGATTTATCGATTGCAGCAATAATACCAGAACTATCTCCACTTCCGTATGGACCGAGTACACGATAGTTATACAGTTCAATGTCAGGTGCAACACCTTTTACTGCGGAATCTGATGTGTTTTTCTTTTGCGCAGAAACGATACCTGCTACGTGAGTACCGTGGGCTGTGTAGAAGGAAGAACCACGATCATCAAATTCAGGAGCACCAGATTGTTGCCACTCTGTATAAGTTGTTTCCATCGGATCTGCATCGTTATTAATAAAGTCCCAACCTTTTACTGAGTTTGGATCTACCTTGCTAGAGTCTTCGCCAGGTTTTGCACGATAGCCCTTATACACGTCTTTTAGGTCAGGATGATTGTAATCAATACCTGTATCTAATACACCAACTTTAATTCCTTTTCCGGTAATGCCTTCGCTATGTAACTTATCGACCCCAATTTGCGGAATGCTATCTGTTAGTTTTTGAGGTGCTTTCTGCTTTGCTTGTTTTGGTAAATTTAATTTCACTTCGTAATCTTTCCAAATACGTTTTACAACGCCAATCCGTAACAATTCTTCCACTGTATTTGCAGGTAATGTCAGCGCAACCCCATTTATCGCATGTTTATAAGAACGTTTAATTTGTACTGACTGGAAATTCCCTGACTTTACTGATGGGCTGAACTGATAAAGACGTTTTAGTCCTTTTTGAAATTCCTCATGTTCTTGATCAATACGTGCCTTTATATTTTCAGGAGCAGCTTGTAACCCTTTTTCTTTTTGTTTTAATTCATTAATCTTTACTGGAGCCGTTTGAAATTCTACAATGATATTTACTGGTTCGGAACTACTTGTATTAATATCTGGCGAGATAGTAAAACCAGGGTTGGCATCTAACGTTTGTAATGCCTGACGCTGTTCTTTAGAAAGTTTTGATAGTAAAGACTGGGCGTTTGAAGAGTCAATTTGGTTAATAGGATTTTCAGCAAGTACATTGAACGGAAGGGCAGTTGAAAACAGAACGCCAGCCGTTACAATTCCGGTAACAAATCGATTTTTCTTTTTCATGTATAAGCCTCCGATAATTTATATTTTAAAAATTATTTCTCTGTGCCTGGCGTTTGCTCTGCATGGAATGTCCAGTTTAGCTGTAAGGAATCACCCTGAAATTTATTTTGATCTTGTTCGTTGTCTTCAAAGGAGAAGAGCACGTGTAAATAATCTGTTTCACCAGATTTAATACCGTCTATTAAGTTATGACGTTCTAAAGAAGTAGCCACATCCTCAGGTTTCATAGTCTTTAATTGTGATAGTTTTGTTTCCCACAAAATTTCATGATCATCGTTTGGATTAGATGGTTTTCCATCATTCACTAAAAATTTGACGATGATATGATCGCCTAAATCTTCACCATCATTATTTTTCTTTGCATCTGTAACTTCATAGGATGTTTCAAGTGCTACTTTTGCAATATCCAATGACCCTTTATTTTCAAGCGTGAAATTTTTTTCAATAAAGTCACCTGGCTTTAAATCTTTCACATCAACGATTACACTTGGATTAATAGAAAGGTCTAGTGTTCCAGCTTGAAATGAGTTACTAGATGTTTCAGAATCACTGAAGTAGGCGAATACACCGCCGAATGTAAGGGATAAGCCGAGCGTTGCTGTGACAACTCCCATTCCAACCTTTTGTTTTAATGACATAAGAAAGCCCCCTAATTAAATTTTTATAGCGACTGTTCGTAACAAGGATAAATAAGTAAACATAGTAGTCCACTATGAATTATAGTTGCGAAAAGTCGCTGTTCTTTATTGAGAACAAGTATATGCTTATCAATTTTCCATTTCAATAAAATTGTGACAAAAAATGTTGAGAAACATTTTTTTATGGTAGATTATTTTGTTGCGATTTCAAGTGGAAAATAACATAAAAAAGGGGATAAAGCTAATAAAATAGATGTTGAGAAATAAATAGTAAGATGAAAAGCTAGTAAAAAATGAAGCGTTTTCAATGAATATTCGTCAAAATTCGATATTTTAAATAGAAATGTGAAAAAAATTCAACATTTTTAAGAAAAAAACGTATGTTTTTTATAAATTAACAAGGATATTTCAGTTTTTCGCAGAATTGGTAAAGTATAAAAAATTCTGTCATCTTAGTGAGGTGAGCATATTGAACGTAATAAATTGTGAAGAAGTGAAACGAGATGAGTTTCATACAGAAAAGTACTATGAAAGTTATAACATCTTTGGCGCACATATTGTGACGGAAGATGAGATGCGAGGTGTACGATTTACAGTATGGGCTCCTCATGCGAAAGCAATGAGTGTTGTTGGAGATTTTAATGAATGGGATTATGAGCAACATAAGATGCTACAAGTGACAGAAGAGGGAATTTGGTCCTTATTTATACCGCATATTGAAGAAAAAGAAATATATAAATATGCGATTGAAACGATGGCTGGTGATGTCATTTTTAAGGCAGATCCGTATGCTGTGTATGCAGAAGTAAGACCGAATACGGCATCTGTAGTTTTTGATATAAAGGGATACGAATGGAATGATAAAAACTGGAGTCGTAAGAAAAAGAAAAAATCGGTTTATAAAGAAGCGATGACAGTTTATGAATTGCATTTCGGTTCTTGGAAAAAGAAAGAAGATGGAACGTTGTATTCTTACAGGGAAATGGCAGAAGAACTCATTCCTTATGTGGTGGAACATCAATTTACACATATTGAAATTATGCCGCTTGTTGAGCATCCGTATGATCGTTCTTGGGGATATCAAGGAACGGGATATTATGCCGCAACGAGTAGATTCGGCACGCCACATGATTTGATGCATTTTGTCGATGAATGTCATAAATATGGAATCGGTGTCATTTTAGATTGGGTGCCGGGGCATTTTTGTAAAGATGCTCACGGTTTATATTTGTTTGATGGGACACCGACTTATGAATATAAAGATAAAGATGTGCAAGAAAATCCAGTATGGGGAACTGTCAATTTTGATTTAGGAAAGAGAGAAGTACGTAATTTCTTAATTTCAAATGCGTTATTTTGGATGAGATATTTCCACATTGATGGTTTCAGGGTGGATGCAGTTGCAAACATGCTGTACTGGAATAAAGAAGGACAAGAGCAAAGTAATGAGCACGCTGTTTCATTTTTACGGGAGTTAAATGAAGCGGTATTTGCAGAGGATGAAGATTTCCTTATGACAGCAGAGGATTCAACAGCTTGGCCACTTGTAACAGCTCCAACGTATGAAGGTGGGCTTGGATTCAATTACAAATGGAATATGGGCTGGATGAATGACGTGCTGAAGTATATGGAGTGTGCGCCAGAGTACAGAAAATATATTCATGAGAAAATGACGTTCTCTTTACTATATGCTTACTCTGAAAATTTCATATTACCGCTTTCTCATGATGAAGTCGTTCATGGGAAAAAGTCGTTATTAAATAAAATGCCAGGAGACTACTGGGATAAGTTTGCTCAACTTCGTTTATTATATGGATATTTCTTTACTCATCCAGGAAAGAAATTACTTTTCATGGGTGGAGAATTCGGGCAGTTTGATGAGTGGAAAGACCTTGAAGATTTAGATTGGAATTTACATGATTTTGAAATGCATCGTTATATGCATGATTACTTTAAAGAGCTCATAGCATTGTATAAGCGCTCCAAACCACTTTGGCAGCTTGATCATTCGCCTGAAGGATTTCAGTGGATTGATGCTAATAATAATGAGCAAAGTATTTTCTCTTTTATCCGCCAAGGGGATAAACAAGAAGATGCGTTAGTTGTCGTATGTAATTTTACGAAAGCTACATATGAAAACTATAAAGTAGGTGTACCAGATTTCGAGTATTATAACGAGGTTTTAAACAGTGATGCTGAGCAATATGGCGGATCAGGGCAAGTAAATAAGAAGCGTCTGAAGGCGATTCAAGAGCCGTTTCATAATCAAGCAGCACATGTAGAAATTACAATTCCACCATTTGGCGTATCCATATTACGACCAGTGAAGACGAGAAAGGGGAGCAAAAAACAAGATGGCTCAAAAACAAAAGTGCGTAGCAATGTTACTAGCAGGGGGAAAAGGTAGTCGATTAAGTGCATTAACAAAAAATTTAGCCAAGCCAGCTGTTCCATTTGGTGGTAAATATCGCATTATTGATTTTACGCTAAGTAACTGCGCAAATTCTGGTATTGAAACGGTTGGGATTTTAACGCAATATCAACCACTCGAACTTCATAATTATATCGGAATCGGCAATGCGTGGGATTTAGACCGAGTAAGCGGTGGAGTCACAGTATTACCTCCTTATGCGGAGTCTTCAGGTGTGAAGTGGTACACAGGTACGGCAAGTGCCATTTATCAAAACTTAAACTATTTAAGTCAATATGAACCAGAGTATGTTCTCATTTTATCAGGCGACCATATTTATAAAATGGATTACAGTAAAATGCTAGATTACCATATTGAGAAAGAAGCGGACGTTTCCATTTCTGTTATTGAAGTGCCTTGGGATGAGGCGAGTCGTTTCGGTATTATGAATACGAACGAAGAGATGGAGATTGTTGAATTTGAAGAGAAACCGCAATTTCCAAGAAGTAATCTTGCATCAATGGGAATTTACATTTTTAACTGGGCAATTTTGAAAGAGTATTTAGAAATGGATGCAAGAAACCCTGAATCTAGTAATGATTTCGGAAAAGATGTACTTCCGCTTTTATTAGATGAAGGGAAGAAGTTAATGGCGTATCCGTTTGAAGGGTATTGGAAAGATGTTGGAACGGTGAAAAGCTTATGGGAAGCGAATATGGATTTACTTCGCGATGAAACATCACTGAATTTAAATGATCGTAATTGGCGTATTTATTCTGTTAATCCAAACGAACCACCTCAATATATCGCTGAAAAGGCAAAAGTAGAAGAATCACTTATTAACGAAGGATGCGTCATTGAAGGGGACGTGAAGCATTCTGTACTATTCCAAGGAGTTACGGTGGAAGAAGGTAGTATGGTTATTGATTCTGTCGTTATGCCGGGAGCGAAGATTGGTAAAAATGTTGTGATTGAAAGAGCGATCGTTGGATCAGAAATGGTTATTGAAGATGGAACAATTATTCGTCCAGAAAAAAATGTCGACGATGTAGTACTCATTGCTGAAGGGAAATAGAAAAGGGGGATGAAATGAATGGGAGAAAAAATGTTAGGAATTATTAATGCAACGGGAAGTTTTCCTTCCTTAAAGAAAGTAACAGGGCATCGTTCACTAGCGGCGTTACCGTTTGGGGGCCGTTATCGACTCATTGATTTCATGCTTTCAAATATGGTGAATTCTAATATTCATAGTGTAGCGGTTTTTACAAGTCATAAAAACCGCTCGTTAATGGACCACGTTGGTTCAGGAAAACAGTGGGATTTAGATAGAAAAAGAGACGGACTGTTTTTATTCCCGCCAAATTGCCAATGTGATCAAGATGAATTTGGATCTTTTGCGCATTTTAGAAGACATATTGATTATTTTCTAAGAGCTAGAGAAGAATACGTCGTTATTACGAATAGCCATCTCGTAACAGCATTGAATTTTCAAGCGGTGTTAGAGCGACATATACATACGGCAGCTGATATTACGGAAGTTTGCCATGAAGGGGTTTCGCTTCAAACGTACGTGTTAAAGAAACAATTACTGTTAGATTTATTCGATTCATATAAAGATGTGGAGCAATATAGCTTATTCGATGTAGTGAGAGAAAAGCGCGGAAAATCACTACATATTGCTACGTATGAGCATACAGGATATGTAGCTATTATTGATTCAATTGAAAGCTACTATAAACATAGCTTAGAAATTTTGCAACCTGCTATTTGGAAGCAACTATTTAAGAAAGAAGCACCAATCTTTACGAAAGTAAAAGATGAGCCGCCAACTCGTTATGTAAAGGGTGCAGTCGTGAAAAATACAATGATTGCAAATGGTAGTATTATCGAAGGTGAAGTAGAAAATAGTGTTGTCTCCCGTTCTGTTAAAATTGGGAAAGGTTCAATTGTTCGTAATAGCATTATTATGCAAAAGAGCCAAATTGGAGATAACTGTATAATAGACGGTGTTATTATTGATAAAGATGTGAAAATTGGTGACGGTGTTGTACTAAAAGGAAACGCCGATGAGCCATACGTTGTAGAAAAAGGAAGCGTGCAAAACAGTACGATTAATAGTTATTCTTAAGGAATCAGTGGGGGGTTTTCCTCCACTGATTAAAGTTTTAATTTAAATGAAAACTCGAAGGGAGGAAGCTGCAAGGGAAGTAGTATAAGCTTTTCGTGCAGTGGGACAACAAGTGAATATTTTATTTGCAGTATCAGAATGTGTACCATTTGTTAAATCGGGAGGATTAGCTGATGTAGCAGGTGCGCTCCCAAAAGAGCTAAAAAAATTAGGTGTGGAAGTTCGCATTATACTCCCGAATTATAGTCTTATTCCGCAAAAATTAAGGGATGGATGTACGCTACATAAAGTAATTAACGTCCCGCTTGGCTGGAGAAATCAATATTGCGGAATTTTAAAAGGTGAGCAAGACGGGATTACGTATTACTTAATAGATAATGAATATTATTTTAAGAGGGATTCTCTGTATGGTCATTATGATGACGGAGAGCGTTTTTCTTATTTTTCGAAAGCAGTTTTAGAGTGTATTCCTCATCTTGATTTCGAAGTGGATGTTCTTCATAGCCATGATTGGCATACAGCTATGGTAAATTTCTTACTACGTGAAAAGTATCAAGATAACCCATTATATGAGCATATTAAAACGGTATATACGATTCATAACTTGCAGTTCCAAGGTGTATTTCCTCCTGAAGTGATGTACGACTTGCTAGAACTTGGTGATGAATATTTTCATAGTGAGCAGTTAGAATTTTATGGGAATGTGAACTTTATGAAGGGTGGCATTATCGCTTCTGATCAAATTACAGCGGTTAGCCCGACATACAAAGAGGAAATCCAATATGAGTTTTTCGGTGAGAAGTTAGATGGATTACTGCGAAAATATAATGGTAAGCTTAGCGGCATTGTAAATGGAATTGATACGAGCGTGTACAATCCAGAAACGGATTCGTATATTACTGCTCAGTACGATGCAGATTCATTATATGAAAAGAGTAAAAATAAACGCGCGTTGCAGCGTTATTTTGGTTTGCCAGAAAAAGAAGATACACCAATTATTTCTATGGTAACGAGATTAACGAAGCAAAAAGGTCTTGATTTAGTACGTACTGTATTCCGAGAAATAATGGAAGAAGATGTACAATGTATTATTTTAGGATCAGGTGATTCGGAATATGAGAAATTCTTTGAGTGGATGGCATATGAGTATCCTGAGAAGGTAAAAGTGTATATTGGCTTTAATGAAGAATTAGCCCACCAAGTATATGCGGGAAGTGATTTATTCTTAATGCCATCACTATTTGAACCATGTGGACTTGGACAACTTATCGCATTAGCGTACGGTACGATTCCAATTGTAAGGGAAACAGGCGGATTAAATGATACGGTACAATCTTATGACGAAGAGACTGGAGAAGGAAATGGTTTCAGTTTCACGAACTTTAATGCACATGACATGTTGCACACGGTTCGTCGTGCAATTGAATTTTATCATGATAAACCGGTGTGGGAGCAGCTTGTAAAACAAGCAATGACTGAAGATTATAGCTGGGGAAAATCAGCTCTGGCTTATAAGAAATTGTATAAAAGTCTCATGGAATAACATGTAGGTGGTGAAGAAATGTTTACTCATGTTGAAAGTTTCAAATCAGCTTTTCTAGAAAAGTTAGAGACGATGTATGGTAAAAGTTTCAAAGAATCTACAACTCGTGATCAATACAATACGCTTGGGTATATGGTACGTGAGTATATGAATAGTCAATGGATTGCAACGAATGAAAGTTATCGGTCTGGAGAGCGAAAGCAAATGTATTACTTATCCATTGAGTTTTTACTTGGGCGTTTGCTTGGAAGTAACATATTAAATTTAGGTATCAAGGATGTATGTGAGCAAGGGCTTTCTGAGCTTGGAATTTCGTTGCAACAATTAGAAGAGGTGGAAGCAGATGCAGGTCTTGGAAATGGTGGACTTGGACGATTAGCAGCCTGTTTCCTTGATTCACTTGCATCTTTAAACTTACCAGGTCATGGGTGCGGAATTCGTTACAAACACGGCTTATTTGATCAAAAAATTGTTGATGGTTATCAAGTTGAATTTCCAGAACAGTGGCTTCTTCATGAAAATGTATGGGAAGTAAGAAGGCATGATCAAGCTGTAGAAGTAAGTTATTTCGGCAATGTTGAACCGCTCTACATTGATGGGCGTTTAGAATTCAGGCATACAAATGCAGAAGTAATTATGGCCGTACCATATGACGTTCCAGTAGTAGGTTATGAGACGAGTACTGTAAATACACTTAGACTTTGGAATGCGGAACCAGTTCCTTTCCCACAAAATTGCAAAGATATTTTGAAATATAAGCGTGAAACAGAAGCGGTATCGGAGTTTTTATATCCAGATGATACGCATGATGAGGGGAAAATACTTCGTTTGAAACAACAGTATTTTCTCGTATCAGCAAGCTTGCAAAATATCGTTCGAATGCATAGAGAAAGATATGGTGACCTTCGTCAATTACATGAGAAAATTGCGATCCATATTAATGATACACATCCAGTTTTGGCGATTCCAGAACTGATGCGTATTTTATTAGATGAAGAAAAACTAGCATGGGAAGAAGCTTGGCACATAACGACGCAAACGATTTCTTATACGAATCATACAACGCTATCAGAAGCGCTTGAGAAGTGGCCAATTCACATTTTTAAACCGTTATTACCGAGAATTTATATGATTATTGAAGAGATTAATGAACGTTTCTGTCATGAACTTTGGGAGCGTTATCCGTATGAATGGCATCGTATTGAAGAGATGGCGATTATTGCGCATGATCTTGTGAAAATGGCTCATTTAGCAATTGTCGGTAGTCATAGCGTAAATGGTGTAGCAAAAATTCATACGGAAATTTTAAAACAACGTGAAATGCGATTGTTTTATGAGTTTTATCCAGATAAGTTTAATAATAAAACGAATGGAATCGCTCATAGACGTTGGTTAATGAAGGCGAATCCACAGCTGACAAACCTTATTTCAGAGGCGATTGGAACAGAGTGGAAGAAAGAACCGATTAAGCTTCAAGAGCTACAATTAGTTCAATACGATGCGAGTTTCCAAGAGAAATTTGCAGAGGTAAAACAAGAGCGTAAAGAGATTTTAGCAGCGCGCATTCATAATACAATGGGGATTACAATTGATCCTAATTCTATTTTTGATGTGCAAGTAAAAAGGCTACATGCTTACAAGCGACAATTATTAAATGTTCTTCATATTTTATATTTGTATAACCGTTTGAAAGAGGATGCTAGTTTTACATTTTATCCGCGTACTTTTATTTTTGGAGCGAAAGCATCACCTGGCTATTACTATGCGAAAAAAATTATTAAATTAATAAATGAACTTGCAAGGAAAGTGAATAACGATCCGTACGTAAGCCAATATATGAAAGTTATCTTTCTAGAAAACTATCGAGTGTCTGTAGCGGAAGATATATTCCCAGCGGCTGATGTAAGTGAACAAATTTCAACAGCGAGTAAAGAAGCATCCGGAACAGGCAATATGAAATTTATGATGAATGGTGCGATTACGCTCGGCACGTTAGACGGAGCGAATATTGAAATAAAAGATAGAGTCGGTGATGATAACTGTTTCATTTTCGGTTTAACGGCCGAAGAGGTTCTTCATTACTATCAAAATGGTGGATATCGTGCAAGTGATTATTATCACCACAATGGGCACATTAAGAAGGTAGTAGACCAGTTAACGAATGGTTTCTTTGCACAGTCGGGAGCTGAATTTGAAGCAATTTACGATTCTCTCGTTATTCAAAATGATGAATATTTCGTTCTGCGAGATTTTGGCCCATATGCGGAAAAGCAAGAAGCTGTTGGTAGAGCTTATGAGAACCGAACGAAGTGGCTCGAAATGTCGATTTTAAATATTGCACAATCTGGTCATTTTGCGAGCGATCGAACGATTTTACAGTATAGTAATGAGATTTGGGGTATTGGTAATACAGTTACGCAAATTTAAAGAGATTGCTACGTTGGAAAAGATT
This sequence comes from Bacillus sp. (in: firmicutes), assembly GCF_031983925.1. NCBI lineage: Bacteria > Bacillati > Bacillota > Bacilli > Caryophanales > Bacillaceae > Bacillus > Bacillus sp. (in: firmicutes). The sequence continues at coordinate 321,562 of NZ_DALYZR010000004.1, read as the reverse complement.
ATATGAAATTTATATCAGCGATTTTTAAGATATATCGATTTACCGACAAAAATTGACACTAATAAATAAACCGAGCTTAAACTCATTAAGCTCGGTTTTCTTTTTTGCTTAAGAAAGAAATGGGATCGCAGTATATATTACACCCGTTCCACCATATTCTCCTGTCGCAAAGTATGAAAATGTAAAGAAACCTGTAAACGTAAAAATTACAATGAGAAAAAGTGCAAAGATAAATTTTAGCATGTAAGGTCCCCTCATCCAAAAGTAACTTCATATATTATTATAGTATAAGGATATTTAATTTCCAATTGTTTACTGGTTAAAAATGAGAAGTCAGACATGTTTTGTATGTTGTCATGGCATGATTATTTGTAATAGATTTTGTGTTTTTTGTAAAAGTCATGTTGTGATGAACGTGTGCATATTCCCAGTCTTGGTCATTAAAATTTATGTTTCGAGGAGGAAGAAGTGGAACGACATCAAATAAGTTGACGAAACGAAAGCTACTAGCTACTTGTAGTTTATAATAATTACGAAATGCAATATCTCCCACTTTTGGGGAGGCAAATGTATACAGACCGTACTGTGCGAAGGCAGTGTTTATACGCGCATCGAGTATATGTAGTGTAGCGAGTGCGCCGCCTAAGCTATGACCGGTTGCAAGAAGTTTCTTATGGGCTGGTAACGATACGAGCATATCCATAATAGAATCTCGGCAAGATTCATAAATGGAAAGAAAGCCGTTATGGACATTTCCGCTATTTAAAGCATATGGATATGGTTTTTGGTTAACGAGTGAATCGATAATCCAGTCTGTATCTGTTTGTGTCCCGCGAAAAGCTACAATAACGGTATCCTCAGATTCTAGTATGAATCCGAACCATTCTGTCGTTTGAATGGTTTTTCCTTGAAAGCTTTGTACATATTGAAAACCATCTGGTATTTCAAAAATCCCATTTTGTTTATATTGTTCATATGTTAACTCACAACAAGAAGCTAACAGTATGGCGGTATCTTTATCAAAGGATAAAGGAGTACGCATTAAGGGAGCCTCCTTAAGAAAAGGTATAGTTCAATATATGCAGTGAGGGACTTGATTCATTCTTTTAGAAAAAAAGCTTGAACCTACAGTTACGTGAGGGAGTATGATTTTTGTAAACATACTGTTAGGAGGAGTGTAAGATGAGCAAAAGAGAAGGCTATTCAATTGGTGAGTTTTCAAGGGGAACAGGTACAACGATACGAACGCTCCAATATTACGATGAAATTGGATTACTTAAACCTGAAAAGAATGTTAGCTCTGGTCACCGTGTGTACAAAGGAAAAGATATATTAGAGCTACAAAAAATAGTGAGCCTTAAAGTATTAGGATATAGTTTAGAAGAAATAAGCGTTATGCTGAAAATGCCAAGTTTGAATGTAAGTTTAAAAGAAACATTGGAGCAACAAAGAAAAGCCTTTGAAGAAAAAAGAAAACAAATTGAAGTTTCGATTAAGGCGCTTGAACGAACAATGGTATGTCTTAAGGAAGATGAAGAGTTGGATAGTGACATATTAATGAGTCTAATTAACAGCATTCAAAAAGAAACTGAACAACGTTTATGGCTTGAAGAATATGTATCAAAAGAAACAGTTGATGGATTATATAATAAACCAGAAGAAGAGAGTCTGGCACTTGATAAAGAGTTTGTGCGTTTAGCAAAAGAAGTGAAAAGGTTATTCGGAAGACAAATTGAGGATTCAGAAGTGCAAAAATTGGTTGATGAACATATGAAGGCGACTCTTAAGTATGTTGGTGAAGAGACAATGTATTCTCTAGGTAAATTAGAGAATGCAGAAGAACAATATAATAATATGATGCCTTCTCCTTATACGGAAGAAGAAGAGGCGTGGCTTAATGAAGCGATGGGGTATTATATGATTCGAAATGGTTTGTATAGTCCACCTAAATAAAAAGAGCCCTATAAGGGCCCTTTTTACTCTTTTCCATCTAATAAACGACCAAGTCCACCTAAAACGCTGCCTTCACCAGTGCTTTGCGCTGCTGGGCTTGTCAGACGTGCTGCTAAGCGGCTAAGTGTTAAGGACTGAATCCAAACTGTTCCAGGTCCTTCTAACGTTGCGAAGAATAAACCTTCGCCGCCAAATAGAGCTGTTTTTACTTTTCCAACGAACTCGACATCGTAGTTAATGTCTTTTGTCATGGCAACGAGACAACCTGTATCGATGCGAAGTTTTTCGCCATGTTTTAGTTCACGCTTATATACAGTTCCGCCTGCATGCATGAAAGCAAGTCCATCACCTTCAAGTTTCTGCATGATGAAACCTTCACCGCCGAAGAAACCAGTTCCGATTTTTTTCGTAAACTCGATTCCGATAGAAACGCCTTTTGCGGCACAAAGAAATGCATCTTTTTGACAAACTACTTTTCCTTGATATTCTGTTAAATCTACAGGAATAATTTTACCCGGATACGGAGCAGCAAAGGATACGTGACGCTTGCCGTGACCTGTATTTGTAAATACAGTCATAAACATGCTTTCGCCTGTCACGAGACGCTTACCAGCGCCCATTAATTTTCCGAATAAACCTCCAGATGGGCCAGAACCATCGCCGAAGATTGTTTCCATTTCTATGTAATCTTCCATCATCATCATTGCACCAGCTTCTGCGATCACGCTTTCTTCTGGGTCTAACTCAATTTCAACAAACTGCATATCATCGCCGTATAATTTATACTCGATTTCATGTGCTCTCATTTTTTTCACCTCGTATGTAATAGATATTTATATTGTACAGAATTTAATAGGATTAGAATACTTTAGTTTTGTTAATTTTCAAATAAAGTGGGAGCACCCAAAATTGGTTGTCAGCTCTCACCAATCGAGCAGTCCGCAAATAGCGAGATAAAATATGAATATGGAAGTTCAACATTATATTAAAATTATAAAAAAATAATGGAATGAAAGTGTTCTCATTTGACGTTTTGGATATAGCGTGATATAGTGAAGTCACTATTGAGCTACATAATGTGGTACGGAAATAAAGCACGTTGAATTAAAGGCTGTAAGCTTGTTATACATTCATGTCCTTTATATCCACCTTTTCATGTGGATTCATAGTTTCATTTTTATTTAGGAGGTACATGACATGCAAACAGGTAAAGTTAAATGGTTCAACAGCGAAAAAGGTTTCGGTTTCATCGAAGTTGAAGGTGGAGACGATGTATTCGTTCACTTCTCAGCTATCCAAGGTGACGGATTCAAAACTTTAGAAGAAGGTCAAGAAGTTTCTTTCGAAATCGTTGAAGGTAACCGTGGACCACAAGCTGCTAACGTTACAAAAAACTAATTAGCTAGCGATAAAAAGCATTCCGATTTTCGGAATGCTTTTTTTTATTCTTTGGAACTCGACTCATTTGAAGACAATTCGCCCTTAAAGGTACGCTCTTCAAAGTCATCAAGCATTTGCTCATATTCTTCATGTTCTTCCGTAGCGAAAACTTGCGGATTTTTTCCATACATATCTGTACCGATAAAGTTTTCAAAATCCTCTACGTAGCCTACGTTTTCTTCACTATTTACGTACATGCCGTTATAGTTTTTCGAATCTTGTCTTTCTAAATCAGATGGTGTCTCAGATGTTCCGTAATTGGCTACATCTTGCCATGCATCTTCTGCATCGTACTCAACAGAATGATCTTCATCATGTTTATGGAAAGAAGGAGACAACACTTCTTCTTCAACTGGTCGTGTATTCATATTTAACTTACTTGTCGTGTGCTGGATGCATGTTGTAGCAGTCGGCATTGCTTCTAATCTTTCAAATGGAATTTCTTCACCAGATACTTCGCAAATGCCGTACGTACCCGCTTCTATTTTTTGCAGGGCATGTTTCGTATCCTCTAGCTGTTTATGCCAAAGTTCAATAAGTCCGAAGTCTTTTTCGCGTTCATATAGCTCTGTTGCCATATCAGCCGGATGGTTATCATAGCTAGATAATTCTCCAACAGATTCACGTTCAGATGCACGATCTTCATTTTCGTGTGTTTGTATCGTTTGTTCTAGTTCTTGCTTTTGTTTTTCTAAAACGGATTTAAATTGATTTATTTGTTGTGGAGTTAACATAGTCGTCCACCTTCCTACAATTCAGTTTCTTTACATAGTATGAGCGTTGCGAGTAGGAATTATGAGCTGAAATTGGTATATGAAAAAGGAGCCGCATTAGCAGCTCCTTTCAAAGGAAATATCCAAGTAATAATCCGATTCCCATTAAGAGACCGAAGATTGTATTTGTTTTTGCTGTTGCTATCATCGCAGGTACCATTTCCATTGGAATGCTTTTGCCGATAAAGCCTTTCGTCGCTTTATATGCTTTCGGTGCACTTAAAAATACGATAAGCATCCATGGTGATACGATGCCGACGATAATTAAAGCAATTGTCCAAATGTAGGAAACGATGAACATAGAAGCAAGTACACCAACTGCTCGCTCGCGTCCAACGAGAATTGCTAACGTTTTACGACCGTTTTCTTTATCGCCATCTAAGTCACGGATATTGTTAGCAAGTAAAATGGCACCAATTAAAATGGAGCTTGGAATAGATAATAAAACGACTTCTGATGTTACAGTTCCAGTTTGAATAAAGAATGAAATCCCGATAATAATGACACCCATAAATAATCCGGCTGTTAACTCTCCAAATGGTGTATAGGCAATGGGAAGTGGACCACCCGTATAAAGGTAAGCAACGGCCATACAAACAAGACCGATTGCAGCAAGCCACCAGCTAGAATTCATACAAATATAAACACCTAATAGTATTGCGATGCCGAAAAATCCAAATGCTAAGTTAAGCACTGTTTTTGGCTGAATGCCATCGCGAACGATAGCGCCGCCGATACCAACTGAACCTTCGTGATCAAGTCCTCTTTTATAATCAAAGTATTCATTAAACATGTTTGTTGCTGCCTGAATGAGAAGACAAGCAAGAAGCATTATAAGGAAAAGAGGGAGATGTATTTGATTTATACCTCCGACCTGCATTGCATAGGCTGTTCCGATGAAAACAGGAACGAAAGCTGCTGTTAATGTATGGGGACGTAGTAAACTCCACCAAATGCGCCAGCCTGTTTGCTTGCTTGGCTTTGGCGCCGTAGGAGAGGAATTCGTTTCGACGTTCATTTCCATGTTGAATCCTCCTTTGGTCACATATTGTACACAACTAAGTGTAGAAAAAGCATCATTTAGTGTCAACGTTTATTTTCTAGGAAGAGAAGGTGAATTTCTCAGAAATGCTAAACGTTGACAGGCCTTTCGTTTGAGGTGTATCTTAAAATCAAGCGTAATTATGACTATTTTTCGCCCATAGGGGGGAGACAATTGTGATTCAAACGAAACAAAAAGGCTTGCAAGAAGTTCTAAGTGCAGCCATTAAGCATGCAGCTGATGAAAAAATATTGGTTAGTTTTGTAAAACAAATAGACTGGATGGATCCACTTCTGTTTTATGCAGCAGGAAAAAGGATCTCATTCGAAAATAGATGTTATTTTGCAGACCCGGCTCAGCATGTAATATTTGCTGGAATTGGTTCTGTTTTCACTATAGCAACTGCTTCTCACAAACGCTTTCAAACTGCTCGTGACGAGTGGGATAAAGTAAAAGAGAAATCGTTTGTACAAAGAGAAAAATATGAATTTGGAACAGGTCCTCTTTTATTTGGTGGATTTTCATTTGACCAAGAAAAAGAGAAAACGGACTTATGGAAAGAATTTGATGATACGACATTTTCACTACCAGCATTTTTATTAACTGTAAAAAATGAAAAAGCATGGTTAACAATGAATACATTCGTTTCAGCAACAGATTGTGCAGAAACTCTTTATAACGAAATTGTTTCTTTAGAAGAGAAAATTTTGGAGGAGAGTAAATGTGCACTAGAAGGATCGAAATTAACAGTTACTTCTAAAGTAGAAGTGGATCCGAAAGGCTGGATGAAGGCTATTGAGAAAGTGCAAGATGAGATGAAGCAGGGGAACGTGCAGAAGGTTGTATTAGCGAGGGAGCTAAAAGTAGAGATGGATCATCATATTGATTCTGCGCTTGTTTTAGAAGCGCTTCGCATTGGGCAACCAGATTGTTACGTATTTTCTTTTGATTATAAAGGAGCATGCTTCTTAGGAGCGACGCCAGAGAGATTAATTCGCAAAGAAGATGAGAAGTTTACTTCAATGTGTCTTGCTGGTTCAACTGGTCATGGTCAATCTATAGAAGAAAGTAAGCGAAATAGTGATGCGCTTCTTCATGATGAAAAGAATTTAGCTGAACACGGTTATGTTGTGAACATGATCAGGTCTGTATTAAATGAGCACTGCGAATCTGTTAATATTCCGGAAAGTCCGGGCTTATTAACAACGAAAAACTTAATTCATTTATATACGCCTGTAGAGGCAAAAGGCGATGCGAGTCTTTTAACAATGGTAGAAGAATTACATCCAACACCAGCTCTTGGCGGGACACCTCGTTTGGAAGCGATGAAACTGATTCGTGATGTTGAATTGTTAGACAGAGGATTATATGGTGCACCGATTGGCTGGATAGATGATGAAGGAAATGGTGAATTTGCGGTTGCACTTCGCTGCGGATTATTAAATGGCGAGAAAGCATCCTTATTCGCCGGTTGCGGGATTGTAATTGATTCAGTACCACAACTTGAATATGAAGAAACAAGTTTGAAGTTTAGACCGATGCTTGGTGCTTTGGAGGAATTAATGAAATGAACAATCATATAGAAGCATTATCATATTATTTAGGCGCGTTCGTGGATGAACTGACGCGTCTAAATGTATGTGATGTTGTCATTAGTCCAGGCTCACGGTCAACGCCGATTGCTCTACTAATGGAACAACATGAAGGAATGAACACATATTTACATGTAGATGAAAGATCAGCAGGATTTTTTGCGCTCGGTATCGCAAAAGCGAAAAAACGTCCTGTTGCATTATTATGTACGTCAGGAACGGCTGCAGCGAACTATTATCCAGCTGTATGTGAAGCTTTTCATTCGCGAGTGCCGCTTATCGTCTTAACGGCAGATAGACCGCATGAATTAAGAGATGTCGGTGCACCACAAGCGATGAATCAAATTAATTTATACGGCACGTTTGTGAAGCAATTTACAGAGATGGCAATTCCAGAAGCGAATGAGGCGATGTATCATTACGCTCGCATGACAACGCAGCGCATGATAGCGAGCGCGCTTTTAGCACCGCAAGGACCTGTTCATCTTAATTTTCCAGTTCGTGAACCGCTTATCCCGGACTTCTCATTAGAAAGTTTATGGGATAAAGGACGCGGAGAATATACAGGAGTAGTTCAGCGAGGGAATGCGGTGATGCCGAGTGAATATGTAGATTCTCTTGTAGGGCGCCTTTCACATATGGAAAAGGGGCTTATTATTTGTGGAGATGATAGTCATTCAGAAATCGCAACGTTTGCAACGCAACTAGCTGAAAAAACGGGATATCCAATATTAGCGGATCCACTTTCTAACATTCGTAGTGGACACCACGATAAAACGATGGTAATCGACTGTTACGATACATTTTTACGAAATGTGCTGTTAAAAGAAACGTGGAAGCCAGAAGTTATAATTCGCTTCGGTGGTATGCCTGTTTCGAAAGCATTAACGCAGTTCATCAAAAAACAAACGAAAGCTGTTCATATCGTTGTTGACGAATCAGGACAATGGAGAGATCCAGCTCTCGTTGCAACAGAAGTTGTCCAAGCAAGTGATATTGCATTTTGCAGTGCACTAATAGAAAAAATGCCAGTTATGAAAAAGAATGATTGGTCCCAAATGTGGCAACATATAAACGAAAAAACGAAGGAAACGCTTCGTGAAATGGAAACATATGATACTGCGTTTGAAGGAAGAGTCATTACGGATATTGTCCGCGTATTACCAGAAGGAGCAACGTTATTTGCGAGTAATAGTATGCCAATTCGTGATACAGATTCATTCTTTTTCACATCGGATAAAAATATTCAAGTGATGGCTAACCGCGGTGTAAATGGGATTGATGGAATCATTTCGACAGCTTTAGGAGCGAGCATGATTTGCGATCCGCTCGTATTAGTAATCGGTGATTTATCATTTTATCATGATTTAAACGGATTATTAGCCGCAAAATTACATGAGTTAAATATAACGATTGTTGTTGTAAATAATGACGGTGGTGGTATTTTCTCATTCTTACCACAATATGAGAAAAAGGAACATTTCGAATCATTATTTGGAACTCCAATTGGGCTTGACTATGAGCATGTTGTCAACATGTACGGTGGTTCATTTAGCCGTGTAAATGGTTGGGAGCAATTCCGTGAAGAGGTACAAAAAGGAACGACGACAGAAGGTTTACACGTTGTGGAAATTTGTACGAACCGTGATGAAAACTTAACGTTGCACCGTACGTTATGGGCAAAAACACAGGACGTCATTACTACATCGTTGCAAGGTGAATCAAAATGAACGTAACGCTGCAAGGTTTATCGTATGAATATGAAGTAGTCGGAAGCGGAGAACCACTTCTACTTCTTCATGGTTTTACGGGAAGTATGGAAACGTGGCGTTCCTTCATTCCTTCTTGGAGCGAGCAGTTTCAAGTCATTTTAGTAGATATTGTTGGGCACGGAAAAACGGAAAGTCCTGAAGATGTGACGCATTATGATATTCGAAATGCGGCATTGCAAATGAAAGAACTACTAGATTATCTTCATATTGAAAAGGCGCATATACTTGGCTATTCAATGGGCGGTAGACTGGCGATTACGATGGCGTGTCTATATCCAGAATATGTACGTTCTCTTTTATTAGAAAACTGTACAGCTGGGCTTGAAAGTGAAGATGAGCGAAAAGAACGCTGTGAAAAAGATGAGCGACTTGCTCAAAAAATTGAGCGAGAAGGCATCGAAAGTTTTGTATCGATGTGGGAAAATATTCCGCTGTTTGAAACGCAAAAAAGTTTAGCACAAAACGTACAAGAAGCAGTGCGAAAAGAACGACTCGCTAACAATCCAAAAGGGCTTGCAAATAGCTTGCGCGGCATGGGAACAGGGGCTCAGCCTTCATGGTGGAATGAGCTGCAAAACTTAAAAATGCCTGTTCTTTTAATGAACGGTGAGCATGATGAAAAGTTCTTTCGCATATTAAAAAATATCGAAAAATGCGTCTCTGACGCGAAATTTGTCAAAATTGATGGCGCTGGCCATGCAATTCATGTGGAACAACCGGAAAAGTTTGATACAATAGTAAAGGGATTTCTAAAAACTATGCAGTGATGCTTTTTTCAGTTAAGAATGAAGTTGCACTTATAGAGGAGATCAGAAATATACAAGGAGGTAGTTGTAATGGCTATTGAATGGGTAAAAGAAGGCAATTACGAAGATATTATTTATTCAACATACAATGGTATCGCAAAGATTTCGATTAACCGCCCTGAAGTACATAACGCATTCCGTCCTAAAACGGTAATGGAGTTAATCGACGCTTTTGCACATGCTCGTGATGATGCAAATGTTGGCGTTATCATTTTAACAGGTGAAGGTGGACGTGCATTCTGTTCAGGCGGCGACCAAAAAGTTCGCGGTCATGGTGGATATGTAGGTGACGACCAAATCCCTCGTTTAAATGTATTAGACTTACAACGTCTAATTCGCGCAATTCCTAAACCAGTTATCGCAATGGTAGCAGGTTATGCAATCGGTGGTGGACACGTACTTCATATCGTATGTGACTTAACAATTGCTGCAGACAACGCTGTATTCGGACAAACAGGTCCTAAAGTAGGAAGCTTTGACGGTGGATACGGAGCTGGTTACTTAGCTCGTATGGTAGGCCACAAGAAAGCTCGCGAAATTTGGTACCTATGCCGTCAATACAACGCGCAAGAAGCGCTTGATATGGGCTTAGTAAATACAGTAGTACCATTAGAACAACTTGAAGCAGAAACAGTACAATGGGCAGAAGAAATTTTAGCAAACAGCCCAATGGCACTTCGTTTCCTAAAAGCTGCATTCAACGCAGACACAGACGGTCTAGCTGGTATTCAACAACTAGCTGGAGATGCAACGTTATTGTACTACACAACTGACGAAGCAAAAGAAGGTCGCGACGCGTTCAAAGAAAAACGCCGTCCAGACTTCGGTCAATTCCCTCGTTTCCCGTGATCAAAAGCGGAGCCGACTGTTTAGCCTCGTTGGCTAAGGTTCTTAGACGGAAGCAGCTCGCCCACAAAGTGAGTCGCAACCAAATGATCAAACCGGAAACAAAACAACTAAGAGACTTGATGTCATATCAAGTCTCTTTCTTTCATGAAAGGAGAATGAGTGATGGAGACGATGCCAAATTGGTTAATGCAACGTGCATTTTTAACACCAGACCGTACTGCAATTGAAATAGAAGAAGAGAAAGTTACTTTTATGCAGCTGCATGAAAAAGTAGTATCTGTTTGTGAACACCTCACACATATAGGAGTGAAACGTGGGCAAAAGGTGGCTGTTCTGATGAAAAATGGTATGGAGATGATTACAGTTATTCACGCCCTATCTTACGTAGGTGCAGTAGCTGTGCTTTTAAATACGCGTCTTTCAAGAGAAGAGCTACTTTGGCAAATGGATGATGCTGAAGTTATTTGTTTAGTGACAGATCAAGACTTTGATGCTAAAGATATTCCTGTATATTCATTCGCTGAAGTGATGAATGGACCAAAAGAGGAAGCCTCTATACAAGAAGAGTTTTCTTTAGAAGAAGCAATGACAATTATTTATACGTCTGGGACGACAGGCAAACCGAAAGGCGTTATTTTAACGTACGGCAATCATTGGGCAAGCGCGGTTGGTTCTTCGCTTAATTTAGGCCTTCGTGATGATGATTGCTGGTTAGCTTGTATGCCGATGTTCCACGTTGGCGGCTTATCTCTTTTAATGAAAAACATTATGTACGGCATGCGCATTTTACTCGTTCCGAAATATGATGCTGATTTTATTCATAAAGCACTTCAAACGAGAGGTGTAACAATTATTTCTGTCGTTTCTAAAATGTTAACTGATTTATTAGAGCGACTTGGGGCAGAGACATACCCATCTTCTTTACGATGCATGTTACTTGGCGGAGGACCAGCGCCGAAACCACTATTAGAAACGTGTGTAGAAAAAGGAATTCCTGTATATCAAACGTACGGTATGACAGAAACGTCTTCGCAAATTTGTACGTTGTCCGCAGATTATATGTTAACGAAAGTAGGATCAGCTGGAAAACCACTATTTCAGTGCCAACTTCGTATTGAAAAAGATGGCGTCGTAGTGCCGGCATTTACAGAAGGCGAAATCGTAGTAAAAGGACCGAACGTAACAGGTGGTTACTTTAACCGTGAAGATGCGACGCGTGAAACAATTCAAAACGGATGGCTTCATACTGGCGACATCGGTTATTTAGACGAAGAAGGATTTTTATACGTATTAGATCGCCGAAGTGATTTAATTATTTCTGGCGGAGAGAATATATATCCGGCTCAAATTGAAGAAGTGTTGCTTTCTCATCCGGCGGTAGCGGAAGCTGGTGTTGTCGGCATGACTGACGATAAATGGGGACAAGTACCCGTTGCTTTTGTTGTAAAAAGCGGAGAGGTAACAGAAGAAGAAATTATTCACTTTTGCGAGGCGAAATTAGCGAAATATAAAGTGCCGAAAAAAGCTTGTTTCTTAGAGGAGTTACCACGAAATGCTTCGAAAAAATTGTTAAGACGAGAGTTAAGACAATTAGTGGAGGAGATGTAAGTGGAGATAAAAAAAGCGACATTTCATATAACGGAAATGCCACTCGTCATCCCGTTTGCTGCAAGCTACGGAACGTATGAAAAGCGTGAGAGTATTGTCATTGAATTAGAAGATACGGACGGGTGCATTGGTTTTGGCGAAGTCGTTGCGTTTTCTGAACCGTGGTATACGGAAGAAACAGTGAAAACCGCGCTGCATGTACTGCAAGATTTTTTAATACCGGATTTATTAAAGGCTGACATTTTTCATCCGAATGAAGTGCCGAGCTTGTTCCAGCATATAAAAAGAAACCGAATGGCAAAGGCGGGAATTGAAGGGGCTATTTGGGATTTATATGCGAAGCGTCAAAAGAGATCGTTAGCGACAGTGCTTGGCGGAACGAAGGCTGAAATTGAAGTCGGTGTTGTAATTGGGCTTAATACGATTCCGGTTATGTTAAAACAAATCGAGAAGTACGCTGAAGAAGGATACGAGCGTTTTAAAGTGAAAATAAAGCCAGGGCATGACTACGAATTATTGAAAGAGATTCGTAAAGAGTTTCCGCATATCCCGTTAATGGCGGATGCCAATTCAGCGTATACATTAGCGGATACGGAGAGTCTGAAACGACTAGATGAATTCCAATTGATGATGATTGAGCAACCGTTAGCGGATTACGATTTTCTTGATCATGCACAGCTGCAGAAGAAGATTGAAACGCCAATTTGTTTAGACGAAAGTATCCATAGTTTAGAAGACGCACGCGTTGCGATTACACTTGGCAGTTGCCAAATCGTTAATATTAAGCCAGGACGATTGGGCGGATTAACAGAATCCATCCAAATTCATAATTATTGTATGGAACATAACATACCAGTTTGGTGCGGCGGTATGGTGGAGATGGGAATTTCAAGAGCGCAAAATGTTGCGCTTGCCTCATTGCCGAACTTTACGATTCCAGGTGATATATCCGCTTCTAGTAGACATTGGGAGAAGGATATTATTTCACCAGAAGTGACGCTTGAGGGCGGAAAAGTGATGGTGCCGCAAAGTGTTGACGCTGAGTATGAAGTAGATCGCGGAAGGCTGGCGGAAATCACGAAGCAGCGGATTGTTTTTGAGCGGTGAATGGATTCTTTAAAATAGTGGGCGAATTTCGTCGTTAATTGTCGGTAAGTCGATATATTAAAAAAATCGTCGATATAATTTCATTTACTAAGGTTACTCCCGCGAGTAACCTTTTCGTATTGTACAAATTGGATAGACTAGTTTACAATCGAGCGTATAAAAGGGGGAGTAAAATGAAGCGCATTTCCATTTTAATAGCGGATGATGAGGCAGAAATTGCTGATTTAATTGAGATACATTTAGAAAAAGAAGGGTACCACGTCGTGAAAGCAGCTGATGGAGAAGAGGCAATTCATATTATTGAAACGCAGCCAATCGATTTAGTGGTTTTAGATATTATGATGCCAAAAATGGATGGGTATGAAGTGACGCGTCAAATTCGGGCGAAGCACCATATGCCAATCATTTTCTTAAGTGCAAAAACGTCTGATTTTGATAAGGTGACAGGTCTTGTGCTAGGCGCAGATGATTATATGACGAAACCTTTTACACCGATTGAATTAGTCGCACGTGTAAATGCACAATTACGCCGATTTCTTACGTTAAATCAGCCGAAAGTGGCGGAGAATAAATCTGCTTTAGAGGTAGGCGGAGTCGTTATTGATCCTGAGCGAAGAACGGTAAATGTGTACGGAGAACAAGTTGAATTAACACCGAAAGAGTTTGATATTTTATATTTATTAGCGAGTCACCCGAAGAAAGTGTACAATGTGGAAAATATTTTTCAGCAAGTATGGGCCGATGATTATTTTGAAGGCGGAAATACAGTTATGGTACATATTCGTACGTTGCGGAAAAAACTTGGGGAAGATAAAAGAAAGAATAAGTTAATAAAAACAGTGTGGGGAGTAGGTTATACTTTCAATGGCTAACAAGATGAGAAGTTTTCGCTCGAAGATGGTTATGCTATTTGCGTTAAGTATGATATGTGCTGCTGGCGTAACGTATATCATTTATGAAGGGTTACGGATCTATTATAAATTAGTCGTTCGTTTTGAGGATCCATTAGCTCAAGTCCGGTCGATAATAAGACAAATTGGGGATGTTAATTTCTTTTTAATTATCTTCATACCTCTGTCCATTATGTTTTTCTTCTTCCTTACTAGGCCGTATTTAAAATATTTTGATGAGATTTCAAATGGAATTCATCATTTGGCGAACGGAGATTTTACAAATGAAGTGCGCGTTTCATCAAATGATGAGTTTGGATATATTGCAAGTGAGATTAATGTAGCGAGTGAAAAATTAAGGGAAGCAGTGGAACGAGGAGACTTTGCGGAAAGTAGTAAAGACCAGCTCGTTGTGAATTTAGCTCATGATTTAAGAACTCCATTAACATCCGTGTTAGGATATTTAGATTTAATTCTTAAAGATGAAAATTTAACGAAGGAACAAATTAAACATTTCTCTACAATTGCATATACGAAATCGCAAAGGCTCGAAAGTTTAATTGATGAGCTATTTGAAATTACACGTATGAATTATGGCATGCTAAAGCTGGATAAAAAGCCGATTGATATAAGTGAGCTACTTATACAGTTAGATGAGGAATTGTATCCGTTATTAGAAAAACATCATTTAGAAGCTAGGTTGAATGTTGATTCTCATTTGCCGATTAACGGTGATGGAAAATTGTTAGCGAGAGTATTTGAAAACTTGTTAACAAATGCTGTTCGTTACGGATATGATGGGCAATTTGTTGATCTGAATGGGTATATCGATAATGGAGAAGTTGTCGTACAAGTTATAAATTACGGAGATAGCATTCCAGAAGAAGACCTACCGTATGTTTTTGATATGTTTTATACAGGTGATAAATCGAGAACTGAGAACCGTGGCGGGACAGGCCTTGGACTATTTATTGCGAAAAATATTATCGAGCAGCATAACGGTACGATTTCTGCTGAAAGTAATGTAGTTAGAACAATGTTTGAAGTGCGATTGCCAAAAGACGAGAACGTAACAATTTAATAAAAATTTAAACTTTACCCCACTTTTTATTTTAATAGTTTTTTCTATTCTAGACGTAAGTTACGTTAAGGAGGAACTAGAAATGAAAAAGTGGGTATTTATTTCTTTTTTTATCGCATGCACAATCTGTGTAGGCGTTTATATATCACCGTTATTTCAAAAAGAAATTGATGTGAAAATCGGCGGGGAAAATAGTGCAGTAAAGAATGAAAATATGAAAAAGGTAGAGGTTACAAAAGAAGAAATTTATAAAGGGGATCTATTATTAGTTAACAAAGACTACCCAGTGAAAAAAGATAGTATTAGGTCTGACATTATAAATGTAAATCACAGTAGTGAATTAGTGAGAGGCTACGTAATATTTGATAGAAATCTTCGTTTATCAAAGGAGGTTGTAAAAAAGTTTTTGAACGTTGTCGATGCGGCTGGAAAAGATGGTGTACAACATTTCTTAATGAATAGCGGGTATAGAGATTTTAAAGAACAAAGTAAATTATATAAAGACATGGGATCTGATTATGCACTCCCAGCAGGATACAGTGAGCATAATTTAGGATTATCACTGGACGTTGGATCAACGCAAAAGAAAATGGAAAAAGCGCCTGAAGGAAAATGGATTGAAGAGAACGTATGGAAGCATGGCTTTGTTTTACGTTATCCGAAAAATAAAAGCAATATAACAGGCATTCAATATGAGCCGTGGCACATTCGTTATGTCGGCTTACCTCATAGTGCGATTATGCAAAAAAAGAAAATGACATTAGAGGAATACTTAGACTTCTTGAAAGAGAAAAAAGAAATTACAACCGATGTGGAAGGTAAGAAATATACGGTGTCTTATTATAAAGTATCCGGGAACATGAAAGTGAATGTTCCGGTGAATAAGCAGTATGAAGTTTCGGGGAATAATATGGATGGGGTTATTGTGACGGTTCAGGAATAGAGAAAAAGCTATCTGAAGTAGATAGCTTTTTTTCATGATTGGCCGCCTATCAAGCTAGCGAAATAAATCAATGGATACGAAATCGGATTGTCTTTAAACTAACAAATAAAAGTAGGGGTGCTAAAAAAGCTTATTAAAGTGCGATTTTTTTATTGGGTACTTGTCTATGCTTTATCGTTGTTTTATACACAATATCGGATTATAAAAAATGGTACCTTCTTATATCGATGAGATTTAAGACCATTCTTTTTAAGCAGTTGATAAAGGCGATTACTTGAAATAGGAACGAAAAGGAATTATTAATTATATAAATTGCTCTATATTTGCACCGAATGAATTAGTTATGAGATTTATTTTAAATGTCATTAAATAATTGTTTTATACAAATTGATAGTAACAAATATTGATGATTATTAATAGACTAGTTAAATTTTTCTTAATATTTTATTATTTAAAATGCGAGATAATAAAAGTGTATTTTTATTGTTTTCTGCTGTTATATATTTAGGAGGGAGAATGGTAGATGAAAAAGAAATTTATCACGGGGATGATTTCTGCTGCATTATTGCTGAGCTTTACTTTACCATCAATTGCTGATGCAAGTATTGAAACGGAAGAAGATGGTATTGTAACGGAGTATATCCCTGAAATCAATCTAGGCATTGATTTATCAAAGGTTGATACTTCTGAATTCGATTTTGAAAATTTCGAAAAAGAGTATGGGTTTTTAGTAAATGACCCTGTTTTTTTACAACTAGAGGAGGAAGTAAGTAAACTAAGGGTTGAATCTGTTGTTGAAAAAAATCCTTTTACTGGCGAATTGGTTGTTAAGCAGGAGATATTGCCTGCTATTGTTCTTGGTGCATTAAGAGTATTAGTTTCAAAAGTAGGTAGAACTGCTGCGGATAAAGCCTGGGCGGTTGCGCGTCCATATGTACAAAAGGCACTCAATTCTCCGAAGCAATATATTTTAGAAGCAGCTAAGGGTGGAATGATAATACAAGTACGTTCTAAAGCTACTGGTAACCGAGTTTTTGCCATAGATTATCATTATATTGATGGAAAAGGTCCTATCTTACATTATCATAGTCCTCCTAATGTTAGTGCACATAAATATTTTAGATAATGTCTAAGGAGCTTATATCTATGAAAAAATATAACTTTGACGATTCGATTCATATGCATTTATTTTATTACGGGGATATAGAAGAGGTTTTTACATATGAGGCTATAGCTTATAAAGTATGTAATGAAAATTTATGGGTAGTGTATTTTGATATTTCTTCCTATGATGATTTATCAAATCATCAATTTTCTCAGTATCCATTCTATGATAAGTATGGATATGAAATTTTCCATGTTCGTACAAAAGATCTAGATGAGTGTGAAGGAAATAAATTATTTACTGATTGGTTAATTAATAATTCAATTGTTTAGTTCTAGCCCGCTATTGGTGGGCAGTAAGGCTTCCACCTCAAAAGTTGGTGAAGGCTAATCCACACTGATTAAAGTTTCATTTTATAAATCTATCTATCACCAAAAGGCCTATCAATTTAAGTGCTTTTTGGTTTTTTATTTATGATAGAGAAATGTCTTGAAAAATCAGAGGCACAATGTACTAAAAATATCTTAACATATAAAATTTACGAAATGATAATTGTATCTATTATCGGGACTTAAACATTATAACGTTATATTTACTTCTCTCTTTTTTTGTGTTACGCTAAACGTGTGAAAGAGATATAAAAATGAAATTTTAATGTAAGCGTATTCTTATGGCTTCTTATAGAAAAGGGTGAAGTACAATGACAGAACGATTCGTACTACGTAATGTAAAACGTGTGAACGGGGAAGAGGTTGACATTGTAATTGAAAATAATAAAATCGCACAGGTGACGAAAGCTGGTGCTGGCGAGGGTGGAAAGGTTCTTGATTACTCAGGTACTTACGTATCGAGTGGCTGGATTGATTTGCACGTTCATGCTTTTCCAGAGTTTGATCCGTATGGCGATGAGGTGGACGAAATTGGCGTTAAGCAAGGGGTAACGACAATTGTTGATGCGGGTAGCTGCGGAGCTGATCGTATTGCAGATTTAGTCAAAAGTAGGGAGCAGGCGAAAACGAATTTATTTGCCTTTTTAAATATTTCTCGCATCGGTTTGAAACGAATTGATGAATTATCCAATATGGAATGGATCGATAAAGAGAAAGTAATAGAAGCAGTAGAAAAGTATAAAGATGTAATCGTTGGGTTAAAAGCGAGAATGAGTAAGAGTGTCGTTTGTGATAGCGGAATTGAACCGCTTCATATAGCGCGTGATTTATCCCGTGAAACATCATTGCCGATTATGGTACATATCGGTTCAGCGCCTCCTCGCATTGAGGAAGTTGTACCTCTTTTAGAAAAAGATGATGTTATTACACATTACTTAAACGGGAAAGAAAATAATTTATTTGATGAAGAAGGCAAACCGCTACCTGTGTTACTAGATGCAGTGAATCGCGGCGTACATTTAGATGTTGGTCACGGTAATGCTAGTTTTTCTTTTAAAGTAGCAGAAGCGGCGAAGCGTCACGGTATTGCCTTCAATACAATTAGTACAGATATTTACCGGAAGAATCGCATGCATGGTCCCGTGTATAGTATGGCTCACGTTCTTTCGAAATTCCTTTACTTAGGTTATTCGCTAGAAGAAGTAATTGATGCGGTTACGAAACATGCGGCAGAGTGGCTTAAGAAACCAGAGCTTGGCCGTATTCAAGAAGGAGATATTGCAAATTTAACTTTATTTACGGTGAAAGATGAGAAGATTACGTTAATTGATTCAGAAGGGGATCAGCGCATTGCTGAAAGAAGAATTGATACGAAAGGGGTTGTAATCAATGGGTCATTCATTGAATGCTAAGTACGGATTAAAAAGAGTAATTAATGCGAGCGGTAGAATGAGTATTTTAGGTGTATCCGCTCCGACAGATACAGTTATGGATGCAATGAAACATGGGGGACAAAATTATGTGGAAATTGCTGATTTAGTAGATAAAGCAGGAGATCATATTGCGAGAATTCTAGATTCAGAGGCAGCGGTCGTTGTGAATTCAGCATCGAGCGGAATTGCGCTTTCTATCGCAGCAATCGTGACGGAAGGAAATCGCCGTAAAAGTGAAAGACTTCATCAAGAGGTCATCGCGAAAAACGAAGTGATTATGTTAAAAGGTCATAACGTTCAATACGGTGCTCCTGTTGAAACGATGATTTATTTAGGCGGAGGAAAACTTGTAGAAGTTGGCTACGCAAATGAAGGGAAAGCAGAGCATATTGAAGATGCGATTGGTGAAAATACAGCGGCGATTCTGTATGTGAAATCCCATCATGCAGTACAAAAAAATATGATTTCTGTTGAAGAAGCATGGGAAGTTGCGCAGCGAAATAACATCCCTCTTATCGTTGATGCGGCAGCTGAAGAAGATATTCAAAAATATGTGAAGTATGCAGACCTTGCCATTTATAGCGGTTCAAAAGCAATTGAAGGACCTACTTCTGGTATTGTTGGCGGGAAACGAAAATATATTGAGTGGCTGAAAGTGCAATTACATTGCATTGGAAGAAGTATGAAAGTTGGGAAAGAAACAACTTTTGGTTTACTGCAAGCACTTGATGAGTACGGAGTAAAAGAAGATAAGAGCGAGCAAGAAAAAGAGTTATTACAAGTACTTATGCCGCTAAAAGAATTAAACGGTGTAAATGTAACGATCGTTCAAGATGAAGCGGGAAGAGCAATCTTTAGAGCTCGTATTCATATTGACGAGAATGAATTAAATAAATCAGCAAAAGACGTTGTGACTGCATTACGCGAAGGGGAAATCGCAATTTATACACGTGATTACGGAGTAAGACAAGGATTCTTTGATATTGATCCACGTCCACTTTTAGGTGATGACATACATGTAATTGAAGAAAAATTGAGAGAAATTGTAGGGGGAAACTAAAATGACAAACATTCAAAAACGTTTTTATAAAGGCCGCGTAGCATTAAATGTATTAGCGAACAATATCGAAAATGCGAAAGATATTTTTGAAGCAGCAGAAGGTTATGTAGTAGTGGGAGTGTTATCAAAAGACTATCCAACAGTAGAAGAAGCAGTTACAGCGATGAAAGCATACGGAAAAGAAATTGAGGATGCTGTATCGATCGGACTAGGAGCAGGAGATAATCGACAAGCGGCAGTTGTAGCTGAAATTGCGAAACATTATCCAGGTAGCCATATTAACCAAGTGTTCCCTTCAGTTGGAGCGACACGTGCAAATCTTGGCGGAAAAGATAGCTGGATTAATAGTTTAGTATCGCCAACAGGAAAAGTAGGGTACGTAAATATTTCTACTGGTCCAATTAGTGCAGCTGGAGAAGAAAAAGCAATCGTTCCAATTAAAACAGCGATTGCACTTGTACGTGATATGGGCGGAAATTCATTGAAATACTTCCCAATGAAAGGTTTAGCTCATGAAGAAGAATATCGCGCAGTTGCGAAGGCTTGTGCGGAAGAAGGATTTGCATTAGAGCCAACAGGCGGAATTGATAAAGAAAACTTTGAAACAATTGTACGTATTGCGCTTGAAGCAAATGTAGAGCGAGTGATCCCGCACGTATACTCTTCTATTATTGATAAGGAAACTGGTAATACGAAAGTAGAAGATGTTCGTGAATTATTAGCAGTCGTGAAGAAGTTAGTTGATCAATATGCGTAAGAAAATTGCTGCATTTGGTGAAGTAATGATGCGCCTGCAAGTACCAGGATATGAGTTGTTGTCGCAAGCTAACACATTACATTACTCATTTTCTGGTACAGGTGTGAACGTTGCAGCAGCACTTTCTCATCTCGGTCACGAAGGCTTTCTTATTTCAACTTTACCGGAAAATTCGGTTGGAGATGCTGCGATATCACACATTCAGAAATTAGGTATTCGTCCTTCATTTATTTCAAGAGGCGGTAAATATGTCGGCATGTACTTTTTAGAAAATGGATTTGGGGCACGTGCAAGCCGCGTTACATATTCAAATCGGTTAGAAAGTAGCTTCAATACGGCATGTGAAGACATGTATCAATTTGAAGAAATCGCAAAGGAAATTGATATCGTTCATTTTTGCGGGATTACACTTGCGATGAATGATACGGTGCGTCATCATATGAAATCTTTAGCGAAAGCAGTGAAAGAAAACGGAGGAACTGTCGTCTTTGATTGCAATTATCGTCCGTCACTTTGGGGAGAAGATGGATATGAGCAGGCGAGACCGCATTATGAAGAAATGTTAGGGCTAGCTGATATTGTAATGATGAATGAAAAAGATGCAATGTTCGTTCTTGGAATGAAAACAGAGGAGACGGAGCGAGAGGCGCAACTTATTGATCTCATTCCGAAAGTAGCTGAAACGTATCATATCGCTACAATTGCTGGTACACATCGCTCTATTAATAGCGATAATACACACTCGCTTCGCGGATTTATATGTAAAGATGGTGCGTTCACTTTTGCAAAAACACTTACGTTTTCTGTATATGATAGAATAGGTGCTGGAGATGCTTATACGAGCGGGATTATTCATGGCGAGATAGAAGAGTTTGCACCAGAGAAAGCTGTTTCATTTGCGTCAGCAGCTGGAATGCTTGCACATACAATCGTCGGTGATACGCCAATGTCATCAGAGAAGGATATACTTCGGGCAATGACGGCATCAGTAGGTGATGTAGAAAGGTAGTGGGTGTAACGGTGAACGTAACGAGGAAAAAAGGACCATTATATTTACAAATAAAAAACATTATTCGTGATCGAATATTGCATGGTGTATATGCGATTCATACGAATATTCCTTCCGAACCGCAGTTAGAAGAAGAGTTCAAAGTGAGTAAAATTACAGTGCGAAATGCAATTAAAGAACTCGCTCAAGAAGGATATTTAGAAAAGAAAAGCGGTAAAGGAACGAAAGTTATCCGTAATACTTCTGCGACAAAGTTGTCAAAGGGTAAAAAATTTACAGAA
Source organism: Bacillus sp. (in: firmicutes) (assembly GCF_031983925.1). Lineage (NCBI taxonomy): Bacteria > Bacillati > Bacillota > Bacilli > Caryophanales > Bacillaceae > Bacillus > Bacillus sp. (in: firmicutes). The sequence goes on along the minus strand of NZ_DALYZR010000004.1, from coordinate 299,672 downwards.
GTGTTAGTGGAAGAAGGATATAAAGTACAAAAGAAATTGCTCAAAGCAGAAATCGTTCATAATGAAGAAGGAACGGTGCCTTTTCGATTATTCGGTAAGGAAAGTTTTCGCATTGAACGTTTATATACGTTAAATGATGCACCGTACATTCATTATACGCACTATTTCTCAGCACACATGGCAAGTACAGATTTATCGGACTTTGATTTGCAATCGCTTTACGATTTAGTAGAAGACCGAGGTATACATTTAGAAAACTTCAGAGATGAATTCGCTGTTGGACTTGCGCCTAGTTTCGTTGCCGAAGCGTTAGGTGAAAAAGAGGGGACAGCGCTATTAAAACGCATGCGCTATTCTTACGATGAAGTTGGAGAAGTAATTGAATATAGTGAAGGCTACTACAATACAGAAATGCAGCATTATGTAGTAAATTATGACGTATAAAAAGAGGGGATTTTCCCTCTTTTTTTATCCCGCGTTAACGGACAGTAAAACTCCCACCTCAAAATTCAGTTGGAGCAAAGAAGTTAGGTGGGAGTCGGGCTGTCCATAAACGTCCGATTGGTTCAACTAATAATCAGTGGGGGATGAACAAAATCCCCACTGATTAAAGTTTCACTTTATAAAGTAAGGAGAATGAGAGATGGATATATACTTATTAATCGTCACGTTACTTGCAATTGCGATTGTTATTTTAGGGGTATCATGGTGGAAATGGCATGCATTTATTAGTTTAACAGTTGCGAGTTTATTTTTAGCTATCATGTCTGGATTGAATTTGACGAAAATAGTGACTGCCTATGAAACTGGTGTCGGTAGTGTACTAGGGCATTTAGTTGGTATTCTAGCTCTCGGAACAATTTTAGGAAAAATGATGTCCGATTCAGGGGCCGGCATGCAAGTGGCAGATTTCTTTATTCGATTTTTCGGTGTGAAGAAACTACCGTGGGCTATGTTATTTGCAGGATTTGTTATAGGGATTCCGGTATTTTTTGAAGTGGGGATCGTCATTTTATTACCACTCGTTATTTCCATACGAAAAACGACGAAGCAAAATATATTATTAATTGCGTTACCTGTTATTGCGGGATTATCTATCGTACATGGGCTCGTGCCACCACATCCAGGAGCGATGACAGCAATCGGTATTTATAACGCGAACTTAGGAAAGGTACTATTATATTCATTACTTATCGCGTTACCAACAGCCATTATCGCGGGACCGATATTTGCAAAGTGGGTAGATAAAAAGGTTATACCTGAAAATGAACCAGAGCTTATTCGAGTTACGACTGTCTCAACTGATTTACCGAGTCGTAAAGTTTCATTCTTTATTATTTTATTACCAGTTGTATTGATGATTTTATCGGTCGTTGCACCTTATATTTCATTACCGAAAAAGATGACTGAATTTTTCGTTTTTGTAGGAAGCCCAGTAATTGCCTTACTTATTTCATGTTTTGCAGCATTTTATTTACTTGGAATCAGACAAGGTATTAATAAAAAGATGATTAAAAAATTAACAGATGAAAGTTTACTACCGGTCGGTTCTATTATTTTAATAATTGGTGCAGGCGGTGGATTTAAACAAATATTAATTGAAAGCGGCGTTGGCACGGCGATTGCGCAAATGGCAGAACATATATCGTTATCACCAATTGTACTTGCTTTCATGGTAGCTGGTTTAATTCGAATCGCGACCGGATCGGCTACAGTAGCATTAACGACAGCGGCAGGGATTGTTTCACCAGTTATTCAGCATATGTCAGGTGTAAATTTAGAATTGCTCGTTATAGCAACCGGAGCAGGTTCATTAATGTTTTCTCACGTAAATGATGCAGGGTTCTGGCTTGTAAAAGAGTATTTAGGTTTGACGGTGAAGGAAACGTTTAAAACGTGGACGGTACTGGAGACATTGTTATCATTTATTGCATTTGGTTTTGCGCTTTTATTGAATATGTTTCTTTAGGAGAGGAGATCAGATTTAAACGAATAAAACCTAGAGGGAATGTAATTTCTCTCTAGGTTTTATTCGTTTTTTGTGCTTTCTATCGCTCTATTACTTAATGGAGCGGACATACTGATCTTCTCCATCGTCTTTGACAAAGACTCCTAGCTCATTCAAATCTTTACGTAAGTGCTTCTTTTTCTTCGAGTTTCCGTCTCGGATAGCATTTCGTCTTTCATACAAAATGGTATTTACATTTTTACTAAATCGCTCATCCTCTAATTTCCATAGACTATAGTCTTGCTTATAAGGATCTTGTTCCACCCATGGAAAGCCGTGCAGCAAGAAAATATCTTTAATTTTATGTGGATTTATATCAGATTTTTCACGTAACCATTCGCGGTCTTCTTGATCAATGATTACCACTTGGCCTGTATCTACAAAAACGGCTTTTACATTTGAACTAGTAATTTGCTTCTTTTGATCGTCCTTATTTACATGAATGCTTTCCGAAGTAATGTTCATTTTTAAAGCTTCACTATAAATAATTAAAGAAAATAAAATTCCTGCAATAGCGCCAATTGACATGAGGATAATAGGAAGCCAGAAGGGGTTAATAAAATTTAAAAATTCTATCATTTTCAAATCAGAAAAGAGGGGAATCTTTTTTATAATCTCTATTAATTTAGGCGAAAAATATCCGATAACGCCCAAAAGGATTGGACTTACTATAACAAGTAATTTTTCTAAAAAACCTAATCCAATGACAGATGCCTTTTTCACGTGTAGTTCATCCTTTCTTCATATATAATTTTTCAAAATCAGGGCATTTAAATAGTGAGTTTCTTCACCATTTTTATGAGCTCATCTGAGTAATTTTCTATAGATATAGATGCATTTGCCTTCAGCATTCTTTCTTCGATTGCTCCTAAAATAAATGAAGCTAATGTGTCGGCTTGGAAAGAGTTAGAAAACACTCCATTTTGTTGACCAGTCTTCAAAATATTTAATAACATCGTTCTAAGTGCATCATCTTCTTCATCGTCTTCAATTCTGTAATAAGGAATATTCTCTTCATTTCTTGCATTAAAGACAATCTCAATCAAGGCAATATTATTTTTGCAATGAGTTTCTTGATAAGCCAAATGTGCTTCAATAAAAGCTTCTAGTTTGTTTATTTCAGATTGGGCTAATAGTACTCGATTGCTAATAAATTCATGTTGTTTCTCAACTAAAAATTGTAATGTCCGATTCATAAGATAAAGCTTATCGTTAAAATGATAAGAAATAAGTCCAGTACTAATCTTAGCTTTTTTTGCTACCTTCGTTAAGCTTAAGTTGTTATATCCAACTTCTTCTAACGTATCAATGCATGCAAGAATAATTTGTTCACGCCTAGCCTCTGCGATAAAAGAATCAGTCACGCTATTCAACTCCTGATTTATATAATTTGAATGTATAATCAAAAAACTGATTGGTCGTTCAATTAAATTTTAGTAAGAAATTAGAAGTATGTCAAATGCTTTATGCTTACATCTTGAAAAGGCTAATCCGCCGATCGATGAAGCCCAATTCCTAAAACAAGCCCGTTTTTAAGTAAGCCAAGCTTCCTATTCGCCCTGAAAACATACTATAAATGGAATCCCCTCATTTAGAGCAAGGTGAACTTGTTATGAATGATACTAAAGGAGGAATAGAGTAATGAGCGAAAAGTGTGAACACAGACATGATGATTGTAACCGCAGACATGGGTGCGGTGGCGGTTTTGCGCTTCTAATCGTATTGTTTATTTTATTAATCATCATCGGTGCTAGCTGCTTCGGCGGAGGCGGTTGTGGTTATGGCGGTTACGGCGGCTACGGATATGGTGGCTACGGCGGATATTGCTGCTAATTAAAAACTATTGAAAATGGCCTTGTGCAATACGCACAAGGCCATTTTATTCATATTTTGATCTGCTGTGATAATTTATTAATGTACAGGGAACGAATTAAGAAGAAGAAAGTAATCTCGATCATTCCGAAAAAGGTGAGTACGATACATGTCTCTTTTAGTAATGAGAAAGAAAACATACTTTGTAAAAACTTAACGGCAAATAATGTGTGAACACCAGCAACGATGTAAGGAACGAAAAATAAAATTCCTAATTGAATCGTTGCGGAGCGAAACATTTCCGATTCAGTTAAGCCAAGCTTTGTAATCGTAATATACTTTTGTTTTTCAGTTGTTAAGTCATTATACATACGGAAGTATAAAACACTAGCTGCTCCGATAAAGAAAATAAAGCCGAGAAATGTCCAAATAAAGAAAGTGGCAATTGAATTTCCTTTGCTGTAGCTTAGATCATCCGCAGCTGTATAAATAGAAAAAGGGGCTTGAGTATTTTCTCCTTTATGTTTTTCATAAAAATCACGTACATCATCGCGAATGGTACGCGACATTTTTTTCGTCGGAATAATTGTATTTTCCCAGTTCTCTACAAAATAATTATAAATCGTGATTGTCTCAATATGAGGAATCATATTTTCAATTGCATTATCTTGCATAATAATGAGATGAGGCAATGCAAAGGGTGGTTCTATTCCTTTATTAATAAAACCTTTAATATGAAATTCCTTTTTATTAGAGCCAAGTGTAATCGTATTTTGTTTAGCAAATGGATTTGATACAAGATTTAAAAGTTCTGGCGAGTAACGAGACATAATATAAACTTGTGTAGAATCCAGAGTTATTTTCGGTCTCTTTAATTGTTTAGCGAGTGCGTTATAGTCACTCATTTTCATAAGAGCAACGTCTTCGTTTGAAGCTGTATCTTTTAATACTGTAGATTTGTATTTATTGTATTGAAAATTAGCATTTGTAAGCTCTGTTTCAATTGTAGCAGTGTGCTTTTGCTCTAGTACACTTTCTCCTACGGATATGTATGTGAAGGGGAAAGGATATCGTTCTAGTATCGATGCTTTTGTATTATTATTAGCGGCAAATAGTCCGATAATAATTGTAAATGCAAGTGCCGATAACATAGAAACGATAAAGAGCACATTAATATTACTACGAGTGCGGCTAGTTAAATCTGAAATCCATAACATATTTATTTGCTTCATATAAAACTTTCTTCGTCTTTTTAAAATCAAGATAAAGAGAAGAAATGTTTGGGAAAAGAATAAATATGTTCCGACTACTACGAGTGGCAAAATAGATAACATGATAAATAATACAGATCCATTTTGAACATTTTTTTCTGTTATGTAGCCTTGCGGATAACCAGCGATATAATAACATACTGCTAAGCAAATTAAAGCGAATATCGAAATGAGTATAGATGGTTTTTTTTCTTTATCGCCTTTTTTAGTCCCTTTAATGAGCTGTGTTGTTTTACGAGTACGAATGAACATCGGTGTAAACGTAGATACGATGAAAAATAAAATAATAAAAGTTACGGTTGTAACGATAATTGCTTCTGTTGGCCAATATAAATAGAGGCCTTTTGCACTTGTTAATTTAGAAGTAACGAGTAAGAAAAAGTTAGAAAACACAAGACCGCCTTGAATACCTACAAAGATAGCGAGTATTCCAATGATCATATTTTCAGTAAACAAAAGACGTTTTAATTGTTTTTGGGATATACCGAGAACAGTTAAAATGCCAAATTGTTGTTTTCGTACATTTAAAAATGTCCCAATAGAATATAAGAGAAAGAAGAACGAGAACAAGACGATAACAAACTGTGCCATTCCAGCTAAGTTCATGAGCGGATCTTGTTCCTGTAATTTATTCATAATTTGTAAGCGTGGATGATACGCGTATACAGTAAATGAAAAGAAAACCATGATAGAGAACGCACTACTTACAAAATAAGCGAAATATGCTTTAGAATTACGCGAGACATTTTTAAATGCAAATTGCCAAAATGTCATCCACGTCTTCCTCCTAGTAATGCTAGAACATCCAATATTTCTTGATAAAATTTCTCTCGGTACAATCCGCGGTGTAGTTCATTGTAAAGTTCGCCATCTTTAATGAAAATGACGCGGTTACAATAACTTGCTGCGAATGGATCGTGCGTAACCATTAAAATTGTTGCATCTTCTTCTTTGTTCAATTTCGTAAATAGTTCCATCACGTCAATTGCCGCTTTTGAATCTAAATTTCCTGTCGGTTCATCGGCAAGTAAAAGAGACGGATGATGAATAACAGCACGTGCTACTGCGGTACGCTGTGCTTGTCCTCCTGACACTTCAAAGATACGCTTGTCTAAAATATGATCAATTCCAAGTTTTTTTGAAATGTTATCGAGCTTTTCATCCATTTCTTTTAAAGGAACATTATCTAATGTTAAAGGTAGTACGATATTTTCACCGATTGTTAGTGTATCTAGTAGGTTAAAGTTTTGGAAAACAAATCCTAGCTCTTGGCGGCGGAAAACAGCTAACTTCTCTCTACGAAATGTGTGCGGTTTTTTTCCATTAATCACGACATCACCAGCAGTCGGAGAATCAATTGTAGAAATAACGTTTAAAAACGTAGATTTACCGCTACCAGATGGTCCCATAATCGCAACGAATTCACCTTTATCTACATGTAAATTTATATTTTTTAAAGCTGTATGAGGGACCTTTCCTTCATACACTTTTGAGACATTTTTAATGTGTAATACTTCTTCCATAATAATCACCTTTCTAATTTTAAAACTTAATGTGTTGTGATAATTTTTGCATATAGAAGGAACGAATTAAAAGGAAAAATAAAATTTCAACTGTTCCAAAAATAACCAGTACGACTGTAATCTCAGCGAAGAACGAGAGATGTAAAACTTCTTGCAGCATCTTTGTCGCAAACATCGTATGAATTGATGCCATAATGTACGGAACAAAGAAAAGAATCGCAAGTTGAATTGTAGCAGATCGTTTCATTTCGGCTTCTGTTAAACCAATTTTTGTAATCGTTACATACTTTTCTTGTTCATTTGTTAAATCTGTATGCATCCTGAAGTAAAGAACACTGCCAGCACCAATAAAGAAAATAACACCTAAGAAAGTACCAATTAAGAAGAACGAAGCGACATTTTGTTTTGTTGTGTATAGAGAATCGCTCGCTTCACTTGCATGGAAAGGCGGGTGCTCTGCTTGAATGTTGTTCCCGTCAGTATTAATTTTGTCTATGAATACCGCACCGATGTTATTAGCTTTTTCCCAGTCCTTAACTTTAAAGCTATATACACTCATCTGTTTTGAAACAGTGGATAATGCTTCTACATTTTCATCAGATAGTATGAGCAATTGGTATATTAAGCGATTTGGGAATGGGTTATAACTTTTATATTCTTTCACTTGTAGTTGTAAATTGTTTTGCGTAAGTGTAAGAGTATTTTTCTTGTCTTTATTATGAAGCGTTCCAATAACTTGATCATCTAAGTCTTTCATAAGAATATAAGATTCATTCTTATTTACCGTGAGTGTTTCCCAATTTAAAGCCTTAGCAAGTACATTATAGTCACTTTGTTTAATTGCATAATAGAGCTGCGAATTTTCTTCCGCTGAAGATACTTCATATATATCCGTTTTAAATTGTTTATAAGTAAATTGCTCTTCATTAAATTTTTGTTTTAACCAGTTTAAATGTTCATCCGCCAACGTATTTTCAGTATGTGATAAATATGTAAAAGGAAAAGGATTTTCTCTTACTGTATCGAACTTCATAAATTTACCAAAACCATATAAGAATGTAATCATAGTAAAAGCAAGGGTTGATAGCATCGCTACAATAAAAAGCATGTTAATGTTTGTCCGAATGCGCGCTGCTAAATCAGAAATCCAAAGCATATTAATTCGCTTCATATAAAATGTTCTTCGCGTTTTTAATATACGAATGAGTAAAAAACTAATTTGTGAAAAGAAAAAGTATGTTCCAGCTGTAACAAGTGACGGAATGAGAAATATACTGGTGGCGGCGTACAAAAGCCCAACTATGTCGCCGAGCGACATGAAATATAGCGGATTGGCTGCTAGTACGTATCCAGATATTAAACATGTCGCACCAAATAGAGAGATGAGCACAGATGCTTTTCTTTCTTTTTGTTTTGTTCCTTCTTTTAAAAGACGTACAGCCTTCCTCGTCCGAATGAGCATCGGCGTAAACGATGAGACGAGAATGAAGAGTCCTAGAAAAATGATCATAGTTAAAATAATGGCAGCTGTTGGCCAATATAAATATAAACCAGGAACATGTGTAATCTTGGCAGTAACTAATAAAAAGAACTGCGAGAAGACAAGTCCAAGTTGAATGCCGAAAAAGATGGAAAGAACACCAATTAGCATGTTTTCTAGAAATACGAGTCTCTTTAATTGTTTTTGGGATATGCCAAGTACTGTTAAAATCCCAAATTGCTTTTTTCGTACTTTTAAGAAAGTACCGATTGAATATAGTAAAAAGAAAAATGAAAAGAATACAATGACAATTTCTGAAATTGTCATTAATATGTTCAGAGCAGCATTTACGCCTGTCATATGTAGTTTAGGATGAAATAAATAAACCGCAAACGAGAAAAAGATTGCGATAGAGAACGCACTGCTTACAAAATAGGCGAAATAAGCTCTGGCGTTTCGTGTGACGTTTTTAAATGCAAACTGCCAAAATGTCATTTGCCTAGCCTCCTTAATAGAGTTAACGTCAAAGGAGTATGAGGGGAATATTCCTCATACTCTTTTATTTTTATGTGTAATACTTTTTCCATAAAGCTCACCTTTCTATAATTTAAACCTGAATATGTTGCGATAACTTCTGCATATAGAGTGAACGAATTAGTAGGAAAAAGATAATCTCCACTGTCCCGAAAATGACAAGTACGACTGTAATTTCAGCGAATAAAGATATACTAATAACATCCTGTAACATCTTCGTTGCAAACATAGTATGAATAGAAGCCATAATGTATGGAACGAAAAATAGGATGGCAAGTTGAATGGTCGCTGAGCGCTTCATTTCTGACTCTGTTAAACCAATCTTGGTAATCGTTACGTACTTTTCTTGTTCGTTTGCTAAATCGGTATACATACGGAAGTAAAGTACACTGCCGGCACCAATAAAGAAAATGATTCCGAGGAAAGTACCGATTAAGAAATAGGAAGCACTCCCTGATTTAATTCTGTATAGGGAATTGCCCGATTCGTAAGCAAGAACGAGCGGTCCATCGTTCTTAATACTTGCACGGTCTTTATCGATTTGTTTTATAAATTCATCAGCAATTGTGTATGTATTCTCCCAGTTTTGTACGTTGTAATTATAGCTTGTTACATGTTTCGTCCCATTGGGGAGATTGTGAATGACAGAGTCAGATAATACTAATGTTTGATGTGCAAAATAAGATGGAATGGCATTAACAGCTTCATATCCTTTTACTTGTAATTTATAATTTGTATCAGAAAGTGTAATGTGTTCTCTAGTGTAACTGTCATCTAACGCGTTAAATATCGGGAAATAGGATGATCCAGCTAAGACATATGCTTCGCTATCGTTCATAAATAGTTTTTTTAGTTGTAAGGAATTGGCAAGCTTATTATAATCACTTTGTTTAATGGCGTATATGTCATTGTAATCTCCGACGCTCTCGTCTTCTTTTAACGGTGTAGCATATAACTCCACTTTAATTTTGTCATAAGAGAATTTTTCATCTTGTAATCGTTTCTCTAGCCAATTTAAGTGCTGGGAAGTAAATGGATTTGCTTCGTATGATACATAAGAAAATGCGAATGGAGAAATCCTTTCAGCCTCTAACTTCATAAACTTCCCAAATCCGTATAAAAAGGTAATCATCGTAAAGGCAATAGTAGATAACATTGCTACGATAAAAAGCATATTAATATTTGTCCGAATACGGCTAGCCAAGTCAGAAATCCAAAGCATATTAATACGTTTCATATAGAAATTTCGTCTTTTTTTCAAAATATGTATGAGTAAGAAACTAATTTGTGAAAAGAAGAAATACGTTCCAATCGAAACGAGCAGTGGAATAAGAAAAATACTAGAAACCATATATATCATTCCTATTTTTGGGTCTAATGAAACGAAATATTTTGGGTTTCCAGCTAAAGCGTAGCCGCCTACTAAACATATAGTGCCAAATAGAGAAATAAGTATAGATGGCTTTCTTTCTTTTCGCTTACTGGTATTCGCCTTTAAAAGATAGACTGTTTTTCTTGTTCGAATGAGCATCGGTGTGAATGTAGATACAACGATAAAGAGACTGAGAAAAACAATTGTCGTTAAAATGATTGCGTTAGTAGGCCAGTATAAATATATGCCTGGGACATGAGTAAGTTTGGCTGTTACTAATAAGAAAAATTGCGAAAAGACAAGTCCAAACTGCATGCCGAAAAAGATAGATAAAATACCAATTAACATATTTTCAGTGAAAATGAGTCGATGTAATTGCTTTTTTGATATACCTAAAACGGTTAACACACCAAATTGCTTTTTCCGAACCTTTAAAAACGATCCGATTGAATAAAGTAGAAAGAAGAACGAGAACAAGACAATGATAACTTCTGAAAAAATCATTAATCCTGAAATTTCTGAGATCATACTAAAATTTTGTAATTTAGGATGAAATAAATAAACAGCAAACGAAAAGAAAACAGCAATGGAAAAAGAACTGCTTACGAAATAAGCAAAATAAGCTCTGGAATTACGTGTTACATTTTTAAAGGCAAACTGCCAAAATGTCATAATACGTACCTCCCGCTAGAAGGAAAATATGTAGTTTTATTGCAAAAAATGTATGAGAGTAAGTTCTCATACATTTTGCTAGCATATGTTACGATCATGCTTTGGTCACCTTCTCCGTATGTTCTGCTTGATTATTTGCAGCGTTGTGGAAGATGATTTTAATCGTCGTTCCTTTCCCAACTTCAGAATCTAGTTTGACAGAGTGACCTAAATAATCACAAATTTTACTTACAATATAAAGCCCCATACCAGTAGATTCTCCGAATGTACGGCCGTTTTTCCCAGTGTAAAACGGTTCGAATACTCTTCGAATATCTTCTTGCGGAATCCCAACACCTTCATCACGAACTTCTAAAATAATATCTTTTCCATTTCGGTAAGCGGATAAGAATACTTTCTTTCCGCGCTCACCAGAGTAACGGACAGCATTTGTCATTAACTGATAGATGATAAATTTTAGCCATTTCGCATCAGAGGCAACCTTTAAATCAGAATGAACTTCTAAAACAGGGAAGACCCCGTTTCGAATGAATAGTTCTTTTAATCCATTAATATTTTTTGTTACCGTGTCTTTTAATGAAATCGTCTCAACATGGAAGTCTTCATGGAAGTTATTTAACCTTGCCATGTATAAAGCCATATCGAGTCCTTGATTTAATCGTTCTAATTCTTTTTTGAATTTCGGAATTAAATGTTCATCTTCCATTTCGAGCACCATAAGCTGCATAACAGAAACGGGTGTCTTCATTTGATGCACCCAGTGGTTAATAAATAATTGATGTTCTTGCTGTTTTACTTCGTACGATTGTAGTTCTTTTTGGAATAGACGATACTGCGTGCGCACGAGTTCATTTACACCGTGAGGCATCGGAGCAGTTGCTCTTTCAATAAATGCATCTTCCATTTTTTCTGGTTGTTCACTTAATCTATGGTACATTCTACGATTGCGAACGTAACGGTAAGCGAGGAAACAAATAAATAAGTATAAGCTTAAAACGACGAAGTAAAATTTATTATTTTGAAATCCATCTACTGCATCATAAAGAACGAAAATGATACCGAAGTTTAATACGTACAGTAGAAAAAATGCAAAATGATCACGTAGAAATAGCTTCATGCTTATTCACTCCAAGTTGCGTTAAAACGATACCCAAGTCCGCGCACTGTTTCAATAGCATTTTCAATACCAAGCTCATTGAACTTTTTACGAAGACGCGTAATGTTTACGTTTAATGTGTTTTCTTCAACAAAGCTCTCGTCATCCCAAAGCGCAGCTAACAAATCTTCACGGCTCGCTGTACGAGGGAATTTAGATAATAACATTTCTGCTAAAATAGCTTCTTTCTTCGTTAAAAGAACTTGCTCAGATCCAAAATGAATTTCTGGACGTTCAGGGAATAATTTTAATCCTTCTACTTCAACGATACGTTCAGAAATGTTTGGTGCATAATCACCGTAAATGCGGCGTAATTGACCTTTAATTTTCGCCATTACAACGTCGTAGTGGAACGGTTTCGTAATATAATCATCCGCACCGCTTTCAATCGCCATAATTTGTTCCATCTCACCAGCACGTGCTGAAATGAAAATAATTGGACAAGTAGATTCATGACGTATTTGACGGCACCAGTAGAATCCATCGAATTTCGGTAAGTTTACATCAAGTAAAACAAGATGTGGTTTCACTGTGTTAAACGATTCCATAATATCATCAAAGTTTTCAGTAACAACAGCGTCGTAACCGTACTTTTGAATATGAGATTGCAGTAATGATGAAATATTTGGATCGTCTTCAACGATTAAAATTTTATACATATGTATATTCCTCCTAAAAAAACAATTGTAGCTATAGTGTATCATGTGTTTCAAGTCTTTTCATTAAGTTGAAAGATAAGCTAGTAAACAGTATATGTCAAAAGCGTAGAAAGTAAAAAGGGCTTCTTATATAATTGACAATTAACCGAAATCATTTTAACATTTAGATAAATATCTAAATGTCTAATTAGTGAAGGGAAGAAAGACATTGAATCAAGCATTTAAAGCATTAGCAGATCCAACAAGGCGAAAAATTTTAGATTTATTAAAAGAAGGTGATTTAACCGCTGGTGAGATTGCTGAACATTTCAATATGACAAAGCCAAGTATTTCACACCACTTAAACGCACTTAAAAATGCTGAACTTATTCAAGATGAAAAAAAAGGTCAGTTCGTTATGTACTCTCTAAACACAACTGTATTTCAAGATTTATTAACTTGGGTGTTTACGTTTACGAATAAGGGGGAAGAGGGGAAATGAGAAAACATGTATTTCCGTTATTATTAATTGCTTTAACGATTATTGCATGGTGCGTTGCTTGGCCGAATTTACCAGAAGAAGTTCCGAGTCACTGGAATGTTTCGGGTGAAGTAGATGGACATATGTCTAAAATGGGAGGTATGATTTTTGATGTGGCAATTATGGTTTTTATATATGCTTTATTGACTGTATTGCCTAAGATAGATCCGAAGTATAAGAATTATGATAAGTTTTCTAAGGGGTATAATGTAATAAATTATAGTGTATTGATCTTATTATTTTTAGTAAATATCATTGGAATTGGAGCTGGATTAGGTTATGACATTCCAATGAATAGTACACCGCATATTCTTGTTGGTCTTTTATTTATAGTTATAGGTAACTATTTACCACAATGTAAACCAAATTACTTTGTAGGTATAAAAACACCGTGGACATTAAGTAACGAGGAAGTATGGAGAAAGACACACCGTTTTAGCGGAAAAGTGTTTGTTGTATTAGGGGTTATTATGATTTTAAGTATTTTTGCCCCCGTAGCGTGGAAAGGTTTCCTAATCATTGGAATTATTGTCGGGGCAGTAGGATTAACGATGGGATATTCTTATGTTGCTTATAAAAAAGAACTAAAAATGTAAACAAAGCAGCTTTTCCTTTCAAGGAAAAGCTGCTTTGTTTTTTTATCACTTCTTCAAAACCGGTATCCAAATTTCACTTTTAAAGTTTGGAGAGGATGTATCTTTCTGTTCATTCCACAATATTTCCGGTCCTTCCGCTAGTTCATAGTTTGAGGAAGGAAACCATTCGGAATAAATACGGCCCCATACGTTTTGTAATGTTTCAGGAAATGGGCCGACAGCTTCAAATATAGCCCACGTTGAAGCTGCGACTTCAAGTTGCGCGAATTGCTCTGGACAATCTTTAGTTGTGGCTACTCCAATGTAGTGATCGAGTTCGCCTTTTTCCTCCATTCTGCCTTCAGAAAAGTTAGTAGAAGCACTAATGATTCCATTCGGTGCCATGTTTGAAAGTGACTTTAACGTTTGAATGGACTTTGGATTTAAACTTTTCCACATAGAAGCAATTTCTTCATTTACACCGTTAAATACAATCGGTACTCGTTTTGTAATACCTATAATTCGAAATGGTTCTTTTTCTTCAATTCGATAGTTCATTTCGTTTCCTCCTTGGATGGATAATTGGAAGGTCATTGGTGAATAGGCTTTTAAGGAATGACTACTATTTCGGGCCTCTGAAGGTGTTATGCCGTGTAAGTTTTGAAAGGCGCGAGAGAATGAATCTGGTGAGTTGTATCCATATTTGATAGCGACATCAATGACTTTTGCATCGCTATTTTTTAGTTCAAAAGCAGCGAGAGTAAGACGTCTACAACGAATGTATTCTGATAGTGATATGCCAGCTAGGAAAGAAAACATTCTTTTGAAATGATATTCCGAGCAGTAAGCTAGCTTCGCAACTTTTTTAAAATTAATTTCATTTGTTAAGTTGTTTTCGATATAGCGCATTGCAGCATTCATATTTTTAAGTGAATCCATATTATGACCTCCTCTGTACATAGAATAGCAGGAACGAAATAGCTCCACCCGACATTTCGTGCACAACTTTGTAGGGTACATTTTGTACCTTACAAAATTGTAATGTTCCTGTAAGGAGAATGAATGGATGGCATGATATCCCAATGTTATAGTAACAAAGTACTTTGATTCATTAGGTTAAATTTTGATTTCTTTGCTTACCGGTCTTACATAACTGTCATGTTTGTGTAAGAAACATCGATAGTGGAAAAAGTAGAGAATGTATATAGTGAAAATAGAGAATAGATGAAATGAGGGATGTCGAGATGAAAACAGTGTTAGAAGCAAAAAATATTGAAAAAGTGTATGACACGGGTGGTAATAAATTTGCAGCGTTAAAAGGTATTAACTTACAAGTAAAAGAAGGTGAGTTCGTTGGAATTATGGGACCTTCTGGTTCTGGTAAGACAACTTTACTAAACGTTCTTTCTACAATTGATAATGCGACGAACGGTGAAATTTTAATTGATGGAAAAGATATCGTGAAAATGAATGATGATAAGTTAGCGTTATTCCGCCGCGATCATTTAGGTTTCATTTTCCAAGATTATAACTTATTAGATACGTTAACTGTAAAAGAGAACATTGCGTTACCTCTTGCGTTATCAAAAGTGAAAGCGAGTGAGATTGATCGCCGCGTTCTTGAAATCTCAAAGAAATTCGGTATTGATCATATTTTAAGTCAGTTCCCATATCAAGTATCTGGTGGACAGAAGCAAAGATGTGCGGCATCACGTGCAATCGTTACAAATCCAAGTATGATTTTCGGGGACGAGCCGACTGGAGCGCTTGATTCTAAATCAGCAACAGATTTACTTGAAAGTATGAAGTCGCTAAATGAATATGACAACTCTACAATTTTAATGGTAACGCACGATGCGTTTGCGGCAAGTTACTGTAAACGAGTTATTTTCATTAAAGATGGTGAGTTATATAAAGAATTGCACCGCGGTGAATTAACGCGTAAACAGTTCTTCCAACAAGTCGTTGACGTAATGTCTTCTATTTCCGGAGGTATGGCTGATGACCTTATCTAGCATTGCCCTCCGCAACATACAGCGGAACTTTAAAGACTACTTTGTATATTTTGCATCTATGATTTTTAGTATCGTTATTTACTTTACATTTAAAGCACTGCAATATAATTCACAAATGGAAAAAGCTGCGGAAGCTTCTAAAAAAATTAGTGGAGCTTTCCAAGTTTCCAGTGTCATGCTAATTATATTCGTAGCGGTGTTCATTATATATTCAAACGGTTTCTTTACAAGGAAACGTAAAAAAGAAGTTGGATTATATTCCTTATTAGGTATTCGTAAAAGACAGATCGGTAAAATGCTCTTTTATGAAAATATGTTAATGGGATTAATGTCTTTAATTATCGGAATTGCGATTGGTAGCGTCCTTTCGAAATTATTCCTTGAACTGCTAGTAAGTATGATGGGATTAAACTTAAACGTTCATTTTGAAGTACCGATAGCTGCCATTATTGATACAGCACTTATTTTCTTTGTGATTATTTTGTATACATCACTTCAAGGATATCGTTTAATTTATCGCTTTAAGTTAATTGAACTTTTCCGTGCAGAACGTGAAGGAGAAGCAATGCCAAAAGGATCTGTCATTATGGCATTCATTTCAGTTGTCTTAATCGGTTCAGGTTATTTCTTAGCATTAATGTTCATGAAGGCAGTTAAATATGCAGACTTTATGGCAGTTGCACTTTATATTTTACTAGCAACAGTATTAGGTACGTACTTACTATTTATGTTCTTTACAGTATTCGTATTGAAACGTGCAAGAACGAATAAATCATCGTTTTATAACGGTATGAATATGGTAACGACGTCACAGCTACTATATCGTATTAAAGGAAATGCAAAGTCACTTGCGACAATTTCTATTTTAAGCGCGGTAACATTAACGGCAGTTGGTACATCAGTTACGATGTATTACAACACATTTACACAGTCAAAAGCAGTTGCACCTTACAGTTACTCTTATGAGAAAAAAGATGCAGAGCTTGATAAGAAAGTAAATGCGATTTTTGCAGAAGAGAAGAAAAATCACCCGATCAAAGATCAATTTGAAATTGAGACAGTTCCTGTAAAAGGGAAGTTTGAAGGAGACAAAGTTGATTTCATTCTTAACATGAACTATAGGATTTCAGAGAAATATCAGTTTATGTCTCAGTCAGAATTTAATAAATTTGCTAAAAAAATCGACGCAGAAACAGTGAATGTAGCTGCTGGTGAAGCATTTATATATGATAGTTCGTATATGGAAGGGCATGAGTTTAGTCCAACATATAAAGGAAATAAAACGGTATTCCAAATTGGAAATGAAACGAAGACATTAACAATCAAGGATGCAAATAATACTGCAATTACAAACTTAGGTGAACTAGTTGTTGTCGTTTCAGATGAAATGTATGAACAAGCGAAGCAAGCATTTGGAACACGCGTTGTAAAAAATATTGATGTAAAAGATGAAAAAGATAGTAAAGTGTTAACAGAAAAATTAACAAAAGTGATGCCAGCTGGTGAATCAGAAATGGTACTATCATTTAGAGATTTCTACACTGGTTTCCATATGGGGCTTGAAGGAACAGGACTAATGATGTTTATTGGAATGTTCTTAGGTCTTGTATTCTTACTAGCAACAGGTTCTATCATTTACTTTAAACAATTAACAGAAGCAAATGCTGATCGTGAGCGTTATGTTGTACTTCACAAAATAGGGGTCACAAAACAAGAAATGAAAAAAGCTATCGCCAAACAAGTAAGCTTTATCTTTGCAATTCCGTTAGTGATTGGAATTTTGCACAGCTTATTTGCACTAAAAGGTTTAGCAACACTAATACAATTTGAAATTATGATTCCGCTTCTAATTAGTATCGGAGTATACGGTGTTATTTATATTGGATATTATTTCTTAACGGTTCGTTCTTATTATAAGATTGTGAGTGCGAAGTAATAAAGGAGCAGCTATCGCTATAGGCGATAGCTGTTTTTTATTCTTCATAAAATCTTAAGAAATCTCCTCAATTTTTGTTAAGAAACGATAGTTATACTTAGAAACAAGTTAAAAACTATTGAACGAATGGGGAGATGGTTACATGCAACTCATAACATTCTTACACGAATTTATTAAACATCCGAAACATACTGGTGCAATTGCGCCAAGTTCAAAAATATTAGCAAGAAAAATGGTAGATGTAATTGATTTTCATAGAGCGAAATGCATCGTAGAGTTAGGGCCTGGTACAGGGGTTTTTACGAAGGAGATTATGAAGAGAAAAAAGAAGGAAACAATATTTCTTCTTATTGAAATTAATGAAGTGTTTTGCAAAGAGTTAAAGAGAAAGTTTAAAGATGAGCAGAACGTCATTGTTGTACACGGTTCAGCTGAAAATATAAAGAAGTATATGGAAGAGTTCCATATAGAATGCGTGGATTATGTCTTATCGGGATTACCTTTTACCTCTTTACCAGAAGAAGTTTCAAAACGTATTTTAAACAATGTAATGGAATCGATACATGAGAATGGTAAATTTATTACCTTTCAATATTCACTTGTGAAAAAAGGATTTATACAGCATTTCTTCCCTGAAATTACACTAGAAAAGGTGTGGCTCAATTTCCCACCAGCGTACGTCTTTAGCTGTAAAAAAGAGCTAAGGAGAG
This sequence comes from Bacillus sp. (in: firmicutes), assembly GCF_031983925.1. Lineage (NCBI taxonomy): Bacteria > Bacillati > Bacillota > Bacilli > Caryophanales > Bacillaceae > Bacillus > Bacillus sp. (in: firmicutes). Next base: position 281,429 of record NZ_DALYZR010000004.1, on the reverse strand, counting down.
CATATGCATAATGGAATTACATGAATTATTATCTTATATTGAACAATACGGTTATTGGGCTTTATTTTTCTGTTTATGGTTAGGTATTATCGGTATGCCAATTCCAGACGAAATGATTGTAATGAGTGGTGGCTTTGTCTCTTCACTAGGGATATTAAGTGGCATTCCTGCATTCTTATTAACATATTTAGGCGTTGTATCTGGGCTATCGCTAGGTTATATATTAGGGAAAATATTTGGTACAAAAGTACTTCATAAGCTAATGAAAAAGAAAAAGGCGAAATATCTTTTGAAATCTCAACAAATGGTAGAGAAATATGGTCATTATGCGTTAGTTACAAGTTACTTCATACCGGTTGTAAGACATATCGTACCGTATGTAGTTGGGATGAATAATATGTCATTTAAGATGTATGCTTTGTATTCTTATACGACAGGATTTGTTTGGACACTCGTTTACTTTATGCTAGGTTCTTTATTTGGGAAACATATTGAAAGTATTGTCGCAGTTGCGATAGAGTATGGTGTGTATTTTGGCGTAATTGTCGTTTTGATTGGCAGTTTGTTTTATGTAAAAAGAAGTGCAGTAGTTAGTAAATAGAGGAGGCTGTTCCAAAATACATTTTTGGACAGCCTCTTTTGTTGTCTCTACTGTCAGTTTTTGTCGGTAAGTCGATATATTGAAAAAATCGTTGATATATTTTGAGTTGTGTTCGATATATTTGAAAAATCGTCGATATAATTTCATGTACCTAGATGTGATGCCAAATTTCTTCTGCATTAAGAAAAAGTTAAGAAACTGTACGAGTTTTTATTTGCGCTAAAAGGATTAGCGACAGTTATTCCATATGAAATTGCAGTTCCGTTATTAATTAGCATCGGTGTGTATAGTGTTATTTACATTGGTTATTATTACGTAACGATTTGTTCTTATTTTAGGATTGTTAGTAAATAAAAAATGGATTCAAACTAAAAAAAGCGTAAGAGAACATAGTGTAAATTATGCTCTTTTACGCTTTTTTATCATTATTTATATCCTAAAATATGCTCAATCTCATGCAAACTTAATTTACTTGCCTTAGCAATCGTTTCAAGTGGTATACCAAGATCATACATACTTTTAATCATTTGAATTTTTCCTTGTTGAACCCCTTCTTTTCGCCCTTTTTCTATACCTTGTTCTAAGCCCTTTGCTAAGCCTTTTTCCATGCCTTTTTCCATGCCCCTTTTCATACCTTCTGTCTCTGCATGGGCGAATTTTGCGGCCTCATCCATTAAAACTTTCTCCCTTGCGTCATAGGCTTGTCGGAAAGAGGAATCTTGACTCATACGTTCCCACTTGTTTATTGCTTTTTGTAAAATAGGATCTCGGTTCATAGCAATATCCTCCAATGTTTTAGTTAAGTGTTCATCCTCATTTGCTGAAAGCAATAAAAGCCAACGAACAAATGGATCTTTCCACGGATTTACTTTTTCTTCATTGTATCTAATAATAACTAGAGTATGCAAACAAGCCATTCTTCTATTTTTGAGTAGTATTGTTAGAATGTCACAGGCAAGCATATCTATGTTATACTCTAGTGAAATTGAAAAGTTTATCCGACTTTAATGGGCAGTAAGACCCCCACCGATTAAAGTTTCACTTTATATTGGGATGAAGATGATACATATGCAAACAGATATTTTGAAACTATTAGATAGAAAACAAAGTAACTATGAATTCTTCCAATCAGTAGCCGCTGCAATAAAGAAAAAAGATCCAACCATTATCGTGAATAAGGATTGTAATACGCACTGGAACATTTGAGCGCAATTCACCATTTAAGCTCTGTATTATTTATCTCGCATTAACGGACAGTAAGACCCCCACCTCAAAATGCAGCGGAAGCAAAGAAGTTAGGTGGGGGATGAAGAGAAAAACCACTGAATAAAGTTTCACTTTATTCATGCCAGTTAGCCCATTTAGTATTTAACATATTTTTTTCTTCTTCTGAAATTATATTGTCTTTATACCAAGGCAGATGTTTACATGTAAAATTATCAGCTACCCTTACGGCATTATAAAAACCGTTACTAATAAATTTTTTATTGTAAACAGCAAAAGTCGTATCAATCCCAGCGTTGAAAACTTTAGGGTTATTGTATTTAGTTATAGGAAAAAGCCAATACTGCATTTCCCATTCTGTTACTGTACATTCCTCGTTTGACATGAGGTCCCAGTTGAAATTAGGCGTAGGTATAATGTCTAAAGCAAGTCCGGCTTTAAAGAGTGAAAGCTCAATTGTTAATTGCTTTAAATACTCTAAAAAGTTATCTGGCATTTTTTCATTAAAAGATAAATCAGGATCAGTTACAGCAAAGAAATCTGGAAGTAAATCGAAAAAATAGGGAATTACAAAAAAACGTGGCCCATAGTTCTCTGCATTCTTTACTAAATTATATTTAGTTGATATTTGCTCATAAAAAGCAAGCAAAGCAGGAGCGGTTGAATTATTATCCCAAATCCATATATCTTCATTTTTTATCTTTTTGTTTTCTAATTGTTTTAACATATTTTTTACATAAGTGACATTATTGAAGGCTATCACTATTATAGGAATGTTGGAATTATATTTTAAGTTTTCTATATTAGAAAGACTTAGTTCGTTCTTACATTCGAACATGATTTATAACACCTCCCAGCAAAAATAAAATACACTGCATTAGAAACAACATTCCAATATATGCGTAAGTAAGAGGAATGGAAGCGGTGTGCGGCCTATATATGATGGAAGTAGGAAAAGCAGTTTTGTTAAGGTAGATTGAGTATACGAATAGTGATGAAAGAGGAATTTTTCTAGCTACATGAGAACACGGTAAACGTTAGATAATATTAATGAAAAGGTGATACATGTGCAAAAAGAGATTTTAAGGTTATTAGATAAAAAACAAAGTAACTATGAATTTCCTGCCTTTGATAATGAATATATGGATATTTCACAAGTGAAATTCTCTCTTTTCTTTAAAGATAATAAAGATTGGTTAATGGTATTTCAGGTTGTCGGTGTAGGTTCATTAGGTGTATGTAATGATATTCAAGTATATGGAGATAGAATAAACCATTCAATTGGTGATGATGGAATTTTGCAATTAAATGATGGAGATTATGAATTATTTGATGATGAAGGTAATTTTATACCGGATATTTATAACGGCAGTTTCAAAATTCGCGAGCATCATTTTGAATATCAATTTACAGAAGAAGATTATGTGAATCATGGAATAGAAGTACAAACGATAGAGTCTTATCCAACATATTTCATGCGTATGCTTGCTACTAATGATGAAGCTCGAAAATTAGTATGGTGGGATAAAGAAGAAATTTTAGAAGAGTGCGGTTTAGAAGGTGATTGGGAAGTAGCGTATGAAACGGAAGAATGGAAACATGTTGAAGACGAAAAAGTAAGTGAAAATGAATTCTTCCAATCAGTATCCGCTGCAATAGAGAAGAAAGATCCAAGTGTTATTGTGAATAAGAACGCTAATACACATTGGAAAAATTGGGTGGAGTTTGATTACGAAAACTCATATTAAAATATCTTTCTAATAAAAAAGACGAGCTAAAATGTTAAAACTTTAGCTCGTCTTTTTGTATTACACAACCGCAGGATTATAAATCATCGTAAAGTGCCCTTGTAATACTTCAATATGACAAGGTGTATGCAGTGAGCTTTCTCCATCTGTATCTACTTCTTTTTCTTCTTCTGTTTCAATATGAATGGATTTCGCTTTTACGTGGAAGATGTCATTTTCATTTGAGTCTTCAAATAGTTTCTTTCCGATATAATCTTTAAACGCTTGAATGCCTGTTGATTTGACGACGAAAATATCAAGTGTGCCGTCATCGCACTTTACGTTTGGGATAAAGGACGGGATACCGCCAAGATATTCACCGTTTCCAACCATAACAAGGACAGCTTCGTCTTCATATACTTGTCCGTCGTACGTGATTTTAACTGGGAATGTTTCAGCATTTTTAACAGTTCGAATAGTGCTTAAGTAGTAACCAATTTTACCAAGCTTTGCTTTCTCTTCTGCATCGATATTGTTTGATACTTCAGATACGAGTCCAATGCCCCAGAAGTTTAAGAAATGTTGTCCGTTCGCTTTTGCAACATCAACTGGTTTTACATGTTCCTTAGTGATAAGTTTTGCTGCTTCTGCAATGTTTTGCGGAACGCCGAGTGTGCGAGAGAAGTCATTGCAAGTTCCGCCTGGAATAATTGCAAGTGTAGGTCTCGTTTCAAGAGGCGCTAAGCCATTTGTGCATTCAAATACAGTGCCGTCACCACCAAAGACGATAATTAAATCTACTTTACTAGCAAACTCTTGGCAATATTTCGTTGCATCACCTTGCTTTTTCGTATGAAGGATATGTAAGTCAGGAAAAGTAGCCGCAAGAGGTGGTACGATTTTCGCCAAATTTGTATGTAAGTCGCCTTGTCCAGCTTTTGGATTTACGATGAGGAGTACTTTTTCAAATTTTGTCTTTGTCATTTTTTTCTCTCCCTTTGTCTTTTACGAATTGTGATAGAAAATAAACTTCCACCAGTAATTGATGAAAGTTTATTTTATTATATTATTCCGTTACAACTGAAGCGATAAATGGTAAGTTACGATATTTTTCTGCACAGTCGATACCGTAGCCAACGATAAATTCGTCTGGAATTTGGAAGCCAACATATTCAGCTTTTAAGTCTACTTTACGACGCTCAGGTTTATCGAGTAATGTACAGAATTTGAGTGCCTTCGGCTTATGCATAAAGAAGTGATCTTTTAAGAAGTGAAGTGTTAAACCAGAATCGATAATGTCTTCTACAACAATTACATTTTTTCCAGTAATGTTTACATCGATATCTTTTAATAGTTTTACTTTGCCAGTTGTTTCTGTTTGATTTCCGTAGCTAGATGCAGAAATAAAGTCGATTGTTACATCGTTTTTAATGTGACGAATTAAATCAGCAGCGAATACGAAAGATCCTTTTAATACAGCGATGACTACGATTTCTTCTCCTTCAAAATCACGTTCGATTTGAAGTGCTAGTTCTTTTACTTTTTCTTGTAATTGTTCTTCAGAAATTAAAGTGTCTTTTATTTCAATATTCATTGGAGTCCTCCTACAGTGTAAAACTTGCGAACATTTCGACTGTAAAGGATAGAAAGGAAAAAGTCAAAGAAGATATAAGTTTTTTACAAAAATACCCACAAAATAGTCAGATGATATGATATACTGATTATAATAAAGAAAACGCTTCCATAAAGGGTGATTATGATGAAAAAGAAAGATTATACAAGTGCAACATTTATAAAAGCATTACTTTTAACAATTGTTCTTGGCTTGTTAGCTTACATAATTGATGTACCAGCGATTCGGATTTCACTAATTGGAATGACTTTAGTATTAGGCGCAATTTCTCATGGTATGATGTCGCAGCTACAAGAAGCTGGACTTGATGATATGAAAGATCATATAGATAAGAAATAAGAGACCTTCACATATGCATAGTGAAGGTTTTTTTGTTTCTTACAAAAATGTAAGGTAGTTGTAAGGGAAATCGATAGTTGCATAGTAGTGTTTTGGATAAACTATGGGTGTAAGGTAAAAGGCAAGCATATTTTAGGTAAATTCAGTTTTAGGCACTCTATATGTGAAAAAGGAGTAGGAGGGCATGGAGAAACGTTGGACGACCTTTTCTTTTTTAGCAACTAGCAACACCGTAATGCTAGCTGGCGAAATGGATTTTTTGCACTTGTTTGATCGAGAAGACGATCATTCTTCTTCTAAATTTACAATGAAATGGAATAAATGGAGCGAAAGTTGTAGGTTGGAAGAAGAGGCCCCTAACGAAGAGCAAAAAATTATTTTGACAAACCCTATTAAAGCGTGGGTTGTTCAACGTCGTAAGTGTAACGTCAAAAATCACTTAAAGAAAACTGAGCCGAGACAATTAGTTATCGCTCCGGCCCGTTCTACTTCTAAATCACGCGAAAGTAACATGTAAATAATTGAGACACACACCCGAAAAGAGCATTGATACAGTGCTCTTTTTCTTTTTTGCAAAAAGTCTTTTGTTTGAGGAAAAATTTGTTATGATTATGGAGGAATCTTACATTTTACATTTAGTATGAAAATATGAACGTAATAAAATTTGAAAAGGTGTGTGTATGATGAAAACATATAGTGTAATTGCAGTAGCGAGTTTGTTAGCGACAAATCTATTAACATTTCCTTCTAGCTCTCTAGCTGAAATTGAAAATAAAACGAGAAATAGTATAGAAGCTGTATCGCATATGCAGAGCAATGAGAAAAGTGAATTACAAAAACAATTAGAAGCTGCAAAAGAACGAGAAATGAAATTAGAAAAAAGAGAAGAAATTTTAAAACAGCAGGAAGAATTATTTATTAAAATAGATGATTTAAAACAGAAAAAAGAAGAGTTACTGGAACAAGCTGGTGAACATAACGTACAGATAGAAGAAGTGTATCAGGAATTAAATGAGCTGAAAAAGCAGCAAGAAGAACTTGAAGAGAAGAATCCATTACAGGTAAAGAGCAATGATCAAGAGAAAAAAACGAATGAATTAAAAAGCCAAGAAGAACTTAAAGAAAAGGATGGAGTAGAAGTAAAAGAAAACAATGGCCAAGAAGAAAAAGTTCATGAAGAATTTGAAGAACAAAAAAAGAAGGAAGAGTTAAAGAAGCAACAAGATGAATTGCGAAAACAGCAGGAAGAATTGAAGAAGCAACAACTAGAGCTGGAGCAACGAATAAAGCAAGAACTTGAACGAAAACAGCAGGAAGAACAGGCGAAGCAAGAACTTGAATTAAAACAGAAAGAAGAACAGGCGAAGCGAGAGCTTGAATTAAAACAGAAAGAAGAACAGGTGAAGCAAGAGCTTGAATTAAAACAGAAAGAAGAACAGGTGAAGCAAGAGCTTGAATTAAAA
>NZ_DALYZR010000004.1:235815-274342 GCF_031983925.1 Bacillus sp. (in: firmicutes) | reverse complement strand
AACAGAAAGAAGAACAGGTGAAGCAAGAGCTTGAATTAAAACAGAAAGAAGAACAAGAGAAACAAGAGCTTGAATTAAAACAGAAAGAAGAACAAGAGAAACAAGAGCTTGAATTAAAACAGAAAGAAGAACAGAAGAAGCAAGAGCTTGAATTAAAGCAAAAAGAAGAACAGGAAAAGGGAGAAAGAGAATTAAAACAAGCTGTAAGTTCGATACAGGCAGCGCCGCAATCATTTCCTGACGTTCCAGGATGGGCACAAGAGTCTGTTTATTATTTAGTTCATAAAAAAGTTATTTCTGGGATGCCAGATGGAACATTTTCACCAAGCAAAGTATTAAGCAGAGCTGAAGCAGCTACAATTATGGCGAAAATTTTAGAATTAGAAGTCAGTGAAGGTGAGAAACCAACTTTTACAGACTCTCAAGATCATTGGGCAACTCCTTATATTGCTGCTGTGGAAAAGGCAGGAGTCATTAAAGGGGAAGGCAACGGGAAATTCAATCCGAATGGTCAAATGACAAGAGCTGCTATGGCAACGATGTTAGTCCAAGCCTATCAATTAGAGAAAAAGGTTCATGAAGAATTACCAACATTATTTCCTGATGTAAAAGATCATTGGGGTGAGAAATTCATTAATATTTTAGTTGGCATGGGTATATCAAGTGGTGTTGATGGAGGACGTTGGCAACCAGATAGATCCATTACACGTGCAGAGGCAGCACAGCTCGTCGCAGTTACAGATAAGTCTAAAGACAATGAGTTGAAGATGAAGAAGGTGAGCATTTCGAAAAAATTCTTTACGTATAACGGACCATCTTTATCATCTGGAATTTCAAAGGAATATGGCCCTAGGGAAGTAACAGTGTATGAAGAGCGAGATGGTGGCTGGATTAGAATTCATACGGATACTGGTTTTAAGTGGGTCTGTTTAGTTGAAAAGAAAGTGAATATGAATAAAAACTTTTTGACGTATAATGAGGCATCCTTATCTTCAGGGATTTCAGGTGAGTATGCTCCGCAAATTGTAACGGTTATTGAAGAAAGAGAAGGAAATTGGATTAAAGTTTATACGGACTTAGGCTATAAGTGGGTCTGTTTAATAGACAAAAAAGTTCAGATTGATAGAGACTTTACTACTTATGATGCTCCTTTCAGATCTGCGAATATACTAGATTATTATGGTCCTCAAGCAGTAACGGTTGTAGAGGAAAGGGGAACTTGGCTTCGTATACGTACATATGCAGGCTATCAATGGTTAGATACGAAAAAAGAAGCGAAGTATTTATCTAAAGTGTTCTTTGCTTATGATAGTCCAAGTTTTGTATCTCGTGTATCAGGAAAGTATGCACCACAGACAGTCGAAGTTTATGGTGAAAGAGAGGGTGGTTGGATTCAAATTCAAACTAGTAATGGGTTAAAGTGGGTTAATGAAGGAAATATTAATCGCAGTCAAGTTATACTGAACGTACCGTCACTGTATCAATTCCCAGAATTGCATAATGGCTGTGAAGTCGTTTCTTTACAAATGCTTGTAGAACATCAAATTGGTCGCTCATTAAATAAAGTAGCATTTGCTTTTGAAATGCCTTTTGATCAAGCGAAATTAAAGAACTATAAAACATCATCACAAATTTGGGGAGATCCAGATGTAGGGTTTGTAGGTGATGTGACGGGAAATACGCCAGGATATTCTATTAATCCAGAACCACTAAAACGTTTGTTAGATAAATATTCGAGAGGAACGAATTTAACTGGAAATGATCTTTCTGTTTTAGAAGACTATGTGAGAAATGGGAAGCCAGTAGTGACGTGGGTAACGGTCGCTTTAAATAATCCAAGAGCGGTTACAACGTGGAAAACACCAGGCGGAAAAATAATTTATGCAAGAATGAATACGCATGCGGTTGTTTTAACAGGTGTGGATGATAATTATGTATACTATAATGATCCGTTCTATGGGACGAAAAATGTAAAAGTGAGTAAGAGCCGGTTTGCAAGTATTTATAATCAAATGGGCAAGAAGGCTTTAAGTGTAGATTAATTTTAAAAGGTTATCCGAAGATGATTTCGGATAACCTTTTTTACAATGAAATCTTTAAATGAAATATATTTCATCTGCATCTTATATTTATATCTCTTGTTTATTCTAGTGATACATCCGATGCGAAGTGATGTAAAACGTATAGAAGGAGAGAAATGAAATGAAAAAGAAACTATTACCAATCTGTGCAATGGCACTTTTAACAGTAGGATATTCTTCAGTAGCAAGCGCGGATACTGGAACAGTAACGAAGGAAGAAGTGGTGCAACAGCAGCAAGATAAGGCTAAAAAAGAAGAAGAGAAAAAACAAGCAGCACAAGCACAAGAAAAAAGTGACATGGCTAAAAAAGAGGAAGCGATAAAGGCTGCACCAAAGAGTGAGGAAGAGAAAAAGAGAATCGCACAAGAACAGTTAAAAAATGATATAGCCAAAAAAGAAGCAGCGCAAGTACAACAAACAAATGCTGCAACGAAAAAAGAAGTAGCAAAGCCAGCTGTACAAGGTGAAAAATTACCAAATACAGCATCTAATCATGTAGCAATGATGGCACTAAGCGCATGTCTTGTAGGGATAGGGACATTATTTGGTTTGAATCGTCGTAATAAAGTTAAGGCGTAAATAAAATATTGTCCTATAAAGAATGGGATAATTTCATATATTAAAAATGGTAGGTTATTCCTACCATTTTTGGCATGGAGGGATAAAACATGAAGTTACTCAATTATATCGGTATCATATTGATGGCTATAGGACTATGTATGGGATCATATTATGCTATGGAATGGTATAAAGGAAAAAGCTCTGCCGGGCAACTAACGAAAGAAGAAATAAAGAGCCTTAACAACATACAACGTAATCAAATTTCACATGAAACTCCCGTAACTTCTCAAGTGCCTTCTTCTCAAACAGAACATAAAGAAGGGGAAAAGGTCGCACTATTAAATATACCGAAAATAAAGAAGAAGTTTTCTATATATTGGGGAGCAAGTGAGGCAACGTTGAAAAAAGGAGTAGGAATGTTTGTTAGTGATGTAACGACAACGCCATCTGGAGGGGGCCATACTGTACTAAGTGGGCACCGGGATACTGTATTTACAGATTTAGGAGAGTTAAAAGAAAAAGACACCCTTGTTTTAGAGTATGATAATAAAACGTACACATATGAAATTCAAAAGATATGGATTACCGATGCAGATGATCGTACTGTTATTATAAAAAAAGAAGAACCGATACTAACATTGACAACTTGTTACCCATTTAATTATATAGGGGATGCGCCAGATAGATATATTATCGAGGCGAAGTTAACTGCTAGTTATTCAAAGTGAAGTTATAGTTTCTGAAGGCGGGAGGGAGATATATAAGTTATGTCAAAAAATATTTTAATTGTGGAAGATGAAGATATATTACGTGAAATATTAAAAGATTATTTTTTAAGTGAGCAGTATATAGTGTTTGAAGCAAGAGACGGGAAAGAAGCTTTAGTTGTATTTGAGGAAGAAGAGGTTGATTTAGTTATTTTAGATATTATGTTGCCGGAACTCGATGGGTGGTCCGTTTGCCGAAGAATCCGTAAAACATCCGAGGTTCCTATCATTATGTTGACGGCACGTGTAGATGAAGATGATACGTTACTTGGATTTGAACTTGGGGCGGACGACTATGTGACGAAGCCATATAGCCCACCAATTTTATTAGCAAGAGCAAAAAGGTTGTTAGAGAGTAGAAAAGTGACAAAGCAACTTTTAGAGAATGAAGATGATACATTATCGATTCATGGTATCCATGTCCATTTTCCGTCGCGTACTGTTATGGTAGATAAAACAGATATTAATTTAACACATACAGAATTTGAAATATTAGCGTACTTTATGAAAAACCAAGGGATCGTTTTAACAAGAGAGCAACTCATTTCAAGAATTTGGGGATATGAATTTGCTGGTGATGACCGAACCGTTAATAGCCATATTCGTAATTTAAGAAATAAATTAGGAGAGAAAGCAAAGTACATTACAACTGTAGTACGAACAGGTTATAAATTTGAGGGGAATGTATGAGAAAAGGGATTGTACTAAAATTATTTATCCTCACAACAGCATTATGTATGTTAATTTTAGCGACGATATTTATTGGACAAACGATATTTTTTAAACAATATTATGCGAATAGAAAAGTGGAAGATATTAAATTGAATTTAAATTCCTTCGAAAAAAATTATTTGAACTATGCAGGAAGTGTAGAAGGAATGCAGAAGCTGGAGCAAGACTTTTTAAGAGAAAATAATACGTGGATTACGACATTAGATCAGAACGGGAATTTAAAACATGCAGATGATTTTTATTTTGAGGTAACGATAAATCGTTGGCAACAAAAGAGATTTGGACAACAAATATTCAAAATTCCCCTATACAATCTCGTCAATATAGAGGAGATTGATAATAAACCATCAAATCAGTTTTTAGGCCAAGAAATTTATTTTTCTGGAGTGAAAAAAGAAGATCGTTTTATTCCATTTTCTTTCTCTCTATCTAAGGAGAATTTAAATGGATTGAATAAACCGTTAGAAAAAGCATTTAAGGAGAAGATGAAAGCAGTTGGGGAACAAGTTGGTAAAGAAAAGAGGCCGGCCGTTCAGGAACCAGCTGCTCAAGAACTAGATGCTATCATAGGCGGACGTATTACGAAAGTACAATTCCCTGATGTAAAAGGACCCATAAATCCAATTTATAAAAACACTTTATTTTTGGATAGTATAAAAGAATTTCAAACAGATGTAGTATTAAAAGAGAGTAATCAAATCGAATATTCAACAAAGACAATGGACTATGAAAAAAATGATATAAAATATAAATTATTAATGAAACCAATAAAAGAAAAAGATGGATCGGTAACTTATATATATGCGATGGCTTCTTTACAGCCTGTAGATGAAGCTGTACAAATGGTGCAAGATTACTACATTTACATCATTGCATTTGTAGTTGTTCTTATTTTTCTAGCGTCATTCTATTATTCAAAACAAATTGCAAAGCCGCTATTAAAAATAAATGATACAACGAAGAAAATAGCACATTTAGATTTCACAGAACAAATACCGATTACTTCAAAAGATGAAATTGGTGATTTATCGAAAAATATTAATGTATTATCAAATAAACTCCATTCCCATATTGGACAGCTAGAACAAGATATTGAAAAGGAAAGAAAGTTAGAAAATACGCGGAAAGAATTCATTTCTGGTGTTTCGCATGAACTAAAAACACCGCTCAGTATTATGAAAAGCTGTATTTCTATTTTAAAAGATGGAGTAGCTGAGCATAAAAAAGAGTACTATTTTGGGGCGATGGAACGAGAAGTAGATAAAATGGATACGTTAATTTTGGATATGCTGGAGTTAGCTAAATTTGAGTCAGGCACATATAAAATGAAAAAGGATCCATTTTATATTGATACAGTAATGGATGATATATGTGAACACCTGTCTGTAGAAATAGAGAAAAAAGAACTTCATGTTCATAAAAATATAGGTCCATTTGAAGTAGTCGCAAATCAAGGCCGCATTGAACAAGTCATCGTGAACTTCATTACGAATGCAATACGTTATACACCAAATAAAGAAGATATTATTATTTCTACAATAGATGAAAAAGATCGTATAAAAGTATGCATTGAAAATAAAGGTACTCACATTGAAGAAGAGCAATTAGATAAAATTTGGGATCGTTTTTATCGCGTGGATGCAGCTCGTCAGCGTTCACAAGGTGGGACGGGGCTTGGACTTGCCATTTCAAAGAATATTTTAGAACTACATGATGCTGAATATGGGGCAGAAAATACAGAAGATGGTGTGTTATTTTACTTTTATTTACCGAAAAAGGTGTAGACAATATGATCTACGCTTTTTTTAATTATTTTCATATAATCTTTACCTAATCTTTATTTTTAAACGATATAATCTGGTTAGAAAATGAGGTTATGTAAGGAGTCGATGAACCGTGCATAGCAATTGGCTAAGTATAATGGTATTTATTTTCTTTTGTGCATTTATTGTATTTTTAATTGATATTACGATATGAAAAAAGAGCGCTCATTAAGCGCCCTTTTTGTTTGCATTTAGTTGATAAGCACTGATGCTCTTAAATAAGCGTGGTGAAGTAAGGAATAAAAAAATAAGTAAAACGGTACATAGAATATAGGAACCAATCATTGTACTACCATTTACGATTAATGAATATAGCACAGCTGATTGACCTTTCGGTGCATATTGTCCCCAGAAAATAATACCAGCAATAAAGTGGCAGAAATAGCGAGCAAAGCTACCGATAAATGTAGCAAGGATAATATAAGCAAGGACTTTCTTACCTTCGTTTTGTTTTGATGAAGGTTTGTCTTTACGGCTACCTAAACTGGATTGTTCTAAGTTATTTTCATTAGACGTTAAAAGTGCTTTTTGAATTGGACGATAGAATAAGCCAGCAAATCCGATAAAAGCAAAGGCAATGAAGTACTCAATGAATGCTTGAACAGGTGTTAAAATGTAAGCATCTCCCACGACAATTTGTAATAGTCCCCAAACTAAACCACCTAAGAAAGCCGATTTAAAGCCCCAGCGGTATGCAATAATAAAAATAGGAATCATAGCAAATGAAATAGAACCGCCTGTTGGAAGTTTGATTGATAATGGTAAAATGTCGATGACCAAGGCGAAGGCTGCAAGAATAGCAGATTCGATCATCGCTTGTAAATTGGTGTTACGCATGTTGTCTCCCCCTAAATCCAAGTTGTACAAAAAAGAATAGATATCATAGGAGGATACGAAATACGTAAATAAAAAGAGGTATGTATTTCGGACGTTTGCACAATCCCTGCGTTAGCATTAACTAACAGGTTCGAAGGGTCGGAACGAAGTGTTCCCTCTCAGCGGCATGGCTCCCCCTGTGATAACGAGATTCTTTATTTGCTACTGTTTATTGTAAGTGAAATGGATGGGAATGGCAAATGAATCTGTTATGACAATGATTGAAATAGAATTGTAGTGAAATGTTAATAAATATGAAGCAAAAGGGTATAGTACAAGAGAAATTGGGTGTGGTATAATTTTTTTGAAAATAATTATCATTCTCTTCTGAGGGGGAAGGTTATGAGCTTAGTAGATATTAAAATTGGCGAGAAAGTGTTAGTAAAAAGCGTTCAGTCGTTAGATCAATTATTAAAGAGAAGACTGGCTGCTTTTGGTCTTTCTGAAGGAAGCGAACTTCGTATGAAGCAGAAAGCGATGTTCAAAGGTCCTTGTACATTGGAGTGTCGTGGACAGTTAATTAGTATTCGTCATTGTGACGCGAAAATGATAAAGGTGGAATTAGCGTGAATAAGGTAGCTTTGCTAGGGAATCCGAATACAGGGAAAACATCATTATTTAATGCACTTACTGGTTCTTATGAATATGTAGGAAACTGGAGCGGTGTAACAGTAGAAAAGAAGGTTGGTAAATTAAAAGATAAGCAAGGAACATTAATTGATTTACCAGGTGTGTATGATTTAAATCCAGTTTCACGTGATGAAGGTGTTGTAACCAAATTTCTATTAACAGAAGAATTTCATCATATGTTAAATATTGTGGATTCTTCGCAGTTTGAACGAAATATGCATTTAACATTGCAATTACTTGAATTTGGTAAGCCCGTTTCAATTGGTTTAAATATGATTGATGTGGCGAAGCAAAGAGGAATTGTCATTGATGTAAAACGATTATCAGAACTATTAGGTGTAACAGTCGTTCCTGTCGTTGCAAGAAGTGGAAAAGGCTGTGAAGAATTACTTGCGACTCTTAAAGAAAATGACAAAAACGAGAAAAAGCCATTCATTATTTCATATGGTGTACGAATGGATGAAGGAATTGGAGAAGTAATTTCTCTTTTAGAGAAAGCGAATTATGAGCATCCAAGATGGTTAGCCCTTCAATTTCTAAGTAATAACGAAGTAGTAGAAAAAGAAATGAAAGCATTACCAATCTATAAGGAACTCATAGCCATTCGATCTCGCTTAGAAGAAAAACTTGATTGTACGTTGGAAGAGCATATTTACAAAACTCGTGAAGCGTATATTGAAAAGTTAAAAACAAATGTTATGAAGCATGAGAAAGAAGGAAAAATTCCTTTTTCAGAAAAAATTGATAGATTAATTACACATAAAATTTTAGGACTTCCAATCTTTTTAGCAGTTATGTTTTTTATTTTTCAGGTTACGTTTACGTGGATTGGGACACCTTTATCGGATATGTTAGATGAGTTTTTTGGTGGACAGCTTACGGATTGGGTGACAGCTGGGCTTACAAGTGTTGGAGCTTCTGATTTTATTCAAGCACTCGTTACAGAAGGTATTATTGCCGGTGTTGGTGCCGTATTAGTATTCGTTCCACAAATCTTTGCACTATTCTTTTTCATTTCATTATTAGAAGACTCAGGATATATGGCGCGAATTGCAGTTGTTATGGATCGAATTATGGAGTTCTTCGGTTTAAACGGAAAAGCGTTCATTCCGATGATTATCGGTTTTGGATGTAATGTTCCAGGTATTATGGCAGCGAGAACGATTGAACAAGAAAAAGAACGTTTACTTACAGTTCTTGTAACACCGTTTATGTCTTGTTCGGCACGTTTACCTGTATATGCATTATTTGCGGGAGTATTCTTCCCTCATAGTCAGGCAACTGTTGTGTTCTCCTTATATGTTGCAGGTATTGTCCTTGCGTTATTAGTTACAAAAATTATGTCTCTTACCATTTTAAAAGCGGAAAAATCTATTTTCGTTATTGAACTACCTCCTTACCGCGTGCCACAAGTGAAAACGTTATGGCTAAGTACGTGGGAGAAAGGGAAGGGATTTGTTCGTAAAGCAGGTACATTTATCTTTGGTGGTTCTGTTGTCATTTGGCTATTAAATTATGCAGGTCCATCAGGATTTGGTGTTGATATGGGAGACAGTTTCTTAGCAATGATTGGTGGATTTATCGCACCACTATTTGCACCACTGGGCTTTGGAACGTGGCAAGCTGCAGCATCCCTTTTAACAGGATTTTTAGCGAAGGAAGTGGTCGTTTCTACAATGGCCATTATTTATGCGGTGAAAGAAGATGTGCTTGGAAATGTAATGGGAGCACATTATACAGCATTATCAGCTTATGCATTTATGTTCTTTATTTTATTATATGTTCCGTGTTTAGCGACAGTAGCCGTTATTAAACGTGAAACAGGATCAGCGAAGTGGACGATTTTCTCTGTCGTGTATCCACTCGTTGTTGCTTATGTATTAACGTTCATTATATACCAAGTTGGATCCTTACTCGGATTCTAGAAGGAGATGTATTGTGATGATGGTCAATATTATAATTGGAGCTATCATTTTTGGTTATGCAGCATACACGTTAGTTCATTTTGTAAAGAGAAGTAAAAAAGGAAAATGCGCGGCATGTTCTTTAAATAAGTCATGTCAGTCGAATACTTGTAGTCCGGATATGGAGCAAATTGCTCATAAATAGAAGAAAGCTTTGCGAATGTCGCAAAGCTTTTTTTATTACTTTTTAATTTTTACAAGTTGAGAAGCTTCTACACCATTTTTTCCAGGGAATTCTTTACTTGGATCTTTATCGAATTTTAATACCCCAACAGATTTTTCATCACCTTTTACATTACTGTAAGTTGCGTCATCAACAATTGCATACATATCTGTGTATGCACGGCCACTTCCGATAATTGTGTTGCCTTCATATTTTAATTTTGCCCCATCAAGTGTAGCATTTTCTACTTTTTCTTTAGCAAATAATACACCTTGCTCTGCTGTTACAGCTGGTAATTTATCAAGTGGTTTCGTGTCGTCTTTTTCATCAACTTTGCTAAGTAACTCTTTTTTCACTAGTTCTTCACCAGTTTTCTTATCCATGACAAGAACTTTTTTGCCATCTAATGTTGTCATTTTCATTTTATAGAAGTCTTTTTCTTTCACTTCTTTTTTATTTTTATCCGTAATTTGCTGAACTTGTTCTTCTGATCCGTATAGTACAAAGCCGTTTGCTTTCTCTCCTAATAAAGAACAACCTGATAATGCTCCGAATGAAATTGCTGCTGCTAATCCGATTCCTACTAATTTTTTCATGATGATTTCTCCTTTTATATGTTTTATAGTCAATACAATTTTTGTATTAGTCTTGAAATGATGAGAAGCTTGTTTGTCGCTTCTGGTATTAGTGTATAAGAAATAGGGAGACGTAACTATCGAGTTAGCTTACAGTAACATTACAATAATGTAATTTAGTGAAAGTACATAAAAATGAGTCAATTTTGAAGAGAATTAATGAGAATATATTAGGAATACAATGTTTTGTAGGTAATGTCATATTATATTGGCTGTATTTTGGAAATAACATGTAAGGACATATTAGTTTTGTTATAATAAACACATAGGCTGTAAAAATGAATATTCTTTACTGTAAAGGGAGATTCTTAAGTTTTCCAAGTAGTGAATTTGAAATATGAGGTATATCATAGGAGGAATTTAGATGTCTGTATTTAAACGATTAAGAGATTTAACAATGTCGAATGTATATTCATTAATTGAAAAAGCGGAAGATCCAGTTAAGATGACGGATCAATATTTACGCGATATGCAAGCGGATGTACAAGAAGCTGAGAAAAGTGTAGCAGCTCAAATTGCGCTTGAGAAGAAATTCAAAATATTATTTGAAGAGCAAGAAGCACTTGTGAAAAAACGTGAAGAGCAAGCTCATATGGCTGTTCAAGCTAACAACTTAGATCTTGCGCGCCGTGCATTAGAAGAAAAACAAAATGCAGAGCAAAAGATGAATGAGTATAAAGCAAGCTATGAGCAAAATAAAGTTGCTGCTGATAATCTTCGCCTGAAGCTAGAAGAGATGCGTAAGCAATTAACTGAGCTGAAAAATAAACGTGAGACACTTGTAGCACGTGTAAATGCGGCGAAAGCACAAAAGAATATTAATCAGGCGATGTCTGGATTTGATTCAAACTCAGCGAAAGCTGGTTTAAGCCGTATGGAAGAGAAAGCTCTTCAATTAGAGGCTGAAGCAGAAGCAAGCGGTGAAGTGTACAAAAAAGAAAAATCATTAGATGATGAATTCGCAAGCTTAAACAAAAATTCTGCTGTTGACGATGAATTAGCTCGTATTATGAAGCAGTATGAGAAATAATATAGAATAGAGACAAATGAACCGACATGTCTAAATAAATTCATGTCGGTTTTCTATTACTTTTTAGAGGAGGTTTTGCAATGACATGGACAAATGTATTAGCCATGCTTGTATGGACTGGAGCGAGTGCAGTACTTTTATTTGCAATTATGTGGGTTGATTCGATTTTTACAAAATACAATGATTTAAAAGAAATAAAAAATGGGAATACAGCTGTAACAACTCGTTTCGTTATGAAATTATTCGCACAAGGGTACATTTTATCTCAATCGATAACGAAAGCAAATGACTTATGGCAAGCGCTACTTGCATCAGCAGTTTCTTTCGTTATTTTATTAGTGGTAGAAATGTTTATCGAATTTGTGTTAAAGAAAATGGCTGGTTTAGATTTAGAAGAAGGTACGAAAGAAGGCAGTGTTGCGCACGCGATGTTGGCCGGATCATTACATATTGTTGGTGCACTTATTTTAGGTGCTTGTTTATAAAGAGAGAAGGAGGGATAGCTCATGAGTTTATTTAAACGAATTAAAAATATAATGAAAAGCCCAGAACCACCGAAACCAGAGAAAAGTTTGTTAACGTTAGCTCCTGGCGATATGGTTGAAGTTTCATTAGTCATGTATGAATTAATTGGGAAAACGAGTATGCATTCTCGTAAAGAAATTGTTTTAACGCTGCAAGACGGGAAAGATATTCGTTATTTAAAAATTGAAGATCGTGAAAATACGTATTACAAATTATATACACCAATTGATGGTCGTTTAGATTCGATTGATGAAATTCCGACGACAATTGAAATGGATGATACAGAGTACCATATGGAAGAGCAATATAACGGACGTGTTGTTGTGATGGGGAAAACACCATTCTCAGCTTCAGAAGAACAGTATGTATGGGAATTCCAATCGGATAATCGAAAATTATTACGTATTGAATGGCAAAATGGTCGCACAATGATGTATGAGGGAGAAGCAATTATTCCTGCTGATGTACAAATTATAAGAGCAACGTAAGGGGGCGTAATCATGTCAAACCGATTGTTTACCATGATTAAATCGTTCGTGATCCCTATACTTGCTATCGTTACATTACTTGTTGTTGCTGGATATGCCTTATCAGGTTGTCAGGGCGGGCAGACAAAGTCGATTCAAGACCGTTATCCGCTAGAATCTGTCGCAAAAGAAGGTAAACAAGAATCTTACGTGTATAGGGCCGCCAATCGGTCAGTTCCTGAAGTCGCGAAGGAACTCATGAATGAAAGAGAACCGAAGCAAGCATCTAAAGAAGACGAAAATCAAATGTTCCTCGTTTATTCTGATAAGATTTATAATCTGCAAAAGGATAAAGAGAAGCCATCTGATACGTTAATTGAAATAAGTAATAAAGAGTTTGTTCGTCAAAATTACCAACCGTCCTTCCTGCAAGGATATATTATGGGTAGTATATTAAATGATATATTCGGTTCACGAAAATCATCGTACGGTGATTATCGCGGATATAATGACAGACAAAATCATAAACCAGTTATTCCAGAGAGACCGCCTACGAAAGAAGAAAAGAAAACCCCGCCTCCAATTACGAAGGAAGGGAAAGGGTCTATCATTAAGCGTGGCGATAATGTAGATTCGAAATCTTCTGTAGGAGATACAGGAAGTATTACGAAAAAAGGAAGTAGCACGCCTCCGCCTTCTACTGGAAGCAAAGGGAAAATAACGAAAACACCAGGTGGTTCGAGCGGATCAGATGTGAAGCCGAAATCATCTATTAAAACGCCGCCAAGGAATACATCTCCTCCGAAAACGAGGGTCGGTGGTTCAGGAAAGATTACGAAGAGAAGATAGTGTAGAGACCGAAAAGTGAAATTTGCTTTTCGGTCTTTTTTTATGGGAATTAATTCCTTATAGCTGGTACAATGAAGTTATAAGGAGGAGATTATTATGACTATGTATAAAAGATTTAGTGTAATTATGTTCCTCGTCTTATTCTTAAGTTTATTCATTAGCACAACGATGAAATTTCACTTTGTAGTAGGTATTCTATGGATACTATGTACATGTACTCTTTTTCTGTATGTTCCGCTTCGTTTCCAACAAGAAGTGCCAGCCTTTCAAAAATACGTGGCATGGATTAAGAGCGGGGGAAGATGGGGGGAGTAAAAATATATCAGCGATTATTAGAATATATCGACTTCCCGACAATAAAAGAAGAGGGTGTGCCAACATATTGGCACACCCTCTTCTTTCATAATGATTAATGAATATCACGTTTCTTAAAGTTACCGCCTTTTACTTCTGCTACGTCATAAACTGTAATAAAGGCGTGTGGATCGATTTCATTAATAAGTTCTTTCATTTTACTTTCTTCTAAACGGTTAATTACACAAGAGATTTCTTTGAATTTCTCTCTAGAATAACCACCGTATACTTCGTTATATGTTGCACTTCGGCCTAAACGATCGCGAATGGTTTCTACCATCAATTCAGGCTCTTTCGTAATGATTTTAAATGCTTTCGAACCACTTAAACCAACTTCAACGATATGAATCACTTTCGAAGCAATAAAGTAAGCAATTGCTGAAAGGATAGCTCCTTGAAGACCGAATACTGTTGATACGAAAATAAATACGAACATGTTTAAGAATAGAATAAGGTCACTCGTTCCAAATGGTAACTTACGAGAAAGCAATACAGCTAGCATATCGATTCCATCTAATGCCCCGCCATTACGCAATGCTAGTCCCATACCGAAACCGATGATAATACCACCAACAACTGTAACTAATAATGTATCGCCTTCAATAATAGCTGGTATATCATGCATGACAACGGTACCTATTGCTAATGAAGCAATCCCGATAATGGAATAAATCGCAAAGCTTTTACCGATTTGCTTATATCCTAACCAAACGAAAGGAATGTTAATAATTGCGATTAGAGCTCCTAATGGCAATCCAAATAATGTTGAACTAACGATACTTAAACCAGTTACACCACCGTCTGATACGTTATTTGGAATTAATACTGCTTCTAATCCGTACGCTGTGATAAATGCCCCAATAATAATCATCAAAGCTTTAGAAGCAATTCTTAGCTTATTGGGCTTGTTTTTGATAATTTTCTCCATGTAATTTCCTCGTTTCAAACTAGTTTCTTGTTTGTTACATCATTCACACCTAAATTTTATTTTAACATTTAATTTGAAAAAATTCTCCTTTAATGGATGTATGCAGGGAATATTATGACCATATTAACTTTAAAATATTTTTGAAATGAGTATAAGAAATCCCATCCTTTCAAAGGATGGGATGCTATTAAGAAATGATAAAACTAAGCACGGTTAGGAATAAAGCGAAGCCTAAAATAGTTCCACATATTTTCATATGGCGTTTACGTCCCATCACGACAATCGCAACATACTCACGAATCATTGCATTAGGCCAGTAATAAAATGCAGTTTTTGATCCGATTCCTTGGCTATTAAGACCTGCTTGTCTTGCATATATACCAGCGCGGAATAGGTGGAAGTTGTTCGTTGTAAAGATACTATTATACTTACCTTCAGGCTTTAAAGAATCCATAATTTCTTTAGAGAACAACATATTTTGATATGTGTTTACAGAGCGATTTTCTTGCACTGTATGTTCAAGCGGAATTCCTTTTTCAACAGCGTACTTTTGCATCGCTTCTGCTTCAGGAAGACCTTCATCTGGACCTTGTCCACCAGAGAAAATAATTGTTGGTGGCGTATTTACAGCGGCTTGTTTCCAGTAAAAGTCGATTGCTTTATGAATACGACTTGCAAGTAAAGGCGGTACTTTATCATTAATTAAGCCGCTACCAAGAACGATAATGAAATCTTGATTACGTCTTGGTCTGTTGAATTGGTATAAAAAATACGCGCTTAAGAAGTTAGATAAGTGTATAAAGAAATATACTGTTATAAGAGAAATACCAGCGAAAATAGGCTGGAAATGTGATGAGAACAAACTTGCTGGACTTATAATAGGCAATAGCATAAAGAATAATATCCCAAAAGCAGCAAGGAGTGTTAAACAGTTAGTGAAACGTCGTCCTTCTCGCTTCATTAAAATTCTAGCATTCAGAAACAGCCCAAACATTAAGGCAATAATACCGAAAGGTAGCATAATGAGAAGTGCTAAAATAGGTAAAATTATAATATAGCGTAAGACATCACTACTTGAATTCACAGATATAATCACACAAAAAAGAAGGAAAAAACAGATAAAGGTATTAAATAAAAACCCATTTATTATTTTTCGTGGATCTCTTAAATAGGAGATAAGAAAAATAATAAACAGTATAAGAGGGATAATTCCGAAATACAGCATAAATATAGTACACCTCGACTTGTATAAGAATTTGACATACCTTTTATATTACATGATTTTATAATTGGAAATGAAAGAAAAAGGATTTTGAATTTTCTCAATAAAATATATGGATACATATGTTACAATGTATGTAAAGCGATATATTAAAAGTAAAATGGTTGAAGAGGCACTCTATGGAGTGTCTTTTCTTTTTGGTATGTAATTATGCATATTATATTTATTTTCAAGTGAAGAGGATTAAAATATAAGTGGTAGACATACTTTATAAAGCAGAATTTAATACAAACATTTCCCTCTACTTTTTGTATCTAACAATCGTATAACAATAAATAATTCTGTTTTATAGTGTCTGTTTATGGAAGGTGTCTTCTTTGAAGGCCCTTTTTTTATTTAGTATAGAATGTTTTTACTGTTTGCATAGTGGAAACTATCTATACTAAACATTAGCAATCTTCCGTATAAACATTATCAATTTACTATATATTCCAGTGGTGTTAACCTACATATGAAAGGCTTTCTTTTTCAAAATATTACCCCTAATAAATTTTTGAAGAAGTCAACTGTCTCCAAAATTGCCATTCATGCTTAGCAAAAAAGAATCCTGCAGGATTCTTTTTTGTGTTCGACAGAATATGACAAAATACATTTGAATAATTTGTTATATTGTTAAATGGTTATTATGGAAAGAGAAGGAGACTTAAGTATGAGATTTAAGAAATTAATTTTAACAGGTGCACTTGTTGCAACTACAGCATTTACTTCAATTGGAACAGCGCAGGCAAGCGCAGGTTTTAAAGATGTTCCAAACAATCATTGGTCTTATAAAGCAATTATGGATTTAGCAAATAAAAACGTTGTTGCTGGATACGGAAATGGACTTTTTGGATTTGGTGATGATGTAACGCGTGAGCAAGTTGCAGCTCTTATGTTCCGTCACTTAAAACCGACAGTAAAAGAGCAGTATAACAATCCATATAAAGATATTACGGATCGTTCAACTATGTTTAAAAAAGAGATTCTTGCTTTAACAGAGATGGGCGTATTCGTTGGAGATAACACAGGGAGATTCAGACCGAAAGATTCGTTAACTCGTGAAGAAATGGCACAAATTTTGACAAGAGGATTCCAATTGCAAATTAGAGGGGATCATAATTTCCCGGATGTAGATAGAAATGGATGGGCGAATCCTGCGATTACTGCAATTAAATCAAATTATATTACGGCTGGCACTGGTGATGGTACATTCGCACCTAAAATGCATGTAAGTCGTGAGCAATACGTTCAGTTCTTATATAATGCAACGTTACCATTTGAAGAAAGACCAGGAGCAAAACAACCGCAACCACAACCGAAACCGGAAGTAAAACCAGAAGTAAAACCAGATCCGAAACGTTTTGCTAATTGCAAAGAAGCAAACGATGCGGGATATTATGACATTACAAGAGATAGTCCATATTACGGTAAGCATTTAGACCGTGATGGCGATGGAATTGCTTGTGAGAAAAAGAAAAAAGGTAAATAAGAAAAAGCACTCAAATTGAGTGCTTTTTCTTATGGAAACATGCTATTTTTTTAGGCACTTTTCATAAAATGAAAGTAAGGAAATGAAAGTAGGTGACAAAATGCCGTCAGTTGTGGAAGGCGTTATTATTGAAAACTGCAATGGAACGATTAATTTAGGAGATAAATATAACGTGCAGCCGATTGAAAAAACGAAAGCGTATAATGGATCAGGATCATCGAATACAGGAATGAAAGTACAAACATTTAGTGGTATTAGTACAGCAGATGTAGGGGATAGCGACGTGAATGATCAAGGAATACAGTTTACTTTATAGAGAAATATGTAAAATTGCATAAAATGATGAACTTGTCCTGTGCTACAATCTAGCTGTGAGCTGTTAATGATTCTTCTGTATTATAGTTGTTAGATTAGAAATATAACATCTTATCGAAAATCATACGTATAAAAAAGACACTTCAAACGAAGTGTCTTTTTTCATTTTAGTGATACCCTTTAGCAGAGTCTTTATGAATTTTATTTTTAAAGATACTGTAGCTCCAAAGTTGATAGCCAATAACAATTGGTACCATAACCATTGCAACGAAGAACATAATTTTTAAGTTTAATTGACTACCAGCTGCGTTGTATAACGTTGTACTATAAGCATCATTAATACGAGATGGTAACATTCTTGGGAACATACCTGCAAAGCCAGTTGTCATAAACATTGCGATTGTTAAGCAAACGAATGTGAATGCAAGACCAATTTTATGTTTGTACACCATAATTAGTGCGAGTACACTCATTAACATTGCAAGTACTGGAAGAATGAATAGTACTGGATATTCTGTGAAGTTTTGGAATAAATTTGTACGATTTGCAGTTGCTACATAGAAAATAGCTAAAATGATAGCAGCTGCCATTGAAAATGGTCTAGCGATTTTATAAGCACGGTCAGATACTTCACCAGTCGTTTTAATCATAACCCAAAGTGCACCAGATACGACGAATATAGCAGTGAAGAACAGACCTCCTAAAATACCGTAATGATTTAGTAAGCTAAGTAAATTTCCTTCATAGCCATTTTTTCCGATTTGTAGCCCGTAATAAAGATTAGCAAATGTAACACCGAATAGGAAAGCAATTAAGAAACTACCAATTGCAAATGCCCATTTACAAGTTTTTTGCCAAATTGGTGAATCATCTTTATGCATGAACTCAAGTCCAGCAGCACGAGCAAATAGTGCAAGTAATACTAAGAATAACGGTGTATATAAATAACTAAACATATTTGCATATGTGACTGGGAAGGCAGCAAATGTTGCGCCACCAGCTGTAATTAACCACACTTCATTACCGCCCCAGAACGGGCCAATTGCTTCTTGTAATTGATTTCGTTCTTGTCGGTCTTTCGTAACGAAAGGAAAAATCATTCCGTTACCAAGTGCATATCCATCAAGAATAAAGTAAACTGTCCAAATCACGCCCCATAAACCAAACCAGATAATCGCAAGCATATCATGAGACATGAGCTGCACCTCCCTCAGTAGCAGGTTCCTCTAATGCTGCGGGTCCTTTTTTGGCGAACTTCAGCATTAAGTATACGTCTGCGATTAAAAGTAAAGTGTAGAACAAGATTAAACTAATTAATGAGAACCAAATTTGCGGGACAGATATAGGTGATACGGATTCTGCGGTACGCATTAGTTTATATACTGTCCATGGTTGACGACCTACTTCGGCAACAATCCAACCAGCATTAATTGCGATATATGGTAGTAAAACAGACCATATTGTAATTTTTAAGTAACGTTTTGAGTTTTCTAGTTTTCCTTTTCGGTTTAAGTAGAAACCGTACCAAGTTAATGCCATAAAGAACATACCAAGTGCAACCATTAAGCGGAAGCTATAGTACACGAGGTTAACATTTGGACGATCTTCTTTTGGAATATCTTTTAAACCAACAATTTCCCCATCAAATGAATTTGTATAGAAGAAGCTTCCTAACTTTGGAATCGTTAAGAATTCAAAGTTCTTTTCGTTTTTGACATCAGGAATTTGCACAATTGAGAAGCCTTGTCCTTTTCCAGTTTCCCAAACAGCTTCCATTGCAGCACCTTTAGCAGGTTGATATTTAGCCGCTGATACACCAGATTGATGTCCCATAAACGGTGTAATTGTTGCGGCGAATAAGCCTAACATTAAGCCAAACTTAAATGATTTTTTGAAGAATTCAACTTCATTTTTACGTAATAAGTGATAGGCACTAATTGCCATGACGAAGAAAGCACCAACAATATAACAACCAACTACAGTATGGAAGAACATATTCCAAGCGTATGGATTCGTAACGAGTGCCCAGAAATCATTTAATTCAGCGCGGCCGTTACGTACGACGTAGCCAACAGGGTTTTGCATAAAGCCGTTTGCTGTAATAATCCAAAGGGCCGAAATATTTGTTCCAAGTGCAACCATCCACATGCAGAAGGCACGGAACTTTGGTGAAATTTTGTCTTTACCGAATAACCATATTCCCATGAAAGTAGATTCTAAGAAGAAGGCAACGAGTGCTTCGATTGCGAGAGGTGATCCGAAAATATCTCCCATATATTTGGAGTACTCAGACCAGTTTGTTCCAAATTGGAATTCCATCGTAATCCCGGTTATAATCCCCATTACGAAGTTAATTGTAAATAATTTACCCCAGAAATTTGCCATTTTGCGGTATGTTGGATTCAATGTGCGGGCGTATTGAGTCTCCATACACGCTACTAAAATAACAAGTCCGATTGTCAAAGGTACAAATAAAAAATGATAAAAAACAGTAATTGCAAATTGAAAACGACTCAGTAACAGAACGTCGGACATAATAAATATTCACTCCTTTTTTACATTATCTACAATCAGTTTATAGTGAAAATGCGTTTTAAATAGGGAGGACTTGTTACAAAGCTGTGTGTATATTTTGAAAGAATTATGTCGATTATCTGAAAATATCTTATTTTTACTATAAAGCGATATCCTTTTTGTGTTTTTCATATTTTGGTACACTATTTATGTAGTGTAAACGAGAGAAAAGAGGGTTCCTTACTATGAAGTCATTAGAAGAGATTTTGCAATACAATGAGAAATTTGTTGAAGAGAAAAAGTATGAAGAGTTTGTGGCGGGGAAATTTCCAAATAAAAAGATGGTAATTATTTCTTGTATGGATACAAGACTTGTTGAACTATTGCCGAAAGCGATGAATATGCGTAACGGCGATGTGAAAATTATTAAAGTAGCAGGCGCTGTTATTTCACATCCATTTGGAAGTATTATGCGTAGTATTTTAGTCGCTGTATATGAGCTTGGTGCTGATGAAGTATGTGTAGTTGGTCACCATGATTGTGGTATGGCAAAAATTCAAGCAAGCAGTACGATTGAGAAAATGAAAGAACGCGGTATAACAGAAGAGAAATTAGATATGCTTCGTTATTCTGGAATCGATTTAGAACAATTTTTGCGCGGTTTCTCTAGTGTAGAAGAAAGTGTAGAACATAGCGTATCAGTACTTCGCAACCACCCATTACTTCCGGAAGAAGTACCTGTTCACGGTCTTGTTATCGATCCTGATACAGGAAAATTAGATTTAGTTGTGAATGGTTACGAAAATTAAGAATGTACTTTGTCATCCTTTTTATCTGGGACAGGATCAAATCCTCCTGGATGGAAAGGGTGACATTTTAATATACGCTTACAAGTAAGCCAAAAGCCTTTGAGTGCACCATGCTTTTGAAACGCCTCTAATCCGTAATGAGAACAAGTTGGATAGAAACGGCAAGTTGGTGGTGTCATCGGAGAAATGAACTTTTGATAAAAGCGTATAATCCCAATAAAAATCTGTTTCATAACGATCTCCTTTTCAGCATATTCTTAAAGTATTATAGCACGACTGTACATAATACTTTACTAATGTGCATTTCCGTTATATCATATTGGATATAACGGAATTAAATTAAAAGCGGGAGAGATGTTGTATGCCATCAGTAGAAAGCTTTGAATTAGATCATACGATTGTAAAGGCACCTTATGTAAGACATTGCGGAGTTCACAATGTAGGTAGTGACGGTATTGTAAATAAATTTGATATTCGTTTTTGCCAACCGAATAAACAAGCGATGAAACCAGATGTTATTCATACGTTAGAACATTTATTAGCATTTAATTTACGTAAATATATTGATCGTTATCCGCATTTCGATATTATCGATATTTCACCGATGGGCTGCCAAACAGGATACTACCTTGTAGTAAGCGGAACACCGACAGTTCGAGAAATCATCGATTTATTAGAACTAACATTAAAAGATGCAGTTCAAATTACAGAAATTCCAGCTGCAAATGAAACGCAATGTGGTCAAGCGAAGCTTCACGATTTAGAAGGAGCAAAACGCTTAATGAACTTCTGGTTAAGCCAAGATAAAGATGAACTTGAGAAAGTATTTGGATAAGAAGAAAAACTGCCTGTAAAAGGGCAGTTTTTTTGTGTCATGATAATAAATAAAATTATATCGACGATTTTTTTAATATATCGACGTTTCGACATGGAATATCGACTTACCGACAAAAACTGACAAAAAAATCATCCCTATTTTATTACTTGCTTGTAAATGCGAAATTGCTCAAGATTTCATTCTATACGTAGCGAAGGTAGTTTGATATGAGAACGAAGAGCGTAAGAATAGACACGAAAAAAACGGAATGCTCATGGATTTTCGTCCGGATATAAATTCGTTAATTCCGACAAGAATAAAGAAACAACTGAGAATAAATTGTACGTATGGGAGAAGTGAGAAATGATCGGTAATCTGGATATAAGCGCAAAGAGAGAGTATGAGAAGCCCTAAAACAATCCGTAAACCAATTAGCATGTAATGTCCCCTTAAATAGATTATTTACCGAAATATTTCTGAGAAGCTAAGAAATAAAGCACCAGATCCAGCGAGAAAAGCAAATATACCACTAGATTTTCTGTCTTGTTTTATTTCCCCTAGTCCTATAGTGAAAGCCATTAACCCTAAGAAAATGAACATGTAAGGCATTATTTCTCTATTACCAGTAAAATATCCATAAATTACTATACATAATGCAATGAGTGCAAAAGTAATCCGTAATCCTTTTAACATGTACATTCCCCCTACTATTTTATATGGCTAATGATGAGAACGATCCAGGTGAAAACTCCAGCACCAATACAAATAAATCCTGTTCCGGAATCCTTTTTCTTTATTTGTTCAATAGCAATGAGAAACATTAAAGCTCCTAATAGAAATTGTGAAAGGGGGAGAAAGGTATTTTGCCCCGTATAGAGTCCGATTGCTGACATAATAATTACAGTGAGCGCGATTCCAATGCGAAGTATACGAAACATATTATGAATTCTCCTTATTATTTTTTGTATAAGGATTATCTTCTAGTTTATCGACGGAATGTTTATAAGCGTAGCCTTTATTAATCGTCATGACGGAGAGTACTAATATGACTAGGACGATTATAATACCGATAATTAATATTTTAAACATGGAATCCCTCCTTTTCTTTATTTTACATAATTTTGTAATTGATGAAAACAATAGAAATAAAAAGGATGAAAGAAGGGTGTTACATGGAGCAGAAAAAAACATATTATATATCAATAGCAAACGGTCAAATTTCACAAGTGAAGACAGCGGATACGTATAATTTTGAGATTTCCGCGAATGATGCGGAAATTACGGAGTTAAGAGAGTACTTTGATCAAGCGTATGTAGAGGATTTAGGTTCATTTGTACGCTCCCACGTTCCATTTGTTGAGTATCATCATGATTCAAATAATGACCGATATGATGAACAACTACAAAAAGCATATAAAATGATTTACGATTTAGGAAATCATGAGACGAAAGAATTAGTCGCGCAAATGGGAATAATCAATGGATTATAATTGGATAATATTATGCAGAAAAGCGAGAATATGCTACAATTTGTGGTAGGAAAAACTTGTAACCATCAATAGGGGAGTAATGGCATGTACAAATTTAAAGATTATTACCACAACACTGTACAATTATCGTTTGAACGTTATCCATTTTCTCCTGAGCCAAGGCATGTTTGGGTTGTATGCCGGTACGGGGATCAATGGTTATTAACGCATCATTTACGTCGCGGTCTTGAATTTCCAGGTGGAAAAGTAGAACTAGGGGAAACACCGGAAGAAGCGGCAGTTCGAGAAGTTCATGAAGAAACCGGCGGCATAGTTTCTGATTTAACTTACTTAGGACAATATAAAGTATCTGGAAAAGACAAAATAATCATTAAAAACATTTATTTTGCAACAATTAGTGCGGTAGAACAACATACGCATTACGAAGAAACGAAAGGATCTGTTTTATTAACAGACATTCCTGACAACATTAAAACAGATAGAAAATTTAGCTTTATAATGCGCGACGATGTATTGGCGCGTACGATGAAACATATAGAAGAAATCGGCTGTTTTACGAAGTAAAGTGGCCGGTTTCTTTTTTTATAAGATCAAATGTAAATATATCCTTACATTATTTTGGGTATATTATACAATTTTGTAAAGATACATTTACATTTTAGGAGGGAGAAGATGGATAAAAGGAAAGAAACGACTGTTACTGTTTCGATGGTTAAATTAAATATCTATGCATTTCTTATAATATTCGCTTTGGCGTTTGGAATTGGTTATTTGCATATATTTCTTTCAGGCGAGGTTCAATTTGACTTTACATTGCCCGCTATGTTTCTTTTGATTATTGGAATGATTGTTCTCGTTTGTATTCATGAAGCGATACATCTAATAGGATTTCATTATATCGGAGGCGTGCCGTGGAGTGAACTAAAATGGGGCGTCAATTGGAAATTAGGTGTTGCATATGCGCATTCTAAAAAAGAAATTACAGTAAAGCAAATGAAGAAAGTGTTAATGTTACCATTTCTACCGACTGGAATTTTGCCAATTGTATTGGGATTAGCTATGAATCTGGAGCCACTCTCATTTTTAGGAATTCTACTAACAGCAGGTTGCATGGGTGACATTGCCTTATATCAAAAAGTTTCAAAGTTTCCAGACGATGCGCTAGTGATAGATCATCCAAGTAAACCGCAGTTTACAGTATATGAGTCATAAAGGAAGAGGAGGCGTCCGGGAAACGAAGCCTCCTTTTACTATTGTCTTGTTTTTGCCTCTATCTCTAAAAACGAAAGCACCTCCAACAAATCATCCACCACACGCGAATGCTCAAAATCACCCCAAAATGAATCTCTTTTCCAAACACCAAGAATCCCTACTTGTTCAGAACCCAGTATATCATTTTCAGGATGATCCCCAACGTAAAGACATTCTTCTGCCTTCACATCTAGCTTTTTTAAAGCTCGTTCGAAAATTTCAGGATGTGGTTTTTTTATTCCTTCCGCTTCTGAAACGAGAATTGTATTTGTATACGTATGTATGTTTAGTGCGCGAAGATTGTTCATTTGAAAGTCAGTAAAGCCATTTGTGATAATCCCAATTTTAATATTTTGTTGTGTTAAACGTTGAAGTAATTCATGCATGTTTTGGAAAGGGATACAATGATGTTGGAAGTTAGTAATGTAGTTGTGCAGCAGTTGCTCTGGTGTTAAAGTAGTAATGTTGTATTCGGAAAGGAGAGTAGCATATACTTTATCCTTCCACGTGTATCCATTATTATCTAGTTCGAGAAATCGAGAACAATACTCGGATTTTTCTATGTTCATTAAATGAGAGGTAAAACGATTATATTGATCATGAATAAATTGTTCTAAAGATTGACGACGATCTAATAGTGTTCCATCTAAGTCGAATAGGACTGCCCGAATCATAGGAAACCTCCTTACAATTTTTATAATTTATTATCGCATATTCGTTAAAAAATGATTATGATATTTTTGTAGAATGTATTGATGGAGGAATGCATGAAGAGACTGTATGGCAAGTTAGTAGGGGTTATCGTTAGCAGGGTGCGAGAGTTCTATGAAGAGTGTGAAAGAAAAAGAAGTGTGTAAAACAGAAAAAGAATGCGTGGAAATAGGAGATAAGAAACTTCAAAAAGTATATGAAAAAATAGATGGATTATCTGAGCTTGAAGCAGTAGAAGATTATGAAATAGAAGAGCATGAAAGTGCAGATATGAAAAAGGCAGAGCGGAAAAAAGAAGATGATGATGAAAATTACTTCTTTTTAGCTTCTTATTATATTGATGGTGATGAAATTGTAGATCCTTATTTTGAAAAAATAGAACGGAAACGTTTAAAGATAGAACAACAAAGTGGTAACTAATGCGAGTTATATATGTTAGCTAAGAAAACGTAAAGAATTGTAGTTCTTTACGTTTTTTATGTTGATAAAATTGAAAATTCTGTATTTTTATCAAAAAGAAGAAGGAACTATAACTATAAAATAGAATTAGTATAAAAATGTCACAATTTAGACACAATTATAATGCGCGTGTTATAGGGACTATAAGTTTACTCTCGAGGAGGTAATGAAACGTATGAAAACGATTCTTGCTGTCGCTGGTCTCATTTGGGTAATGTCTCACGGTTTTCCGATTTTTGAAGGGGAGCAAATTCGTAGTGCATTGGATAAAAAGTTTAATGATTATCATGTGATAGATCGAAAAGATAATGTCGTTACAGTACGTGTGAAAGATTGTTTCCATACAGTTACGGTTGCGGATGGAAATGTTAAAAATGAAACAAAGATGTGTGATAAAAAGTAAAAGAAAGAAGCTGACTATAGTCTATCGCTCTAAGTCAGCTTCTTTTTCGTTTCCCAATTAGAAGTTTTTCAAATGCCTCAACAAACACATACATAAGTGTTGCGAGGACGCACGTGAGTAGTACGCTCAGTAAAACAAGTGTGAAATTAAATACTTGGAATCCGTAGCTAATTAAGTAGCCAAGGCCTTGTTTAGAGACGAGAAGTTCGCCGAATATAACACCGACCCATGATAATCCAACGTTCACTTTTAACGTTGAAATAATGGCTGGGAAAGATGCAGGGAGAATGACTTGTTTATAGCATTGCCATTTATTTGCGCCAAATGTGTCCATCACTTTTATATAGTTAGAATCGACTTCTTGAAATGCGCTGTAAATAACGAGAATGGTAATGATGATGGAAATGATTACTCCCATTGCAATCGACGAAGAAATATTTGGACCGAAGATTACAATGATAATCGGACCAAGTGCTACTTTTGGCATGGCGTTTAGGACGACGAGGTATGGATCGAGTACGCGGGCGAGAAGTGGTAGCCACCAAAGGAAAGTAGCGATAATAGCTCCGAGCACTGTTCCAAGAATGAAGCCTAATCCCGTTTCAAGTAATGTCGTCCATATGTGAACCAAAAGCGAACCGTCCATCCATTTACTAAGGAAGAGCTCCCAAATACTTGAAGGAGAGCTAAAGAGTAAAGGATCAATCCATTCTTTTTTGCTAGCTATCTCCCATAGTGCAAAGAAAAGAATGAGTAGTAAAAGCTGCAAAGAGCGTGCTAACCATGCGCGCCTGCGTTCTTTTTTCCGAAACTGTTCATGTAGTTGTTTTATATTATCCAAGACGCTCCAGCTCCTTCCATATATTTTGGAAGAGGGATGGGAAGTCATGGTGGTGGCGTGATTCTAACGGTGATAAGGAACGGATGCTTTCTGGGACGATAAATGTTTTTGCAATTTTTCCAGGATTCGCTTGCAGTAAATAAATACGATCACTCATCGCGATGGCTTCTTCAATATCATGTGTCACGAGTAGTGACGTTTTCTTATATTTGTGTAGTAAGCTGAAAACGAGATCTTCTAGTTTCAATTTCGTTTGATAATCGAGCGCTGAAAAAGGTTCATCTAGCAATAAAATTTTTGGGTCGGTCGCTAACGTTCGAACGAGGGCGGCACGTTGACGCATACCACCGGATAGTTCACGAGGATATTGCTGCTCTACATCATGTAGACCGACTTGCTTTAAAAGCTGTAAAGTATGTTCTTTCGTCTGTTCATCGTAAATTTTTCGTATATGAAGTCCAAGCATAATGTTTTCTTCAATTGTCTTCCAAGGAAACAAGTAGTCTTGCTGTAACATATATCCCATAGATGAAGTTTTCGTTGTAATGGGCTCACCATCTAAAAAGACGATACCTTCAATTGGATCAAGAAGCCCGGCAATAATGGAGAGGAGTGTCGTTTTGCCACAACCACTTGGGCCGAGTATCGAAATGAATTCGCCTTCTTCCACTTGTAAGCTCATATCTTCGAGAATCAATTTGGCATTCTCTTTTGCGAAAAAGCAGTGAGAAACGTTACGTATTTGTAAAAAACTCATACACTTCGCCTCTATTTCTTAATAACGCTTTCGGCAATTTTCGTATTGACGAGCGCTTCATGTGGAACTTCTTTTTGTAATTCGCCAGCGTCTTTCATAATCGTTTGGAGCTGTTTCCATTCTTCAGCATCTAATAGTGGATTTGTCGCATAAGAATGTTGCTTTTTATACCGTTCAATTACTTTTACTGTAATGTCTTTTGAAGTGTCTTTAAATAACGGAGAAACGGCATCGGCAATTTCTTCTGGGCTATGAGTATCAACCCATTGTTGTGCTTTATAGAGCGCCCGTGTGAATTTTTCAGCAGCAGCTTTATCTTTCTTTAAGAAACTTTCTTTTGCCATGAACGTTGTATACGGAACAGTACCAGATTCATTTCCGAACGAAGCGACGATATAACCTTTACCTTCTTTTTCAAATATACTTGCAGTCGGTTCAAAGAGCTGTACAAATTCTCCGGTACCAGATGCAAAGGCATTTGCAATGTTAGCGAATTCGATGTTTTGGATTAAATTTGTATCTTTGTGAGGATCAATGCCATTTTTCTTTAAAACGTATTCTCCAACCATTTGTGGCATGCCGCCTTTACGCTGTCCTAAAAACGTAACACCTTTTACGTCATTCCAATTAAAAGAGTCTAATTTTTTACGCGAAACTAAAAATGTTCCATCTGTTTGTGTAAGTTGTGCGAAGTTAATGACTGGGTCCTTTGCGCCTTGTTGATGAACGTAAATAGATGTTTCAGAACCGACGAGAGCAATATCAATCCCGCCAGATAATAGGGCGGTCATCGTTTTATCTCCACCAGCTGTTGTTTGGAGGTCAACATGCAATCCTTCATCTTTAAAAAATCTTTTTTCAATCCCGACATATAACGGGGCATAGAAGAGAGAATGGGTAACTTCGCCGACGCGAACATTTTGAGTTTGTTCTTTCGTATCTTCTTTTTTACTACTGCAAGCAGCAAATGTGAAGACAGCTAGTAACATGATACAAAAAACAGCTATTAATTTTTTCACTATATAACACCTCCTAGAAGTCACTCTACAAGCATGATATGTAGGTAAGTGCCCATATGTGAGTGTAGATAGCAGGAATTTTTTTGGGGATAAAGAAGTACAAATATAAGGGGTGATAAAATGGAGTACGAATATGATGATAGCGTACATTTACATCTTGATTATTTCGGAACAGAATGCGATATGGAATCGATTGCTTATAAACGGAAGAATGAAGACGTGTGGGATGTATATTTTAATTTTGGAGCATATGGTCTTCAGAAAGATGGGATTGAGACGGGGAAATTTATGGACGAATATGCTGGTTATTACGTTTTTTCTGTACATGCTCGTGATCTTAGTTGGGAATTTGGAAGTGCTCAATTTGAAGAGTGGGTTTTGAAAAATCATATCGTAGAAAAATCGCTGCAAAAATAAGGAGGAATTTTGTGGTCGATTTTCTTATTTTCTTGTTTATTTTTGTAGTCGGGTTTTTTATTATGCAAGTGCTCATTTACCGATTTGCAAAGAAAAACATCCAAAAATACACAAAAATAAAATGGCTTCATTTATGGCTAGAGATGAATATGAAAAAAGGACCGAGATTAGATTTTTTTGATTTTGTAGTTATTGTACTCGTATGTATCGTATGGAAAATATGGCTGTTTCCTTTTATATAATACTTTATCCCGCATTAACGGGCAGCCCGCCCCGCACCTCAAAATTGAGCGAAAGCAAAGAAGTTAGGTGGGGGCGGGTTCTTTTGTTATAGTAATAGTTGTAAAAAACTTGAAGTTATAAGTAAAATAGTGAGTAGTGTTGTGAAAGATATTTTGACAAATACAGAAACACATACATACGGAATTAAAGTGTGATTACAGAATGGACAAATTGGCTGTGTGCAAAGTGTGGGGTAATAAGAAAGAGGTCGTCCACCGTTGGACGACCTCTTTCTTATTATGCTTGGTTAGTGCGGAAGAATGGAAGCTTCTGCACAATGTGAATTAATCCGTATGCAAGAATTAAGCACATAAGGGGATTAATGAAAAATCCATAGCGATTAATTGCTAAGAATAAGTTTGAGAAGATAATGTAAATAATAGAACTTGCTACTAGCATCATAACGCGTTTATGTTTAAATGAATTTAGCATGAAGCAGAAGCTGCTCAAGAATGTGCCGATAATAAACACTCTATGACATAGTTGCATAAAGTTATGAATGCGGTATTGGTCTACAGCAGGAGCTGTTTTGAATAATTCAATTGTTTTACCGACAGTGAACCAAGAGAACCAATAAGTGAAGTCCGTCTTAAAGCCGTTCTTGATTAATTCTTTTGCGTATGCCCCTTTGTCATCTAAGCCTTTGGCTCTCATTTCATTTACTATATTTTCATATCCAATTTTATTAAATGGATCAGCACCCGCAATTAGTGGGTCAGCACCTTGGGTTGAGAATAAAATAAATTGGTTGAGTGCTAAATAGTTACGAACAACCCATGCACCAATAATAAAGAAAGGTCCGATAAACCATAACAATCCAATTCGAATGGAGTCTTTAAATCCATATGTAAATAACACAACAAGAACAGGAATGAGCATCATTGGAGCTGGATTTGGACGGAACATAAGTAAAATTGAAACGACAATTCCAAACCATATATGGAATTTCACTTTATTGTATTTCCATGCGAGAACAAATACATATACACATAAGGCTAATAAGAATATGGATGGAACTTCTGTTAGCAATGTACGGAAGTATGTATAGTTACTTGGATAAATAGCATATAAAATACTTGCAACAATTCCATAAATGTTTTTTTCGAACAATTCTTTTCCTATTAAGAATACTAATAGCACTGTGCATAGGTTCATAATCATGTTAATAACAGTTGCTACGTAATAGTAAGGAATTGATGTAATATCAGAAATAATCATAGCGCCAGCTAATAGTAATGGCTGACCTGGTGTAATATATGCATTTTTCCCTGGAACTTCACTAGGTTCTAAATACACATAACCAAATACACCATGTTTTAATAGTTGTTCAGCTGTTAACGAATAGTTAAAAGCATCATTTGCACCATATGTTACTTTGACTAACTCTCCATCTAATCCTGGCTGTTTTACTAAACAAAAAACGTGCAACAGGAAAGAAAGCGCCAAAATTGCATATACCGCTTTAGGCAAACTCTTAAACTTAGTAAGCAAAAATGAGCAACTCCTTTTTTATTAATTCTTTCGTATTTTCATGTGAAATCTTTAATAGTATTAAGGATTTCCAAAACATAGTTATTATATCATAAAGTGGAATGCTGAAATTAAGTTTTTCAAGAATGAGTAATTTGTATGCCATAATTTAACTGGTGATTAAGGGAATATTAAGACAATACATTTATAATAGAAGCAAGTATGCAGACGAAATATGTCATATATGTTATTTTTATAGAAGTAGTTCTTTCGATGCGGGGGAAATTAAGACATAGAAACGAGGGAATGAATTGAAGTATGGTTCTACACTTTTTGATCTTCCAAAAAGAAATATATTAATTTCTAGCATTATAAGTAGTATGGTGACTTTATTAGTAATAACTATGCTGTTTATGATTTTAAAGGTTTTTAATTTAGACATAATGAAAGCTCATTTAAATCAAAATCTTGTTTTAATTGTTATGATGATTTTCATATGGGGCATAACATTTTATATTTCACATTTTAATAAAAAAGAGATGTCTATACTTAGGGCATCCCTACGAGTGCATTTTATATTATTTTTACTAGCTCATACAGTAGCGTTATTTTATATTGTCCTGCAAGTTAATATGAGTTTTATAGGGGCAATGAATTGGATTTACTTTTATAACATGCAGTTTATATTAAGTTTTGTAGCAATTTATGCAATATACATTCTTGTTTATAATGTAATAGGCAAGGTTTTTCTAAGTATGATTTTAACGAGCTGTACGTTAGTCATTTTAGGTATTGTAAATTATTTAAAGCTTATTTTTAGAGGCGATCCGCTGTATCCTTCTGATTTCACACAAATTATGCATATGCAATCTGTTATACCGATGGTGATGGACTATTTTAGCTGGAGTTATATTTTTGTCATTATCTTAAGTATCGTGGCTTGTATTGTAGCAGGGATATATATGAGAAGGTATATTCAAAATGTAAAGACTCATCTAGGAATAAGAGCCTTATTAGTAGTAGGATCTATTTTTGTTCTATATGCGTACGGTAATTTTGCGAACACATTTATGAATAAAGTATTTCAAAAATCAGGTGTAGATTTTGTTTTGTGGGACCAAAATGAGAACTATGCTTCAAATGGTTTTGTACTTGGGTTTATTAGCAATTTAGATACAACAGTTATGGAAAAACCAAAAAATTATTCTAAAGAAAATATGCTTCAAATAGCAAACGATATAAAAAAACAATATAGTGGAAATATAGGGAGCCAAAAGAAAAAAGAGAAACCGAATATTATTTTTGTAATGAGTGAATCGTTTTGGGATCCGACGAAAGCAACTAACCTTTCTTTTAGTGAAGATCCTGTACCAAATTTGCATCATTATATAGAAAACTTTCCTGGTGGACAAACTATTTCTCCTACATTTGGGGGAAATACGGCGAACGTTGAATTTGAGGCATTAACGAGTTATTCAATGAGTTTGTTAAAGCCAGGTTCTATACCATATCAGCAGGTTATTACAAATAAGAAAGAAATTCCATCAATCCCTACGGCGTTGAAAAAAGAAGGGTATTACACAAGTGCAATTCATTCATTTGGTCGCTCATTTTTCAAACGCGATGACGTATACAGGGTGTTAGGGTTTGATAAGTTTAATGCAGCTGATACGATGGAAAATGTCGATATTGATGGAGATTATATTAGTGATTTAGCGATGAGTAAAGAGATAATTGCTGAGTTAGAGAAACAAAAACAACCTACATTTATTCATGCAGTTACGATGCAAAATCATTTTCCATTTACAGAAGGCCGATTTGGTGAAAACCTAATAGAAATTAGCGGTCTAGATAATGAAGAATCAAAGGGAGAATTAGAAACGTATACAGAAGGGTTAAGACGTTCAGATGAGGCTCTTCAATATTTAATAGAGCAACTAGATAATTTAGATAGACCTACATTATTAGTATTTTTTGGGGATCATCTTCCATCATTAGGAAAAAATAAATCTTTTTATAAAGAGAATGGGTATATAACGAATGAAAAAACACCGAGCGAACGTTTAGCGATGGCCCAAACGCCGCTATTAATGTACGCAAACTTTGATATGCCAAATGATAATTTAGGTTTAGTAAGTCCAATTTATTTTTCTAATCTTATTTTTGATTATGCAGGATTAAATAAATCTTTATTCTATCAATTTTTATCGGGATTTTACAAGGAAATACCGGTGCTTAGAGATGAATTAAAAGTTGATAAAAATGGAGAAGTAATCAATGATTTAACAAAGAAACAAAAAGAAATGTTAGAGCAATATAAAATGCTCCAATATGATTTACTCGTCGGAAATCAATATAGTAAAGATATCCTCTTTAAATAAAGTGAAACTTTAATCAGTGGTGGGGGTCTTCATCCCCCACTGATTATCAGCCCTCACCAATTGGACTTTTATGGGTAGCCCGACCCCCACCTAACTTCTTTGCTTTACTGAATTTTGAGGTGGGGGTCTTACTGCCCGTTAAAGCGGGATAAAAGAAACAAAAAGAACTTGTATAACGATACAAGTTCTTTTTTATAGTATTTAACGGGGTAACCAGACAAGCTGGGTTTAGGGAGTATTACTTGTACATTTAGTATAAATGAAAATGTAATCGTTTTATCAATTGATTTGTGAGAAATGTGTGAATTTTAACGTTTTTGAAAACTACGTTCCTATCGATACGATTTGGCATAGGTTTTTATGAATGCAAAAACTTTATAAGTTCTTCGTTTAATTCATCCGCTTGATCGATTGGGGAGCCGTGACCACTATTGGTGAGAGGATGTAACTGAGAATTTTTAATACGCTTTTGCGTAAGTTCAGCGCTTTTGTATGGGATAAGTTGATCGTGAATACCGTGGAATATTTTTGTTGGCACGTTAATTTTACTTAAATCTTTCGTTACATCTTCATTTGCGGCTGCTTGCAATATTTTGATGAGAGCATAGGAAGCAGACTGCATACCGAGATAAGAAAACCATTCTAACGTAGCGGATCCTAAGTTTCTATTAAAAAATGATAAAGACAAATCATTTAAAAATTTAGGTAGATTAGCATACATTTGATTAATGAGAGTATCTGCTTGTTCTTTTGGGACACCATAGGGAGATTCTTGATTTTTAACGAAAGAGGGGGAAACGGCATCGATTAATACAAGTTTAGAAATACGTTGACCATTATAGCGAGACATGTACCGAATGGAAAGAGCACCGCCTACTGAGAAACCGACTAATGTAGCATTTTCGACTTGAAGTGCTTCTAGGACAATGGCGATATCGTCTGCTAAACGATCGTATGTGTAACCAGTCCATGGTTTATCGGATTGCCCATTTCCGCGTATATCCATAGCGATGCAGCGGAAACCGTGCTGTGGTAATACGTTGAGCTGATATTGGTACATTTGATGATTTAAAGGCCAACTGTGAAAGAAGAACACGGTTTTACTACTGGGACCGGGATTAACATCTTGCACAAAAATATGCACATCTTTCTCGACGGTAACAAACATGAATGAGCCTCCTATTCATACGCCAGGAGCGTAGGATTTCGTTCTATTAAGACACCAAGCTTTCCTTCATTTTTTACCATTTATATAAAATCTCTCCCACATAATATACGTATTATTGTTTATAATTTTTATGATTACATATCGTCTGAAAGTATTAAAACGTTGGGATGATTTTCCTCAAATGTTCGATTTATCTTTGTTTGTATAAGAAAATCATTTATTATAATAAATGGTATTCTTCGAGATATTATGTTGAAGGGGTGTTGAAGTGAAAGAAAGTTTTCTATCATATAAAGAAGAAGAAAGGAATGCCAAAATCTTTTTGTGGGTGCTATACGTCATTGTTGTTTCATACCAAATTCTCTATGCAATCGTATTAGAAAATAAATCACTAACGGATAAGGGACATAGCATACTATGGCAAGTTATTTGCGGAACTGCAATACTCGGTGTAAATGTATATTTAATAAAAAAAGAGAAAGTGAATTTTGTGAAATATGCATGTGTATTTGCATACATAGGAATAGAAATTGCTAACATATTTTCGTATATGCTTTATAATAAGGCGGCATTTGATGGGGTAAATATAATAGAAATTATTTTCATCTTCTTTGTACCTATATTTTTAAATAAAAAATATTTTGTGTTTGTACTTTCAACTATTGTAGGGAAATATGTAATTTACTTATTTGTATTAAAGGAAGTAAAAGGATTTATGTACCTCATTATGTATACACTCATATTAATAGCGGCATATATCATTTTAAATCGATTTATACAATACCTTTCAGCGGTAAAGGAAAGTATTAAGAGTGCTAGTGAATCACAAAAATTAGCAGTAATCGGAAAGATGGCAGCGACAGTGGGACATGAAATTAAAAATCCACTTGCTTCATTAAAAGGGTTTACGCAATTACAACGAGAGAAGCATGAAGAGGACCCTATTTATAAACAGATGATTTTTGAAATAGAAAATATGAATAATATGATAAGTGAATTGATGGAAGTTGCTACATGTAAACCCTCTATTTATAAAAAACATAATATAGGTGAAATTGCATTACAAGCAGTAGCAATTCTTCGAGAAAAAATGAATGAATCTACTGTCCAGCTTATGTCTAATATCGAAGAAAAGATAATAGAAGTTGAATGTGATGAGCGAAAAATAAGAGGGGTCTTTCTATATGTCATAAAAAATGCTCTGGAGGCGATGGAGCAAGGTGGCACATTAGAGTTACGATTAGAAAATAAAGGACAAGATTATGTAATATTAAGTGTAATCGATAATGGTTACGGTATTAAGAAAGAAAATGTGGCTCGTGTTACAGAAGCTTTTTATACAACAAAACAAGATAAAATTGGTTTGGGACTTACGGTAGCAGATCGAATTGTCAACGAACACCTTG
Source organism: Bacillus sp. (in: firmicutes) (assembly GCF_031983925.1). Classification (NCBI taxonomy): domain Bacteria; kingdom Bacillati; phylum Bacillota; class Bacilli; order Caryophanales; family Bacillaceae; genus Bacillus; species Bacillus sp. (in: firmicutes). Next base: position 238,696 of record NZ_DALYZR010000004.1, on the reverse strand, counting down.
GTACGTTACATATTTCAAGTGAAAGAGATAAGGGAACGAGAATAGATATTATTCTTCCAAAAAAGTGTGGAAATAATGAAATACAAGTGGGAGAAAAGCTAGGAGTTACCATATGAATAAAGACGGTATATTTAAAAATGAAGAAATGAAGGCGCTGAAAATATATTTAAGTTTATTTTTAATTATATTTTTTGTATACGATCTTGCCTACGAATTTATTGTACCTTTAATAGGAGGAGAGCAAGAAGGAGTAGGACAATTTGAAGATGGTTTAGGTTTATGGCTTTATTTTCTGATGGTGTTTTTATTTTGCATTGGAATATACTTTATGAAATGGAAAAATCCATTTGCAGTAAAGTATATTATTCTAATTGGGTATAATCTATTAGATTTTATCCATAATATTATGATTTACTACGGTAGTGATGCTGAGTTTGATGGTGGGAATATAGTAGAAGGATTTTTTATTTTATTTGCCCCACTTTTTGTGAATAAAAGATATTTTTGGTTAGTTCCGAGCATACTTGTTGGAAAATATGCTCTTATAGGAATCATGATTCACTCATCACTCGTTTTAATCCCGATGGCATTATATAGCGTATTTACTATCATATGTTGGATTATGTTTTTAAGATTCCAATCTTACGTTCGTACGTTTGAGATGATGAATAAAGAAATACAACAAACAGAAAAATTAGCAACTGTTGGGAAAATGGCTACAGTTATTGGTTCCAAAATTAAAAGACCTTTAGCTAATTTAGATAAATTTGTAAATAAGCAAGCGGTTAAATATCCAGAGGATAAAATATATAGTGATATTATGAAACAAGAAGTAGAACGAATTCATACAATCGCTACAGAACTTAGTGGATTTGAGAAATCTAAATCAATAGAATCAGAAGTTCATAATATAGAAGAAATTATCGCTTATGTTATTCGAGTTATGGGGAAGCCTGCTTTAAATCAAGGTGTGCACATACAAGGTATTTATAGTAAAGACATACCATCGATTACATGCGATGAAAAACGATTAAAACAAGTGTTTTTTAATCTAATTAAAAATGCGATTGAAGCAATGTCAGTTGGCGGAACGATTACGATTAAAGTGACTGTAGAAGATGCAATCATTGTTCAAGTTAAGGATGAAGGTTGCGGCATTCCAAAAGACAAAATCCCGAAGCTAAATGAAGCCTTTTACACAACAAAAGAAACGGGAACAGGTTTAGGCTTAGTAGTTACAGAAAAAATTATTAAAGATCACAACGGTAAAATAAGTTTTGAAAGTGAAGTTGGTGTTGGAACGACGGTGAAGGTTGTATTGCCGATATCATGAAAAGTTATTTTAAAAAGGGAGATCACTTATTTGAGAGTGAACTCCCTTTTTTTTTTGAATAAAAATTCAAAATTGTTCACACTATTAGTGCAGTATGCGGAAAAATCCAAAATGTGGTTATTTTACAGTAAAAGTATATAATGAACTTGTCTGTTATTTGTTGACCCGAATCTTGGGTCTTTTTTGTGGAATAAATGGTTTTAAGTGTGGGTTATATGTCAGTGATTAGAAAAATAGAATATACAGCACTCGCAGTAATTCCAGGGTTAATATAAAGGGATATAGCATCTCCTCTCGAAACAAGGTTTCCAGTTGTAATACTAGTCCAAGTTACAGTAGCGGGACCTACTGCGGGAGTAGGATTAAATACTTGAATTTGTCCGGAACCAGTATCCGTCGGTTTAATGGAAAATACTATAGTTCCGGTAATTTTGTCTGTGGTAGTTAAAGTAATAGTAGTTAGAATGTAACTGGAAGTAGGAGCGGTGAGGTTTGTAGGGACATTCCTGCAAATATCAATTGTATAAACAGCAGCAGGTAAGTTATTTACATTTATAGACGCCGTAAAACCAACTATACTACCAGATCCAGCAGTGACATACGGAATAACATTGGAGTCAATTCCAGGAGATCCCGCTATACGTTGAAAACCAGCATTTGTTCCTTGAAACACAATACTTTTTGCTGAAGCACTACCAGCGGAGCCAGTGGGTCCAGTACTTCCAGTGATGCCGGTGGGTCCGGTGTTTCCGGTAGGTCCGGTGTTTCCGGTAGGTCCAGTATGCCCGGTGGGTCCAGTGATGCCGGTAGATCCGGTGATGCCAGTGGGTCCGGTGCTTCCAGTGGACCCAGTGATGCCAGAAGGTCCGGTGCTTCCGGTGGGTCCAGTGATGCCAGTGAATCCGGTGCTTCCAGTGGGTCCAGTGCTTCCAGTAGATCCGGTGTTACCAGCAGGTCCGGTGATGCCAGTAGATCCGGTGCTTCCAGTGGGTCCAGTATGCCCGGTGGGTCCAGTGATGCCGGTGGATCCGGTGCTTCCAGTGGGTCCAGTGCTTCCAGTAGATCCGGTGTTACCAGCAGGTCCGGTGATGCCAGTAGATCCGGTGCTTCCAGTGGGTCCGGTGATGCCGGCAGGTCCAGTGATACCAGTGGATCCGGTGCTTCCAGTGGGTCCAGTGATGCCGGTAGGTCCGGTGCTGCCGGTGGGTCCAGTAGCCCCACTTTCTACTAATACGATATAATCTGGAGATACATTAGGAAATCCTTGAGGTGCATCCTTTTTTACAACATAGCCGCTGCTCGTATAAGTAACAACTTGTCCGGCTTTATAGTTGGGAGCGGCTGCAAGACTAAAGGCGGTAGTACTTTGTAAGCCAGCTCCTGTACCCCCAGTAGCGCCGGTAGCTCCAGTGGGCCCAGTGATGCCGGTAGGTCCGGTGCTTCCAGTGGGTCCAGTAGCCCCACTTTCTACTAATACGATATAATCTGAAGAGACATTAGGAAATCCTTGAGGTGCATCCTTTTTTACAACATAGCCGCTGCTCGTAT
>NZ_DALYZR010000004.1:184438-235715 GCF_031983925.1 Bacillus sp. (in: firmicutes) | reverse complement strand
TAGTACTTTGTAAGCCAGCTCCTGTACCCCCAGTAGCGCCGGTAGCTCCAGTGGGTCCAGTGATGCCAGTGGATCCGGTGATGCCAGAAGGTCCAGTGCTTCCAGTGGGTCCGGTGATACCGGTAGATCCGGTGTTACCAGTGGGTCCAGTGTTCCCGTTAGAACCAATGGGGCGTCTGCCATCGCAACTAAAACAATTACGTGGGTACATGCATGTTCTCCTTTCTATATTTTGAAAATCTAGTTTTTAAAATAGAACTACTATATGTATATTAGGAATTCTATATTTTTGTGTGGTTGATTGTATTGTGTGTTTAGATTTTAACAGTAGGGTGAAAGTGTATCGTATATCGAATTTTTTTCTATTTTAAGTTTAGTAAAAAGAGATAGCTAAATTAGCTATCTCTTTAAAAATTTATAACCACCATTTTTCCTGTGGAACCAAAGTAACATCCACTTCAAAATTCTCTTTAAACCAATCATACATCAATGTTTCTTTCACTAAATATTCAGAGGCAGAGTGTGATACACCGATGAGTGACATATTCGTTTCTTTTACGTAATCCATAATGAGGGAGTATTTCTGTTTACCGTAATCATTGTCGATATGGCAATGGATTTCCCCTGTAATATATGCTTCAGCACCTTTTGCTTCTGCTTCTTTCATGAGAGAAACGACATCGCCACATCCCGCAATAATTGCAATTTTTTTGATAGAATCATGTTGTTTACCTTCGAAGTCTGTATAAGGAATATGGAAGAGATTTTTTAGACGCTTTTGGAGTGCTTCTGTGGATGTTTCATCTATTTCACAAATAAGGCCAACTGGCTCTTGTTCGGGGCCTTCATATGCAAAGCTGTCAACTACGTGAGCATGTAAGACTTTTGCAATTGAAATGCTCGTTCCATGCGTTTGATGAATATCCATTGGTCCGTGACATGTATATATAGAAAGTTGTTTTTCTTTTATCGCTTGCAAATATTTTTCAGGTATTGGAATAAAACCACGACCTGATTTTCCAAGCGGATCACCGCATTCCATTACAAGTGGGTGGTGCATAAAAAGTAAATCACCAGATGTGGATTGTGAAATGAATGTTTCAAGAACGTCATTTGTAGGAAAAACAGCTAAAAATACTTTATTTACAGTTTCAGCTCCTCGTATCATAAGACCGTTAAATAGCTCAATAAAATTGGCTTCAAAAAAATTTTGCCATGGAAATGGGATAGGATCATATACGGCCGGGATAAATCGACTAAAGGCACTGTCTTTTCCGTATTTTTCTATTTCGAATAAATGATTGAGTGATTGTTCTATTTCTTTTAAAGTTGGCATGTTATCCTCCTTGAATTAATTAGATGTTTTTGTTTTTTATAGCAAAATAAGAAGCGGATAGAAAACAAATAAAACCTAAAATCCAACCAATAGAAGGAGTATAGGGAAATATATGGTGTAATACTATACCGCTAGAAATAAAAAAGCTACCGAGTAGACCTAGGAAGATGGGGTATCGTAGTAATTTGAGCATGGGTGATACAACCTCCTTTACTACATACATTGTATATTGTTCATAATTTTCTGTATATATCTTTAAAGAAAAATGATGGTACAATATATGAAGGATACGAGAAGAGAGGATGAAGATTAGAGTATGTACGTTACTGTAACAGAAGCAGCATATAAAAAGATTGTGGATACGATTCCAAATGAAGCGAAATATATAAAGTTATTTTACGATAATGAAGGTTGCGGTTGTGTAATGAGCGGAATTATCGATTTAGTAGCTGTAGCAGAAAAAGATGAGCGCGATGTGGATATTGAATCAAGCAAGTTTAGCTTTATCGCAGATCGCACAAAGCTTGTATTTATGGATGATAAGTTAACAGTTGATTGGCATGAAGGTGGAGGGACTTTTCAACTGAAGAGCCCGAGCCAATTTTATAATCCAAATATGAAGTTACATGTTCGAGTGTAGTAAAGGAAAGGTGGTTCCAAAATGTATTTTGGAACCACTTTTTTTATTGAATAAGCTGCTATTTTTGTCGTTTTTTGTTGATAAGTCGATATATTTAAAAAATCGCTGATATAATTCGAGTTGCGCTGATATATTCGAAAAATCGCCGATATAATCGGAGTTACGCTGATATATTCAGAAAATCGCCGATATAATTTCATGTACCAAAACGTTTCATACAATACAAAGGTTTTTTCACATAATGAAATGTACATATGATTGAATTTTCTGTATAATAATATTTGCGGAGGGGATACGCATGAGAAGATGGGGAATTGAATTATTAATTTTAGCAGTCGTTATTATTTGGGGGATTAATTTTACGATTGCGAAATATGGACTTTTAGAATTTACAGCAATTGAGTTTACTGCACTTCGGATGATATCAGCGGCACCGCTTATGTTACTCCTTACATTTTTTATTGAAAAGTCGGTTTATATGGAGCGCAAGGATATACCTAGATTAATTATCGTTAGCGTTGTAGGTATTGTACTGTATCAAACGTTATTTATGGAAACTGTAAAATATACATCCGCTACAAATGCCTCTTTACTCATTTCTATTTCACCTATTTTTACAACTGTATTTGCGATTATCTTAAAACAAGAAAAGTTTTCTTCTCGAAAGCTTATCGGTTCAATCATTGCCTTTTGTGGTGCAGCCTTAGTTTTAGTAGCTGGGAATTCACTTGCTAGTTCTTTTTATGGAAATGGGATTGGACTCATTACATCAATATGCTGGGGGCTTTATCCTGTTTTAGCAAGCCCATTAATTAAAAAATATTCAGCGCTACGTGTTACCGCATGGTCAGCACTAGTTGGCGCGATTCCACTCTTGCTTTTAAGTGGACCATACGTATTTATAATGCCATTTCACATTACACATGGAATAACACTATTCGCTTTACTATATTCTATTTTCTTTGTAACAGTATTTGGTTTAGTGATGTGGTATGTTGGTGTTCAAAAAATTGGAGCGTCACATACGATGGTATATATGTATATAACGCCACTTGTAGCTGTTTTATTTGCAGCTGTATGGGCAAATGAATATGTATCGTTTCAACAAATAATCGGTGGAATTATTATTTTCTTCGGTTTATGGTTTGTGAAATCGGAGAAAGTAAAAGTGCATTCTACTGCGGGGGAACCTATATCAAAATAGGAAAACAGATCACCTATGATCTGCTTTCCTATTTTTTTATTTTTGGTAAGAATATGAGAAATAAGATAGCAGTAACAAGAGGAATTAAGTTTAAAAATGGAATACGGAAGAGTGTGATAAGAATAATACCTGGAAGAAGGACACCGAGGACAGCGTAGAAAATACTATGGTTTTTCGTGTACCAATACAATGAAAGTCCAATAAGTGCAGGGATAATGAGGTGAATGAGAGCCATTAAAAAATAAATCATTAGACGCCCCCTTTATTTGTGTACTTATTACATCATATCCGTATGTTCATAGATTGATATCAATTTTTTCATAAATGGACGAAAAATGTTTGAAAAAACGTCACAAATTATGAAAATATGATGTTGGAAATCTTGTATAATATTATTTTCTAAAAACATTTAAACAACATAAACATTGTGTTTATGTTGTTTTTTAATTTGAGTGAAATGGGTTTAAGTAGTATGAACTTGAAAGAAGTCTTTTGTTGGATAGATAAAAATTACTGAAGAAGAGGAGAACAGCATGATTAGTATGTCGTTAAGGTCGTTTAAAATTCAATCGTATTATATACTAGGTTTTCTTTTGCTAGGCTGGATGGTAACACCGTTTTCAGCACATTTTTTAGGTGCAGGAATTGGACTTATTGTAAGTATGTATTGCGTGTGGCTTTTAGGGAGACGAATTGAGAAGCTTGGAGATAGTATCGTAAAGAAAACGAAAGCACCGACGCTCGGTATGTTTAATCGTTTTGCGGCTGCTATTTTGGGCGCTATTATTATGTACGAAATTGAGCACCATATGGTTATGTGGGCATTTGCAGTAGGGATTATGGGCGGTTATTTTTTAATCGTCGTTAACTTAGGTTATTATAGTATGAAAGATGAAAAGGAACTAACCAAAAGATAAAAAGCCTCTTTTTAGATGGAATAGAGGATCTAGCGAGGGATATATCCGTAAGTTATATGTGTAAAAATGAATTTACCCTGGAATAAGGGATCCGGCGATGAATAGTACAATAGGAAGCGAAACTTTTCATAAAATACAGGTTTCTGCTTCCAATAAGTTAACATAAAATCACGTAATAGTATGACTTTTATGTTCTTTAAAAAAGTTGGATATAATACAAAAAACTATTCCGGTAATTAGAATAACATATTTTATTGTTTCGCTTGTATGCTCAAATACATTAACGTTAAGCATTACAAGTCCCCAAAACATTTGAATCGCTCCGTAACTGAATAAAATTTTTCCTGTACGAGAAAAATTTTTCATAGGCCTCCCCCTTTCCTGTATATGTAAATTGTATCATGAAAAAATAAAAAACGAATGATTATAGAATGAATTTTCTGTGATTTATTGAGAGAAATCATAGATGAAGAGAGAAGATATAGAAAGAAGCTTACGTAAAAAACGTAAGCTTCTTTTTTATGTAAGTGTGTGTAACCGTTAAGCCGCATTGGGTTTTGTCGGTGAGTACGCGAAACTTTACGGTTACACGACACTTATTCATATGAGTAAAGGGTGATTCCAACAGAAAGTTTGCACTTAAGCGATTGGGCCGCCTAAGTTAATAATGTCTTCAGATACGCTGTCGAACTTTTTGAAGTTAGCTTTGAATTCATTTGCAAGTTCGATTGCTTTTGCTTTGTAAGCAGCTTTATCAGCCCAAGTTTGTTCAGGCATTAACACTTCGTCAGGTACACCTGGTACGTGAAGTGGAACTTCAAGACCGAAGATGTCATGTTTAGCTGTTTCAGTTTTCGCAAGTTCACCGTTTAATGCTGCTTGAATCATTGCACGAGTGTAACCTAAGTTCATACGTTTACCAACGCCGTATTCGCCACCAGTCCAGCCAGTGTTTACTAAGAATACTTTCGCATCGTGTTTCTCGATTTTTTCACCAAGCATTTCAGCATAGCGAGATGCATCAAGTGGTAAGAATGGTGAACCGAAGCAAGTTGAGAATGTTGCTTGCGGAGATGTAACACCGCGCTCTGTTCCTGCTAGTTTACTAGTGTAACCACTTAAGAAGTGGTACATAGCTTGTTCTTTTGATAACTTACTGATTGGAGGCAATACGCCAGATGCATCAGCAGTTAAGAAGATAATTGTATTTGGGTGTCCTGCAACACTTGGCAGTACGATATTGTCGATCGCATGCATAGGGTATGCAGCACGAGTATTTTCTGTTAAAGTAGTATCGTTATAGTCTGCGATACGCGTTTGGTCATTAATGATAACGTTTTCTAAAACAGATCCAAATGTGATTGCATCGAAAATTTGTGGTTCTTTCTCGTGAGAAAGGTTTACACATTTCGCGTAGCAACCGCCTTCAATATTGAATACACCGTTATCAGACCAACCGTGCTCATCATCACCGATTAATTTACGGTTTGGATCAGCAGATAATGTTGTTTTACCTGTTCCAGATAAACCGAAGAATAGTGCTACATCGCCTTCTTCACCTACGTTTGCAGAGCAATGCATAGAAAGAATATCTTGTTCAGGTAATAAGAAGTTCATAATAGAGAAGATTGATTTTTTCATTTCTCCAGCGTATTCTGTACCACCAATTAGTACGATACGTTTTTCGAATGAAACCATAATAAATGCTTCAGAGTTTGTGCCGTCAACAGCTGGATCAGCCTTGAAATTCGGTGCAGAAACAATTGTGAACTCTGATTCATGAGTTGTTAATTCTTCTTCAGTTGGACGAATGAATAATTGATGTACAAATAGATTGTGCCATGCATATTCATTAATAACTTGAATTGGTAGGCGGTAATTGCGGTCAGCGCCTGCAAATCCTTTGAAGACGAATAACTCTTCTTTCTCTTTTAAGTATTCTAAAACTTTCGTATATAATTTATTAAAATGTTCTTCAGAAATCGGTTGGTTCACTGCTCCCCAAGCAATTTTGTCAGCAACCGATGCTTCTTTCACAATAAATTTATCTTTAGGAGAACGTCCTGTATATTTTCCAGTTGAAGCAGAAACGGCACCAGTCGAAGTTAATTTCCCTTCATCTCGCATTAATACTTTTTCCACTAATTGCGGAACACTTAGTTGAATCTGTGCATTGCTTCCGTTCAATAATTCGTGTAAACCAATTTGGACATTCACAGTACTCATATTTATATACCATCCTTTTCATTTAATGAAATATTTCTCGTAATCCCCAACAAGAGTATAACACAATTATATAAATAATGTATACTATTTATTTCTTTTTGTTTGTGTGAATGCATTATTTCCTTATTAATATTTCATTTCAGGCGCACTGAGAAAAACTTTCAGGAAAATGTGAATATTAATTGACAAATGAATATCATTTCTTTAGTATAGGTTGGGACGGATACTCTCTTATCCCGAGCTGGCGGAGGGACAGGCCCGATGAAGCCCAGCAACCTCACTTGTATTGGTAAACACAAGTGAATAGGTGCTAAAACCTGTGCGAGGCTACAGGTCTCGAACGATAAGAGCGAAGGGCAAAAAGCAGTATGCAAGTAGCAAATTAAACCTTTCCTCTCTATTATGTAGGAAAGGTTTTTCTGTATGCTTGTGTGGGAGAATAAATGTATGTCGCAATCTGTGGCAAATTAAGGATGAGTTCCGTACAATATATACAATTACTGTAGGGAGGTTTACCACATGACAAAAAAACGTCATCTGTTCACATCTGAGTCTGTAACTGAAGGACATCCAGATAAAATTTGTGACCAAATTTCTGATTCAATTTTAGATGCGATCTTATCAAAAGACGCAAATGCACGTGTAGCTTGTGAAACAACTGTAACAACTGGTTTAGTATTGGTAGCGGGGGAAATTACGACTTCTACTTACGTAGATATTCCAAAAATCGTTCGTGAAACAATTCAAGGCATTGGTTACACACGCGCAAAATACGGATTCGATGCAGAAACTTGTGCAGTTTTAACATCTATCGATGAGCAATCTGCTGACATCGCTATGGGTGTTGACCAAGCGCTAGAAGCACGCGAAGGTCAAATGACTGACGCTGAGATTGAGGCAATTGGTGCAGGAGACCAAGGTTTAATGTTTGGTTTCGCATGTAATGAAACACAAGAGTTAATGCCACTTCCAATCTCGCTTGCTCACAAATTAGCTCGCCGTTTAACTGAAGTACGTAAAGATGATACATTATCATACCTACGTCCGGATGGAAAAACGCAAGTTACAGTTGAGTATGATGAAAATGGTAAACCAGTACGTGTTGATACTATCGTAATTTCTACACAACATCACCCAGATGTTACATGGGAAGAAATCGATCGCGACTTAAAAGAGCACGTAATTAAAGCTGTAGTACCAGCAGAATTAATCGATGGAGAAACAAAATTCTTCATTAACCCAACTGGCCGCTTCGTAATTGGTGGACCACAAGGTGATGCTGGTTTAACAGGACGTAAAATCATCGTTGATACTTACGGTGGATACGCTCGCCACGGTGGCGGTGCATTCTCTGGTAAAGATGCAACAAAAGTTGACCGTTCTGCAGCATATGCAGCTCGTTATGTTGCGAAAAACATCGTAGCAGCTGGTCTTGCTGAAAAAGCAGAAGTACAACTTGCATACGCAATCGGTGTAGCGCAACCAGTATCAATTTCAGTTGATACATTCGGCACTGGTAAAGTATCTGAAGACGTACTAGTAGAACTAGTTCGTAACAACTTCGATCTTCGCCCAGCTGGTATTATTAAAATGCTAGACTTACGTCGCCCAATTTACAAACAAACAGCAGCTTACGGCCACTTCGGACGTACTGATGTAGATCTATCATGGGAACGTACAGACAAAGCTGCAGCTTTAAAAGAGCAAGCTGGTCTATAATATATGAAAAAAAGCTTTGCGCGGTGAGCGCAAAGCTTTTTTTATTTATAATTACGTTGGAATAAAGCGAAGAGTTCAATGTCATGCCAAGTGCCGTTGCGGAATATAGCTTCTTTACAAGTTCCTTCATGTTGAAAACCGAGTGATTTATATAATTTAATTGCTCTATCGTTAAAAGAAAATACTCGTAAAGAAAGGCGATGTAAATTTAATTCTAAAAATGCATAATTCAATAATAAGGTGAAAGCTTCCTTCCCATAACCTTGCCCCCAGTAATCCTTTTTACCAATATCAATAATGCATTCAGCGTTTCGATTATACGAATCAATATGAATTAAAGAAGTAATGCCAATTGGAAGGTTCGTAGCTTTTTCTTCAATGATATAGCTCTTAGCGTTTGGAGAATGAATAAATTGCTGGCAAAGTTTTTCTGTATCTTGAAAGGAATATTTATCAAGGTTAAGTGTAGTTGAACTCATAACGTCTATATCATTATGCCATTTATAATACGTTAGAATATCATCTTCGGAAAACTTTCGTAACTGGATACGGTTTGATTCAAACAATATAAGCCCACCTTTTGTATTTACTAGTTTTTGTTCATTATTTCAATACACGAGCTACAATAAATGTGTCCTTCTAGTTCAATATACTTTCTTATATTAGTCATACCACTTGGCGGAAATGGCATATGAATCCACGCTTTTTCATACGTTTGTATTTCTTTCCCGCATGATTTACAAAGGATTGGTTTCTTCTTGAACATATGTAATTATCCTTTCATTTTACGTGCTTTGCCTGCGCAAAAAGCACTGCTTAGTAAAAATAGTGTTGCAAATATAATGCTCACCAATGTCGCGTATGGGATTGCTCCTTTTAAGGAAAAGCCGACAGTGATGGAAGCGACGAATAAGAGGATGAATGTTGTTGTTAATTTTTTGTATAGTTCCATAATGAATCTCCTTTTTAAGAAGTATATAGTGTCATCTATCTGATACATATGTGGAAACTATTCCTGTAGAGTGAGTAATACCACCATCAGGCATAATAGCATACAATTTTAAAAAGTTAATATCGAACCCGTAAGCGATGCATTGAAAAAGGGATAATATAATTAAGAATGGTATAATGGGTACGTATCGTTTTATATTTTGAATCATGAAAAGCTCCTTTATATGGATAAATATACTTATATTGTATCATGTTGAATTCTTTGATTCATACATAATTTTACAATGAAATGAAAGGAAAGATAAAAAATGAGCGTAACCGAACATAAAAAACAAGCGCCAAAAGAAGTGCGTTGTAAGATCGTGACGATTTCCGATACACGTACAGAAGAGACAGATAAGAGCGGACAACTATTACATGAATTGTTAAAAGAAGCAGGCCATACAGTGACATCTTATGAAATTGTAAAAGACGATAAAGAAAGTATTCAGCAAGCAGTTTTAGATGGTTATCATAGAGAAGATGTAGATGTTGTATTAACAAATGGCGGTACTGGCATTACGAAACGCGATGTGACGATTGAAGCAGTATCAGCGTTATTACATAAAGAAATTGTTGGATTTGGTGAGTTGTTCCGCATGATTAGTTATTTAGAAGATATCGGAAGCAGCGCAATGTTAAGTAGAGCGATTGGTGGTACAATTGGGCGCAAAGTAGTCTTCTCGATGCCAGGATCTAGCGGCGCAGTTCGTCTTGCGATGAATAAATTAATTTTACCAGAATTAGGTCATATTACATTTGAGTTGCATCGCCAATGAGTAAGTGGGCTGGAATTGTATTAGCGGGCGGTATGTCGAGTAGATTCGGTGAGCCGAAAGCATTAGCAAGCTGGCAAGGGAGTACGTTTATTGAGCATATTTTGAAAGTGATGACAAGTGCGCTCCAAGAAGTTGTAGTCATTAGTCATTCCGATATAAAAGAGCGAGTAGAGCAATTCGTACAAGTTCCTGTTATCGAAGATATTCCGCATTATAAAGGGGACGGACCACTTGCTGGAATTGTATCAGGAATGGAATATATAGAAGCAGATTGGTACGCTATTATGCCTTGCGATGCGCCAAATGTTTCGCAAGAATGGTTTACCATTTTGCTCGAGCAAACGAGCAAGGAATACGATGCGGTTGTACCTATTATTAATGGAAGGAAACAACCGTTACTTGCGGCGTATCATAACCGCGTGAAAGAAAAGATTTATGCTTTGCTTCAGGAAGAAAAAAGAAGTATGGGTCAGCTTTTATCACAATGTAATGTGAAATATATTGCTGGTGAAGATGTACAAGCAAATGCGGATTGGTTTATAAATGTGAATACGAAAGAAGAATATGTGCAGGCTCAAAAAGACCTTTCAAATGAATGAAAGGTTTTTTGGTATACAGAAATTGGGGAACAATTACTGTATAAAGGTATGTGAGTAAGTTGATTTTAAGGGGGATTTCTTAAAATCACTATACAGTTAAAATACTGTATAACCATATTTTAATTTTTATGGGTTTTTATTACAAGTCTATTTAGTTATGTTTATTTTTGTTATAATGAATATAGGAATAAAGTGATATTTCACCTTGTGTATTATTTATCCGACTTTAATGGGCAGTAAGACCCCCACCTCAAAATTCAGGAAAAGCAAAGAAGTTAGGTGGGGGTCGGGCTGCCCATAAAAGTCCGATTGGTTCAACTAATAATCAGTGGGGGATGAAGAAAACCCCCACTGATTAAAGTTTCACTTTATTTAAGTAAAGTTTACAACTGTGTAATAAACTCCCTTCGTTTTTTTGAAGGGAGTTTTTCTATTTAAGCAAGTAACTCTGATTCGTTATGCTGAAGGACTTCTTCATATTGGTTAAGCAAGCCACGAAAGATCTCATCCCAGCTTTTTGATTTCGCATAAGATGAAGCTGCTATTCCCATCTGCTCCAGTTTTTCTTCACTTTGTAATAAAGAATAAATGGATGATAGAAATGCGTCCTCATTTTTGGGCGGACAAAGAACTCCCGTTTTTCCATCTGTAATAATATTTTTAACTCCACCACTATTTGCACCGATGACAGGTGTGCCGCATGCAAGCGATTCAAGTACGACATTTCCAAATGTTTCAGTAGTTGATGGAAATACCATCAAGTTAGAACAAGCATATGCTTCAGCTAAATCCACGCCTTGTAAATAGCCAGTAAAAGTGACATTTGTTTTCGAAACATCTTCACGAAGACTTGTTGCTAGAGGACCGTCTCCTGCGATGAGCCAATGAATATCGTTTCGAGTATGCGTTGATTTAACGATAAGATTTTGCAACGTATCAATATCTTTCTCAGGAGCAATCCGTCCAATATAGGAAAGGACGTACTTCGCTGTAATATTATATTTTTTTCGGAATAGGTCTGTATTATAAGCTGGATGAAAGAGATTGCAATCTACACCACGTCCCCATATGGAGAGGGCCTGAAAGCCTTTATGTTTTAATTGATGTAATGTTTCAGGGGATGGAACGAAATTTTTTTGCATATGACTATGAAACCATTTTAAATAGTTCCAAAGCATATTGGAGAGAAATTCGATTTTGTAATAACGTAAATAAGCATCGAAATCAGTATGATAAGAACCGACAACTGGTATGTTTAACTTTTTTGCATAATACAATCCACAAAGTCCCATGTTGAAAGGTGTAGCAATGTGAATCATGTCAGGTTTAAAGGAAAGAAGTTCTCGTTTAATGCGCGGAGTAGGAAAAGAAAAGCGACATTCTGGATATAATATTGTTAACGGGATACTTCTCATCTTGTTCACATTCGCTACGAAATTATCTTCAGCTGTATGCTGAGGAGCGAAAACAGAATAGGCGATTTTTTCTTTCTGAAAATATCGTGTTAACCGCTCTAACGTCTTCGCAACTCCATTCACTTGTGGCGTAAAAGTATCGGTAAAAATGGCGACTCTCATCATATCACTCCTTTATGTGAAAAGTGGGATGAATTGATAAAAAGAGATGATGCCAGAGCAAGTGCCGAGGCACATACCGACGAATACATCAGACGGATAGTGAAGCCCTAAATAAATGCGCGAAATACCAACGCATAATGCTAACGGTAATAGGAAAATAAGTAAGCTTGGATCATAGCAAATAAATGGAATAAAGACAGAGAAAACAGCTGTTGTGTGACCAGACGGGAAAGAGTGGTCTTGTAATGGATGGACTGGATATTTTGCATCTTGAATTGTTAAATAAGGACGTTTTCGTGGATACCATCTTTTTAATATTTGCACAGGGACATGGCTAATTGCTAACGAAATAGCAGTTGCAATTGCAGCTTGGTGCAAAGTTCCATCTGCGAAAATTAAAAAGAACAGTGTGAGTGCGATGGAGAAAGTCGCGCCACCGATATGAGTAATATTGCTGAAAAAGACGTTTAACGTTTTTTGATCAAAGTATCGGTTAATTCCTTTGAAAATGTAACATTCTATTTTATACAGTCCACTGACCTTCATGAAAATTCTCCTCCCTCGTTTACATATATATGGAGATATTAGCTTTTATTTTAATAAGATTTTGTTGAGGGAGTAATAATGTTTTGTAAAGAAAAAGTTAGATTTTATATAAAAAAGCTGCCAGTGTTATGGCAGCAGTAAAATCATTTTTGTAGTGATTTATAATATTGACCTTTTTCAACGTATTGCGTGCGAATTCGCTCCATGTCTTTACGGTCTTCCTCTGTTAATTCACGAACGACTTTCGCTGGACGACCGAAAGCTAACGTGTTTGGCGGGATTTTCTTTCCTTGTGAAACGAGGCTGCCAGCACCGATAAAGGCTCCTTCGCCAATTTCAGCACCATCTAATATAATAGATCCCATTCCAATTAAAGCATCTTTTTTAATATGACAGCTATGTAAAATAACTTGATGCCCAACTGTAACGTCATCTTCTAAAATAAGAGGATACTGTGGGCTTTGGTGGAGTGTACATTGATCTTGTACATTTACCCGGTCTCCGATGATTGTTGGTGAAACATCGCCGCGTATGACTGTATTAAACCAAATACTTGATTCTTCGCCAACGGAAACATCACCTGTAATGGTAACGTAGTCAGCGATAAAAGCACTACTCGCAATTTTCGGATTTTTTTCTTTATAAGGATATATCATGTAAAGCCTTCCTTTCCTAGAGACTAGTTTCAGTGTATCAAATTATGAAAAAGAGTGAAATGGAGGAGGTTCGTATGTGGAATTACGAAGCGGAGGAAGCAAAGGCTGTAATCGTTATTGTGCACGGCGCGATGGAATATCACGGACGTTATGAAGCCGTTGCGGAAATGTGGAATCATAACGGCTACCACGTCGTGATGGGAGACCTTCCGTCACATGGAACGACTTCAAGAAATAGAGGACATATTGATTCATTTGATGAATACATAGAGGAAGTTAAATTATGGGTGAAAGAGGCAAGAAAGTATAGGTTACCTATTTTTATATTCGGTCATAGTATGGGTGGTCTTATCGTCATTCGTATGATGCAAGAAACGAAGAGAGAAGATGTAGACGGTATTATTTTAAGTTCGCCATGTTTAGGTGTATTAGCTGGACCTTCTGCACCGCTGCAAGCTGCCTCAAAAATATTAAATATTATCGCTCCAAAATTGCAATTTGCAACGAATCTTACAGTGGAAATGTCAACTCGTAATCATGAAGTGAGAGATGCGATGGAGAATGATTCATTGTTCTTGCGCAAAGTATCAGTACGTTGGTATAGTGAATTGATTAAGTCTATCGAAATTGCCCATAAGAAAATAGATGATTTTCCAGATGTTCCGCTCTTGCTAATGCAAGCATGTGAGGATAAACTTGTAGATAAAACACGTGTCCGCACTTGGTTTGATAATGTTAAAATAAGTGATAAGGCTTTTAAAGAATGGCCGAATTGTTACCATGAGTTATTAAATGAGTATGAGCGTGATGAAATTTTGAATTATATTCAGTCATTTACTGAAATACGCATCAATAACATAATAGAAACAAATAAGTAAATTATTTGTACATTGAATAGAGGAGATGAAGGAAGAAGTGAACGTACCGAGTAATCCCATAACGCTCATGGCGAAAGTATACCGTGATGTGTTTCCGGTTGTACACCATGAGCTAGCGATGTGGAAAGAGCGTGCCTACCATATTCCGAATGATGAGCTTCATAGTCAGGCAATCGCAAGTATTGAGCATAAAACGTTTCATTGCGAAGGCGGTGGTATTTTAGCGCTATTAGCAAATGAACACCGAGAGGAATGTATTCGTTTTATCGTAGCGTATCAAACGATCAGCGACTATTTAGATAATTTATGTGATCGCAGTACATCACTTGATCCAAATGATTTTGCCGCGTTGCATGAATCTATGTTAATGGCATTATCACCTGAAGTAGAAGGTGGCGGTAATTATTATCGCTATCGTGATGATCAAGATGATGGTGGTTATTTAGACGAACTTGTTGAAACATGCCAAGATGTTTTAAAGAAAACGAAGCACTATGACAAAATTGCTCCTATTCTTCATGAACTTGCTTGTTATTATTGTGATTTGCAAATTCATAAACATGTAAAATTAGAAGAAAGAGAACCACGATTACAAACATGGTTTGAAGCGCATAAAGAAAACTTACCGGAGATGAGTTGGTTTGAATTTTCAGCATGTGCTGGTTCTACACTTGGAATCTTCTGTCTTGTCGCATATGCCTTTCATGATGAATTACATGATGAAGATATTGCGAAAATTAGACAAGGATATTTTCCTTACGTACAAGGACTTCATATTTTACTTGATTATTTCATTGATCAAGAAGAAGACCGTATAGGTGGAGATTTAAATTTCTGTAGTTATTACGAAAACGAGCAAGTGATATTAGATCGTATGAAACATTTTGTAGAAGAAGCAGAGAAGAGCATTGGTGACTTGCCTCATGCGAAGTTTCATCGCCTTATAAGCCGAGGATTACTTGGTATTTATTTATCAGATCAAAAAGTATCAGCACAAAAGAATATGCACAAAATGGCACGGCGCATTGTAAAATACGGGGGTCTCACTTCACGATTCTTCTATTGGAACGGGAAGATGTACCGAAAGAAAACAGCGCAGTGATGAAGAAAACCACTCATGTAGAGTGGTTTTTTGTTATAATATGGTAAAGGTGGTGGCGAAATGAAGCAATTATTTCAAAAGCTATATGACCATATTGAAATAACGTTACTCGTGCTACTTTCCGTTTCATTTGTAACTGGAATGTATATGATGATGAATAGGCCAATTGGTCCTACTATGATGGATTATGTGCCACAAGTAATTATTGGCACAATTATTATAGTAGATATTGTCTTTTTAATAAGTGGTAGAAAAAAAGAAAATAGTAAATAAAAAGCATTTGTACACGGTAGTACAAATGCTTTTTCACTATGAGCGTATTTTTGAAAATACATATATAAGAAGTTCAATCGCAAAAATAACTAATACAGATAGTCCAAATAAAGGCATGACAGCGCCTAGTATAACCATCATGATAAAGAAAACGATTATGCTTTTCTTATCTCTTTGCTTTGGCGGTGCTGCTAATTTTCCTTTCGGTTTTCTTGCTAACCACATTTTTACTCCGTAATAAATGAGAAGTAATAAAGATAATGTCGTTAGTAAGCATAATATTTTATTGGGCCATCCGAATAAATGACCTTCGTGAAGCGGGATACCGTAAGTGAACCATTGTGCAAATAAGCCATAATCACGATAGTCCGTTTTGGAAATAAGTTCTCCGCTATATTGATCAAAGTAAGCTGTTATTTCTTCATTTGGTGCCACATCCATGCCCGTAATACCAGAACCGCTTGATTTTGAAACGGTGAATACACCTTTCGGATCAGTTGGTAGTGAAATAACGTATGGCTTCTTTATTTCAATTCCTTTTTGTAATGTATCAACTGAAATTGCTTTTGGCTCATTCGAATTCGATTCAGGAGGAGCTTCTTTTCTAGTTGCCCACGGCAATTCTTTTACCTTTGATTCAGGCGGTGCCATATACAACTTTGGATATCCGATCGATTCATTCGACGATGCAATTTTATAAATTTGGTTACCCATAAATCCTGACCATGGCAATCCAGATGCAACTAACAAAACGAGAGGAATTGTAAATATAATACCGATAATAGAATGACGTCGTTTTGCTTTTTCTCGCTTATTGGATGCCGGTGTGTTTTTGAATTGGCGTATACTCATATAGAGCCCAGTAGCAATTAAGAAGATTGTCCAACATGCCGCAAGTTCTACAGTATAGTTGACGACAGTGCCACCAACTAAAAGAGAACTATGTAATTCACGCATTATATTCGCAAACGTTTCACTTGCATTTTGATCCCCAACAATTTGATTATTGCTATCTAAATACACATACTTTTGTTGTCCCGTATATTCATTTGCAATCGTAAGTCTCGTATTATAATCCCCATTAAACTCACTAATTTTCGTCACACTATAATGTGGATATTTTTTCTCTGTTAAGGAAATAGAATCAGCCATCGAAATAGATTCTGTTTGAGCACTCTTCCCAAAATATAAATCTTTATAGATGAAATCCTCAACCTCTTCCCGAAATAAATACCCAATTCCGCTCAGTGACAACGTAATAAGAAGCGGTGTAATAAAAAGCCCAGCATAAAAATGCCAACGCCAAAAAATGTAATGAAGCGAACGATTTACTTTCATACTTTCAGTTCCCCTAACCTTCCCTATATGAATAACTACTTATTTAATATAGCGAGATTAAGTGTGATTACTTTGAAAGAATTGTGAAGAAAGTTAAAAGTTTTTAGGGATTTTATTGATGAGACATATAATAAGTAATGTTTGCTTTCAGACGACCTTAATAACTGCTTTTTTTGTTCTATTTATTAAATCTATTATGTATTTTATATTTTTTAGAGGGGAAAATAAATTAAGTGAAACCAATAAATAAAAATACATTCTATAGATTGTAGCGGAATCCTTTACGGATATTGTAAAAACAATTATTTTGTTTTTGAGATCTTCTCATTGATAAAAAGAGTAGATTTAGGAAAGGGAAAAATAATGAAACTAGGTTTAGCCTTAGGCGGTGGCGCTGTACGGGGGTTAGCACATATTGGTGTATTAAAAGTATTAAAAAAGCATAACATTCCAATTGATTTTATTGCAGGAACAAGTATGGGAGGAGCCATTGGTGGATTAATTGCTGCTGGCATTGATGTCGAAGAAATTGAAGATTTTATTCTTACTACTACACCATCGTATCGCATGGTTGATTTTGGGATTGGAAAAAGGGGACTCGTGGCAGGAAATAAATTATATGGAATGCTACTTCAATTTTTAGAGCAAAAGGGATTAGCTAATATTCAAATTGAGCAACTGCCTATTCCATTTCGTGTAGTTTCCGTAGATTTAAAAAAGGGAAAAGCTTTCATTTTTGAACAAGGAAATTTAAGTTTAGCTATTCGAGCAACGACATCCGTTCCGGGACTTTTTATACCTGTAAAGCACGAAGAGAAAGTATTAGTGGACGGAGGGATACTTAATAATTTGCCAACGGATATCCCGCGAAAAGCAGGAGTAGAAATTGTACTTGCTGTAGATGTGGAGAGGGAGCATGAGGAAAGAGAGCCAAGAAGTATAATTGATGTATTAAATCGCTCCTTATCTCTTATGATGGTTGAAATGAGAAGGAAAAACCTTCAGTTTGCAGATGTAATTCTTCGTCCAAGAGTAGGGCAATTTCAAGCATTTGATATTACAAAGATTAAAGAGTGTATAGAAGCTGGAGAACAAGAGGCTGAACGAAAAATCATGGAAGTAGTTTCATTACTGAATAAGTAAAATCGAAATAGATGATGAGGAGTTGGCTTTAATGACAAACATAATAAAAAAAGGATTGGCATTAGGGTTAGGAATGATAGCTACTACACAGGAACAAGCTAAAAAAATAGCGGATGAATTGGTGAAACGAGGAGAACTAAGTCAAGAGGAATCTAAAGAGTTTGTTAAAGAGATGTACGAAAAAGGAAAAGAAACCAAATTAGAGCTGGAACAGCTAATCAATACAAAAACAAAAGAAGTATTAGGGGAATTAAATCTAGCAACTAAAGAAGATATTCAACGATTAGAACAGCGTATTGCAAACATAGAGAATCAGAAAAATAAATTGGAGTAAGTGTGTTATGAGGAGGATGTATGATTCTTGAAAATAAGAATACGACACATTCAACGTTATCGTGATATTGCCATGGCCTTTTCTCGTAATGGATTTGGGTTGATTGTTAAGGAATTGGGACTTCAAGACTTACTTTCATTTCCTAAACGATTTAATAAGGTAGAACAACAAGAAATTCATTTGAAAACAAAAGCTGAGCGAATTCGATCGTTCTTGGAGGAATTGGGTCCCACCTTTATAAAAATAGGACAAATTGCTAGCACTCGACCGGATTTAATTCCGGCCGATATCATTCATGAGTTAGAGCAACTTCAAGATAAAGTATCTTCTTTTTCTTACCAGGAAGTAAAACAGATTATTGAAGAGGAATTAGATTGTGCGATAGAAGATATATTTGAAGAATTTCAAGAAAATCCTTTAGCTGCAGCTTCTATCGGACAAGTCCATTATGGGCTATTGAAATCTGGTGAACGAGTAGCAATTAAAATTCAACGTCCTAATATTGAAAAAATCATTGAAACCGATTTAGAAATTTTACAGCATTTAGCGGAACTAGCTGAAATTCGATTAGAGTGGGCTGCTAGATATCAGCTACGCGATATAATTGAAGAACTCTCTAAATCCCTTCGAGCTGAATTAAACTACACAATAGAGGGGCAAAATGCAGAAAAGGTAGCTCACCAATTTAAGTATAATCCTAATATTTGTGTTCCGAAAGTATATTGGGATTATACAACTTCAAAAGTACTGACTATGGAATACATAGAAGGAATAAAATTAAATGAATTAAAAAAAATGGATAACCAAGGACTAAATCGCAAGGTACTAGCTGAACGGGTAGTTCAATCTATCCTTCACCAAATTCTAATTGAAGGCTTTTTTCATGGTGATCCCCACCCTGGTAATATCATTTTTTTACCGGGTGAAGTTATTGTTTTTATGGACTTTGGTATGGTTGGAAGTCTTAGTCCTGAATTAAAACAGCATTTAGCGTCGTTAGTTATTTCTATGATGCGCCAAAATACAAGAGGGGTTATCAAAGCAATTACACAGATGGGTTTGGTACCTGATGATGTAAATATGAAACAACTGACAGCGGATGTGGAGTATCTAAAGCAAAACTATTATGATGTCCCTTTAAGCCAACTTAGTCTTGGTAAAGCTGTTCAGGAACTGTTTAATATTGCATATAAACATCATATTCAAATTCCGTCGGATATAACTTTATTAGGAAAAACTCTACTTACTATTGAGGGGCTGGTGGAAAAGTTAGATCCCGAACTTAGTATCCTTAAAGTAGCTGAACCTTTTGGTCGTCAATTATTAAAGGAACGTTATCATCCAAGGAAAGTTACAGAGGATGTACTAGACTATGTAATAGAAAATGGAGAAATTTTGATTCAACTACCAAAACAACTCAAAGAATTAACTGCCGTTATGCAAAAGGGGAATATGCGTATAGCCATAACGATCCCAGAATTGAACCTGTTTTTAACTAAATTAGATCGTATCAGTAATCGGCTTTCATTTAGTATTGTATTACTTTCTTTTAGCATCATCATGGTTGGGCTTATTATTGGTTCGTCATTGAGTAGGAAATCCACACTTCTTTGGAACCTACCAGCCATTGAAATTGGATTTGGAGTAGCAATCTTGATGTTTCTTTGGTTGTTATATTCTATATTTAAATCAGGGAAGTTCTAAATTTGTATTAACTTGTATAATCGTTAGAAGATATGAACCTGTTTAAGTGGGAATTTACTCTATATCTAATTTTTATTATAAATGGAACCTATTTACGCTTTCTAAATAAAACAATTAAAGCTGGTAATATTGTTAAGGCACAGAATAAAGAAAGTGTTGTGTCTATAACGGTTGTAATACCAAATTCACGTAAAACTGGGAAGTTAACAAAAATTAGTGTTGAAAATCCAACAATTACTGTCAATCCAGAAGCAGTAATAGCTTGCCCCACCTTTGAAAGAGAAACACGAATTGCTTCTTGAGCAGGCAACCCTTTTTCTTCTTCTTCATGGAATCTTTCCATAATAAGAATAGTAAACTCCGTTCCAATTCCAAGTACAAGACAGCTAAGAGCAGTTGTAAGTGGATTATATGAAATATCGAGTAATTTTAAAGCGCCAGGTGAGAAACCTAATACTAAAATAATTGGTATCAACGGATATAACGCATGCTTTACGCGACGATACACAATTAATAAAGATAGAAAAATAATTGAAAGTCCCGCACCTATCATAAGCTCCTTATTGGCACCGATATTATCAATACCATAAAGCATCATAACTTGTGCACCCGCAGGCTTGATTTTCACACCATCTATCGCTTTCATATCTTTCGATATGTTATGCATCAATTTCAATTGCTCAGCAGAAGAAAGGTCTGGATTCACTTGAAATTGAATGGTTGCATATTTTTTATTCTCACTCATAACAGTTTCTTTTAATGAACTTGGTACGTTTTCAAGTTCATTTTTTACTTGCGAAGGCGAATCTGGTAATGTATCTTTCCCATTGATTTGTAAAATAACACTAGGAAGCGAGATAACGTCACTCACATCTTTATATTTATTTTCAACCTTTTTACTTTCCTCTTGCACCCAAGTCATCACGTTCGGTTCCGTGACATCCTTCGCTTCTACTAAATACGTAATATACGTTGTAGATCCAACTATCTTTTGTAAATGCTTTGTATTTTTTAAAGTTTCCATGTTCTGTGGAATCATTTTGGTTAAATCTGTTTCCGTCGGTATAGACTTTTCTGCCATAAACCCAAGGCCAGATAAGATAACTGAAACAATTAAAATAGGAATTGCCAGTTTCATTGCCAGATTAGCATATTTATTTAAGAAGCGTGATAACATTGTGCTTTTATCTGTATTGCTTTTAAGTTTAGGTGCTGCTTTTTTACGATCTAATAAGTAGAATGTTGAGAACATCAATACTAATTCAACAACATAACAGAATAAAACACCAATAGCTAGAGTTAATCCAAATTGTTGCATCATTGGCGCTTTAGATAAGAACATTGTTAAAAAACTTAAGGCCATGATAACAACCGCAATCCCAACACCAGGTCCAATGTGGCGGACTGCATTTAGTGTTGCAAGTTCCGCTTGAAATTGACTATCTCCAAATTCCTCTTCGTATCTATTATGGAATTGAACACCAAAGTCAGTACCGAGACCAATAATAATTGGTAATGTTGCCATGGTTGCGAGTGTAATTGGGATTCCAGCCCATCCCATGAAACCAAATGTCCATATTAGCCCAATTAATACGAAGCCTAATGAAATAATACGTCGTCTAACAGGGAAGACAAAGAATAATACAACAATCATTAATATAATTGCTAAACCAAGCATAATCCCTAAAGTCGTGATAACTTCTTCTTGTATATCACCAAGGATAGCTGGCATTCCAGCTACTTTGACTGTTACACCCGAACCGAAATTTGTCTTCTCGATCAGTTCATTTAGCTCTTTATTTATACGTACATAGGTAGTCATTTCTGTATTATCGGATGTATGAAGCTGAATGATAACATATTTCCCATTTTCAGGGATAAGTTGTTTGAATTGTTCTGGTACTTTGCCTTTATCAGAAAAAATAATTTCATGAAGTAATTCATTATTCATATTCTGGACATTTGGTAGAGCCTTAATAATATCTCTTTGCATATTGTCTTTTTGTTGCTGTGTTAAGATGCCTTGTATATACTTTTTGACTTCATCGTTTTGTTTTTCAGTTAAAACAGCTTGCGTGATTTGCTCTTGTTCGTCACCTGTAGGAGTATGACCTAACGCAAGCATTTGTTTTTGTATTTCTTGCATTTGTTCAGGAGTAAGTTGTTGTTGAATGAATGCACCCATTTTTTCACGTTGCTCATCAGTTAGGCTACTTTTTACGCTATTATTAATTTCATTCATTTTTTCGCTTGAAATAGAATTTTTCAAAGATGTTTCTAATTTTGTATTTGTTTCTTCTGTATTGAATGCTGAAAGTGAAGGAGAAGGAGAAGATAACATTTCATTTAATAAACCGACATAGTGAGTGGATCCCGTAATATCGTTAATACCTTCTGCTTTGTTTGTAAATTCTACAACTGCTTTGTTTGTTTCTTGTGAAAGTAATTTATCGCTATCCCCACTAAGCACCACATATATACCATCTCCACCAAAATGTTTTTGGTACGTCGTAGTATCTTTATAAACATCTGATGTATTACTTATAAATACATCGTTTCCCATCTTCATCTCAAGTTTTGTTATACCAAATGAGAAAAAGATTGTTAGACATAATATAAATGCAATATTAATCTTTGCGTACTTGATAATAAAATGTCCAATCTTATCAAAAATCTTATTCATGTTTTAGTTCCTCCTTTGCTATGTTCCTTAATCTAGCATTGGTTTTGGAGGAAATCGATGAACAAAAATGAATATGTGTCTTAAAATAAGACGTTTATCTTATTTTGGTTTATTTATCAGAAAATTATTAATTATATAAATTAGTTCTTCTTTTGAAAATGGATATTCATTATTTACCCATTTTTTTATAATTTCAAAAAATCCACTACAGTAGAAATCACATATTATTTTTGGGTAAACAGAGTTTCGAATTTGCATGGAAAGTAGGTCATTATATTTTATTGAATTTTCATATAAAATTTCCGAGCCAAGTTGAATTAAGTTGTCGTATAATTCACGGCTATTATTTTTAATCGTAACGTTAAAAAATAAAGCACGATTAACATCTATATATTTGATTACTTCCTCAAATAATGTGTGTTCTAACTCTAAACCTTGCTTTGTTTGTTCAAAGAGGTTTCTTGCGATAGTATTTGCTGCATCACTAAACAGTTCATACTTGTCATCATAATAACGATAGAAGGTACTTCTGTGAATCATTGCCTTTTCGCAAATGTTATTTATTGTAATGGATGAGAATGGTTTTTCTCTTAATAAATCCATGAATGTATTTTTTATTAAAACTTGTGTACGTGAGCTAGTGAGATTACCCAAGTGATTTATCCTCCTTATATTTGAAGCGTAGTACCGCTTTAAATTATACTGGTTTTAATTGGCTAATTCTTATTTTTTTAGTATGTCTTAATAAATCAAGATTTAGAATTCTTTTTCCTACATAAAGATTTAAAATATGGTGTATAGAACTGATAACTTCATGCAATGTAATTAGAGTATAGGAATCTATGTGTTCAGTCACATATTAAGTATTCAATAAAAGAAATCCTATAACAGTAATATAACATTAGACAAAAGAGAGTGAAAAAGTTAATTGAAGAGGACTTTAAATTTGAATATGGAGTAGTGGAAGGGTTTCAATGAAACGTATGAATATAAAAAACTCCCAGTTTCCTGGGAGCCGAAGTATAATATCTCAATATTTTTGAGAGCGTATTGAGAGAAGCGTAATTATACTATCGCATGCTTTTCAATTTATCATAATGAATATAGGAAATCGATAGACAAAATATTAGATTTGTATCAAAATGAGACAGGTATCTCAAAAAGTTTTGTCTTCAATAAATTTTAATTTATAAGGAAACCGCCTCTTTTGCATTGATTTTTTCATTTAGGTTAAGGGTTTGGGTTCGAACAATTTCCTACATACATCCTAACAACCGCTTTCGCAAGACATTGAGAAGAATCAACAAAATCCTCACTCGCCACCACATTCAAATCGGTACATGCGATAATTGCCGTATCAACTTCCTCTCTCAATTGTAAAACGAGCGCATTCCACAATTCGCGAGCTTCTTCAACCTCTCCATATTTAATATAAGTAATGATTTGATTAATCATTTCCTGCCATGTTTCATGATGAATGTACTCTATATCACGTTTTGTAATCCCATCTTGGTAAATCCCAGCTTGAACAGTTGCTTCCGTTGCAAGAAGAGCGACTCTTTTTACGTTTTTAGGAATTATTTGTAACGTTTCATCGACTATATTTAAAATCGGAATGGACAGAGAATGCTGTAATTCCTCGAAATAAAGATGCGCCGTATTACACGGCATAGCGATAAAGTCTACGCCAGTACTTTCAAGTTTTTGTGCGCCTTTAATAATCGCTTTTTTCATCGCTTCGTGATCAATAGGGCGATCCATATAAAACGGTGTTGGGCACGAGTAAATCATCATATGAGGAAAGTCCATATCATGTTTTGCTCCGTATATTGTTTGGCACTTTGCTACAACTGTATCGACGAATGGCCCAGTTGATTTTGGTCCCATTCCTGCTAGTATTCCGATCATTGTTTTGTCTCCTTTAATATGTAATTAAAAACGTTTTTTGCGAACGATAAACAGAAATAAGGTAAATAATAAAAATGAATATACGATAGCCCAAGCTGTGAGCCATAGCGTGTGAGTCAGTATATTATATTTGTATTGTCCAAGCATGAGAAAGCTTTCGACAGGTGGTAAAAACCATAGTAACGCTTGCATAATGCCTGTTTTTTGTTTCATACCTTTTGAAAAATTTCGTACAACGGAATGCCTTGCATGAAGTAAATGAAACCTTTCAAGAAGCAGCGGAATTTTATCTTTTACATATTTTGTTGATAAACCGTGAATGCGACCGAGATGATATAGATAATCTTCTAATGTAAAACGAATCCCTTCAGGAAAATGTTCAGGTACATAACCGATTTGTATATGTTCTTTCCTTTGAATTGTCCCTGCCGTATGTGAAATAAAGCCTGCAATTATTTTGAGTAGAGTACTTTTTCCAGTCCCGTTCCCGCCAACAATGGCGAGTGCTTCTCCTTCTGGAATGGATAAATCAATGTTGTCTAGTATAAGTGATTTGCCGTACTTCTTTTGAATTCCCCTTAGTTCTACTAGCAAAGTTCTATCCTCCTATACAGTGTATATATCCATTATATAGGAGAATAACAAAAAGACGTGCAATAAGTGCACGTCTTTTTTTGTTATGTTTTGTCGATAAGTCGATATAGTGTGTCGAATCGTCGATATATTTAGCGCTTCTCAATCGCCACAATAAATGGCGGGTTATTTTGTTGGTTAATGAAGCCGTAGCGCAGTACGTGTGCTTGTTTTTGGTCTAATTCTTCGGCAAATTTGAGAACAGCGTCGCGTTCTACTTGTCCTTCTGGATGTCCGTGGTAAATAACAAGGACGATGATTCCTTCAGGTGCAATTACTTCTAGTAATTGTTCGATCGCTGAAATTGTTGAGTTCGGTTTTGTAACGATATGCTTGTCTCCGCCTGGAAGATAACCTAAGTTGAAAATTGCGCCTGTTACTTTTCCTTTTGCATCTTCTGGTAGTACGGATAGAAGTGTATCGTGACTATCGTGAACTAAAACAGTGCGTTCGAAAAGTTCTTTTTCTTTTAGACGAGTTGTTGAGCTTTCAATTGCCTCTTTTTGAATATCAAATCCAAATACTTTTCCGTTATCTCCAACGATTTCAGCTAGGAAGCAAGTGTCATATCCGTTTCCTAAAGTTGCATCTACAGCATAATCGCCTTCTTTTACTGCCGTTTGCAAGAGAGTGCGAGCAAACGGTAATACACGTTCTAATTTCATTTTTGTTTCTCCTCATTTGCATATTTTCCTTGCCAGCTTCCGCGGCGTACAAATTCTGCATCGATGGAATTTAATACTTCCCATTTATTTAAGCTCCACATTGGACCAATCATTAAATCAGGTGGACCGTCACCTGTGATACGGTGCACAATTATGTCTTCTGGAATCATTTCAAGCTGGTCAACAACGAGACTTACGTAATCTTTAAGAGAAAGGAATTCTAGTTGTCCTTTTTCATATTGCTTCACCATTGGCGTTCCTTTTAATAAATGAAGTAAATGAATTTTAATTCCTTGTACATCAAGCTTCGCTACTTCACGAGCTGTTTCCATCATCATGTCGTAATCTTCAAGAGGAAGACCGTTAATAATATGAGAACAAACTCGAATGCCGTGCTTACGCAATTTATTTACGCCTTCAACGTAAGAAGGATAATCGTGAGCACGATTAATAAGATTTGCAGTACGTTCATGAACAGTTTGTAATCCGAGTTCAACCCAAAGATATGTGCGTTTATTTAAGTCCGCTAAATATTCAACAACATCGTCTGGTAAACAATCTGAACGAGTTGCGATAGAAAGACCGACAACGTCTTTTTCAGCTAGAAGCGGTTCGAATTTTTCTTTTAATACGTCAAGTGGTGCATGTGTATTTGTGTAAGCCTGAAAATAAGCGATACATTTTCCATCTTTCCACTTTGAGCGCATTTTTTCTTTCATTTCATGATATTGCGTTATAACATCATCGCGGCGATCGCCAGCGAAGTCACCAGATCCAGCAGCACTGCAAAATGTACAACCGCCATAAGCAACTGTACCGTCACGGTTCGGACAATCGAAGCCAGCATCTAATGAAACTTTAAAGATTTTTTCACCAAATTCATTTCGTAAATGGTAATTCCACGTATGATAACGTTTATTGTCGTTTGTATATGGAAAAGGGTTTTGAACCTTCATTACTTTCCCTCCTAAGCCGAGTCAAAATGAAACAAAATCCATTATAACATACTCATAAGGTTCATATGGAAGGGACACACTAAAGGGGAATTGAAGCAAGGAGGGACAATTATGGCAGAGCGTCAATCACTTGAATCGTATATTACACAAGCGGAACAAGCGGTGGAATATGCGAAAGAACAACTAAATCTTGGTATGAGACAAGAGCATTATAATACGATGGAGTATTCGGATGCGCAGTTACAATTAGAACAAGCATATAACGATTTACAAACGATGCAACAACATGCAAATGATGAGCAACGTGAGCAATTAAATAGAGCACGTATGGCAATTCGCCAATTGCAACATCAAATGATTATTACACCGCACTAATAAGGAGTGAATGTAATGGCGAAACGTTCAGATCAAAATAATCCAGAACAAAAAACGCAAAATGGACATAACGCTGAGTTTTCAAATGAACTTGATCCAGTTGTTCAAGTGAAACAGCGCAACAGTAAAAAAGGACAACCTCAAAAATCGAAACAATCAGAGTAAACCAGGTCGCAATATGACCTGGTTTTATTTTGCTATATGACAATAATGTAAGATTTCTGTAAGGTTTGTCGATAGTTGTAAGACTACATTTCCAGTAGAGTAGGGGAGGATTAAATTTTGGACAAGGAGTTGCTTTATGGGGAACAATATGACAAACAAACGAATTGATGAGTTAGATTACATTCGTGGCTTCGCATTACTGGGGATTATTTTAGTAAATATTCTTGCACTACTTAACATTAAAATCCCGGATCCTAATACAGTGGATGCTAGCTATCAAAGGTTTTTATACTTATTTGTAGAAGGGCGTTTCTTCTCAATCTTCTCATTCTTATTTGGAGTTGGATTCTATATCTTTATCTCTAGAGCAATTGCAAAGGGGAAAAATGGATATGTTTTATTTTTCCGCCGCTTAGTTGCACTATTTATTTTCGGTTTGATTCATCAAATGTTTCAGCCTGGAGAAGCACTAGCGTTATACGCAATTTGCGGGTTAATCGTTTTACCATTTTATAAGGCGAAAAAACAAGTGAACTTAGTCATTGGTCTTATTTTGACAATAGCTTTTAGTGTAATGGGAGTTAAAGAATTATTACCACTTGGCTTAATTTTATTAGGGCTTGCTGCAGGACAATATCGTGTATTTGAAAATCTTACGCAGAACATAAAGAAAGTCGCTATTTTTACAGGTATTATGTTTGTTTTAAGCGTAATAGCTGTATGGTATCAATATGGGCACGTTCCTGCTGAACCATTTATAAATGGGATAGTGGAAATTGAAGATGGAACAGTGGATGCTGCAAGCCAATTTTTAAAAATTGGTATTACAGTTGGACCAATTATTTCAGCTTTCTATGTTGGAGCATTAATTTTACTACTTCAATTAAAACCAGTTCAAACATTGTTAGCGCCACTGAAATATTATGGTCGTATGGCTTTAACGAATTATATCGGTCAAACTGCAATGATTTTAATCGCAGGAAGTGTATTTAATTTTGTGGAAAACTTAACTTACATGCAGACGTTATATGTATGTATCGCAATTTATACAATTCAAATTGTGTTTAGTGTAATTTGGATGAAAATCTTTAAAATGGGTCCATTAGAATGGATTTGGCGTGTTATTACGTATTGGACGGTAACACCTTTAAAGAAATAAAGAGAGAAGTGGGCTGTTCCTTTTGTGGAACAGCTTATTTTTATTGTCATTTTTCGTCGATAAGTCGATATATTTTGAAAATCGCCGATATATTTGGAGTTACGGTCGATATATTTGAAAAATCACCGATATAATTTCATTTACCAATTCAATATGTTACTAGTATTAATAGCCAAGCTTACAAGTACACCTTTGTTATATTACAAAAGTGTAAGGTAATTGTAATGTTAACAAATAGCAGTTCATCTCCAAAAGGCGCAAAATAGGTAATGGAAAAACAAGCGTAGGAGGATATATATGACGAAACCAGTTGTAGACGTGAAAAACGTTCAAAAAGTGTACGGTAAAAAAGGTGAGAATCAATCACATGCATTAAAAGGTGTATCATTCTCAATTCAAGAGGGTGAGTTTGTTGGGATTATGGGACCATCTGGTTCGGGTAAAACGACATTATTAAATGTAATTTCAACGCTAGATAAAGCAACGGGCGGCGTTGTTGAAATTGCAGGAACGGATATTACACAAATGAAGCAAGGTGAGCTTTCAGATTTCCGTTCACAAAAATTAGGATTCATCTTCCAAGACTTTAACTTATTAGAGAACTTATCTATTTACGAAAACATTGCACTTCCACTTTCTCTTCAAGGTGTCTCGTCGCGAAATATTGGGCCAAAAGTAGAAAAGGTAGCAGATATGTTAGGCATTTCAGCAATTCTTCAAAAGTATCCATCTGAAGTATCTGGTGGACAGAAACAACGTTCAGCAGCGGCGCGCGCACTGGTGCATGAACCTGCAATTATTTTAGGGGACGAGCCAACAGGAGCGCTTGATTCTAAAAATGCAACGAGTTTACTTGATGCGATGACAAACTTAAATAAAGATCAAGGTGTATCGATTATGATGGTTACACATGATCCGTACAGTGCAAGTTACTGTCAGCGTATTTTATTCATTCAAGATGGTGAGCTATATAAAGAAATTCACCGCGGTGGTACACGTGAAGAATTTTATAAAGAGATTTTAGATGTGCTTGCAGACTTAGGCACACAAAAAGCGTAAGAAAGGAGGCTCCAGTATGTTATTTAAACTTTCCATGTCAGGACTGAAAAGTAAGCTGAAAGATTACATCGTCTTACTTGTCGGCCTTGTCATGTCGATTTCAATTTTTTATATGTTTCAAACGTTAGCTCTAAATAAAGCGTTTATTGAATCTAACTCAGTTATTCAATCAATTGGATTTGTATTCCAGGCAGGTTCATTTTTACTTGCTATTATAACGTTCTTCTATATTTTATATGCGAACTCTTTCTTATTATCTCTTCGTCAAAAAGAGTTTGGTATGTATATGATGTTAGGAGCAAAAAAGCATAAAGTTACATTACTTATGTTTATCGAAACAATCGTATTAGGCGCTGCGTCTCTTGCGATTGGTATTACAGTTGGTGTAGGACTTGCAGAAGGTATCGGTCAGTTATTAATGAAACAATTAGAATTTGCTGGTGAAGGCTATAAAGCATTTTACCTTCCATCAATGACTGTTACTTGTATCTTCTTCTTCGCACTATTTGTATTATCAGCAATTATGAATAGTATTAAGTTATCACGTATTTCTGTATTGCAACTTGTACATGCAGATGCACAAACAGAACGTGTTGCGGTAAAAGGAAAAATGACAGGTGTAGTTGCATTCCTTGCGGTTATTTTATTAGGTATTGGATATGCATCGATGATAAATATGGAAACGTTAAGAGAAATGGGAATCCTTATTGCATTAATTACAACAACAGCTGGTACTTACATGCTATTTGGCTCACTTCTTCCAGTCATTATTAAAAAGTTAAAAAGTAATAAAAAGCGTAGTGAAAAGGGACTTAACGCTTTTACATTTGCACAATTAAACTTCCGTATTAATAGTTTAACAAAGGTACTTGCAACAGTAGCAATGTTAGTTGCTCTTGGAGCCGGTGCAATTTCAGGTGGTATGGCATTTAAAAATAACGTTATAAAAACGGTTGATGGATTTGAAATTTATGATTCGATTATTCATAATCCTACAGCTGAAGAGAAGAAAATTTTAGATGGTATATCATTTAAAAATAAAACTGAGTATCGTTATAAAGTAGACGACAAATATATTTATTATGTAAAAGAAGATTTAGAGAAACATAAACCATTCATTCGAGATGGTGTAGGGAAGGAAAGTTTCGGTAAATATAAAGAAGTTTCAGGAGAAGCTCCAGTAGGTACAGTAGCAGGAGCAGTGCAAGATCAAAATGAAAAAGCAATGCCTGAAGAATGGGAAGAGGCATTTAGAACAATTCAACCATACTATATATACAAAGATCATGCCGTTAAAATTGTAGATCAAAAAATGTACGATACTGTAAACGGTAAAGAAGGAATCGTATTTATTGGAAAAACAGACGATTTCGTAGCATACACAAAAGAATGGAAAAAACTTGACGAGTTGCAGCTAGTTAAATATAAAAATATAAAAGCTGAACAAATGAGTAGTAAATATCAAATGTATGACATGTTCTACGGTCTTGCGAGCGGGACAGTATTTATGGGATTCTTCCTTGGAATTGCGTTCTTAGCAATGATGGCAAGCTGCCTAATGTTTAAAATTCTTTCTGGTGCATCAAAAGATATTATACGTTATCAAATGCTTCGTAAAATCGGTGTGCGCCGTGAATTATTAACAAAATCCATTTATAAAGAGTTATTCTTAGTCTTCCTATTCCCAGCGATTGTAGGTATCGCTCACGTATTAGTTGGTATGAATATTTTCGGATTTATTTTAGTTGATCCGTACTTCCGTATTTGGGTACCAATCGTAATTTTCGTAGTTATTTATGCGATTTATTACTTCATTACAGTTCAATTGTATAAAGGAATTGTTCTTCCGAAAGAAGATTAATAATAAAAACCGAGCAAAAACGCTCGGTTTTTATTATTTTCAGAAAAAACACTTCAATGTTACTGAAATGTATAATATAATGCAAATAAGTAACATAATATAAAAGTAGAAGCAGCTGGAAAATGAAAGGAGGAATCCGATCTGTAGAAAGAGGCTGAACTTGTATCCCCCCTATTATTCCTACCCCTACTGTATTTGCACAATTATAAATTTCCAAACCTAAAAGTATATTGTAAAAATAATGGATAATACATGGAAATCTCATAGCCTGATAAGGTAAAATGGACAACATGATGAGAAAATTACCGTTCATAAGATGAGGAGAATACATGTATGGAAGTTGTAGAGGCATTAAAAGATATAAGCCAAATTGAGGCTATGAAAAAGTATTTAAAAGAGCACTCTCAGCGAGATTATCTTTTATTTGTTATTGGAATTAACACTGGATTAAAGATTACTGAGCTACTTAGTATGAAATTTGAAGAGATATTAAATGAAGATGGAACTGTTAAAGAGTTTTATTCTCTTCCTGTGAAAGATGAAAAGTTTAAACAAGATATTTATTTAAATACAAAAGTAAAAGAAGCACTTTTAGAGTACGTACAATCTATTGATGTGAAAAGAGAAAACTACGTATTTCAATCTAATAAAACGAAAAATTCAATTACTCGTCAACAAGCGTATCGTGTAATTCATAATGCTGCTGAAGCGGTTGGGATTGTTGGAAAAATTGGAACGAACTCAATGAGAAAAACATTTGGATTTCACGCGTACAAAAGGGGAATAGCAATTGCGCTATTGCAAAAGCATTTCCATCACGCGACACCTTCAGAGACATTAAAGTATTTGGGAATCTCAAAAGATGAAGAATTTAAAACAGAGATTGATGTAGATTTGTAAAAGCCGTAACTAAAAACTTTAGGAGGCGGAAATTATGAATATTAGAGAGAGTGAATTACCGGGCATTGGATGTAAATTTGAAGTTATAACAAAAGGTAATGAAAAAATGGTTATCGTTATTCATGATGATGGCCGAAGAGAAATGTATCATTTTGATGCAAATCATGATGAAAGTATTTCAAGCATTTCTCTTCGTGATTCTGAAGCGAGACAAATTGCAGCTATATTAGGCGGAATGGTATATAGACCACAAGCGTTAGACACAATTGAGATGGCTTTTGAAGGATTATCAATTGAATGGTTTAAGGTGGAGAATCATGCACCAGTCTTACAAAAAACAATTGGTAGCTTACATGTCAGAAAAACATATAACGTAACGATTATTGCTATTTTAAAAAAGAATATGAAGAAATTCTTTAATCCAGGTCCAGACTCTATTATTGAAGCTGGCGATATGCTCGTGTTATCGGGTGAAAGACATGAAGTGAAAAGAATTATTAATGAATTGCTTTCATCAGGAGGTGATTCATAATCGATGGATACTTTAATCTTTGAAGTTGGAACTGCGTTAGTATTAGTAGCTTTTGCAGCTATCCTCGCTGCGAAGTTAAAGTTCTCGATTATTCCGTTTCTCATTATACTCGGTATGTTAGTGGGGCCTCATGCCCCCGATTTAGGACTTATCGATTTAAGGTTTATTGAAAGCGGAGAAGTTATTTCCTTCCTCGGCCGTGTTGGCGTCATATTCCTCCTATTCTATTTAGGCTTAGAATTCTCAATAAAAAAATTAATTAAATCAGGAAAATCAATTGCTTTTGGGGGGACTGTCCACATATCACTTAATTTCATATTAGGTTTGCTTTATGGATATGTTATGGGCTTCCCCTTATTAGAGACGTTAATTATTGCTGGAATCATTACAATTTCATCGAGTGCAATTGTTGCAAAAGTAATTGTTGATTTAAGAAGATCTGGTAATAAAGAGACTGAATTAATATTAGGAATCATTATGTTTGATGATATTTTTTTAGCTGTATATTTATCAGTCGTTTCAGGGTTAGTACTTGGTGGTGCAACATCATTTGTAGGTGCTCTTACATCGGTGTTAATCGCAGTAGGATATATGCTACTATTCTTTGTAATTGCTAGAAAAGCTACGCCGTTTCTAAATAAAATATTAGATATTTCGTCAAATGAAATTTTTATTATCGTAATATTCGCTATTTTATTCTTTGTAGCAGGATTTTCAGAAACGATTCATGTTGCTGAGGCGATTGGAGCATTATTGTTAGGACTCGTTTTTTCTGAAACAGAGCATAGCGATCGGATTGAGCATCTCGTCGTCCCGTTTCGTGATTTCTTTGGAGCTATATTCTTTTTCAGCTTCGGTTTAAGTATAGATCCGTTTTCACTTGGAGGAGCAGTGTGGTTGACGTTAGGAGCAGTTCTTATTACACTCATCGGTAATTTTACAGCTGGAATGATGGCGGGACGTAAAGCCGGGTTATCGCATAAGGCTTCTACGAATATCGGTTTAACACTCGTATCACGCGGAGAGTTCTCCATTATTGTAGCGAATATCGGCATTGCAGGAGGCTTAATGGCAGCGATTAAACCGTTCTCTGCTTTATATGTTTTAATATTGGCATCGTTAGGACCGTTATTAACGAAAGAGTCTGGGAGAATATACTCGCTACTAGATAAGGTGTTTAAATGGAGTGCGAAAGAACGTGCAAAGCGAGAAAAGGAAGTTGGATAGTATAAAGAGGCTGCATGAACTTCATGCAGCCTCTTTATATATTGTTACTGTTGTCGTTTTTTGTCGGTAAGTCGATATATTTTAATAATCGCTGATATATTT
The DNA here is from genome assembly GCF_031983925.1 of Bacillus sp. (in: firmicutes). Taxonomy (NCBI): domain Bacteria; kingdom Bacillati; phylum Bacillota; class Bacilli; order Caryophanales; family Bacillaceae; genus Bacillus; species Bacillus sp. (in: firmicutes). The sequence continues at coordinate 201,529 of NZ_DALYZR010000004.1, read as the reverse complement.
CGAGAATCGTCGATATATCTTAATAATCGCTGATATATTTCCAAAATCGCCGATATATTTTCAAACAGCAATCAATATAATTTCATTTACCGACAAACCATTATCTGAATTTCATCAACTATTAATCAGTTGCCTTCCTATTTAAAAACGACTACAATTTTACTGTTATAGATGAACGAAAAAATAGAATAGGAGGGGAGACTATGCCAAGGAAAGTATGGCTATTAGTAGCTGGGATGATTATTAATGTCACGGGTGCTTCTTTTTTATGGCCTTTTAATACAATTTATTTGCATGATCACCTAGGAAAATCTTTATCTGTGGCCGGAATGGTATTAATGATCAACTCGCTTACTGGTGTAATCGGAAACTTGCTCGGCGGTGTTTTATTTGATAAATGGGGCGGTTATAAATCAACTTTAGTAGGGATTGTGATTACACTCGTATCGATTTTAGGTCTTGTGTTCTTCCACGGTTGGCCTTTATACGTTGTGTGGCTAGCGTTAATCGGTTTTGGTTCTGGAATGGTCTTCCCATCGATGTATGCGATGGTTGGTACGGTTTGGCCAGAGGGCGGAAGACGAGCATTTAATGCGATGTATGTTGGACAAAACGTTGGTATTGCGATTGGAACAGCGTGTGGTGGATTAGTTGCATCGTATCGTTTTGATTATATTTTCTTAGCGAACTTTATTTTATACTTTGTTTTCTTCTTAATTGCTTTTATTGGATTCCGTGGTATGGAAGACAAGAAAGAGCCAGGAGTACAAAAAGAAGTGGAAACGAAAAAAGGTTGGTCGCTTACACCTGGATTCAAAGCACTTCTTATCGTATGTGTAGCATATGCTTTATGCTGGGTTACATACGTACAGTGGCAAGGAGCGATTGCAACACATATGCAAGAATTAAACATTAGCCTTCGTCACTATAGTTTATTATGGACGATAAACGGAGCGATGATCGTTTGTGCGCAGCCGCTAGTTAGTATGCTAATTCGCTGGATGAAGCGTTCTTTAAAACAACAAATTATAATCGGAATCATCATTTTTGCGGCTTCATTCATTGTTTTAAGTCAAGCGCAGCAATTTACGATGTTCCTCGTTGCGATGGTAACATTAACAATTGGTGAGTTATTCGTATGGCCAGCAGTTCCAACGATTGCAAATATACTTGCGCCAAAAGATAAGCTAGGTTTTTATCAAGGTGTTGTAAATAGTGCGGCGACTGTAGGGAAAATGTTCGGGCCGGTCGTTGGCGGAGCGATTGTTGATTTATATAATATGGAAGTATTGTTTATAGCGATCATGGTAATGCTTGTAGTAGCGCTTATCGCAACGAGCATTTATGATAAACGAGTAAAAGTAGAAGAAACAGTTGAAGAAAAAATTGCAGTTTAGTTTGACGGAACATGTTCACATGTTTTAGAATATATTTAAATAAAACAACCTTTGGAACAAGGGAGATAGCTCGGCTGTCGTAAGACAATTCATTAGTTATGAAGAGTAACGATTAATCGAGAAGCCCCGCTTTAAGTAAGCTCTTAAGAGATTTTAAGCGAAGGGTAGTTCACTTAACTCATATTTGTAATAACAGTGAGAAGGAGTAGTAGTAATAGAAGCTGGTTTAGAGAGTTGACGGTCGGTGCAAGTCAATCCACGTTTCGTTATGAACTCGCCTTTGAGTTGCAGTTGTGAAACTAATAGTAGCAATTGCCGTTAATCCACGTTACGGATCTAAGCGAATGTATATTTGTACATTAATTTAGGGTGGTACCGCGGGAATCTATAACCTCTCGTCCCTTTCTAGGGATGAGAGGTTTTTTGTATTTTGGGCGGTGAAAATAAATAGAATTTCAAGGAGGGTATCTCATGAGCTTTAATCATCAAGAAATTGAGAAGAAGTGGCAAGGGTACTGGGAAGAGAATAAAACATTCCGTACGCCAGATGAGACAGAAAAACCAAAATTTTATGCACTAGATATGTTCCCATATCCATCAGGTGCAGGCTTACACGTAGGACATCCGGAAGGTTATACAGCAACAGATATTTTATCTCGTATGAAGCGTATGCAAGGATATAACGTTCTTCATCCAATGGGATGGGATGCATTCGGTCTTCCAGCAGAGCAATATGCACTTGATACTGGAAACAGCCCAGCTGAATTTACAGAGCATAATATTAATACATTCCGTAACCAAATTAAATCATTAGGTTTCTCTTACGATTGGGACCGTGAAGTAAATACAACAGATCCAAACTACTACAAGTGGACACAATGGATCTTCCTAAAACTATTTGAAAAAGGCTTAGCTTACGTTGATGAAGTACCTGTAAACTGGTGCCCAGCACTTGGTACAGTACTTGCAAACGAAGAAATCATTGACGGTAAGAGTGAGCGCGGTGGACATCCAGTTGAGCGTCGTCCGATGAGACAGTGGATGTTAAAAATTACAGCTTACGGAGATCGTCTATTAGAAGATCTAGATGAGCTTGATTGGCCAGAAAGCTTAAAAGATATGCAACGTAACTGGATCGGTCGTTCTGAAGGTGCCGAAGTACACTTCAATATCGATGGTACAGACGAGAAGTTCACAGTTTTCACAACGCGTCCTGATACACTATTCGGTGCAAGCTACTGTGTACTTGCTCCGGAACATGCACTTGTTGCTGATATTACAACTGCTGAACAAAAAGAAGCTGTAGAAGCTTACATTAATTCAGTAAAAATGAAGAGTGATTTAGAGCGTACAGAACTTGCGAAAGAGAAAACTGGTGTATTCACTGGTGCTTACGCAGTTAACCCAGTAAATGGTGAGAAATTACCAATCTGGATCGCTGATTACGTTCTTGCAACTTACGGAACAGGTGCTGTAATGGCAGTTCCAGCTCATGATGAGCGTGACTATGAATTCGCATCAACGTTCAATCTTCCGATGAAGGAAGTTGTAAAAGGCGGAGACATTACGAAAGAAGCATACACAGGTGATGGTGAACACGTAAACTCAGCATTCCTTGATGGTTTAAATAAAGAAGAAGCAATCGCAAAAATGATTGAATGGCTTGAAGTAACGAGCGCAGGAAATCAAAAAGTAACATACCGTCTACGTGACTGGTTATTCAGCCGTCAACGTTACTGGGGTGAGCCAATTCCAGTTATTCACTGGGAAGATGGTACAATGACAGCTGTAAAAGAAGAAGAATTACCATTAGTTCTTCCGAAAACAGACAACATCCGTCCTTCAGGTACAGGTGAATCACCACTTGCTAACATTGACGAGTGGGTAAATGTTGTTGATCCTGAGACTGGTAAAAAAGGTCGTCGTGAAACGAACACAATGCCACAATGGGCTGGTAGCTGCTGGTACTACCTACGTTACATCGATCCAAACAATAGCGAAGCACTTGTAGATCCTGAAAAAGTAAAACAATGGCTTCCAGTTGATATTTATATCGGCGGAGCAGAGCACGCTGTACTTCACTTACTATATGCTCGTTTCTGGCATAAAGTATTATACGATATCGGTGTAGTTCCAACGAAAGAGCCGTTCCAACAATTATTCAACCAAGGTATGATTCTAGGTGAAAACAACGAGAAAATGAGTAAATCAAAAGGTAACGTTGTAAACCCTGATGATATCGTAGCAAGCCACGGTGCAGATACACTTCGTCTATACGAAATGTTCATGGGACCATTAGATGCTTCAATCGCTTGGTCTGAAAATGGTCTTGACGGAGCTCGTCGTTTCCTAGACCGCGTATGGCGTCTATTCGTTCAAGATAACGGTGAATTAAGTGAGAAAATTACTGATGCACCAAATAAAGAGCTTGAAAAAGCTTACCACCAAACAGTGAAGAAAGTAACAGAAGACTATGCAGAGCTTCGCTTCAACACAGCGATTTCTCAAATGATGGTATTCATCAACGATGCATACAAAGCTGAAACACTTCCGAAAGAATATGTAGAAGGTTTCGTAAAAATGATTGCACCAGTTGCACCTCACATCGGGGAAGAGCTATGGAGCAAACTTGGATACAATGAAACAATCACATATGCAAGCTGGCCAACATTTGATGAGTCTAAACTTGTAGAAGATGAAGTTGAAATCGTTGTTCAAGTTATGGGTAAAGTTCGCGCAAAACTAACAATGAGTAAAGACGCATCAAAAGAAGAAATGGAACAACTTGCACTTGAAGCAATTAAGGACCAAATTGAAGGGAAAACAGTTCGTAAAGTAATTGTAGTTCCTGGAAAACTTGTTAACGTTGTTGCAAACTAATGTATGAAAGAAAAGCTCAGAGCGCTTATGCTCTGAGCTTTTTTGTGTAGAAAATAATTTCAGGATCCCCTTCATCTAAGTTTTCAACTATTCCACTACGTATAAAACCGTTCGCATTAAAAACTTTTTGCATACTTTCATTTGATTCGTTCGTTGAAGAAAATATTTTTTGAGTAGGAGAATGACTTAACATATATGAGAGTAACGAGCTTGCATAGCCTCGCCTTCTTTTTGTTGGCGAAACGATGATTAATGAGAGGAAAGTACAATCAAAGAAATTTGTATCGTATGTTAGAAAACCGGAAATAGAATTATCTTCTTTTACGATGACGCATCGTCCCTCATCAATAGAGTGCTTAATATAATTTCGTCTACTATCATTTCCGATTACATCAATATCTATATGTACGATTGAATCTAAATCATCGATAGAAGCTTTTGTTACGTTCTTCAATGGAAATACCCCCTAGAAAAAATATTCAGTTAATTAATTTTACCATGAATGAAGAAAAAGGAGCGGAATTCCCATACAGACAAACACCTATTTTTCTATAGGAAATATGATAAAAAAGGTAGGCTAAATTGAGTAGAAGAGGTGAAAGGAATGAAAGGGATGGACAATAATGCACCACATGGTTTTTTCGGAGGTGGTTCGGATAGTTATGAACAAATGATGTTAATGGGAGGAGCTGGCCAACAAGGATACGGTGGTATTCCGAGCTGGATGGGCGGAGGAGCAGGAGGTTTTCCGACATCGGTAGCTGGTATGCAAACTGGAATGCCTACATTAATGGGGGGCTTTTCGACATCAGGGGCTGGAATGCCTACAGTAACAGGAGGCTTTCCAACATCAGTAGCTGGCGTACAGACAGGAATTCCAGTAGGGGTACCAACTACATTCCCATCTTTCGTTGGAGGGGTACAAACAGGATTTCCGGTACCGGGAGTAGGTGTTGTGGCAGGCGGAGTAGGTGGTTATCCGCAAGCTGTTCATGGTCATCATGTACATCACCATCACCAAGGTCAGCACGGTCATCATGGTCATCACCATCACCAAGGTCAGCACGGCCATCATGGTCATCACCATCATCAAGGTCAACACGGTCATCATGGTCATCACCATCACCAAGGCCAACACGGCCACCATGTACATCATCATCACCAAGGTCAGCACGGTCATCATCACCAACAACAAGTACATCACCACGGTCAACACCATATTCATCCGCAAGCTGTTCTTTATCAAACACATCAAGGCCATCAACACGGTCACCATGGTCATCATCACCATCAAGGTCAGCACGGTCACCATGGCCAGCATCACCATCAAGGTCAGCACGGTCATCATGGCCAACATGGTCATCAAGGTCAACAACATCAACAACATCAACAACATCAACAATATCAACAATATCAACAGTATCAACAACAACAATCTTCTCCTTGGACAGGTGGAATTGGGGCAGGAGGAGCAGGGGCAGCGGCAGGAGCAGCTAGCATTGGTGGAGCAGCAGGGCATGCTGGACACGTGGGTCATTAATGAATTGCAGAAAAAAAGACATAATAAAAAACTGCTAGGAAATCCTAGCAGTTTTTTTCAGCTTCTTGGCGTTGACGTTCGATTTCAGCACGAAGTTGTGGCTCTGGTGCTTGCCAGCCTTCAGGTTTTAGAATTTTGCCGTCGCCTTCGCGGAATCTTGGTTTCCCATCAGGGAATAGTTTTGCCATGTTTGCATTATTTACAATTTCGAATCCTTTATCAGGACGTACGCCCATTTCGGCAAACGTGCCGAATGCAAAGTAAATAAGGTCAATCAGTGCATCGTATTGATCTTCAACAGTCGTTGCTTCTAGAAATTCTTCTAGCTCTTCTTGCATAAAACTCGCACGGATTTTTGCGCGTTCTTCTGTTAATTTTGTTGGAGTATTTGTCACAGGATGTCCGAATACTTCATGCATTTTCGCAACAAGTTCGTACCCTTTATCTAGACCTTTTTCGTTTGTCATGTTGTTTCATCCTTTCTCGCTTAGTGCCGAATCTCATTGTAACATAAGGTGATTATGAAATGAAAAGAACATCTTATAGAAAATAAGATGCTCGCCTGTTATTCTTCTTTCTTAATTAAAATGGATAAAATAAGATCGATGCCAAATATACCAACGAGTAACATTGGTATAACGACAAGTAAATAACGTGTGAAGGAAACATTTTTTAAATATGTATGAGCAAATAAAAAGACGCCGAGAAATAAAATACCATTTAAAATAGGCTTTACTAATTTTTTAGACATAAGCTCCCCCATAAATATCTTCTCTCTCTATCTAAAATAAAAACTCCTCTTTCCGTTGTATCATGCTGGAGAGAGGAGTTCAATCATTTCTCATTCAATTACACCAGAATTTGTAATATTTACGGTGTATTTTACAGTGACAGGGACATCTTTGTACAGCTGTCTCCATTTTTCTAATTTGAATGGGCGATAATGTTGCTTATATTTAGCTCCTAGCCCGAGAGGATCAACGCCTAAAGATTTAAACTGCTTAATTAATTTAGCAGCTTGTTTATCTAATTGTTTTTGGATGTTTTTTTCAATGTTTTTTGTGTTCTTGTTATTTTCTAAGTTAATTTGCTTCGATAGTTCTTGAATACGTGCATCAAGATGAACGTGAATGAAGAAAGAAGGCTTCCCGTTTTTAATTTTTATATCGTAAGTTGGAACAGAACGAATATTATTAATCATTACGTACGCGGAATCTGTTTTGAATTCATGTGAATCTAATTTATGTTTCTCTAATAGTCCTTTAAAGATGAACATATCTTTTTCTGCGATTTTCCCGATATATTTATCCTTTTTAAAAAGACCAATTCCGTTGATTTTTATTTTATCACCATGCTTCTTTAGAATGGGAATATAGTAGTCTTGCCCTTCTTGATAATAACGGAATGCTCCTACATGCAGATTATCTGTTGGTAAAGGACCGGTCTCCATATTATGTTCTAACAACTTTTTTATATAAATTGCAACGTTGTATGAAGTCGAATATTTGCCTTTTAAAAGTTCAGTACCATTCCCCTCTAATAAACCAACATATAAAGCGTTCCCTATGTTTACATCTCGAAGTAATGTATCGAATGAAGTAGACATTCCTGTTTTGGCAAGTCTTATCGTATATAGAGCGACACGCATTTGCCCACTAGCAAATGGTTGAGAAGACTCTAAAGATGTTTCAGCTTTTACTTGTTTTACGGCATTTGCGGTGCCTTCAAAAACTTGAACTTTATTTCCTTTTTTCTGAATGGGACAAACGAATGTCACTTTTAGTTTTTTATCTTTTGCAACATCAAATACTGTTCCTTGAATAAGTTGTACATCATCGATAATATTTTTTTGTAAACACCCAGTTAGACTGAAGAATGTTATACAAGAAATAAGTATTAATTTGCTTGTGCTTTTGATTTTTTCCATTTTCTTTTCACCCACACAATAATAAATAGAATTGGGATGTATACATAAATGAGCCAAAAACTAACCTTCGATGCATTACTAATAAAGTTATTAATATCGTGTCTGTTTGTTAAAAGTTGCGAAACAATGAGCGTGATAAAGATAAAAGCGATTAAAACACCTCTTTGCTTTACGCGGAATATTTCGTGAGTTGCTCTCATTGACGCCCATAAAGGGAGGATAAAACTTGAAATAATAACGAGTGCATAGCCTGAAATTGCAATATATTCGAGTCTTTCTATAAATGGTAATTGAATGACTTGAGTCATAGAAAGTTGGGACCATATCGTTTTTAACAATTGTTTTTCACTAAAAAATGCAAAAGCTAAAAGGGTGCTAAATAGATATAGAAGATTTGAAAATAGTGCTCCGAGCTGAGCGTATTTATGAGATTGCATAGGCTTTTTTACAAATGGATACACCATGAGGTAAATCTCAAAACCGGTCATACTGTAGATTGACAGTTGAGCGGATTTTAAAATGTCTGAAAAAGAATGGGTGAATATAGGGAGTAAATTATCCCAATGTGAATATTTCAAAACGAATAAGCTTAGAAATAAATATCCTAATGTACCACCAACAGAGATGACGCAAATACCGGTAATTACACGAAATCCAGAAGAGATAATGTAATAGCTAACTAAGCACAAAAAGAGTGTTAACATAAAGGTGGAAGCGGTAGGAAACATCCATACTTGAATAATTTCAACATACGTTCGAATAACCGAAATACTGACGATTAAAAAATAAGCTGCAAAGATGATATTAAAGACATTCCCTATCCACTTTCCAAACGTTTGCCTTTGTAAATCAATTAAATTTCCATTTGTTTCTTTTAATAAAAAATACATCATCCATATAAGAAGATGGATACAGAGCCCTGTGATTACAACGCCCATCCATCCGTCGTAACCAGCGGCCTTTGCGGTGATTCGAGCGAAACCGAGAACGCCAGCACCGAACTGTGCACCGTGAATTAAGAAGAAAACGAAGATAGGAGATATTTGATATTTTTCTTGAACTTTACTCATCGAATGCACCTCATTTCTTAATCATCAAAGTCTGATCTATGTTTTGTTGAAATTCCTTTCGCTGCTTTTTTTACATGTTGTGGTCTTGCTTGTACATCACGTGTATCAATCATTGTTAAAGGGAAACGAATCCAAGAATCTTTAACAGATTGTTGTCTTGTTGGGTAGAACAAAGCGTACGGCTTGCGTAAAGAAGTAAGTCTAAATAGATGGGTAAATAAAAAGATAAATCCAAGAGAAATCCCGAAGAGACCTCCTATTTCTGCAAATATGAGAAACGGGAAACGTAGTAATCGAACCGCATTACCCATTTTATAAATAGGTGTAATAAAGGAAGCGAGTGCTGATAAAGCAACGATAATTAATAAAATGTTACTCGTTAAACCAGCTTGTACAGATGCTTGCCCGATTACGATACCGCCTACAATACCGAGCGTTTGACCAACTTTCATCGGTAACCTCGCGCCAGCTTCTCTCAGTAAGTCGATTGCAAGTTCTAAAAAGAGTGCTTCAATTAAAGGTGGGAATGGTACTTGTGCTCTTGATAAAATTAAAGTTTCAAGTAAATCACTCGGAATGAGTTCATAATGATAATTTAAAATTGCAACGTATAACGGTGTAGCGCATATTGAGAATAGAACGGCGATAAGGCGTAAAATTCTTGAGAATGTAGCGTATAACCAAGAGACGTTGTAGTCTTCTGGTGAAATGAAAAAATCGAAATAGGATACAGGTGTTAGTAAAACACTTGGAGAACCATCAACAAAAATAGCGATTTTCCCATCGATTAGTGCTTTTGTAACTCTATCAGTGCGTTCTGTATTGATATAGAGAGGAAAGATCGATTTTTCACCCATTAATTCTTGTAAATAAGCACTATCATTAATTTGATCATATTCAAGAGCGCGTAATGACTCTTCTAGAAAATCAACATTATCTTTTTCAGCAAGGTTGTCTAAATACATCATGACAACTTTTGTTTTGGAAAACTCACCAACAATCATCTCTTTTGTTTGTAAATCTAAAACAGGAAGACGTTTTCGAACTAAATTAATATTTGTATCAATATCCTCTACAAAACCTTCTTGCGGACCAATAACAGTCGATTCGTTTAAAGGAGGAGTTGGTGCACGATAATTATCAATTGCAATATTTGCGAGCATACATTTTTGATCTTGTTGATTTACTTGAACGATCGCATGCCCCTTTAACACCATGTCCTCAATTTTTTGTAAATCGTTCGTAATTGTAATGCCGCTCATCGGAATATGCTCTTTCAGCTCTTCTAGTGAAGCATTAGGTCGTTCTAAAAGAGTAGGCATTAAATACTTTTGCAATTTCTCACCATCAAGAGAAGGACGATAGTAAGAAATCCAATAAGGCATCGTTTCATCGTCAGATGTGTGATAATTAACGAAATCACTAGATTTTTTGAGTTTCTCTATTAAATCTTGTAGAGAATGAATACGGTCTTTTTCTGGTTTCGTAAAATCATAAATACTATTACCTTTAGAGTTTTGCTGTTTACCTTGATCAGAGTAGTCTTGTTTAGAGTTTTGCTGTTTACCTTGATCAGAGTTGTCTTGTTTAGAGTTTTGCTGTTTACTTTGATCAGAGTTGTGTTGTTTAGAGTTTTGCTGTTTATCTTGATCAGAGTTGTGTTGTTTAGAGTTTTGCTGTTTACCTTGATCAGAGTTGTGTTGTTTAGAGTTTTGCTGTTTACCTTGATCAGAGTAGTCTTGTTTAGAGTTTTGTTGTTTATCTTGATCTGAGTCGCCTTGCTTAGAATCTTGCTGTTTACCCTGATTTGAGTCGTCTTGTTTAGAGCTTTGTTGTTTATCCTGAGCGGGGTCGTTTTGCTTAGAATTTTGCTGCTTATCTTGCTGATTTGAGTCGTTTTGTTTAGCGTGTTGTTGTTTATTTTGATCACGGTCATCTTGTTCAGAGTGTTGCTGTTTCTCTTGATCCGAATGATATTGCTTAGAGCGTTGTTGTTGATCTTGATTGGATTCATTTTGCTTAGTATGTTGTTGCTGACCTTGAGAAGACTCCTTGTGTCCCTCTTTTTTTTGCTCGCCATTGTTATCTTTATTATGCTTCATACTTCTAGTCAGTTTTTTGTTATCATCCTCTTGTTTGTTAGCGTGTTGCTCCGAGTTATCTGTTTCGTTTTTCTCTGTTGTATTTGATTTTTTTTTCTTACGTAGCCAATTCCAAATCATATGTATGCCCTCTTTAATTTTGTAATATAGTGCTATTTTGTGGCTAATTTTGTATATTATTCATTTATTTATGAAAAGAAGGAGGAGATTGGTTTGCATAGAAAAAATCCTTTAGTAAGCAGTACATACTATGACGAGAAGAGGGCGAGTCTGTGCAAATTGTAAAAAAGGAGAAATTTATTTTAAAGGAGTTTACATTTGAAAATGGTAGGACAATTCCTGTTCAAATGGGGTATGAGGCTTATGGTACTTTAAATAGAGAAAGGTCAAATGCGATTTTGGTTTGTCATTATTTTAGTGCAACTAGTCACGCAGCAGGAAAATATACAGCGCATGATGAGGAGTCTGGCTGGTGGGATGGTTTAATTGGACCGGGAAAAGCAATTGATACAAATAAATACTTCGTTATATGCACTGATAATCTTTGTAATGTGCAGGTGAAGAACCCGAATGTAATTACAACGGGACCGAAATCGATTAATCCGAAAACTGGAGATGAATATGCGATGGATTTTCCGGTTTTTACATTTCTTGATGTAGCTCGTATGCAATATGAGTTAATAAAAGATATGGGAATCGCAAGGCTACATGCTGTAATGGGGCCGTCAGCTGGCGGGATGATTGCGCAGCAATGGGCTGTTCATTATCCTCATATGGTAGAGCGGATGATTGGTGTTATTACGAACCCGCAAAATCCAATTATTACGTCGGTAAATGTAGCGCAAAATGCAATTGAGGCTATCGAGCTGGATCCAAGTTGGAAGGGCGGAAAATATGGAGAAGAGCAGCCAATGAAGGGGCTTCATTTAGCAAATAGAATGATGTTTATGAACGCGTTTGACGAGCATTTTTACGAAACGACATTTCCTCGTAATAGTATAGAGAAAGAGCCTTATGAAACATTTTCTGCATTAACATTATTTGAGAAAGAAATTAACAAAGTGACAAATAGAAGTATAGCTTTAGTTGATGCAAATTCATGGATGTATACCGCGAAAGCAGTTTTATTACATGATATTGCGCATGGATTTTCGTCTTTAGAAGAGGCACTGTCTAATATAGAAGCAAATGTACTTATGATTCCGTGTAAACAAGATTTGCTTCAGCCGTCACGTTATAATTACAAAATGGTAGACATGTTGCAAAAACAAGGGAAGTATGCGGAAGTGTATGAGATAGAAAGTATAAATGGACATATGGCGGGGGCATTTGATATTCATTTATTTGAAAAGAAAGTTTATGAATTTTTAAATCGGAAAGTGTCTAGTTTTGTGTAGAAAATAAATGATGTGAAAAAGGTGCAATGTATGTAGTAGGCACCTTTTTTTACATGATTTGTAGGCGGAAAATATATGTGGCAATTGCTATACCGAAGAATGCGATACTAAGCAATAGAAATAAGAATGACATTTCTTGTGGTGATTTTATCTTTCTATTATTTTTCATACTAAGTGCAATAATTGCAGCGATTAAGAAAATGATGCCCATAATGAAAAGGAAAAGTGTCATTTTCATTGGCTCCTTTCATAAAACAAGTATATTGAGGATACAATGCAAGGGTTATGTTTGTAAAGAATAAGTTTTGCGAGAAAATTGAGAAATAGTTTTTCGATTCTTTGCGTTCTTTCTTTTGCGTGCTAAAATTGATGAGGAATGATTATTTAAAGAGGAAACTAAAGGTTTTATTGTATATAAGGAGGAACAACATATGACAGAAGTTAAAACAATTACTACAGAAGAGGTGCAAGAGCGTTTAGAAAAAGGAGAAACGTTATTTTTAGTAGACGTAAGGGAAGATGAAGAAGTAGCGGCAGGAAAAATTCCAGAAGCTGTACATATTAAAATGGGCGATATCCCAAATAAAGTAGATTTCTTTGATAAAGAGAATGAATATATCTTTATTTGTCGTTCGGGAATGCGCAGTGAAAATGTATGCCATTATTTAAATGAGCAAGGATTTAAAACAGTGAACATGGTAGGCGGAATGCTTCAATATGAGGGAGAAACGAAATAAGTAGTTAAAAAACTTGAAACGAGTCTGTTTCAAGTTTTTTTCTTTTGCATACAGTGTACAAAAGGGGGATAGGTAAATGGGGATTAATATGCGTAAAGTAAAAATTATTAACAATACAGGAGCCGTTAATGTTGGCGACTGTTATAATATCGCGCCTTTTGCTGTATCGAAAGCTTATGCGGGTGCTGGAGGATCAAGTGCGGCTATTTTTTTAAATGGAAAAAGGCAGCCACCAGAGGTGATTCGAACATCAGTATTTCTTCCACCATTGTCAACGAGTACACGTACATTGGGTTAGTAAGGGAAAGGTAGAGTGTTAGTATGCCAGCACATATAAAAGAGTTTGTTATTGTGAATAACACTGGGAATATATTTACAGGTGATAATTTGAGTGATACTTCATTTACTGCTTCGAAATCGTACAGTGGTTCAATGGGATGCACTTGGATTGACGTTGTTACAGTAATAGGGACGGAGACGAAGCTTTGTTTACAGCCGGGTGATTCGGTGACGACAACATATACAAGAGGCACCCCTGCTGGTACTGTAACAGGAACAAATATGGGGCAAAGTGTAAATGCATCGGGTATAGCACAAGCTGTCCCTAATACAGATAATATGGATTCAGTTGCTGGACTCCCTTAAGGAATTAAGGGAGTTTTTATTATTTAAAATAAAAATAGTCTTTGAGATTATTTTTGTAAATACATATTAAGAAGAGGTTTGTAATGTAAAAAAGATGGTGTGTAGGTGGTGAAAGTATGAAAGAGCGCGATAAACAAAATTCATTAAACTCTAATTTCAGAATCTCACCAAATCTTATTGGACCTACCTTTCCTCCTGTTCCAACGGGATTTACTGGTATTGGGATTACTGGTCCAACCGGTCCACAAGGCCCGACAGGACCTCAAGGGCCAAGGGGATTACAAGGTCCAATGGGAGAGATGGGCCCAACAGGACCTCAAGGAGTACAAGGAATTCAAGGACCCGTTGGGTCAATAGGTGCAACGGGACCAGAAGGACAGCAGGGGCCACAAGGATTAAGGGGACCACAGGGAGAAACTGGAGCGACAGGACCTCAAGGAGTACAAGGATTGCAAGGTCCAGCTGGTCCAACTGGAGCGACAGGAGCACAAGGTATACAAGGTATACAGGGATTACAAGGGCCCATTGGAGCTACCGGGCCAGAGGGACCACAAGGAATCCAAGGAGTGCAAGGATTACCTGGGGCAACTGGTCCACAAGGAATACAAGGGGCACAAGGAATGCAAGGGCTACAAGGGCCGAGTGGAAATACAGGGGCAACCGGAGCGACAGGTCAGGGGATAACAGGTCCGACTGGAGTAACAGGTCCGACAGGGATCACTGGTCCGTCAGGAGGACCTCCTGGTCCGACGGGGCCAACTGGTGCGACAGGTCCGGGCGGTGGACCGAGTGGAAGTACAGGAGCAACAGGAGCAACGGGAAATACTGGGGCTACAGGAAGTACGGGGGTAACAGGAAGTACGGGGGTAACAGGAGCGACGGGAAGTACAGGTCCGACTGGAAGCACGGGAGCACAGGGCTTGCAAGGAATACAAGGGATTCAAGGGCCAATTGGGCCAACCGGTCCAGAAGGTCCGCAGGGTATTCAAGGGATTCCTGGTCCGACGGGAGTAACCGGTGAACAAGGAATACAAGGAGTTCAGGGTATTCAAGGAGCAACGGGTGCAACAGGGGATCAAGGTCCACAAGGTATACAGGGGGCTATAGGGCCACAAGGGGCAACAGGGGCCACAGGAGATCAAGGTCCACAAGGAATACAAGGAGTACCAGGGCCATCAGGAGCAACAGGCCCACAGGGAGTTCAAGGGCTACAAGGTCCGATGGGTGATATAGGGCCAACAGGTCCAGAAGGCCCAGAGGGACTTCAGGGCCCGCAAGGAATACAAGGTGTGCCAGGGCCAGTTGGAGCGACGGGTCCAGAGGGTCCTCAGGGGATACAAGGCATTCAAGGACCTGTAGGAGCAACTGGCCCACAAGGTCCACAAGGAATTCAGGGAATACAAGGTGTGCAGGGGATAACGGGAGCAACGGGAGTACAAGGAGCAACTGGAATTCAAGGGATACAAGGGGAAATAGGAGCAACAGGTCCAGAGGGGCCCCAAGGAGTGCAAGGTGCTCAAGGAGGGATTGGTCCAACCGGTCCGATGGGGCCCCAAGGAGTGCAAGGAGTACAAGGAATACAAGGAGCGACGGGCGCACAAGGAGTGCAAGGTCCACAAGGAATACAAGGAATACAAGGAATACAAGGAATACAAGGTCCGACTGGGGCAACAGGAGATACGGGAGCAACAGGTGCGACAGGGGAAGGCACTACAGGCCCAACAGGAGTAACCGGTCCAACAGGCCCATCTGGAGGACCTGCCGGACCGACCGGCCCAACGGGGCCATCAGGTCCGGCGGGAGTAACAGGTCCATCTGGTGGACCACCTGGCCCAACAGGAGCAACTGGGGCGACAGGAGTAACAGGAGATACTGGGGCAACAGGCTCAACTGGAGTGACAGGAGCGACGGGAGAAACGGGAGCAACCGGAGTGACGGGTTTACAAGGTCCGCAAGGAATCCAAGGAGTGCAAGGAGAGATAGGTCCGACGGGTCCCCAAGGTGTTCAAGGTCCGCAAGGAATTCAAGGAGTAACGGGGGCCACAGGAGATCAAGGTCCGCAAGGGGTTCAAGGCCCACAAGGCGACATAGGTCCAACCGGCCCACAAGGAATTCAAGGCCCACAAGGTTCTCAAGGAATCCAAGGAGCGACAGGGGGAACAGGAGCACAAGGCCCACAGGGAATCCAAGGTCCGCAAGGTGACGTAGGTCCGACTGGGCCACAAGGTCCAACTGGAATTCAAGGGATACAAGGAGAGATAGGTCCAACCGGTCCAGAAGGCCCAGAGGGACTTCAGGGTCCGCAAGGAATACAAGGTGTTCAAGGACCAGTTGGAGCAACGGGTCCAGAGGGTCCTCAGGGGATACAAGGCATTCAAGGAGTGCAAGGAGCAACAGGCTCACAAGGTCCACAAGGAATTCAGGGAATCCAAGGTGTGCAAGGGATAACGGGAGCAACTGGAGCACAAGGAGCAACTGGAATTCAAGGGATACAAGGGGAAATAGGAGCAACAGGTCCAGAGGGCCCACAAGGAGTGCAAGGAGTACAAGGAGAGATAGGTCCAACCGGTCCAATGGGGCCCCAAGGAGTGCAAGGAGTGCAAGGAATTCAAGGAGCGACGGGCGCACAAGGAGTGCAAGGTCCACAAGGAATTCAAGGAATACAAGGTCCGACGGGGGCAACAGGAGAAACGGGAGCAACAGGAGCGACAGGGGAAGGCACTACAGGCCCAACAGGAGTAACCGGTCCAACAGGGGTAACAGGCCCATCTGGAGGACCTGCCGGACCGACCGGCCCAACGGGGCCATCAGGTCCGGCGGGAGTAACCGGTCCATCTGGTGGACCACCTGGCCCGACAGGAGCAACAGGAGCAACAGGAGCGACAGGAGTAACAGGAGATACCGGGGCGACAGGCTCAACTGGAGTGACAGGAGCGACAGGAGAAACGGGAGCAACCGGAGTGACGGGTTTACAGGGACCGCAAGGAATACAAGGTGTTCAAGGAGAGATAGGTCCAACCGGTCCACAGGGTATTCAAGGTCCCCAAGGAATCCAAGGAGTAACGGGGGCCACAGGAGCACAAGGTCCACAAGGAATTCAAGGCCCACAAGGCGACATAGGTCCAACTGGCCCCCAAGGAATTCAAGGTCCACAAGGCCCTCAAGGAATCCAAGGAGCGACGGGGGCCACAGGAGCACAAGGTCCACAGGGAATCCAAGGTCCGCAAGGAGAGATAGGTCCGACTGGCCCACAAGGCCCACAAGGAATTCAAGGCCCGCAAGGAATACAAGGTCCAACGGGAGCTACAGGAGCAACCGGAGCGACAGGTCTCCAAGGAATTCAAGGCCCACAAGGAATTCAAGGCCCGCAAGGAATACAAGGTCCAACGGGAGCTA
>NZ_DALYZR010000004.1:152991-184338 GCF_031983925.1 Bacillus sp. (in: firmicutes) | reverse complement strand
CAGGGGCAACCGGAGCAACAGGTTCACAAGGTCCAACTGGAGATACAGGTCCAACCGGAGCTGGAGCCACTGGAGCGACTGGGGCGACTGGAGTTAGTACAACTGCAACGTATGCATTTGCGAATAATACATCTGGAACCGCTATTTCCGTTTTATTAGGTGGCACGAATATTCCGTTACCAAACAATCAAAATATTGGACCGGGAATAACTGTTAGTGGTGGGAATACTGTATTTACAGTTGCAAGTGCAGGGAATTATTATATAGCTTATACAATTAATCTAACGGCAGGATTACTTGTAAGTTCTCGTATAACTGTAAATGGCAGTCCGCTTGCGGGAACGATAAACGCTCCGACAGTTGCTACTGGTTCATTTAGTGCAACGATCATTGCTAATTTGCCTGCTGGAGCTGCTATTAGTCTGCAGTTATTTGGATTAGTTGCAATCGCTACATTATCTACGACAACGCCAGGAGCTACTTTAACTATTATTAGATTAAGTTAATAGGAAGAAAACCTTGGGGCTTTTATGCTTCAAGGTTTTTATTTGTTAGAGCAAAAACATCGCAGTTCGAAAATATATTATAATAGAATGAAAAGAGAGAAATTTGGCAGAAAGGGAGGGTGGCGATGCAGGAGATGGTTACAGATTTTTTTGGACGCCCGCTTCAAGATTTACGTATATCTGTCATTGATCGTTGCAATTTTAGATGTACATATTGTATGCCAGCGGAAGTGTTTGGGCCAGATTATGCTTTTTTGAAAGATGAGTTTTTACTGACGTTTGATGAAATTGAGCGATTGGCAAGATTATTTGTTAGTATCGGTGTACGAAAAATTAGACTTACTGGTGGCGAGCCACTACTTCGTAAAGATTTAACAAAACTTATTGCACGTCTCATGAAAATTGATGGGCTATTAGATATAGGGTTAACGACCAATGCAATTCATTTAACGAAGCAAGCAAAAGTATTAAAAGAAGCTGGATTACATAGAGTAAATGTTAGTTTGGATGCAATAGATGATGATGTATTTAAGGCTATTAATGGCCGGAATATTAATACGAAACCTGTTATAAAGGGAATTATGGCTGCAAAAGAGGCCGGGCTTGATGTAAAGGTAAATATGGTTGTGAAAAAAGGGATGAATGATCATCAAGTACTTCCAATGGTTGCGTATTTTAAAGAGCAAGGAATCTCGCTTAGGTTTATTGAGTTTATGGATGTTGGTAGTACAAATGGATGGAACTTTGATCAAGTCGTTACGAAACGAGAGTTAATTGAGATGATTCATCGCGTGTATCCGCTTGAGCCAGTTGAAGCACATTATTTTGGTGAAGTTGCGAAGCGATATCGTTACGTTGGAACAAATACTGAAGTCGGTTTTATTACTTCTGTTTCTGAGTCCTTTTGTTCCTCTTGTACGAGAGCGAGAATTTCAGCAGATGGAAAGTTTTATACTTGCTTATTTGCGACAGAGGGACTCGACCTAAGGGAACTTCTTAGAGGAAATCTTTCGGATGAGGAGTTAGTAAGCGTTATACAAGATGTATGGATGAATAGAAAAGATAGGTATTCGGATGAACGGACGGAAGAAAGTGCAAAAAATCGTCCGAAAATTGAAATGTCTTATATAGGAGGATAAGAAAGGAGGCTATCGTATGCAGGAGCGATATTCAAGGCAAATATTATTTTCTGGTGTTGGAGAAGAAGGACAGAGAAAAATTAGAGAAAAGCATGTGCTTATTATTGGTGCGGGAGCTCTTGGTGCAGCAAATGCAGAAGCGATTGTTAGAGCAGGTGTTGGAAAAATAACAATTGCGGATCGTGATTATGTAGAGTGGAGCAATTTACAAAGGCAACAATTATATACAGAAGAAGACGCAACGCAGTATAAACCGAAGGCGGTAGCAGCGGCAGAGCATTTAAAAGCGATTAATTCTGAGGTGGAAATAAATCCGGTTGTGACGGATGTAACAGTGCAAGAAATGGAAGAGCTAGTGAATGGTGTAGATTTAATATTAGATGCGACAGATAATTTCGAAACGCGTCTTCTTATTAATGATATTTCACAAAAATATAATATTCCGTGGATATATGGTGGTTGTGTCGGAAGCTATGGCGTAACATATACAATTGTACCAGGAAAAACACCGTGTTTTCGCTGTTTAATGGAGCATCCGGCGAGCGGGGCAACATGTGATACGGCTGGTATTATACAGCCGGCAGTACAATTAGTAGTTGCGCATCAAATAACGGAAGCGCTGAAAATATTAGTAGAAGACTATGGGGCACTTCGCGAAACGATGTTATCGTTTGATCTCTGGAATAATCAACAGATGGCATTTAAAGTGAACAGGCAGAAAAAAGAAACGTGTTTATCTTGCGGAAGATTACGTACATATCCGAGTTTAACATTTGAAGCACAAACGAAAACAGAAGTGTTATGTGGACGAAATACAGTACAAATCCGTCCAGGTATGCGGAATGAATTTAATTTAGAAGAAATTAAAAAGCGCTTACAAAGGAGTGTCGATGTAAAAGCTACTCCGTATTTAGTATCTTTTCTAGTAGAGGAATTTCGTTTCGTTTTATTTACAGATGGCAGAGCTTTTATTCATGGGACGAATGATATAAATGTAGCAAAACGTTTATATGCAAGATATATAGGTTGAACCTAAAGGGAAGTCCTTTAGGTTCAACAGGGAGAAGGTTAAGACTTTCTCGCATAATCTCCACTTTTTCCGCCTGTTTTTTCAAGTAAGTACGTTTCGCCAATAATCATACCTTTATCAACAGCTTTACACATATCGTACACAGTAAGAGCGGTAGCGGAAGCAGCTGTTAAAGCTTCCATCTCAACACCGGTGCTACCTTCTGTTTTAACTTTTACTTCAATCAGTAATCGATATTGTTCATCGGATTGTTTCCAATCGAAAGAAACGTCAACACCTTTTAATAATAAAGGATGGCACATTGGGATAATGTCAGAAGTGCGTTTTGCAGCCATAATACCAGCGATTTGTGCAACTGCTAATACGTCACCTTTCCCAATTTCATTATGAGAGATTTTATCGTAAATTTCTTTTGTAACGACAATGCTAGAGCACGCAATTGCTGTTCGAACGGTTGCTTTTTTGTCGCTTATATCAACCATTTTCGCGCGTCCTTGGTCATTAAAGTGTGTGAATGAAGACATGGAATTCCTCCTTGAAGTAATTTCTATTTAATATATAAAGTTTAATCGAGATAAAAAAAATTGCAAATATGGGGTGAGAAACGATGGTAGAAAAACGAATTCCGATTCAAGTTGCTGAGGCAGTAGAGAGAGTAATGGAATATGCGAAAATTGGTGAAGTAGAAGAGGTTTCTATTACGGAAAGTTACGGGAGAATTCTTGGGGAGGATGTTGTCTCTGATCATGACGTTCCTCATTTTGATCGTTCTCCTTACGATGGTTTCGCAATTCGAGCGGAAGATACGAAAGAAGCAAATCAAGAGAATGCAATTGAGTTTGAAGTAATAGGAGAAATCGGAGCGGGGTCTGTTTTTCTAGATGCAGTAGGATCTTTTCAGGCGGTTCGTATTATGACAGGAGCAGCTATTCCAGCAGATTGTAATGCAGTCGTCATGCTAGAGCTGACGGAAGGTTTTGAGAAGGACGGAAAAACATATATGAAGTTAAAGCGTCCGTTTCATAGTGGTGACAATGTGTCATTTAAAGGAGAAGATATAAAGCAAAATCAAGTTCTCGTTCAGAAAGGTGTTGCAATCAATCCAGGTGTTGCGGCCTTATTAGCGACGTTTGGATATAGTACTGTGAAAGTTGTAAAACAGCCTGTTGTTGGTATTGTGACGACAGGAAGTGAATTGTTAGAAGTACATGAGTCGTTACAGCCGGGGAAAATTAGAAATAGTAACTCTTATATGATTGCTGCTCAAATTATGAAAGCCGGAGGTAAAGTTCGGTATTATGGCCAACTTGCCGACGAGTTGGATGCATGTTTTACAGCTGTTCAATCAGCGATGGATGAAGTTGATATTTTAATTACGACAGGCGGTGTGTCGGTAGGAGATTATGACTACTTGCCAGCTATTTATGAAAGATTACAAGCGAATGTACTCTTTAATAAAATAGCGATGAGACCAGGAAGTGTAACGACCGTAGCTGAAGTTGATGGAAAGTTACTTTTCGGTTTATCAGGGAATCCGTCAGCTTGTTACGTAGGATTTGAGCTATTTGTGCATCCGGTTATAAAAACATATTTGTATGCGAAAGAACCTCACGTATATAGAGCAGATGCTATTTTACAAAAGGATTTTCCAAAGCCGAATCCGTTTACTCGTTTTGTAAGAGCAAAGGTGACAATCATGGACGGGGCATTACAAGCGATGCCGGTCGGTTTAGATAAATCGAGTGCGGTCTCTTCACTTGCAGATGCGAATGCTTTTATTGTGTTGCCTGGAGGAACGAGAGGCTTTGAGGCAGGGATGAAAGTGTCTGTATTATTGTTAGAGCACGCTGAGGGATGTGATTGGCCATGGGCAAAGCCACTTCAATCTTACAAATAGTAGGGTATCAAAATAGCGGGAAAACAACACTTGTTGAGAAAGTAGTGTATGCATTAGCTGAACAAAACATGAAAGTTGCTACCATTAAACATCACGGGCACGGAGGGTTTCCAGAAGTAGCGCAAAAAGATAGTGAAAGGCACCGAAAGGCTGGTGCTGTTGTTAGTAGTGTAGAAGGTGCTGGATTCCTTTCGCTTTCGTCATTAAGAGAAAACTGGTCTTTGCAAGAAATTATTCGCTTATATGAGTTTTTCGAAGTAGATACAATTGTAATTGAGGGCTATAAAAAAGAGAGCTATCCGAAAGTAGTGTTACTTCGTTTTGCGGAAGACGTTGAACTTTTACATAAAGTAGAGAATATAGTAGCAGTTATTACGTGGTATGATGCTCCTGCACACTTACGAGAAGAATATAAAGTATTTCATATAACAGAAGAAGATTTGTATATAGATTGGTTTGTACAAACGGTAAGGAGTGCGAAATGACAAATACGTATTATGAAGTAATTGATACAGAAATTTCAATTGAAAAGGTAGCGAATAAGGTTATTCGCCGCGAATGTGGTGCTGTTACAACATTTATTGGAACGGTTAGAGAGTTTACGAAAGGGCGTCGTACATTATACTTAGAATATGTCGCTTATAAAACGATGGCAGAAAAGATGCTAGAGAAAATCGGATCAGAAGTGAAAGAGAAATGGCCAGGTACACACGTTGCGATTACACATCGCATCGGTACACTGCAAATTTCTGATATCGCGGTTGTTGTGGCTGTTTCAACGCCGCATCGTAAAGCGGCTTATGAAGCAAATGAATATATTATGGAACGCATAAAACAAATTGTTCCGATTTGGAAAAAAGAGTTTTGGGAAGATGGAGACTCTTGGATTGGCGATCAATTAGAAAAAACGCCATATCCGGCGGGAGAGCCTGGGAAGGAGCTATAAGTATGATTCGAGTATTGTTATTTGCGAACTTGCAAGAAGAAGCAGGAAGAAGTGAATTACAAATAGAGAAAGAAAATGTTACGGTTGCAGAGTTAAAAGATATTGTTGCAACTGAATATAATGTGCCAGTATCGACACCAATTATGGTTGCGATTAATGAAGAATATGCAAATGAAGATGATACGATTCAATCTGGTGATGTTGTTGCACTTATCCCACCAGTGAGCGGTGGTTAATATTGGATTCATTAAAACGACTTTCCTACATAGGGAAAGTCGTTTTTTTATGGCGTTTTTGAGAACACTAACGTATAGAACAAGGAGGGCGTTATGAAAAAATTATGTGTAATGCTAACAATGATATGCTCTATCTTTTCCTTTTTGCCAAGTTATTCTTTGGCAAAAGAATCGAATGAACAACTTTTAGAAAGTGCGCTATTAAATCGATATTATTCTGTGATAAGACAAGTGACGGAAGACCAATATGAATGTGCTTCAGTTATCAATATAAAGCGTCTCGGCAAGAACGGTGAGTTCGTTCCTAGATTTGAAATTACGCTACAATTTCTTACGTTCCAAGGTGCGCATAATCCGCCGAATGATAAAGTTACACTTACTTTGGAGGATCATTTAGATCACGTAAAGATAAAGAAAGTGGAGCGGGAAAAGAATGTTTCTGGTGCTATTGCAGAAAAGGTTTGTGAACGTCAAAAAGAAAAAATAAAAGCTCACTCTACTGATTCAGAGTGATAACCTATGACATTTAGTAAAGAAAGGTAATGAGCGATGGATATATTTTTAGCGATTTTACCAGCTATATTTTGGGGAAGTATTGTGCTATTTAACGTGAAACTGGGCGGAGGGCCTTATAGCCAAACGCTCGGAACAACGTTTGGCGCACTTATTTTCTCAATTGTTGTTTATATTTTTATGAAACCAGTATTGACTCCTACTGTTATCGGAGTTGGGATTGTATCAGGTTTATTTTGGGCGCTTGGTCAGGCGAATCAATTAAAAAGTATTGATTTAATGGGCGTTTCAAGGACGATGCCCATTTCAACAGGACTTCAATTAGTTGCGACAACTTTATTTGGAGTCATCGTATTTCATGAGTGGTCCACAACAATATCAGTCGTCCTTGGTGTATTGGCTCTCGTTTGTATTATTATTGGTGTTATTTTAACATCGCTTCAAAGTGAAGAAGAAAAGAATGCAGAGCAAGCGGGGAATTTTAAAAGGGGCATTATCATTTTATTGATTTCAACAGTCGGTTATTTAGTTTACGTAGTAGTGATTAGACTGTTTAACGTAGATGGTTGGTCAGCTTTGTTGCCACAAGCAGTTGGTATGGTGTTAGGAGGGATTTTGCTTACGTTTAAACATCATCCATTTAATAAATATGCAATACGAAATATTATTCCAGGATTAATTTGGGCAGCTGGAAATATGTTTTTATTCATTTCGCAACCGCGTGTCGGAGTGGCAACAAGTTTTTCGCTATCGCAAATGGGAATTATTATTTCGACGCTTGGCGGGATTCTTATATTAGGTGAAAGAAAAACGAAACGCCAATTAACAGGGATTGTTGTCGGTATCGTTTTTATTATTGCAGCCGGAATTATGTTAGGTATAGCAAAAAGTTAAAGGAGGTATTGGAATGTATAGTGATTTAGCAGGAAAGGTTGTCGTTATTACAGGATCAGCAACTGGTCTTGGAAGAGCGATAGGAGTAAGGTTTGCTGCGGAGAAAGCAAAAGTAGTAATTAACTATCGCTCACGAGAATCAGAAGCGAATGATGTGTTAGAAGAAATTAAAAAGGTAGGCGGAGAAGCGATTGCTGTAAAAGGTGATGTAACAGTCGAATCAGATGTGGTGAATCTCATTCAATCTGCTGTAAAAGAGTTTGGTACGCTTGACGTTATGATTAATAATGCCGGGATAGAAAATGCGGTACCATCGCATGAAATGCCGCTTGAAGATTGGAATCGGGTAATTAACACAAATTTAACAGGTGCTTTTTTAGGAAGCCGAGAAGCGATTAAATATTTTGTAGAACATGATATTAAAGGGTCTGTCATTAATATGTCTAGTGTTCATGAGAAAATTCCGTGGCCCTTATTCGTGCACTATGCAGCAAGTAAGGGCGGTATGAAACTGATGACAGAAACGTTAGCGATGGAATATGCGCCAAAAGGTATTCGAGTAAATAATATAGGACCAGGTGCAATTAATACGCCGATCAATGCAGAAAAGTTTGCTGATCCTAAAAAACGTGCTGACGTAGAAAGTATGATACCGATGGGCTATATTGGAAAACCAGAAGAAATTGCAGCGGTAGCAACGTGGCTCGCTTCCTCAGAGGCGAGTTATGTAACTGGAATTACGCTATTTGCAGATGGTGGAATGACGTTATATCCATCGTTTCAAGCTGGGCGTGGGTAATAGAAAAGGACGAAGAGATAAAACTCTTCGTCCTTTTTTTACACAAAAAAAATAGCGGCCAGCTATTTTAAATTTAGTGATTAATAGTGTCTTGAAGATATTCTGTTGCTTGATGTTCAGAAACATTTTGTACGAGTGCAACTTCACTAATCATCATTTTTCGGGCGTTATCTAGCATTTGTTTTTCGCTCGCATTTAAAGCTCTCTCTTTATTGCGGCGAAGTAAATCTCGAACAACTTCTGCACTATCTTGCAGATTGCCGTTTTTCATTTTTTCCATATTCATTGTATATCTTTGTTTCCAGGAAAGTGATGTATCTGATTCCCCGTTTTGAAATTCAAGAAGTATATCATCTAACGTACCTTTATCTACGATATAACGAATACCTGATTTTTGTAATTGATCCATCGGAAGCATTACTTGCATATCTTTACTAATGATACGTATTACACAATATTGACGTGTTGTTCCTAATATTTCTTTCTCTTCAATGGCTTCGATGACTCCTGCGCCGTTCATTGGATAAACGATTTTATCACCAATTTGAAACAAATCATCCACCTCCATATGTGGTAACCATCTTTAATGATAGCATAAGTGAATGAAAATGTCAAATTTTATATAATACCATAATAATTATATTTGAGTCAATAAGTAAAAGTTCCTTTTATATATATTTTTTTGCTTTTACTTATTGATGATTTTGTTAGAAAAATAGTACAGGCGGAGAAAGGAGGCATATCCACTTATTTTTAAGCATAAAATGTAAAATCGCTAATACAATATACCTAAATCCGTTCTTTGCAAAGGAGGGAGAGAAGGTGGGGCGCACAATAAAAATTGATATTACAAATAAAGTTGTAGCTAAATTTAGGCCAGATTATTTGGAATTATATACGAGTAAATTTATGATAGGTAAGTTTTATGTCTATACTGAAGGTAAACAATATGTGTTAGAAGACGGATATATATATGAAGACGGAAAGTTTTATCGCATCATAGATACGCACCGTGGCAATAATCAAGCGGCGGAGGGCTGCGATCTAGGATGGTGTTAACATGATTCGTGTGAAAGTGTTTGATGAAAGTCACGAAAAAGACTTAGAAGACGCTGTAAATGTTTTTTTGAAAAAGATTGATGATAGTAACTTTGTAGATATTAAGTACCAAGTCGGTGTTTCTATTAATGATGACGAAAACCAAATTTATTGTTTTTCAGCAATGATCGTTTATAAAGCATAAAAAAGAGCTGGGTGAGCCAGCTCTTTTTTATGCTTTATGTTGGGACAACATGTGTCGGTAATACGTTCATAATAGATTGGGTTGTGCCTAATTGCTTTGTAGTTAAAAGAGGCTCCCCTGTCTGATGATTTTGGGCATCTTTACACATACCAAGGTGATAACGATCACCTAAAAATGGATCAATATAAAAACCGTTTTTGAATACTTTATCATTCGGATGTTTTTCATGGTGAATGTCAGAGCAGTTAATGCAATAGAACATAGCTTTCATCCCCTTTTTATTTTTGTTTGAAAAAGTGAGTCGGTAGTCATTTCGCTCCTGAGGAAATGTTGAGGAGAAGAGAAATAACTACCTACTCAAATGGTGGGCATATTCCTTCTGATTTTTCATATCTCGCGTAGTGTCCCTGAGGGAAGGAGGAGAGACGAAATACGCATGATATACGTAAGGCGCTTCTTTCAAGATGAATGATGGAGTTTCATATTGAGAAAAGTTTTTATTTTTTATTGCCTTTGTGAGTATATTATGAGGGAATGCTCAGAGGGTGTTTGTCCTGTTGAAAAAATGTTGAGAATTTCTCAACAGTAAAAGAGAGTTAGTGTTGACATGAAACTAAAAGGTGTTATATTATCTAAGTGTAACCAAAAGGTGTTATATTTGATTGCCGAATAAAGGAGAATGAAAATGAAAATGGAACAACAAAATACATTAACTGACATTAAACAAACGATCGTTTTTAACGCGTCTATTCAAAAGGTGTGGAATGTAGTATCAACTGCAGAAGGGATTGCCTCATGGTTTATGCCAAATGATTTCGTATTAGAGGTAGGACATGAATTTCATGTACAATCACCATTTGGACCATCACCATGTAAAGTATTAGAAATCGATGAGCCAAATCATCTATCTTTTTCATGGGATACAGATGGCTGGGTTGTTTCATTTCATCTGAAAGACCTAGGAGATAATAAAACAGAATTTACGTTAATTCACGGCGGCTGGAAACACCCTGATGAAATTCTTCCGAAAGCGAATGCGAAGAGCTCTATTATTCGCGACAGAATGAGCGGAGGCTGGGTAGCGATTGTAAATGAAAAACTGAAAAAGGTTGTCGAAGGCTAAGTGTCCTCATCAGCAGCGAAATATGATGTGTTTCAAGCAATTGCTGATCCAACCCGCCGAGAAGTAATACGGTTATTAAGTGATAAAGAGTTACCGATTTCCAAAATAACGGATCATTTTCCGATGAGTCGTACTGCGGTTGTAAAGCACCTTCATATTCTTTCAGAAGCGAATTTAGTAAGCGGAAGAAAAAGCGGAAGAGAGAAAATATATCGCTTGCATCCAGAACCATTAGAGGAATTACAACAGTGGCTCTCGTATTATGAACGTTTTTGGGATAATAAATTGTCCATGTTGAAACATATTGTGGAGAATGAGGA
This sequence comes from Bacillus sp. (in: firmicutes), assembly GCF_031983925.1. Lineage (NCBI taxonomy): Bacteria > Bacillati > Bacillota > Bacilli > Caryophanales > Bacillaceae > Bacillus > Bacillus sp. (in: firmicutes). The sequence continues at coordinate 173,692 of NZ_DALYZR010000004.1, read as the reverse complement.
GTAAAAAGAGGATGACCATTTTGGTCATCCTCTTTCTTATTGCTCACTCGTTTGTGTAGCGGGCTTTAATAAAAGCCAAGCGATAATTAATGTACATACTGCCAATACAAAAGTACTCATATAAATGACGTGTACACTTGATGCTAATGCGGATTGCGATTCGGTTACTACGTTTGTTGTAGTACCTCCATGTCCGCCAGATACAAGATCAAGGTTTTTAATACCACGTGCGTGAATCATCGTATTGAAGATTGTACCGAATATTGCCGCACCTAACGTTTGGCTAAATGTATTAATAAATGTGTTTAAACCAACGGCTGTTCCGCGTGTATGAGCTGGTACGGCTGCTTGAATTGTTACCATGTAAATCGGTGTTACAAGCCCCATTCCTAAGCCGAATAATCCGACTGCCACATAAATAAGGAACGATGGTGAGTTTGTTGATAATGTAAATAATAAGAATGTAGCGACTGATAAAATGCTAGCCCCAAGTAAAATGATTTGTTTCGTTTTTAATTTTCCTACTAAGTTACCAGAGAAAATAGCGCCAAATGTCCACATAACAGGGATTGGCATTAAAATAAGTCCAGCTTCTGTCGCATTTTTTCCTAATACTCCTTGGCTCCAAATTGGAAGGTACATTGTAATACTAATAATCATTGCGCCAGCAATAAGCGTTAATATATTAATCGTAGATAATGTACGGTTAGAGAAAAGTGCTAGCGGAATTAATGGTTCCGGAGATTTTTTCTCGATGAATAAGAAAATAAGGAATGAAACGACGGCGAAGATTAATAGGCCGATAATTGTTATGTCTCCCCAGTTTTGCTTACTGCTACCTGTTAATAACGCGTATAGTAGAGCAATCGTACTTAATGAGAAGACTGTTGCACCAAGATAGTCGATATGGTGTTTAGCAGGCTTAATAGATTCTTTGTAGTAAATGGCAATCATTAAGCAGGCAATAATTCCAAATGGAACGTTTAAGAAGAAAATATAACGCCAAGAAAGAGAATCAACTAAAAATCCACCTACTAACGGTCCGATAACACCAGATACACCCCAAACGGCACTCATCCAGCCTTGTGCTTTCGCGCGGTCTTTCGCTTCGCTATATAAGTCTCCAATAATCGTCATTGTGATCGGCATAACAGCACCAGCACCGATACCTTGAAGAGCGCGGAAGAAGATTAATTGTTCCATCGATGTAACGACACCGCAAAGTGCAGAACCGATTAAAAAGATTGTAGCTCCGATAAGTAAAACCTTTTTACGGCCGAATAAATCAGCGAGCTTTCCGTATATTGGAGTTGAAACCGCTGTGGCAAGCATGTAAATTGCATAAACCCAGCTAACAAGTTCAACGCCGGATAAATCACTCGTTATACGAGGGATTGCTGTACTAACAATCGTTCCTTCTACCGCAGAAAGAAACGTCATTAGCATTAAAGACATCATGACTTTTTTTCTCATATGTTTTCCCCTTACCCTTTTTCAAATATTCAACAATATAAAATATAAAGGTACTAAGGTAAATAAAGCAACAAAAAAGCAATGGGAAGTTAGCCGGAGCGTATATTTGTCGTTTTTTGTCGGTAAGTCGATATATTTGAAAAATCGCCGATATAAGTTGCAGAATCGCTGATATATTTGAAAAATCGCCGATATAAGTTGCAGAATCGCTGATATATTTGAAAAATCGCCGATATAAGTAGTAGAATCGCTGATATAATTTCATGTACCTATAAAAAAGAAACAGGAATCCCTGTTTCTTTTTTTAATACTTCATTTTCGCGTTTTCTCCAGCTGTCGTTCCGGCAATTCTACCAGTAACGAGAGCAGATGTAATATTATAGCCACCAGTATAACCGTGAATATCAAGAACTTCTCCACAGAAATATAAGCCGTTTGTGAATTTAGACGACATTTCTTTCGGATTAATTTCTTTAACGGATACACCGCCGCCAGTAACGAATGCTTTTTCAATGGACTGCGTACCATTTACATTTACAGTAAATTCTTTAAAGTCTTTCACAAGTGCACGAATCTTCTCATGAGAAACTTGTCCAGCTTGCTCGCTGCCATCAATTTCATTTTTTTCTAATAAGAATAGGAAGTAACGCTCAGGTACATAACCTTTTAAAACGTTTTTAATTCCTTTTTTCGGATCTTCTTTCATTTGTTTCAGCATGCGCTGGAATAGTTGTTCACTATTTTCTTCTGGCAATGCATCGATGCTCATTTGCACTGTATTCGTTTTGAACTTCTTCAGTGCTTTTACAACGAATTGACTACAGCGAAGGGCAGCAGGACCAGATAGGCCGAAATGAGTGAAAAGCATGTCCATTTTGTGAGAAATGATAGCTTTTCCTTTCGGGTTTAATACGCTTAAGTTTACGTCTCGTAAAGCGAGGCCTTGCAGTGAACGATCTCGAATAAATGGTTCGTTTGAAAGGATTGGTACTTCTGTTGGGAATAATTCTGTAATTGTATGACCAGCTTTTTCTGCCCAAGCATATCCGTCTCCAGTAGAACCAGTTTGAGGAACAGATTTTCCGCCAACAGCGATAACGACGTGATTTGTTTCTAACACTTCGCCTGTTTGCAGTACAACGGCTTTCGTTTGACCATTTTCATATTCAATCGTTTCAACAGGTGTATTCGTGCGGATCTTTACACCTAAATCTTTTAATCGTGTTAAAAGTGCGTCTACTACCGATTGGGCTTTATTTGAAACAGGGAACATGCGGCCATGATCCTCTTCTTTCAGTTTTACACCGAGATTTTCGAAGAATGTAATAATATCTTCATTATTAAAAATAGAAAAAGCGCTGTATAAGAAGCGGCCATTTCCTGGTATATGTTTAACGATCTCATCAAGTGGTAGACGGTTCGTTACGTTACAGCGGCCGCCACCAGAAATCGCAAGTTTACGCCCTAGTTTATTTCCTTTATCAAGAAGTAAGACGCTTGCGCCTTCTTCTGCAGCACCGATTGCAGCCATTAGCCCAGAAGGCCCGCCGCCGATGACAATAACATCATAATGCATAATATATCGACCTCATTTTCTACATTTCCTGCCTAAAAGAATAGCATGTTTTCCCTTAAAAGAAAAATAGAGTGAAGTACTGCTTAAGGAGAGAATTGTGGTACAATACAAAAGTTAGAGTTCAGCACTATCCTGCTATTTGTGGGCCATAGGACTAAAACCTTATGAGTTAGGGGAAGTCTAATAGTTCTCGAATGCTCGAATAGTTCAATTTATTATAGTTTCACTTTACCCCGCTATTTGCGGGCAGTAAGACTCCCGCCTTAAAGTTCAGTGGGAGATTAACTGCCCGTAAATGCCCGATTGGTGGGGGCTAATAATCAGTAGGGAAGAACACCCCACTGATTAAAGTTTCACTTTATGTAGATGTAGGAGGATTTTTGTATGTCCGATTCGAAATTTCTGCGCGGAACGCTTATCGTTACGTTAGGGACATTTTTAGTGAAGTTCTTAGGCATGATTTACGTCTTTCCGTTTCATGCATTAGTAGGGACAGAAGGCGGAACGCTCTATACATATGGATACATTCCATATACGATCTTTTTAAGTATTGCAACGGCAGGGGTGCCGCTTGCTGTTTCAAAATTCGTTTCCAAATATAATGCGCTTGGCGATTATAAAACGAGCCGGAGAATGTTCCGCTCGGGAATGGTTATGATGATAGTAACAGGAGTTCTTTCATTCCTAGTACTGTACATGACGGCGCCGTTGTTTGCAGAAGCAATGCTTGGTAAACAAAGTGTACACAGTAATATAGGAGAAGTTACGACGATTATTCGTCTTGTAAGTTTTGCGCTTATTGTTGTACCGGCAGCGAGTTTAATTCGTGGTTATTTCCAAGGTCACCAATCGATGGGACCAACTACTGTCTCGCAAATTATTGAACAAATTATTCGTATCGTCTTTTTATTAGCGGGTAGTTTTATCGTTATTAAAGTACTTGGCGGTACAGTTGCAACAGCAGTTGGGGTAGCGACATTTGCTGCATTCGTTTCAGCAGTTGGAGCGCTCGGTGTACTCATTTGGTACTGGCTAAAACGTAAAAAACATTTGGATCAATATTTAATTGAACAAACTGCACTAGAATCGACAGTGAGTACTGTTCAATTATTTAAAGAATTATTTGCATATGCGATTCCTTACGTTGTAATTGGGTTAACAATTCCTTTATATCAACAAATTGATACATTGACATTTAACTCAATTATGCAAGCGATTGGTCAAGGAGATATTGCAGAGCGAGCGCTCGGTATTTTCACAATGTGGACGCATAAATTAATTATGATTCCTGTATCACTTGCGACAGCGTTTAGTTTAACGCTCGTACCAGCGATTACAAAATCATTTACTGAAAAGCAATACCGTTATTTAAAGTTACAAATTACACAAACATTCCAGGCAAATATGTTCTTAACATTGCCAGCGGTTGTCGGTATTTCATCACTTGCCTATCCGATTTATACTGCATTTTACGATTCAGATCCATTAGGTGGACAAGTATTAATGTGGTATGCACCGGTTGCGTTGTTATTTGCTTTATTTACAGTAACAGCGGCAATTCTGCAAGGTATTAACCAACAAAAGCACGCGATTATCGCACTGATAATGGGTGTTATTTTGAAATTTGTATGTAACGTAATCTTTATTCGTTATTTCGGTACAGTAGGGGCGATTCTAGCAACAGCTGTTGGTTTCCTAGTCTCTGTTTGGTACACAAATCAACAAATTAAAAAATACGCACACTATTCATTCGGTGTTGTATATAAGAGAACATTCCAAATTGCAGTATTAACACTTGTAATGGTCGTTACTGTGAAATTATCACAATGGATTCTATCCTTCATGATTTCACCGGATGGCCGAATGGGCGCTCTTATTACGGTTGCGATTTGTGCAGGTATTGGTGGTCTTGTTTACGGATTGTTAGCAATTCGCACAGGAGTACTTGAAAGAGTATTCGGCGGAGAAGCGTTAGAGAAAATCCAGCGTAAACTTGGCAATAGATTCAAAATAAAGTTGAAATCAAAAGGGGCGTAATTACGTCCCCTTTTCTATGATAAATAAAGAAGGTGAAGAACGTGAGATTAGATAAATTATTAGCGAATATGGGATATGGAAGTAGAAAAGAAGTAAAGAAATTATTGAAAGACGGCGTTGTAAAAATTGATGGCATATCAGTGAAAGATGCAAAGGTTCATGTAAATGTAGAAGAACAAGAAGTTATGATTCACGGTGAAGTTGTGGAATATAAAGAGTTTGTTTACTTAATGATGCATAAACCACAAGGCGTTATTTCAGCGACAGAAGATGATAATCATGAAACGGTAATAGATTTATTAGAGTTAGAAGATGCGATTTTTAATCCGTTCCCAGTGGGAAGACTTGATATTGATACAGAAGGTTTCTTATTAATAACAAATGACGGGAAGTTATCACATCAATTGTTATCTCCGAAAAAGCATGTGCCGAAAAAATATTATGCACATGTTGCAGGAGTAGTAACAGAAGAGGATGTAAAAGAGTTTGCTAAAGGTGTTATTTTAGATGATGGCTATGAAACAAAGCCGGGTGCACTTACAATATTAAAAAGCGATGATATTTCTGAAATCGAGCTTGTCATTACAGAAGGAAAATTCCATCAAGTGAAGCGTATGTTTGAAGCGGTAGGGAAAAAAGTAGTCTACCTAAAGAGAACAGAGATGGGGCCGTTAGTGTTAGATGAAGAGCTAGAACTTGGACAATACCGAGAGCTAACAGATGAAGAAGTAGAGATGTTAAAAACATATCAAGTAGATACTGAGAAATAGTACTATTTTTAGGTGCAGAAAAGACCCCTTTCTAATGAGTTAGAAAGGGGTATGTATTTATTTACATACAATTATTTTTCGTTATGAGGTCATTCTCACTTTCTTTCCTGTTGTTGTCCACTTACCGCGGCAAGGGCTATACACGAGTTCATTAAACTGCAACACATTTAGATCACGTTGTATCGTTCGCGGTGTGATCCCGAACTCATCTACAAGGTCTTTCGTCGTTACCGTTCCGTTTTCATTGATGTACATATAAATTGATTTAATGCGTGTTAGCATACGAGTAGTTGTAGGTTTCAAGAGAAAACCACTCCTCTACTAGTTTTTTTGACCCCATTCAGGAAAGAAGGTCGTTACTACCATTGTACTCTACATGATAAAATTCATGCTTTAATCTACTTAAATTTTACAGAAATTTAACAAATATTCATATAGAAAAATATTGGTAGTTGACATTGTATATATGGTCAGTCAACTAACACATAAAATTCTACGTAAAACGCCAAATTCCTGCAATTTTTTTTAGAAAAATAAAAGAAAAACTAATAAGAAATATCTGAAATATTACAATTGTTCGGTATTTGGTTTTCGTATATGGCATAAGAGATTTCGGTTTGTTATGATGAAAGAAACAATATAGTGAAGGATGGATGCGTGATGTCAGCAATTAATTGGACAGAAGAAGTTGCAAAACGAAAAGATGATTTAATTCATGATACGCAACAATTTTTACAAATTAAAAGTGTATGGGAAGAAGAATCGGCGAAAGAGGGCGCACCATTCGGTGAAGGTGTAGAAAAAGCTTTATCTTTCATGTTACATAAAGGAGAAACGGAAGGTTTTACTTCTAAAAATTTAGAAGGGTATGCAGGTCATCTTGAAATGGGACAAGGAGAAGAATTAGTAGGTATTCTTTGTCACGTTGACGTTGTACCAGAAGGCGATGGCTGGACGACTCCTGCATATAGTGCAGATATTCGTGATGGAAAGATTTTTGCACGTGGTGCAATTGACGATAAAGGCCCAACGATGGCAGCTTACTATGCGATGAAAATTGTGAAAGAATTAGGATTACCTCTTTCAAAACGCGTTCGTATGATTTTAGGAACAGATGAGGAAAGTAATTGGAAATGTGTAGATCACTACTTTAAAAACGAAGAAATGCCAACAATCGGTTTTGCGCCAGACGCGGACTTTCCAATTATTAATGCAGAAAAAGGAATTTCTGATATACAAGTTGTGCAAAATGGTAGTGAAGAGAAGAAAGGTACATATGAACTTGTTTCATTTGAGTCAGGTCGCCGTTTAAATATGGTTCCTGATTTTGCAGAAGCGGTTGTTACAGGAGAGGATGTAAGTGCACTTACAGTAGCATATGAAGAGTATTTACAAACTGCTAAAAAAATAGGTGAAGCAATTGTAGAAGGTAATACAGTAACGTTGCAAATTAAAGGGGTTTCAGCTCACGGATCTACTCCAGAGAAGGGCGAGAATGCAGGTTTATTACTGGCAAACTTCTTAACGAAAGTTGCTCTTGATGGAAAAGGGGCTTCGTTTGCAACATTTGTAGCAGAAACATTTATTGGTGATATTTATGGTGAAAAGGCTACTATCGCTTATAAAGATGAGGTTAGTGGTCCGTTAACAGTGAATGTTGGTCGCCTTTCTTATACGAAAGAGAATGGTGGTAATTTAGGATTAAACGTACGTTACCCAGTTACGACTAACTTTGAAGAAACGATTGCAAAGTTAAAAGAATATGTGGGTACTCATGGATTTGAAGTGGCTGATTATTCGAACTCTCGTCCGCATCACGTTGATAAAGACCACGTATTAATTCGTACGTTGCAGCGCGTATATGAAGAACAAACAGGTGAAAAAGCAGAACTATTAGCAATTGGCGGTGGTACTTACGCTCGTTCGTTAAAAGCTGGTGTTGCATTTGGCCCATTGTTCCCTGGAAAAGAAGAACTTGCGCATCAAAAAGATGAGTATATTGAAATTGAAGACTTATTAAAGGCAACAGCAATTTATGCGCAAGCAATTTATGAATTAGCGAAGTAATGGATATATAAATAATAAAAGACCGTCCCGATACATACTTTGGGACGGTTTTCTATTACGTACCGTTTGTTGGTAAGCAGATGTTCCTTGTCGAAATGTCGATATCATTTCATCTATCCCGCTTTAATGGGCAGTAAGACCCCCATCTCAAAATTCAGCGAAAGCAAAGAATTTAGGTGGGGGGATCAATTGCCCATAAAAGTCCGATTGGTGAGGGCTGATAATCAGTGGGGGATGGAGAAAACCCCCACTGATTAAAGTTTCACTTTATTAATACGACCTGAACTTGGTTAGACTTGTAGGGAAGTTAATGGAATGAGATAAGAAAGAAAAGCAACAATAGAAAGAAGGAGAAGATGTACATGGAACTGCATTATTTTGTCGCAATTACGTTACCAAATCATATAAAAGAAGTGCTGTCTAACTATAAAGAGGAAATGCAAGAGGAATTACCCTTTCGTTCATGGGTACATAAAGAAGACTATCATATTACCCTTTCGTTTTTAGGTAGTGCGACAGAGGAACAATTAGAAGGAATAAAGAATGGATTACAAACACTTATAGAAATGAAAGAACTATCGTTCACATTACAAGGATTTTCAACGTTTGGTATGGAAGACAGGCCGCGTATTTTTTGGGCAAAGGTAAGCGAAAATCAAGATTTGTTTCAATTGCAAAAGCAAGTACACGTTATGTGTGAAGAGAATGGATTTTCTTTAGAAACGCGCCCATATCATCCGCATATTACTGTTGCACGTAAATGGGTAGGAGAAGAAAAGTTTGATTTAGAACGTATAAAGGAAGTGCCTGAAATATCATTTCAAGCGGATACGATTACTTTATACGAATCTCACGTAAAGGAGACACCGAAATATAAAGCAATTGCTGAAATAAAATTACAAAAATAGAATGTATGAAAACGTTTTTTATACAGGTGAATATAATATAAAGAACAATGTGTTACTGTATAGGGCTTCGCTGATAAGAAAAGCCTTATCATTTGCAGCTCGTTTCATTTTAACTTTAAGAATGATGGTGATTTTTTTATGTTGAAAGTAAAACGTCCATTTGATGCCTATTTAGATGAAATGAATAAAATTACAATTTTGCTCCCACATGCGTATGGAACAAGTCGGACATTTCGTTTGCAAGAAGGAAGTAACGTGAAAGATTTACCGATTGCTCATACAATTGCGCTTCCGGATGCAACGAAGTATGAGTGCTTTATAGAAGAGCCGCTAGATGTGGGGAAGTATTATACAGTACGAGATGAACGGAATGAAGAAACAGATTTACAAATAGGTGCTGTCATAAGAACAGCGATTTTCGATGAAAAGTATTATTACGAAGGTACAGATTTAGGGGCAGTACACCAAAAGGAAGCAACTACATTTAAAGTATGGGCTCCAACTGCGAGGCTTGCGAAAGTAAGAATTTATAAAAGTGATAAAGAATATACAGATTACGAAATGTACAGAGAAGAAAATGGAGTTTGGGCTCATACATTGCACGGCGATTTAGCCGGGGAAAAGTATACATTTCTTGTTTGTATAAATTTAATATGGAACGAAGCTGTGGATCCTTATGCAAAATCAGTGACTGTAAATGGGAAGTACGGCGTTGTTATTGATTTGGAAAAGACGAATGTAACGAAGCGAGGGCAATTACCGCCATTACAAGCAATGACAGATGCCATATTGTATGAACTGCATATTCGTGATGCTACTATTCATCCGGGCAGTGGAGTGAGTAAAAAAGGAACATATAAGGGACTAATGGAAGAAGGAACAACAGGGCGAAATGGGACGCTAACAGGTTTGTCTCATATAAAAGATTTAGGTGTTACACATGTTGAACTATTACCTTTATACTGTTTCGGTGGTGTAGATGAGGCAAACCCTTCTTCTGCCTATAATTGGGGGTACAATCCATTATATTACAATGCGCCAACAGGATATTATGCTACAAATCCCTCTGACCCGTATAACAGGATCGTAGAGTGTAAACAGCTGATTGAAACATTTCATGAGCACGGTATTAGAGTGATTATAGATGTTGTATATAATCATGTGTATGAAAGAGAGCTCTCATCATTTGAAAAGCTTGTCCCAGGATATTATTTTCGTCATGGTGAAAATGGTATGCCTTCTAATGGGACGGGAGTCGGAAATGACATAGCATCTGAACGGAAAATGATGAGGAAATTCATTGTAGAGTCTATTTTATATTGGCTTACAGAGTACAATGTTGATGGATTCCGGTTCGACTTAATGGGAATTTTAGATGTTGATACAATAAATATAATAGAAAAAGAAGTGCGAAACATAAAGCGAGATGCACTGCTATTAGGAGAAGGATGGGATCTACAAACACCACTTCCTCTAGAGGAAAAAGCAACGTTAAATAACGCAAAGAAAATGCCGCATATTGCGCAATTTAATGATCAATTTCGTGATGGGATAAAAGGGAGTACCTTTCATATAAATAAACGTGGTTTTGCATTTGGTGGGTATGTAGACTGTAATCATTTGCAGTATATTGCATCAGGAAGCCTTTTGAGTATGAAAGAAACAGGTTTGTTTCTAGAGCCTGTGCAAAGCATTAACTATGTAGAATGTCATGACAATATGACGATGTGGGATAAACTAATGCGCAGTAATGAAGAGTCGGAAGAGATTTTGAAAAAACGTCATCTGCTAGCAACTGCAATGGTGATTCTGTCGCAAGGCATCCCTTTCTTACATGCTGGGCAAGAGTTTTATCGTACGAAGCAAGGAAATGAAAATAGTTATAATGCAAATGATGAAATTAATCAATTAGATTGGGATCGAAAAGAGAAAGAGATAGAGACCGTTAACTATATAAAAGGTTTAATTGCGATTCGTAAAGAGCACGGAGCATTCCGGTTACAAAATGCAGACCTTATAAAAAAGCACATGACTTTTTTGCAAACATCTCCAGAAGTACTTGCATATCATTTAGAGCATGTAGAGTCGTTTGGACCGTGGAAAGAAATTGTCGTTTTATTTAATAGCAGTTTAGAAGCGAAAACGGTGCAACTTCCGAAAGAAGAAACGTGGCATGTGTTAGTAAACGAAAAGCAAGCTAAAATAGAGCCAATTTCTTCATTTAGAGGAAAGGAACTTAGGCTCGCTCCGATTAGCACGTATATATTGACGATAATGTGACAAATCGCTACTTGACGATGAGAATGTAATAAATGTAGAATTGACAAAGGTGACGATTTTGATAAGTTGTCATTCTATGGCTGGTTTTGTAAAATAAAATAGAGAGTTTTTGGCTTATGCCAAGTTTTCTTTTCATTTACAGTAAAATATATATGAATCCACAACATGTGTAGAAATGTTGCGGTTTTTCTTTTCATAACTATAAAAGATAAGGATTTGTTAACGGGTAATGAATATGGAATGGTTGGAACAATTATTAGGAAAAGAGTGGAGTCTTGTACCGGCTGGTGGAGTAACGGGCGATGCATATATTGCGCAAAACGGACAACAGAAGTTATTTTTAAAGCGGAATACATCGCCCTTTTTAGCGGTATTGTCAGCAGAAGGAATTGTTCCAAAATTACTTTGGACAAGAAGGGTAACGAACGGTGATGTAATTTCTGCTCAAAAATGGCTTCCGGGACAGAAGCTAGAGCCAGAGGATATGAAACTAGAACGTGTTGCGAAACTTTTGAAAAAAATACACTCCTCTAAAGCACTCGTGCAGATGATTCAAAGACTTGGGAAGCAGCCGCTTCACGCACAAGAGTTATTACAACAGCTGCAACTCGTTTTAAGAGGAGATATAAGGGATGAGGAAACAATTCAGCAAGGTCTTCAATATTTAATGGATTCATTAAAGGATATTGAATACAATGAATTCGTTGTATGCCATTGTGATGTAAACCATAACAATTGGCTATTGTCGGATGAAGATGAGTTGTTTTTAATTGATTGGGATGGAGCTGTAATTGCTGACCCAGCTCTAGACCTCGGTATGTTATTATATTGGTACATTCCGCGCCAAGAATGGAGTGAGTGGCTCGGTTACTATGATATTGAAATGGATGAATCGCTGCTTAAACGTATGAGATGGTATGTGATAGCACAAACGATTTTGTCTATTCAATGGCATACAACAAAAAAGCAGCAAGCAGAAGCTGAATATTGGCATCAATATTTACAGCAACTACTTGCTTCAGAGTAATACTTAAGAAAAATTGTCCATTCCAGCAATCCACTGAGTAAGTTGTTCTTGATTATTGGAAATGTGGTTGTCCAAATTAGAGGAAGATTTACCCGATTGACTATAAGAATATACATCGTTTAGCATTGCCTTAGCGTCACTACTTATATTATCGTTTGCGAGTAACGATTGAATGAGACGCTCTAATTGCTCGCATTCAGAAACTGTCCCGCAACAATCACTTTGGTGATTGACTAAAATATCTTTCAGCACTTCTAATTGATGTTGTTGATTAATTGGCATGAACGGATCATCCTTTCGATTGTTTTTCTCTTCTTAGAAAAGTAAGAGAAAAAGCTGTTTCGTCATGGAATGTTTAATGCTGTATGTAGTTTTTATCAAAATGGTACATCTTATACTTGAAAGAAACGGACCGAGTGCTCGTACGTACTTGGTTTTTTGTTTGGTAGATTGATTAAAAACAGAAAGAAGGAATTATTCCTTTAAAATAGCTATGTAAAGAGAGGGAAACATCTATGCGTTTAAGACATAAACCATATGCAATGGATCGAATTAATGAGTATTCACATATCGTAATCGGAAATCCAGAGGAGCGCGCTGGTAACTGGAAAGAAGTATTTGGAAATGAGCAACCCATTCACATCGAAGTAGGTACAGGTCGTGGCCGCTTTATGTATGATATGGCAAAAGCCAATCCTCATATTAATTATATTGGAATTGAAAAATTCACAAGTGTTGTTGTAGACGCACTTGATAAATTAATTGAAGAAGAATTACCGAACTTAAAGTTAATTAATAAAGATGCTGAAGATTTAACAGTTTTCTTTGCAAAAGGTGAGATTGATCGCGTTTATTTAAACTTCTCAGATCCATGGCCAAAGAAACGTCATACGAAGCGTCGTTTAACGTACAAAACGTTTTTACGCAATTATGAAGAAGTGTTAGTAGAAGGCGGGGAAATTCATTTCAAAACAGATAACCAAGGTTTATTTGAATATTCTCTTATGAGTATGGCGGAGTATGGTATGTTACTAACTTACTTAAGTTTAGATCTTCATAACAGCGACTTTGAAGGTAACATTATGACTGAGTACGAAGAGAAATTCTCTAGTAAAGGTCATCGTATTTACCGAGTAGAAGCAAAATATCGTACAGAGCCTATGCAGTAATGCATAGGTTTTTTGTATCTAAAATAATCAGAATTTTATGTTAGTATTAAAAGAAAAGGGGGATGAAAAATGGAACAGTTACAAGTTGGAGATATAAAAGTGACGTGGCTAAAAGGTGGGAACACACATTTAGACGGAGGAGCAATGTTTGGCGTTGTGCCGAAAGTACTTTGGTCACGTAAATATAAACATAATGATACAAATCATATTTATTTACGAACAGATCCGTTACTTTTACAAACGAAAGATGGCAACATGCTCATTGATTCCGGAATAGGAAACAGTAAATTGAGTGAGAAAATGAAGCGAAACCAAGGTGTAACAGAAGAATCATCGGTTTATGAGTCATTAGAAAAACTAGGATTAAAGCCTGAGGATATCCACTGCGTTTTAATGACGCATCTTCATTTTGATCATGCATCCGGCTTAACAAAATGGGAAGGGGATCACCTTGTGCCAGCTTTTCCGAATGCGAAAGTTTACGTAAGCGAAACAGAGTGGAATGAAATGAGGAATCCAAATATTAGATCCCGTAATACATATTGGAAGGAAAATTGGGAGCCGATTGTAGACCAAGTTATTACGTTTCAGCAAGAAATAGAAATTACAGATGAAATAAAAATGGCACATACAGGCGGTCATAGTGATGGACATGCAGTTATCGCTTTAGAAAGCAAAGGAGAAACAATGCTGCATTTAGCAGACTTATTGCCGACGCACGCCCATCAAAATGTATTATGGGTAATGGCTTATGATGATTATCCGATGACATCCATTGAAAATAAGCAAAAGTGGATGAAGTATGGCGCTGAAAACGATGCTTGGTTCACTTTTTATCATGACGCGTATTATCGCGCAGTAAAGTGGAATGAGGAAGGTCATATCGTAGAAAAAATAGAACGGAAAACGGGTATAGAAGCATAAAAATGGGAGGGTGTTCCAGCAGTCTGTTGGAGCAGTCTCCTTTTTGTTGTCGTTTTTTTGTTGGTAAGTCGATATATTTGAAAAATCGCTGATATAATTTGAGTTACGGTCGATATATTTGAAAAATCGCTGATATATTTGGAGTTGCAGTCGATATATTCGAAAAATCGCCGATATAATTTCAATTACTATCCACGATTAAAAAATAAGAGGTTCACCTAATGGGAACCCTCCTGTTTATGCTGCTATAACCTCTAAAACAGTACCTGTTTTAGCATCAACTAAAAATTCAAATCGTTCTTGTATATCATTTAACATCGTTGTAAGACCGCCGCGATACACTTCATACGCGACATCATATTTTTCAAATGTCTCTGGAACCATATGTACCCAAGAGCCAGTAATTTCACCTTTATGACTTAATGCTTGTTTTACCATTTTCAATGCTTTTTCTGAAGAAATATGGGATTGTTCTTGTACTTTGTTTGCAACAAGATAACCAGCTGCGAAACCAACGCCAAGACCTGCTACTAAACCTTTCCAGCTCATATATTCACCTCAATTCTATAAAATAAAAATAGTGTACCGATAATAATTATAAAGCAAATACAGCTAAAAAAGAAGAAACTAGAAACATTTCGAAAATTTCGTTACAATAAAAGAGGTATTCTACTAAGGTTTGAAAGAAGGGGACTTCGTGAATAAAGAGACATTACAATTATTTCGTACGTTAACAGAATTACAAGGTGCATCAGGTTTCGAACATGATGTACGCCGTTTTATGAAGCAAGAATTAAGCAAATATGCAGATGAAATTGTACAAGACGGTTTAGGTAGCGTATTTGGTCTGAAAAAAGGGGATGAAACTGGCCCGCGTGTTCTTGTAGCAGGTCATATGGATGAAGTAGGTTTCATGGTTACGCAAATTACGAAAAACGGAATGCTTCGTTTTCAACCTTTAGGCGGCTGGTGGAGCCAAGTACTATTAGCTCAGCGCGTTCAAGTTATGACGAAGAATGGCCCTGTTATTGGGGTTGTTGGTTCTATTCCTCCTCATTTATTAAGTGACGCGCAACGTGCAAAACCGATGGATATAAAAAATATGTTAATTGATATAGGCGCAGATAGCTATGAAGATGCGATTGAGATTGGTGTAAAACCAGGACAACAAATCGTGCCAATCTGCCCGTTTACGCCGATGGCAAACGAAAAGAAAATTATGGCGAAAGCTTGGGACAACCGTTACGGATGTGGCCTTGCAATCGAATTATTAAAAGAATTAAAAGACGAAACATTACCAAACACATTATACTCTGGTGCGACTGTACAAGAAGAAGTTGGTCTTCGCGGTGCACAAACTGCTGCAAATATGATTCAACCAGACATTTTCTATGCGCTTGATGCAAGCCCAGCTAACGATGCATCTGGTGACAAAACACAGTTCGGTCAATTAGGAAAAGGTGCTCTTCTTCGTATTTATGACCGTACGATGGTAACGCATAGAGGAATGCGCGAATTCATTTTAGATACAGCAGAAACACATAACATTCCGTACCAATACTTTATTTCGCAAGGTGGTACAGATGCGGGCCGTGTACATACAAGTAACTCAGGTATCCCATCAGCAGTAATTGGTGTTTGCGCACGTTACATTCATACACATGCTTCTATTTTACATGTGGATGATTATGCGGCAGCAAAAGAGCTAATTACGAAGCTTGTAAGAGCAACGGATAAAACGACGTTAGAGACAATTAAGAATAACGCGTAGAGAAGAAGGGCGAAAAACCCTTCTTTTTTTAGGTTGAATAGATGCTCGAGCGATGTATGGTAGCGGTTAGTGCTTAATTGATTCTTGCACGGGGGATTAAAACCTCGGGTAGGAAGTGAGAGTAAGGTTGCTTTTTGGTTCGAGGTCCGCAATGTTGTGAGAAAAACTCTTCTTTTTTAGAGTGAAGAGACAAACAAGCGATGTGTGGTGGCCGTGCATCCGTGTATAAAGAACAATTTGATTAAGGGAAAATGATAAATTTTTATAGAGGTGAATGAAATGAAAGTAGTAGTTGGTTCTAAGAATAAAACGAAGGTTGGAGCTGTGGAGAAGGTTTGGAAAGGTGCTACAATTACATCTCTTTCTGTTCCTTCAGGGGTAGCAAACCAGCCATTTTCAGATGAAGAGACGATGCAAGGAGCGATCAATAGAGCGAAGCGAGCACTAGAGGAAGGGGAAGCTCAAATTGGCATTGGACTAGAAGGCGGCGTAATGAAAACAGAGCACGGTTTATTTATGTGTAATTGGGGCGCGCTAGCAACAAGTGATGGTAAAACATTCGTTGCCGGCGGGGCACGTATTACGTTACCAGATGATTTTTTAGCACCTCTTGAAGGTGGTAAGGAGTTAAGTGAAGTGATGGAAGAGTTTGTACAGAGAAAAGATATTCGTAGTCATGAAGGGGCTATCGGTATTTTTACGGATGATTATGTGGACCGTACGGAATTATTTGTACACGTTGTTAAGTTACTTGTTGGGCAATATAAGTATGATGAAAAGCAAGCATAAACCTTGCACCGTGCGCGATGTATGGTAGTATAAAAGAAAGATTATAACATGAAAAAATGCACTCGTTAGAGGAGGAAATATAGATGAAATCATTAGAAAGCATGGAGCAATTCCAAGAGTTAAAAAATGAAGAGAATGTAATCTTTATGTTCTCAGCAGAATGGTGTCCAGACTGCCGCTTCGTAGATCCATTTATGCCAGAAGTAGAAGAGAAATATAGTGATTTCTCATTTTACTATGTAGATCGTGATGAGTTTATTGATCTATGCGTAAAATTAGACGTATTTGGCATTCCGAGCTTTGTAGCGTACAATAAAGGTGAAGAAACAGGTCGCTATGTAAACAAAGATCGTAAAACACAAGAACAAATCGAAGAGTTCATTGAAGGTTTAAAATAAGGCAATTTGCCAATTGAATTGTAAAACAACCTCTACCTTCGCGGGGGAGGTTATTTTTTTGGAAGGGAGGAAAAAGAGATGAAGATGACAAGTAAAAAGATGAAAGACGAGTTAATGAAGAGATTATCTCGTCCGGAATGGGACTTTCAGTATGATAGTGAGAAAGAAGTTCTACGTATAGAACAGAAAGACTCAAAAAAAGGTATTAACGTATCGCTTCCAGGAGTTGTAGCAAAATGGGAAGTGAATAAAGAAAAGGCGATTGAAGAGGTTGCCTATTACGTACAAGAAGCGTTAATTGCGATGCATAAGGAAGAAAATAACGCGGCGAAAATTTTACCTGTTATTCGCTCTACTTCTTTCCCGAAACAAGCAGAAGAAGGAAATCCGTTCATTATGACGGATCATACGGCGGAAACACGTATTTACTATGCGCTAGATTCGAATAAAACATATCGTCTCATTGACGAGCGTTTATTACAAAAATTAGGGCTTACAGAGCAACAAGTACGTGAAATGGCATTATTCAACGCTCGCTCATTAGGTTATGAATTTAAACAAGACACAGTAGCAGGTAATACATTCTACTTTTTAAACACAAATGACGGGTATGATGCGACTCGTATTTTAAACGAATCGTTACTACAATCGATGCGCGAAAAGATTTCTGGCGACATGGTTGTTGCTGTTCCTCACCAAGATGTATTAATTATTGCTGATATCGTCAACGAAATCGGTTATGATATTATTGCACAAATGACAATGAAATTTTTTGCCGAAGGGCATGTTCCGATTACATCACTTTCATTCGTATATGAAGATGGGGACTTTGAACCAATCTTTATTTTAGCGAAGAATCGGAAGAAGACAGATGGAAAAGAGAAAGGATGAACGAAGTGAACGTTTTTTACAACCTTGAAGGAATTGGTGACACTCTAATTGTTGCCTTACAAGATATTACTTTAGAGAACCGTACTTTTGATCGCAAAGGAGATGTTGCACGCGTATACGATCGTGAAAGCAACGAAACAGCAGGATTCAACATCTTTCATGCATCTTCTTACTTAGAAGTAAAAGAAACAGGTAACCTTACATTAACGAAAGAGCTTGTAGAAAAAATCAACGAAATTTTAGCGAAGAACGGCTTTGAAGAAACAGTAGAAGCAGATCTTTCTCCAAAATTTGTTGTAGGCTATGTAGCTGAAAAAGAAAAGCATCCAAATGCTGATAAGTTAAACATCTGTAAAGTAGAAATCGGTACAGAAACATTACAAATCGTATGTGGCGCACCAAACGTTGATGCAGGACAAAAAGTTGTCGTTGCAAAAATCGGCGCTGTAATGCCAAGCGGTATGTTAATCAAGCCAGCTGAGCTTCGCGGAGTTCCTTCTGCTGGAATGATTTGTTCAGCACGTGAATTAGAGCTTCCAGATGCTCCACAAGAAAAAGGTATTCTTGTATTAGAAGATAGCTTTGAAGTTGGACAAGAGTTTAAATTTTAATTGGTATAAGAAAAGAGAGGTTGTCCTTTTGGGCAGCCTCTCTTTTCTATTGAATCTTTGATATATTGTGAGTTGTGATAGATATATGTAGAAAATCGTTCATATTCATAAGGATGTCACCTTTTTTCTTAAAATCTATATTGTGTTTTATAAACAAAATAGTTAAAATTTAGAAAAATAGAAGGGGATAGACGCATGAAACAACAACCAAAAATCGCAGAACTTCTGAAACGAATTGAAACTTCAAAACAGCAAGATATCGAGTTAGGTTCTTATGAAATCTATTTGTTTAGTGAAAATGAATTAGAAAAAGGACAAATCGGTTATCGATATGATAAACATAAAAATTCATTAATTAGTGAAGAAAACGGAAAGTGGCAAGAAGGATGGATTACAATTGGATATGAAACGGATATGGGCGATCCAGTTTTCGTAAATATAGATGATGACGCTTATCCGGTTTATACTGCAGAACGTGGTACAGAAAAATGGCAGCCAGTTTATATTGGAAATATGGATGAGATTATAAAACAATTATAAAAAACTTTGAGACCGGTGCAAAGTGTAACGGATAGTGTAGATGAATATCGGAAGAGTAAAGCTTAAACGCAGTCTTACATGTAAGACTGCGTTTTTCTATATGAAAACACTCGTAAATTAGAATATTATGGATAAATATGACATGCTTAATTTTACCTGCACTTTTTGCCGAATGCTGATACAATAAAGGATGTTACTATTTAGTAGAAAGAGTGGTAAGCATGTTAGATTGGATGAAAAAGCTGTTTAACAAAGAGGAAGAACAAACAGCGATGAATAAAGAAGTACAAAAGCAAGTTGAAAGTCAGCCGAAAATTCCTCGTGTAAACCACTACACCGAAGCAAGAGAAGCACAAATGGCAAGTAGGAATGCAGGTAAATGCCGTTTTCCATTAGTACCGGATAATGGGTTCGATGAAGAGGATGTTATAGAAACAGGGCGTTTTGAAGAACAACCTGTTCAAGCTGTAACGTATGAAAATCAGCCTATTCAAAGAGGAATCAAAGTGGAAAGAAGCAGACGACAGCATGTGGAGAAAGTAGTTTCTACATATGAAGAGCCGGAAATACAATATGAACCGGAGCGAGAGCCTGTCGTAAAGAAAGCATCTACACCAGCGCAAGAAAGTAACCGTAGACCATTTCGTCCAACAGAAATGATTTCGCCAATTTACGGATATAATCGTCCTTCAGTAGAGAAAAAGGAAGAAAAGCAGGAGGAAGTAAAGGAAAGAGAAGACCTTGAAATATCTGTAGAGGGCAAATCAGTCGTTGATGCATGGCTAGAGAAAAAAGGATATACATTATCTCATTTCTCAGAAGGGCAAGCACCGACTTCTTCCAGTCATGAAAGAGTTGATGAGCAAGATCAACAGAGTAAAAAGGAAGAAAAGTCAGTTGTCGATCAATGGCTAGAGAAAAACGGTTATGAAATCGAACGCCAAGAGCCTATAGTAGAAGAAAAAGAAGTGGCTCAAGAAATGAGTGCACCGCAGGAAGTTCCAGCGGCTGAATTACTTCATGAAACAATTGCTGAGCGTATGGAAGATGCGAAGCAAGAAAAAGATGTAGTGGTAGAAAATGTTCTACAAACAGAATCATTAGCTTCTAAAGTAGAGCACGAGGATACAATATTATCAGAAGAAATGAAACGTAATACAGAAATAGAACAACCTACTATTGAAGTAGAAAAGCAAGCTCCAGAAGAATCAGTGATTGTCAAAGCAGAAGAAAAGCTTGAAGAAACAATCATTGTGGAAATACCAGAAGAATTTGAAGAGGTAGACGTAATTACAGAAACAGAAGAATCAGAAGAAGTGGAAGTAATTGCGGAAGCAGAAGAATCAGAAGAAGTGGAAGTAATTGCAGAAACAGAAGAATCAGAAGAAATGGAAGTAATTGCAGAAACAGAAGAGTCAGAAGAAGTGGAAGTAATTGCAGAAACAGAAGAGTCAGAAGAAGTGGAAGTAA
>NZ_DALYZR010000004.1:190-152891 GCF_031983925.1 Bacillus sp. (in: firmicutes) | reverse complement strand
CAATGCAGCAAGTGGCAGTAGAACCACAAGTGGAAGAACAACCAATGCAGCAAGTAGTGGTAGAACCACAAGTGGAAGAACAACCAATGCAACAAGTGGCAGTAGAACCACAAGTGGAAGAACAACCAATGCAGCAAGTGGCAGTAGAACCACAAGTGGAAGAACAACCAATGCAGCAAGTGGTGGTAGAGCCACAAGTGGAAGAGAAACTAGTGCAGCAAGTAGTAGAGCCACAAGCAGAAGAAAAACCAATGCAGCAAGTAGTAGAGCCACAAGCAGAAGAAAAACCAATGCAGCAAGTAGTAGTAGAACCACAAGTAGAAGAACGTCCAGTGCAGCAAGTGGTAGTAGAATCTCAACAAGTACAAAAGCCAATTTCAAGTACGGAAGTAGAAGAGAAAGCATATGTTGTAAATCAAAGAGAGAATGATGTGCGAAATGTATTGCAAACACCACCGACGTATACGATTCCGTCATTAACATTGCTATCGATTCCGCAGCAAGCGGCGTTAGATAATACGGAATGGTTGGAAGAACAGAAAGAATTATTAGATACAACGTTTAATAATTTCCACGTTGGCGCACATGTTATTAATGTATCGCAAGGTCCAGCAGTAACTCGTTTTGAAGTACAGCCAGATCCAGGTGTGAAAGTAAATAAAATTACAAACTTAAGTGATGATATTAAGCTAAGTTTAGCGGCAAAAGATATTCGTATTGAAGCGCCGATTCCAGGGAAGAGTGCGATTGGAATCGAAGTTCCAAATAAAGAAAGTAAGCCAGTATTTCTTCGTGAAATTTTAAGAAGTCCTGTGTTTACAAAGAGCGAATCACCGCTTACAGTTGCGCTTGGACTTGATATTTCAGGTGATCCAATTGTAACGGATATTCGAAAAATGCCACACGGACTTATTGCGGGTGCAACAGGTTCTGGTAAAAGTGTGTGTATTAACGCCATTTTAACGAGCATTTTATATAAAGCGAAACCACATGAAGTGAAGTTAATGTTAATTGATCCGAAGATGGTTGAGCTTGCACCATACAATTCTGTTCCACATCTTGTAGCACCTGTTATTACGGATGTAAAAGCAGCGACAGCTGCATTAAAATGGGCAGTTGAAGAAATGGAGCGCCGTTATGAATTATTTGCGCACGCAGGAGCTCGTGATTTAACTCGTTACAATACGATTGTAAGTGAGCGAGAAATTCCGGGAGAGACATTACCTTATATCGTTATTGTCATTGACGAGTTAGCCGACTTAATGATGGTAGCACCTGGTGATGTTGAGGAAGCGATTTGTCGTATTGCGCAAAAAGCACGTGCTTGTGGTATTCATTTATTAGTAGCGACGCAGCGTCCATCTGTAGATGTTATTACAGGTTTAATTAAGTCAAACATTCCAACGCGTATTGCGTTTACTGTATCATCTCAAGTTGATTCGCGTACGATTATTGATATTGGGGGCGCGGAGAAATTACTTGGCCGTGGTGATATGTTATTCTTAGGGAACGGTACATCTAAGCCAGTTCGTGTACAAGGTGTATATGTATCGGATGATGAGATTGAAAAGACAGTTGATCATGTGAAAAAGCAAATGAAACCGAATTACTTATTTAAGCAAGAGGATTTATTAGCGAAAACAGAACAGGCTGAGTCGGAAGACGAATTGTTCCTTGATGCATGTCAATTTGTTGTAGAACAAGGGGGAGCGTCCACATCTTCTGTACAGCGAAAATTCCGCATCGGTTATAATCGCGCGGCACGTCTCATTGAAGAGATGGAATCGCAAGGAATTATTTCTGAAGGTAGAGGAACGAAGCCAAGAGATGTCCTTATTTCAGAGGATGAATTTGCCGCTATGCAGGAAACAAATGTATAGTAAACGGTTTTGCTGTATACTAAGAGAAAATGTTGGATAGTAAAGTAGGGAGTAAAGCGACATGAAAGAAATTGAATTAAAATTAAAAGGTGAAATAAATAGACTAACAAATAAAACATTTAAATTTGACGAACGCGTTGGAGAAGGTTGGTTCTCTGCCGTTTACTTTTTAAAGACTAGAGAAATCATCGAAGAATTTCGCCCGAAAAGTGTTGTAACGATGCAATTTTTCCAAAAGGAAAATGCAGTTCTTTGCGGAACAGATGAAGTCATTGCATTGCTACAAACATTTGCTAAAAATCCTGAGGAACTTGAAATTAACTCTTTAAAAGATGGCGATAAAATTAGTCCATTTGAAACAGTGTTAACAATTCATGGTCCTTATGAAAATTTCGGATTTTTAGAAGGTGTCATTGATGGGATTTTAGCTCGTCGTACATCGGTTGCGACAAACGTATATAACGTTGTCCAAGCTGCGCGTAGCGTAGATAAAGAAAAACCAGTTATTTTCATGGGAGATCGTGATGATCATTATACACAACAAGCTGGTGACGGTTATGCAGCATACATCGGAGGTATGAGCGCACAAGCGACGCATGCGATGAATGAATGGTGGGGCAAAAGTGGTATGGGGACAATGCCTCACGCATTAATTCAAATGTTTAATGGTGATGTTGTGGAAGCAGCAAAAGCATATCATAAGAAATTCCCAGAAGATGAATTAGTTGTATTAATTGATTACAACAATGATGTTATTACAGATGCACTTCGCGTAGCGCGTGAATTTGGATCAACATTAAAAGGTGTACGTGTAGATACGTCCCGCACGATGATTGATCAATACTTCATTCGCCACCCAGAAGTACTTGGAACATTCGATCCACGTGGTGTAAACCCATCGCTCGTATTCGCACTTCGTAAAGCACTTGATGAAGAAGGATTCCAGCATGTAGACATCGTTGTAACTGGTGGATTTGATGAGAAGCGTATTCGTGAATTTGAAGCTCAAAACGTACCTGTTGATATATACGGAGTAGGAAGTAGCTTATTAAAAATGAATATTGGCTTTACTGGTGATAATGTAGAATTAAATGGAAAACCAGAAGCGAAAGCTGGTCGTAAATATCGTCCAAACCCACGTTTAGAGCGTGTTCAATTAGAAAAAAGAGAAGATATGTAAAAGAGAGAAAAACTGATAGGTGATTGACCCTATCAGTTTTTCTGTTATCATAGTATAGCGGCTTCTTTTTTGCTATAATGGATTTGTTATGGACATAAAAAAGAAGTACGTACGAGTTTATCCTGATAAGTGAAGGGAAGAATAACTTCACTACATCAAAAATGTATGATGATTACCAAAATAAGAAAAGATTCATATACTGTCTTATAGATAGGCCGTTGTATTAGTTCGAAATGTTGGAGGTTCTTTAAGATGACAGTTTACCATTTTGTAGGAATTAAAGGAACAGGAATGAGTTCATTAGCGCAAATTCTTCATGACATGAAGCATACTGTTCAAGGGTCTGATTATGAAAAGCGTTTCTTTACACAAACAGCGTTGGAAAAGCGTAGTATCTCGATTCTTCCTTTTGATAAAAGTAATGTAAAAGAAGGACAAGTGATTATTGCAGGAAATGCATTTCCTGATACGCATGAAGAAATCGTAGCAGCAAAAGAATTAAATATCCCAGTACATCGTTACCATCACTTCTTAGGTGACCTTATGAATCAATACACAAGTGTTGCTGTAACTGGTGCACATGGAAAAACATCAACAACTGGTTTGTTAGCCCATGTAATGCAAGGTGCACACCCTACATCTTACCTTATTGGAGATGGAACAGGGCATGGGGTAGAAAATAGTAAGTATTTTGTATTTGAAGCTTGTGAGTATCGTCGTCATTTCTTGTCTTACAATCCAGACTATGCGATTATGACAAACATTGATTTTGATCATCCGGATTATTTCACAGATATCAATGATGTATTCAGTGCATTCCAAGAGATGGCATTGCAAGTGAAAAAAGGCATTATTGCATGTGGAGATGATGAAGAACTTCAAAAAATTCAAGCGAAAGTACCTGTTATTTTCTATGGATTTGGAGAAGATAATGATTTCCAAGCACGTAACATTCAAAAGAGAACAGATGGTACTATTTTCGATGTATTCGTTCGTAATACGTACTATGACACATTCAAAATTACAGGATACGGCAACCACAGCGTATTAAATGCATTAGCAGTAATCGCGCTTTGCCATTATGAAAACGTTGATGTAGAGGCAGTTAAGCATCAGCTAACAACTTTTGAAGGCGTAAAACGTCGCTTTAATGAAAAGCCAATGGGAGAGCAAGTTATTATTGATGACTATGCACACCATCCGACAGAAATTAATGCAACGATTGAAGCAGCTCGTCAAAAACATCCAGAGCGTGAAATTGTCGCTGTATTCCAGCCACACACATTCTCACGTACAGAAAAGTTCTTAGATGAGTTCGCGGAAAGCCTAAGCAAAGCTGACCAAGTATACTTATGTGATATTTTCGGATCAGCGCGCGAAAACAAAGGTGAATTAACAATCGAAGATCTGCAAAAGCGTATTGACGGTGCAGAATTAATTACAGATACAACAACGGATGTATTAAAGAAACATAAAAACGGCGTTCTCATTTTCATGGGAGCAGGAGACATCCAAAAATTCGAAGCAGCTTACGTAAAAGAAGTTCAAGTTGCAGAGAAGTAATAGAAAAGACGCATAGCTTAGCTGTGCGTCTTTTTTTGTTGTGTTTGATATATTTAAAAAGCGTTGATATGTTGGTGCGTATTGTTCTTTTTGTAGTTTTGTTTTAAGAAAACGATATACAGTAAACTAAAAAGTACATATCCAATTAAATAATAGAATGAAAACATATCGAATTGTTTTGTAATCATAATTCGAATCGCGAAAAATGCAAATGGAAGTGCAATCAAAGCGCTAGTACTAAAGGAAATCACTGTTTTTAAAAATTGTAATTGCTTTGTATTCCAATGATTTTTTCTACAAATAAACCAAATGTTGCTGGCGATAAAGGCTAGTAAAAATGG
Source organism: Bacillus sp. (in: firmicutes) (assembly GCF_031983925.1). Classification (NCBI taxonomy): domain Bacteria; kingdom Bacillati; phylum Bacillota; class Bacilli; order Caryophanales; family Bacillaceae; genus Bacillus; species Bacillus sp. (in: firmicutes). The sequence continues at coordinate 147,927 of NZ_DALYZR010000004.1, read as the reverse complement.
CAAGCAGGCTGAAATATTGATAAAACCAAGTACAATCGGTATTGATAGAGCGCCAAGTGGAGCAATTGAAAAACCTGTAAAGTATTTAATAAATGTATTTGTAGATTGCTGTACATCTTGAATAACGTCTGTATATTCTGCTGCAATTTCCTTTGCTAATTTTTTTGGAGGAAGAAATTCTTCAATCACTTGTGAAGGAATGATTCCTAATGGTATCCCTTCACTTTCTTTACATAATGCATTTTCGTATAAATCGGATTTGATTTCTAGCATGTGTTGCTCTCTTGCTGATGTAGGTAAGTTCATTAAACCTTTGTGGAGGTCATGTAAGAAAGAAGCAATGAGTTCATTTGCAAAGAATTGTTCTTTGTTCATTTTTTATCCTCTCCTTTAGCTAGTAACATTAGAGCATGATAAACTGCCTCGTAATCATGTAAGCGATTATGTAAAATTTCTCTCCCTTCGTCTGTAATGCGATAGTATTTTCTTTTTGGGCCATCACCAGACTCTTCCCAATAGGAAACAGCCCAATTATTTTTCGTGATTCGATTTAATATAGGATAGATCGAACCGTTTGGGATATGAAACACAGGGATATCTTGTAATGCACTTGTAATTTCGTATCCGTACATAGGTTGTTTGCTTATTAAAGACAAAATAGCGAGATCAAAAACACCTTTACGTAATTGAATTATAAAATTATCATTTTTTTCCATACTTTAACTATATATGATTCATATCTAGATATCAATCGTATATAGTGGATTTTTATTTTCGTATTGACCTAGAGCTAACTCTAGGTTGTAAGATGAATATGTAAAAACAAGGGGGAGAGAACATGTATAAAATCGGTGAAGTAGCAGAATTAACAGGGATGGGCATTCACACTTTGCGCTACTATGAGAAATTAGGTTTATTACCACCACCAACGCGAAATAGCGGTATTCGTCAATATACAGAAGGCGATGTACGTTTATTAAAATTTTTATATTCATTAAAACAAACCGGAATGTCATTAGAAGAGATGGCTGAGTTTGCAAGTGATGGGTGCATTATAGAGGAAATTAGGCAGAAGAAAGAGGAAGTACCAGCGAAAGTAAAAAAGAGAATTTCAATTTTAACAACTCATTTAGAAAGGTTAAAAGAACAGCAGGAACAATTACAAAAAGTTGTTCAGCTAACGGAGGAGAAGTTAGAAATTTATTACGGTTTTTTAGAAGAAAAAGACTTGGAGGCCGGCAATGAAAAATAAAGTATATACGCAGTTATTAGGTTTTGCGATATTTACTGGTGGGACATTTAATGCTTCGAAATATGCGGTGCAGTATTTCGAAGCAATTCATATAGCAGCATGGCGTTTTGGGATTGCTGCATTTGTGATGTTATGTTTGTTAAAAATACGAAAAGATTTTGATTTGGAAGTATGGATGCAGAATAGGACCTATTATCTTTTGCTAGGTATTGTTGGTGTATTCGGCTTTAACTTCTTTTTCTTTCTAGGAATGAGATATACAGAAGCTGTTAATGGTGCACTTATTATGGCGACAAATCCTCTCGTTACGACGCTGTTAGCAAGTGTCATTTTACGAGAGAAAATTGTGAAGCGCCAAGGTATTGGAATGTTACTTGCATTAATTGGCGTTGTTTTTGTACTTACACAAGGTTCGTTTACAATACTACAACATTTATCATTTTCAAAAGGGGATTTTTATATTTTATTAGGGAATATTTGCTGGGCGTTATACGGCGTGCTAGGCAGAAGGTTTATTAAAACTGGTAATCCAATACAAACGACGACATATACGATGACTATTGGTGCACTTGCCTTTATGATCATATCTTCTACACAAAAAAGTATAGTACCAGTTTTAGAAATTCCTTTGTTGGCATGGGGAGCGATTCTCTTTATGGCAATTGGAATGAGTGTGCTTGGTTACTTATGGTGGAATAATGGAATTGCTCAAATTGGTGCAGCAAGGACATCTTTATTTTTTAATCTAGTGCCTGTAGTTACAATGATTATTTCTTTTGTAGAGGGAGTAAATATAGCACCCGCACAATGTATAGGGATGATATTAGTTATTACGGGAGTATTGTGTTCTTCTGGTTTTATACAAATAAAAAAAGGGAAGTGTGAATATTGAACATTTTTCATCCGAAAAATGTTAGAATAATAAGAAAAATAAAAAGGGGAGCTAAAAAACATGTTCACACTCCGGGTAGACGACGAAATCGAATTACAATTATTAGAGAAGCATCATAAAGAGGAATTATATCAATTAATAAATCAAAACCGCAATCATTTAAGAAGATGGCTTCCTTGGGTAGATGGGACGAAATCTGCTGATGCTTATAATGAGATTTGTCCGATGTGGTTAAAGAAGTTTGCAGAGGGAGACGGTTTTGAAAGTGGCATACGTTATAAAGGAAAGCTCGTTGGGATGGTAGGTATTCATCCAGTGAGCTGGGGGAAGAAAGCGGCAAGTCTCGGATATTATCTTGCAGAAGATGCTGGTGGGAAAGGTATTATGACGCGTAGCGTGAAGGCTGTACTTCACTATGCATTTGAGAATTTAAAATTAAATAAAATGGAAATTAGATGCGGTGTTGAAAATGTGAAAAGTCGCGCTATTCCAGAACGTTTAGGGTTTAAGTTAGATGGTGTTTTAAGAGATGAAGAATGGTTATACGATCATTTTCATGATGTCGCAGTATATAGTTTACTAGCTTCAGAGTGGAAGGAGATTCGATGAACGGGAAGATACGCATTATTCCGTATGAAAGTACGTTTCAAGATGAAGTAGTAGATCTTATCGTTCATATTCAGCAAAAAGAGTACAATGTTCCCATTACGAAAGAAGAGCAGCCGGACCTGCTTGAAATAGAAACATTTTATCAAAGGAATCATGGCAACTTTTGGGTAGCAATTTATGATGGTAAAGTAGTTGGAACAGTAGCTTTATTAGATATTGGGAATCATCAAGTAGCGTTAAGAAAAATGTTCGTAAAAAAAGAATTTCGCGGAAAAGAGTGGGGCGCATCACATAAGTTGCTCCAAACAGCAATTTTGTGGGCTGAGAATAAAAAGCTGAAAGATATTTACTTAGGAACGACAGTTAAATTTTTAGCAGCACATCGCTTTTATGAAAAGAATGGTTTTCAAAGTGTGAGTATAGATGAGTTGCCAAAAAGTTTTCCAGTGTTGCAGGTGGATAAGAAATTTTATAGATATATTGTTTAAGAAGGTCATGTAGAAATGGCCTTTTTTTATTAATAAAATGGAAAAAGTGGTATAATTTAGGATAGGGGGTGCGTATATGAATTTTCCGATTCAAAGAAGTAAGTCAGTAGTCATTTTCGTTTGTCTCACGTTAGCTTTTATGTTTGTGTATCCACTTGTCATGATTGTCACAAATAAAGAGCAGTGGATGACAGCGTTAATTGGAATGGGTTTATGCTTCCTTGTTAATGTACCACTCGTTTGGGAAGTATTTATTAAACAGCATAAAGTAGAAAATGGTGTATTAAAGTACGGTATTTTAAATGATGATATCGTATTGAAAGAGATAAGAATCATTCGTCAAGTTGGGAAATCTCTTGAAATTACGACAAATGCATACAAAGTACATATGGTTGCGATGCCGCAACATATGAATGAATTTTTGGCGCTTATTGAGAAAGAGAATCCAAATGTGAAAATAGAAATGGTAGGGAAGAAATGAAATATGTAAAACCTTTGTTTTGTTTAGAAATATTATTTGTGCTTGTTGGTTGCACTAGAGTATATATGAAATGGGATCTGCCTTTATATGTACCAATATTAATAGGTACGATTGCAGTGGTGCTTTTATATTATTTTCATTTTCAGCAAACGAAAGGCGAGAAAAGTAGCTCTATATAGTTAGGAGAATTAGAAATGAAAAAAGTCCTTATGTTATTTGTATTTCTGCTAACCGTATCCTTTCTTTTACTAGGATGTAGTACAAAGAAGGAAAAGACGGATCTAAACTTAGAAAAGGCACAAAAAGTTGAAATTGAATCACTTACTGATTCAAGTGAAAAGAAAGTAATTACCGATAAGAAAGAAATTGAAAAGCTGTTTGAAGTCATGAAAATGGATAAGTGGGAAATGCAGTCGGCTCCTTTAGATACTCCGCAAGGGAAAACATTTAAAATGTATCAAGAAGGTACAACAAAATTATCGGAGTCGAGTAAAGATAAAAAGGAATTACATGAAATAGGTACGATGACAGTATATAAAGATGTCCCGTATGTTGAAGTTGAAATGAAAAATAAGAAGATGAGTTTTAAAGTGCCAGAAGATGTGGCGAAAGACTTATTAAAGTATTAAAAAAACGCTCGGAAAAAATCCCGAGCGTTTTTCATTATTTTAAGTTCTCTGGGTTTAAAGCTTCTAATTCAGGTACAACGAATCGTCCGTCTTTACGGATTAGTACGTCGTCGAAGTAAATTTCGCCGCCGCCGTATTCAGGACGTTGGATGCACACTAAATCCCAGTGAATGTTCGAGTTGTTACCGTTCCATGCATCATCGTAAGCTTGTCCAGGAGTGAAGTGGAAGCTGCCATCGATTTTTTCATCGAATAGGATGTCTCCCATTGGATGTAAGATGTATGGGTTTACGCCGATTGCGAACTCACCAACGTAGCGTGCGCCTTCGTCTGTATCGAAGATTTTGTTAATGCGCTCTGTATCGTTTGCAGTTGCTTCAACGATTTGGCCGTTCTCGAACTTAAGTTGTACATTTTCAAATGTATAACCGTTGTAAGGAGATGGCGTGTTGTAAGAAACTGTACCATTAACAGAATCACGAACTGGTGCAGAGTATACTTCACCGTCTGGAATGTTTAAATGACCTGAGCATTTAATTGCTGGAATGTCTTTAATAGAGAATGTTAAGTCAGTTCCAGGACCAGTTAGGCGCACTTTATCTGTTTTATTCATTAATGTAACAAGGCTATCCATCGCCTTATCCATTTTACCGTAGTCTAAGTTACAAACTTCGAAGTAGAAGTCTTCGAAAGCTTCTGTGCTCATTTTAGCAAGCTGCGCCATAGAAGCATTTGGGTAGCGAAGAACAACCCAGCGTGTTTTTGGAACGCGAATGTCTCTATGAACTTTCTTACCAACTGTTTGACCATGAATTTGCATTCTTTCACTTGGCACGTCAGCTTGTTCGTTAATGTTATCGCCAGAGCGAAGACCGATATAAGCGTCCATATCTTTCATTACGCTTGCTTCATACGCAGCGATTTGTTCAAAATGTTCTTCAGTAGCACCCATTAATAAAGAGCGATCTACTTGATGATCTTTTAAAGAAACGAATGGGAAACCACCAGCTGCATATGCTTCTTTTACAAGTGCAGTTACAAGTTCTTTTTGTAAGCCAAAGTTTTCAATTAATACTTTTTCGCCTTTTTGTAAGCGAATAGAGTAGTTAATTAAATTGTATGCTAACTTTTCAATACGTGGATCTTTCATATGTAAAGCCTCCCTACTAATTATGTATCCTCTCCTATTGTAACCTACTTAGTGGAATTTGTTGAATCATTTATGTTAAAGTTAACGAATAAGTATGAAAATTCTAATGAAAAGATAGGGATTAGAACGAAACGGAAAATGATTGTATAATAGGAGAAAGTATGAAAAAGATAAAGGAAGTGATGAAATGCAAGTTCTTTTATATGTAAGTGCGGCTATTATCGCGGTTGCTTTCGCTGTATTAGTAGTGTATGTATGCAGAACGTTGTTATCAGTTCAGAAGACGTTAGAAAACGTTGCAAGCACGTTAGAAGGTTTAGAAAAGCAAATGCAAGGAATTAGCGTAGAGACGGAGCAATTATTACATAAAACAAATGCGTTAGCTGATGACATTCAACAGAAGTCACAATCATTAAATAAAGTAGTATCGGGTGTAGATGGAATTGGAACGACAATCCATTCCTTAAATACGAAACTTCGTAATGTATCAGAGTCTGTTACGGACGAAATTGAAAATAATGCAGATAAAGTAGCGCAAGTTGTACAGTGGAGTAGCGCAGCAATTGAAGTATACAATCATTATCGTGCGACAAGGCAAGAGAAAAAGGTTGAAAAAGAAGAGCGTAAATTAGAAAGACTTGAGAAAAAAGCTGAAAAGAAAGAGAAGCGCTCTAGACTTCGTATGAGAGGTGAATCGTAATGAATATGACAAAACTTGAAACAATTGAAGAGCTCGAAGTATTAATAGAAAAAAACGAGCCTTATGTTCTTTTTAAACATAGTACGACATGCCCGATTAGTCATGGTGCCTATACAGAATTTCAAGCTTATTGTAGTGAAGAAAGAGCGGTACCATCGTACTACTTATACGTACAAGATGCGAGAGATGTTTCGAATCGTGTTGCAGAACAGTACAGCATGAAACATGAATCTCCACAAGTGTTATACATAAAAGATGGGATGGTAGTATGGAATACGTCTCATTGGAACATTAAAAAAGACGCTTTAGAAGAGAATATTAAGTAAAAAGAAGCAAGCGAAAGGTGCTTGCTTCTTTTTTTTGTTTTTGTTGAAATATATTTAATGGTAAACTGTTAATAGTTCAAACTAAATAACTAGATTGTTGAAAGTAGGTTTTAAGTAATGAAGAAAATGGCATTATCCTTCGCAGTCGTAAGTTTATTACTAGGAGCTTGTAGTAATGATACGATTAGTAAGAAGGATGAAGTTATACAGAAAGATACGAAAGAAAAAAGCATGATTCCGAGAACTGCTGTTTCTAAAGATTATTATAGAACTGTAATTCCTTTAAAAGAACAAAAGGTTATAAATACAGCTAATATAACAACAAATTCTAAATTAGATTTAGCAGAGTATGAAAATGGTTTAATGAATATTGCAAAAGAGCAATTTGATACAGAAAATCATGTGCTACAATTAAATCAGTATATTCCTGAGAAGTTAGTTGATGAACTAGTCGCAAAAGTAAAAGCACCCGTTTTGACAAATATTATAGAACAAGACTATTTCGGGAAGCAGAATTCAAATGAATTAAGTTTATCTGGCGTTGTGATTGGGTTAGCAATGTCGTCAAGTGTATCAAATGAAGAAGCGCTTTCTAAAGGAACTGAAGTGGCTGGACAACTTATAGAAGCTATTCATAAAAATGGCAAGTATAATAAATCCCCAATTACGTTTGCTATCTTTAAGCAAGAAAGTACAAGTTCTTTAAAAAATGGCACGTATATTGCTAGTGCTACCGTTCAAAAGAATGATACGAACCTTGGAAATTGGAATGCGATTGAAGAAAAAGCGTATTCATATCCTTCTGACGAATTTACACAAGCGCATGGAGAAGATAATGAAAAAATAAATAAATTTGCTGAGGCAATGAAAGGTTTTTCTCCTGGAGACTTTATCCCAGTAAATGCTAAAGTTTCTTATAAGAAAAATCAAATGGATACATTAAATATGGATATTGTTATTAAATATAACGGTAAAACAGAATTAATGGCTCTTACTCAACTCGCCGCTCAAAGTATGTTAGACCAATTACCGAAAGATGCAAAAGTACAATTGCAGATAAAGTCCGAGAATAAAATTGAGGCAATTGTTATAAAAGAGAAAAACAGCGATAAACCGTTTGTTTCCTTCCTGTAAGAAAAGACAGTGTTTAAACTGTCTTTTTTTACTGTAAATGAAAGGGGACGATGGGACGGAGCGACGCGTAATATGCTTCATATTTCTGCTGTACTGATTTCAAAGAAAGAAACCTATTTACCCCTTGCATTGTCGATGTAACGCATTCTACAGGGGGATGTGATCTTCTATTGCCAATTGTGGAGTAATTCTAGGTCCAGCGCGTCACATGCCTATCATTGTCGATTTTTGTTGGTAAGTCGATATATTTGGAAAATCGCTGATATATTTTGAGTTGCGGTCGATATATTTGGAAAATCGCTGATATATTTCGAGTTGCGGTCGATATATTTAAAAAATCGCTGATATAAATTTCATGTACTATCGTACTGCTTAAAATAAGGTTTCTACTTATGAAACATCTATATTTTTACAAAAAATGCCCTTTTTTTCATAAAAAATACGAAAATACGAGAAAAGAAGCGAATTTTTTCGAAACTTTTGCGGGAAAATATTGTATGAGCCTGCGTTTTTATCGTATCATTAGTAAAAGGAAGAACTCGGGACGATTGGTGGCATCTGCAAATAGAGTTGATGTCTTTTTTTCATTCAAGTAACCGATACATAAAAATAGATAACAAAAATAGAAGGAGTGTGCGATGAGATGAACGTAACAATATATGATGTAGCGCGTGAAGCGAACGTTTCAATGGCTACCGTATCACGCGTTGTGAACGGTAATCCAAATGTAAAGCCTACAACAAGAAAGAAAGTATTAGAAGCAATTGATCGTTTAGGATACCGCCCAAATGCGGTAGCACGTGGACTAGCAAGTAAAAAGACAACTACAGTAGGTGTTATTATTCCTGATATCTCAAATACGTTTTATGCAGAACTTGCTCGTGGAATTGAAGATATCGCAACAATGTACAAATATAACATCATTTTAAGTAACTCTGACCAAAACAAAGAGAAAGAGTTCCATTTATTAAATACGATGCTTGGAAAACAAGTGGACGGAATTGTTTTCATGGGTGAAGATATTACAGATATTCACGTTGAAGAATTTAAAAAGTCTCCAGTACCAATCGTATTAGCAGCGTCATTTGATGAGCAAAATGAAACGCCATCAGTAAACATTGATTATACACAAGCGGCTTACGACGCAATGAAGCACTTTATTGAACAAGGACATAAGCGTATCGGTTTCGTCTCTGGTCCTTTCATTGATAAAGCGGGAAGCGCGAAGAAGTTACAAGGTTATAAAAAAGCTTTAGAAGAAGCAGGTATTTCATATGATGAAAATCTTGTAATCGATGGAGATTACACATATGATTCAGGTATCGAAGCATTCGAAAAGCTTTGGGGCCTTGATGAAAAGCCAACAGCGATCTTCGTATCTTCTGACGAAATGGCACTAGGTGTAATTCACGCAGCACAAGATGCTGGATTAAATGTACCAACTGATGTAGAAGTACTTGGTTTCGATAATACACGCCTTGCATTAATGGTTCGTCCACAACTTTCAACAGTTGTACAACCGATGTATGATATCGGTGCAGTAGCAATGCGTCTATTAACAAAGTATATGAACAAAGAAAAAGTGGAAGATCACACTGTTATCTTACCTCACCGTATCCAATTTAGAGATTCAACGAAGTAAGTATAAAAAAGCTCACAGCGATTGCTGTGAGCTTTTATTCGTATTCAGGATAGTATTTTTGTAAGACTGTATCCACTGTTTCATTTTTCTTAACTTGTAAAAATCTTGCGTATAATTCTTTTCCCGTTTCAAATGGTGTATCGTCTAATTCAAACACATGCAATACTTTTCGAAACGTCCACGTTATTTGCTCACCGTACATATTATCGTACGTATGCTCAGAATGTATAGCGATTTGTTCACCTAGTGCATGGGCCTCTTCCAAGCTGTGTGCCTTAACAAGAATAATACTTTCTTCAAAAAGTGTATCACAATCCTTTTTTTTCATAATCCTCATCAATTTTTGGAGGATCAGGCTCACCAGAATGAACAGATTCAAACAATAATTTTACAGCGTACATATTATGCTGCATGTTTCACTTTATAAATAATACTTGCGACAAGCGAAGCAGGTATTGTAAATACGTTACTTTGATAATGGTAATGTATTTGGGATTCTTCATAAGACATGTTGTCATATAGTTCGTTTTGTGACATATTCATTTTCTTCTGTTTTTCTTTGAGTATTTTAATGTAGTTATACTGTATTGGGACGAGAATGATGAAATAGGCTAATACGATTAGTGAAATCCAGATCATTATGAACACTCCCTTATAAAGAATATTTGTATATGATAATTATATCAATTAATAGAAAAAATAACCATTTTTTTAACGAAAGGGAGATTAATTCTTTTTCCAAAATGCAAAAAGTTCTTCAGGACTTCGTAAATTATGTGCAAGGCATGTTTGGGCAGTGTGTTTAAAGCTTTGTATGAATTGTTCTAACCTAGAAGGATCATATTGTTTCACATTGCCAGCAATAATAGTTTCATCTTTTTCTAAGTTAAGTGATATTTTTAGCAAAGTTATATTTGTTTCTAGTTGTACAATTTCCATATAAAAAAACTTTTTGTCTAAGTCAATTGTAATATAATCAAATTTCTCTACTTGTTTAAAATATCCTACAATATCTTCTTCCAATTGAAATCCTCCCGAGTTCTATAGCTTATTTGGGAGACTTCTCTATATGACTGTATAATTCCTTGTTATATGTCACATAAGTGCAAATTTAACTATTATAGGGCAATGTCATGTATAATAGAAAGAAAAGGCTTGTGAGGGGGGAGAAGAGATGATCGTTCTTTGGATAATTACGCTTTGTATGACTGCTATTTTTGCATATATGACGTTAAAACAAAATGGTTTAAAGCGATTTGTTCCAGGAAGTATTCTTGCAGGAATTGCCCTTATCACGTATGTAATTTCTATTTTTATTGAAAGTGTATCAGTGGATATGAGCACAAGTTTAATGTTTATCGGTATTACACTATTTGCAAGTAGTATTATGGTACTTATGGTTGCTGGTATTATTTTATTTATTCATATGAATTCGGAAACGTTATAGCATATAGAAAAGGCATGTCCCTAAGGGGCATGCCTTTTTATCCGTTCAATTATGCTCTATCTTTAGAAGAGTTTTGTTGTTTTAATAAGTCGCGAATTTCGCTAAGAAGAACTTCTTCTTTTGTTGGTTCTGGAATTTCTTCCTCTTTTTCTTCTTCTTTTTTAGATGTTAGTTTGTTGAACACTTTAACAAACATAAAGATAGAAGCTGCAATAATTAAGAAATCAAAAATTGTTTGGATGAAGTTACCATACATAACAGCAGATTTACCGTATCCAAAGTGTAAACTTGTAAAGTCAACGCCACCTAATACCATACCAAGTAATGGTGTAATAATATCTTTTACTAAAGAACTAACGATTTTACCGAATGCCGCACCGATTACAACCCCGACAGCTAAATCAACGACATTCCCTTTGAAAGCGAACTTTTTAAACTCGTTCCACATGTGTTAATCCCATCCTTTCCACGATTCATTATGAAATTTATAATTCCTATCAACATATTCTATAGAAATTTGCGTGAGAAATAAAGGGGAAATGGGAATGAAAGTAAATTCTGAAAAATGTATCCGTTTTAATTTTTGTTTACATCATTCAGTAGAGATTGGAGCATTTGCTGCGTTTTTAATCCTTCTAATCCATCTACAACAGGCTTTGTATCTCCTTGTACACATGCAATAAAATGATGAACAGCATCTTCAAAACCACGTTGTTTTAACGTCGTATCCCATGATGGGGAGCCAATTTGAGAAACTGCATTTTCTTGCTCAACTTCAAATGTGTTCATGTTTTTTACGCGAATGATTTTTCCTGCTGTGACAAGTTCAATTTGTTCTAAATTTGTACCGGCATGGCGGTGCATTGCGGTAGAAAGTAACATTCCATTTACAGTTGTATATGTATGATGTCCGTAAAGAAGTTCATTCTTTTCATTGATTTGCATCATATTATGAACGACGTTAAGCTCATCGTTAGCTAACCAGCGAGCAGTATCTACAATATGTAAGTAATCATCTAACATCGTAAAGTCGTACGTATAGGGCCCGACTTTATTTGTACGATGCTTTTCAATTCGAATCCATGAAATATTATGAGCTTGCTCTTTTGCCGCAACATACATAGGAACGAAGCGGCGATTAAATCCAACCATTAACTTTCGGTTATACTTTTCGCTCAACTCAACTAGTTTCTCAGCTTGTTCTACTGTAGCAGCTAGCGGCTTATCAACATAAACATCGATCCCTTTTTTCAGAAGTTCAGAAACGATTTCATAATGCGATGCAGTTGAACTATGAACGAAGATTGCATTGCATTCTGAAGCTAACGTTTCAATAGAATGGAAGTCTTGTATACGGTATTGCTGGCAAACTTGTTTCCTTTTCTCTGCATTAGGTGTAAAAGCCCCTACAAAATTCCAATCTGTTTCTTTTGTAAGTGTTGGAAGATAGGCTTTTTGTGCGATACTTCCAAGTCCAATCATCCCAATTTTAGGTTTGTTCATATGTAATCCCACCCTATTCATATTGATATAACGGGTTAAATGTAGCATAGGGTGGGGGAGGAAGGCAAAAATTAGCTTTTACTTATGTCCTTCCAGCGAGTCATTCTCTATTTCTTTAAAGTTATGAGCATGTTGCAATGAAGGAAACATTATCATTGCCGTGCATGTCTATAACTGTAAGTAAAAGTATATATAAGGTAATTTATGTTAAAATGTAAAAGGGGATAAAACATCTGTGCCAACACACAAGATAGTTTGAGAGGGCGTGCTACATTTTGAGGGATATATTAAAAGATAATAAATCAAACAAGGCTCTAAAGATTGGAACCAATATCATACTTATCTTATTAATTATCGGTGCAATACAAATGTTTTATGATGAAGATTTTACGAATGATCATTTCGGTGGGTTATTTATGATGGTCTTTTTTGCAATTAAAATAGTTTCTAGTTTTCTAATAAGTTTAAAAGAAGGAGATAAAAAGGCAGTATTTATTGATTTAGGTTTAGTGGTTTTGTGTGTTCTTCTTTTAATTGTTACTAGTTGAAATACTTCTTTTGAAAAAAGCTCATAGTCTTACAGAGACTGTGAGCTTTCCTTAATAATAACGGTACTAATGTAACAATTTATAAAATGTTCGAATAGTAGAAGTAAACTGAGCAGCTTCTTCCAAAAAGGGATAATGGTTACTCTCTTCAAATGTCACAAAAATAGAATTACGTATGCCCTCATGCATCTCGATAGAATACTGAATCGGGCACTGCACATCGTATCTTCCGCATATAATAAGCGTCTTTGTTTTCATAGAAGGTAAATGTTCTCGTAAATTAAATGCTGGATATTCGTGAGAAAAAGCATTCATTCGGCTAGCAGACATTGTTTTTTGGATTGGTTTACAAAAATAAGAGTTGTAGTTTTCTGGTTTATGCAATGATAATTTTGTTCTCTCAGTAGATAGTTCTTTCCGTTCTTCATTTGTAAGGTGAGGGCTTTTTAAGTTTTCGATGAGATGTTGCATATAATGAAATTGTGGATGTTCTGGATGATAAATGCAAAATGGTGTTTCGGTATAATTACTTGCTGCGGCTCCAACGAGTACTAACGATTGTAAGGATTTTGGATAGGTAATTGCATATAAAAGTCCAAGCATCCCACCTGTTGAATGACCAGCGAAATGCCATGTTGGAAGTTGTAATGCTTCTCGTATGGCTTCCAAGTCGTGGATTGTTTCAATCATGCTTAATTCTTTTTCTGAATTGGCTTTTGCGGAGTTACCAGCATCTCGTAAATTAATGAGCAATACACGATGCGTAGAAGTGAAGACATCCGCAAAGTAATCACCAGTTTCATTAAATTGTGAATAGTGATGTGTAATGCAAAGCGGTTCGCCATTTCCCTTTGTAAAAAGTTCAAATGTGCCACGTTTCGTGTGGATCATTTGTTGTGTCCACATAATATCACGACCTTTCCTTATAAAGTCCGTTAGTACATAAAAATATATCAGCGATTATTAGAATATATAGGCGCAACTTGAAATATATCAGCGATTATTAAAATATATCGGCGCAACTTGAAATATATCAGCGATTATTAAAATATATCGACTTACCGACAAAAAACGACAATAATAGCAAGCTATAAATAAAAGGAGGCTATTCAAAAACGAGCCTCCTTTTCCTTTAGTATAAAGATTTTGTCATATTATTCCGAATAATTTCGAGGGATTTCGCTACAGTTAATGCATTCTTTTCTTCAATTTCTGGTTTGCGGGGGATAGGTTTATACATGTTGTCTGGATCTTCCCATGTGAGGGGAAGTTCTGTTTCTGCTTGTCCTTTCCAAGCTTCAATCCATTCTGGAGGGAGATAACCTGAGATGTTTTGGATGTTGTTCATTTCGAGCCAAATGAGTGCCCAAGCTCTTGGGACGACGCGCCAGTGGTCATAGCCACCGCCGCCGACAGCAATCCAACGACCTTCGCAATATTCGTTAGCGATTTCGCGAGCGAGCTTCGGTATTTCACGGTAAATATTCATCGTTGCGCAAAGGTGTGTAAGTGGATCGTAGTAATGTGCGTCAGCGCCATTTTGCGTTAAAATAATATCCGGTTTAAAGTATGCGGCCACTTCTTTTACGACAGTTCGATAGGAATCTAAGAAAGATTCGTCTTCTGTAAAAGCATCGAGTGGAACGTTAAAAGAATAACTATAACCATTACCTTGTCCACGTTCATTTACAGCTCCAGTTCCAGGGAATAAATATCGACCGGTTTCATGTAGTGAAATGGTGCATACGTTAGGATCGTCATAAAAAGACCACTGTACACCATCACCGTGATGAGCATCTGTATCAATATATAAAACGCGTAAACCGTATTTCTTTTGAATATATTTCATTGCGATAGAGCTATCGTTATAAATGCAAAAGCCAGATGCTTTGCCGCGGAAGCCATGATGTAAGCCGCCTCCTAAGTTAAGCGCGTGTTTTACTTTCCCGGAAAGAACAGCATCGACAGCTGTTAACGTACCACCAACGAGTAATGCGCTTGCTTCGTGCATATTTGGAAACATCGGTGTATCTTCTGTTCCGAGTCCATATGTCATCGCAATTGATTTTTCTAACTTACCTTCTCCAGCACGTTTTACCGCATTTATGTACTCCTCTGTATGAATGTAGGCAATTTCTTCATCTGTAGCCATCCTTGGTGAAATGATTTGGGAAGGAGAGATGAAACCACCCTTTTGTAATAAATCATACGTAAGTGTGACGCGCAGTTGGTTAAAAGGATGATCAGGGCTAAATGAATAGCCCCGAAAGTCATCCGAATAAATAAACGCGCTACTCATGCTTGCATCCCCATAATGTTCGGCCATAATACGCGGTAGCCTTCTGCTTCAAGTGCATCAATCACTTTTAGCGGATTCATCGTTTGAATGCGGAAAACGAGTACTTTATCATTCTCATCTTTTGCTGGGTAGACGAGAACGCTCACGATATTGATTTGTAAATCGCTAAAAATAGCAACGACTTTTCCAAGAATACCAGGTTCATTTTTTACTTGAATTTCAATTTGTGAACTCGGTTGATGTGCCCCTGTTAATTTCACTAACGTATGCAGTACAGTCGATTCAGAAATGATTCCGACTAACTTTCCAGCCTTTGTAACAGGAAGACAGCCAATTTTATTTTCAAAAAATAAAGTAGCAATTTCCTCAACGAAATCGAGAGGATGGCAAGTCATAACAGGATGTTTCATGATCAGTTCAAGCGGTTGCTTCAGCATATCGAGTGAAACTTGTTCATCTAAAATAGACGGACTTGCATCTCTTACATCCCGATCAGAAATAATGCCTACGACATGATTATTTTGATCGACAATTGGAATGTGCCGAATGCCTTTCGTACGTATCGTTCGGATTGCTGTTTCGATTGTATCGTTTGGATGTAATGTCACTACATCTTGATTCATAATTTCTTCTACAATCATTCCAGTTGCCCCCTTTATTAGTACATAAAACGATTGTGAAAACGTAGACGATCAAATGCTTGAATAGAATCCGTATCAACGCGTTTACCGATGCGGACCATTAAACAGTTAGCAGGATGTGAACAAATTTCAGGATCATCTGTAGCCATCCATTGTAACCCGCCAGCATTCATCATCTTTTCCATTACTTTTCGGTACTCCCAAACATTTAAGCCTGTTTGTTTTAAATCCCAGTGCCAATAATATTCAGTCGTCAATATAATGTAATCTTCCATATAATCGTCCATCATGGAAACTTCTAATAAGTTTTTTCCGACAGCGCAACCACGGAAGGCAGGGACAACTTCAATTGCCCCGAGTTCAATTAAGTTTTCCATCTTTCCTTCTGACCATCGTTCAAGTGGATCAGGATACAAGTATGTAACATATCCAACAATCGTTTGGTCATGTCTAGCAATAATGAGACGAGCTTCTGGCAATTTAGAAATTTCGACAATTGCTTTATATTGCTGCTCGGCAGGACGAAACGCAATTAAGTCTGGATGAAACTCATACATTTCTAAGTTATGTGTAGAGACAGGCCCTTCAATAATTAAAGTGCCTTTCGCTGTTTTTAAGTTTCTAGCATTATATATTTTTTTATGAATCAATGTATTGCTCACCACCTTGAGGGTTTGTGAATCTATTCATATCGTACTTTATAATATATGCGATGTGAATCGAAATTTGTCATTAAAAATTTGTCTAAAAATCAACAAATATACTGAAAATTTTAAATAATGTTATTATAATAGATAATAGAATACATAGGAGGGGGATGTAAAGTATGAAAGTAGAAACGCTTCCTGTCATTAAAGGAGAAAATAATTTGCCGAATTATGATGAGGCATACGCAAATTTTAACTGGGAAGAGGTTAATAAAAACTTTACTTGGAATGAAACAGGCCGAGTAAATATGGCGTATGAGGCAATTGATAAGCATGCGAAATCCGATCGAAAGAATAAAGTAGCCCTTTATTATCAAGATGGATCGCGAAAAGAGAAGTATACATTTAAGGAAATGAAGGATTTTTCTAATAAAGCAGGAAACGTCCTGAAAAATTATGGCGATGTAGAAAAAGGCGATCGCGTTTTTATTTTTATGCCGCGTTCCCCAGAGTTATATTTCGCCCTTCTTGGTGCAGTGAAATTAGGGGCAATTGTTGGTCCGTTATTTGAAGCATTTATGGAAGGCGCAGTTCGCGATCGTTTAGAAGATAGCGAAGCAAAAGTGTTAATTACAACGCCTGAATTGTTAGAGCGCGTACCATTAAATGATTTACCAGCTTTAAAAACAGTCTTCCTTGTTGGAGATCATGTAGAAGAAGGCGGTAAAACAGTAGCATTCAATCCTTTATTCGAACAAGCTTCAAAAGAATTACATATTGAATGGTTAGGCCGTGAAGACGGTCTGATTCTACATTACACGTCTGGTTCTACTGGTAAGCCAAAAGGTGTGCTCCATGCGCAAAACGCAATGGTTCAGCACTATCAAACGGCGAAATGGGTATTAGATTTAAAAGAAGACGATGTATATTGGTGTACAGCTGACCCAGGCTGGGTAACTGGTACAGCTTACGGTATTTTCGCACCGTGGTTAGTCGGAGCATCAAATGTTATTTTAGGCGGACGTTTTAGTCCAGAAGCTTGGTATGAAGCGCTGCAAGATTACGGCGTAACAGTTTGGTATAGCGCACCAACGGCGTTCCGTATGTTAATGGGTGCTGGACAAGATGCAATTAAAAAATACGATTTATCACAAGTGCGCCACGTGTTAAGCGTTGGTGAACCGTTAAATCCAGAAGTAATTCGCTGGGGGATGAACGCATTTGGACTTCGTATTCATGATACGTGGTGGATGACAGAAACAGGTGGACAAGTTATTTGTAACTACCCTTGTATGGAAATCCGTCCAGGTTCAATGGGTAAACCAATTCCAGGTGTAAAAGCAGCGATTGTTGATAATGAAGGAAATGAAGTGCCTCCCTACACAATGGGTAACTTAGCAATTAGCAAAGGTTGGCCAGCGATGATGCGCGGAATTTGGAATAACAAACAAAAGTATGAATCTTACTTCATGCCAGGCGATTGGTACGTATCAGGTGATTCTGCCTATATGGACGAGGATGGATACTTCTGGTTCCAAGGACGTATTGACGATGTAATTATGACGTCAGGTGAGCGCGTTGGTCCGTTTGAAGTAGAAAGCAAATTAATCGAGCATGCTGCTGTTGCAGAAGCTGGTGTAATCGGTATTCCTGATCCGGTGCGCGGCGAAATTATTAAAGCATTTATCGCGCTTCGTGCAGGGTACGAACCATCTGAAGAATTAAAAGAAGAAATTCGTCAATTTGTAAAGAAAGGTCTAGCAGCTCATGCAGCGCCAAGACAAATTGAATTTAGAGATAAATTACCGAAAACGAGAAGCGGTAAAATTATGCGCCGCGTATTAAAAGCGTGGGAGTTAAACTTGCCAACAGGTGACTTATCAACGATGGAAGATTAAGAGAGAAAGGTCTGAACGAAATAATGTTCAGGCCTTTCTTTTTTATTCTCTCTTTAACCTACATAGAAGTTAAAGAGGGAGCAAGCTTGTGTATTAACAAGAAAAGTTAAATGAAACATTAGAAGTAAAATTAGAATAACGTAGTGGAATCGTAAAAAACTATTCGGGACAACTGGAGATAATACGGTTATTGCATCTGGCACCGTTGTAACGAAAGATGTACCAGACAATGTAGTAGTTGGTGGGAATCCTGCAAAGGTTATTAAAAAATAAAATAATATTTGAACGAAGTGCCTTCCTCGTCTGTATACATTTATGAAAGAATAGATGAGGGAGGATTTTTTATGTCTAATAAATTACTACTTGTTTTTGCTTTAATTGGAATTATAGTCGTATTTTCTTGTGGTCTTTTCTTACCGATACCAATTGGATATAGAGTATCAATGCTTACAGCTGGAGTTATAATGAGTGTTGTGTTTTCAATTATTATTCCGTTTGATAGAAAACATATAGTACGAAAAAAAGGGAATAAAATCGATTTTACAAAAACAAAAGTTTATTTTCGTTGGAATGTATTTGATACGATTTCTGTTTGTCTGGCATTGTATGCATGCATATGTGTGCAGGTTTTAATTTTTTTAGTTCCAATGGGATTTACAATTCAAAATCCATATGTTCAATTTTTTACAAATCAATCGCAGTTGTGGGTTTTTATTGCAATTGCATATTTAATTTCCCGTATTTCATTAACGTTAAAAGGAATAAAGGAGATCAAAAATCATGGCGCAGATTGGGATTGAGGAGGAGCTCATGCTTGCGTATCAAAGGGGAGATAAGCAGGCTGGGGAAAAACTATATGTTTTAATCAAACCAGCGCTATACACATTTTTATATCGATTTAATCGAGATGAACAATTAAGTATCGACCTTGTACAAGACACGTTTTTGACGTTAGAGCGTAAGAAGCATATGTATGAACTTGAAAAAGGCAAAATAAAAACGTATTTATTTCAAATTGGTTATCGTCTTATGATTAATAAATTAAATAGAAGAAAAAAGTGGCGTACGCTTTTGCCATTTTTAGTGCCGATTCCGGAAAAAGAATTTTCTCACGAAGATCGTCTCACAGTAAGAGAAGCAATTTTGAAAGTTCCGGAAGAGCAGCGAGCTGTCCTTATTCTTTCTTATTATCATGATATGCAGCAAAAAGAGATTGCGGAGATATTAAACATTCCGATTGGAACAGTGAAATCGAGACTTCATAACGGGATAAAGAAATTGAAACAATTGCTGGAGGTAGATGAAATTGAGCGGAAATCCCTTTAAGAGTGAATATAAATTAAAACAACATTTAGATAGTGACCATGTAGAAGTACCGGACTTTCCAAAAACGGTAAGTCGCTTCGATCGATTAATCGGCTTTCTTGGTTCCCCGGCGAAAGATCCTGTGGAAGCGACAATTGGGAATGATTTATCGGTTGTGTTTCACGTATCGTTATTAGTTGGAGTTCCAATCCTTTCTCTTATTACGATACTCTTTATGACGTTATAAAGGATTGGCAAGAAGAGAAACCCGACCCCTATTTGACACGCCTATATAAATGATGGTATAAAGAAAAGTATATGAATAATTGAGCGTGGAAAGGGAGAAGTAGTGATCATTTCCCTGTTTTAGAGAGCTGATGGCCGGTGAAAATCAGCACATAGATGATCGCGAATTACGCCCCTAGAGCATCTTTTTTCGATTGAATTGTATTCAAAAGGGAAGAGACGGTGCTAAGCCGTTATGTAAATAAGGTGGTAGGCTTTTTTGGTCTGCAACTAGGGTGGTAACGCGATGATCAAAATCGTCCCTTATTTGAAGGGGCGATTTTTTTATGTTTTTAACCTTCACGCCAGTAATGAACTTAAAGGAGAGTATGTAGGATATGGGTATTTTACAAGATCTTGAATTTCGCGGTCTAATTAATCAGCAAACAGATGCTGAGGGCCTTGAGCAATTATTAGAAAAAGAAAGCGTTAAATTATACTGTGGTTTCGACCCGACAGCGGATAGCTTACACATCGGTCATATGTTACCAGTATTAATGTTACGTCGTTTCCAATTAGCTGGTCACCAACCAATCGCACTTGTTGGCGGTGGTACTGGTATGATCGGTGATCCAAGTGGTAAAAAAGCAGAGCGTACATTAAATACGAAAGATACAGTTGCTTACTACACAGAAAGCATTAAAAACCAACTTTCAAACTTCTTAGAGTTCGAAAACGTGGACAACCCAGCAACAATGGCTAACAACTATGACTGGCTTGGTAACTTAGATGTCATTTCATTCTTACGCGATATCGGTAAAAACTTCGGTTTAAACTATATGTTAGCAAAAGATACAGTAGCATCTCGTTTAGAGACTGGTATTTCATTTACTGAGTTTAGTTACATGATTTTACAATCATACGACTTCTTAAACTTATACCAACACCATAATTGTCGCCTACAAATCGGTGGTAGTGACCAATGGGGTAACATTACAGCTGGTCTTGAATTAATCCGTAAATCAGAAGAAGATGCGAAAGCATACGGTTTAACAATTCCACTTGTTACAAAATCTGACGGTACGAAGTTTGGTAAAACAGAAGGCGGCGCAATTTGGTTAGACCCAGAGAAAACAACTCCTTACGAGTTCTACCAATTCTGGATTAACACAGATGACCGTGATGTTGTTAAATACTTAAAATACTTTACATTCTTATCTCATGAAGAAATTCTTGAGCTTGAGAAACAAGTAGCTGAAGCACCAGAAAAACGTGCAGCACAAAAAGCATTAGGTGCGGAAATGACAAAACTTGTTCACGGCGAAGAAGCATTAGAGCAAGCGATTAAAATTTCAGCTGCATTATTCAGCGGTTCTGTAGCAGAACTAACTGCAAGCGAAATCGAGCAAGGATTCAAAGACGTACCATCTGTAGAACGTACTGCAGAAGATACAGTATTAATCGACTTACTTGTAGAAAGCAAAATCTCTCCATCAAAACGTCAAGCACGTGAAGATGTAACGAACGGTGCAATCTACGTAAACGGTGAGCGTACACAAGCATTAGACTACGTTGTAACAGAAAAAGACCGCATCGAAGGTAAATTCACAATCATTCGCCGCGGTAAAAAGAAATATTTCTTAATTCGTTACTAATCCGAAACGAATGTAAAACAAATAGTGCCCCGAATTGTAAACTGAAAAGTTTATGATTCGGGGTTTTTATGTATGAATTTAGATTATCTCACGAGTTCTTGTAAATAGAATATGAAGAATTAATATGAGCATATAAAGTAAACTAACTAACATAACGATAAATGCTGTTGGATAAAATTTTGCTGCATATATAAAGAAATCAATTTGATAAATATCTTCGTAATTAGAAACGGTGCCTTTGAAGTAATTCGTAAACTTAGCGCTATATTTCCATTCATCAGGATCATCTATCAAATTACTCCCCTGATACCAATTAATAAGCGCGGAAGTAATAAACAACATACATGCACTACCCAATTGAACCATTTGGTTTATTGTCAAAAGAGTCCACCTCCTATTTAATGGTTATTATAGCGTGCATTCATAGTTCTGTAACCTTTTTGTTGTAATCTCCTTTTCGAGTTCATACGGAAATCACATGTAAGCGGTATGATGAATGTATAACAACTAGAAAGGAGTGGTAAAACAAAATGTCACTAGAAGCGCTCATTATTTTTTCTTTGCTAAATGCGGGTCAGCTTGCAGAGAATTCGAAGGTGGATGTACATAAAGAGCAGAAAGATGCTTATGTATATGTTCAGAAAGAGGAAAATAAATAATTTTATTTTATATATAAACGAAAAAAGCCAATCCACAGGATTGGCTTTTTGTCATTAACGAGAGTAGAACTCTACGATTAATGCTTCGTTGATTTCAGCTGGTAACTCAGCACGCTCAGCGTGACGAGTGTAAGTAGCTTCTAATTTGTCAGCATCGAAAGTTAAGTATTCTGGTACGAAGTTGTTAACTTCGATCGCTTCTTTAACAACAACAAGGTTGTTAGATTTTTCGCGAACGCTGATAGTTTGACCAGGTTTTACACGGTAAGATGGGATATCTACGCGAGCGCCATCAACCATGATGTGACCGTGGTTTACTAATTGGCGAGCTGCACGACGAGTGCGAGCTAAGCCCATACGGTAAACTAAGTTGTCAAGACGAGCTTCAAGAAGGATCATGAAGTTTTCGCCGTGCTTACCAGGCATTTTACCTGCTTGGTCAAATGTGCGACGGAATTGACGCTCAGTCATGCCGTACATGTGACGAAGTTTTTGTTTCTCTTGTAATTGTAAACCGTATTCTGAAAGTTTCTTACGTTGGTTAGGACCGTGAGGACCTGGTGCGTAAGGGCGTTTTTCTAATTCTTTTCCTGTGCCGCTTAGAGAGATTCCAAGACGACGAGACAGTTTCCAAGCTGGACCTGTATAACGAGCCATAGTTGACTCCTCCTTTAAAATGTTTTTATTTACGTAAAATAAAAACAGACGTAATCGATATTTACGGGCATTTTGTTTTCATGTACCTTCGCTCCAGCAGCAGGGAGTTACGAGATACACCTCCGCAGAGGAACAAAATACAAACGATAAACTCACATTACAAGGCTGCCTTTTTATTTTACACAAACGCTATTATATCTTTTACCCAGAGTTTCGTCAAGCGAGTACGTTTTTGTTTTATGCATATAAATTTTGGAAATGAACAAGAAGGAATTTAAAACGATATAAAAGAAGAGATAGAAACACAAATAAAACGCTTACATAAAATGTAGTAAAAACGTTCATCAAATTTTTGTTGGTGAATATGCGGCAATAAAAACATAAAAGGGGATGTTTTTATGAAAAAGAAGCATATGGAGACAGCGTTAATTCATCACGGTTATACATCAGAGGAATATAAAGGAAGTTTGACACCGCCTTTATTTCAAACGTCTACATTTACATTTGAGACTGCGCAGCAAGGAGAAGCGAGTTTTGCGGGAGTGGATCCATCTTATATTTACTCAAGACTTGGAAATCCAACTGTGAAATTATTTGAAGAACGTATGGCGGTGTTAGAAGGAGGAGAAGAAGCTCTTGCTTTCGGATCTGGTATGGCAGCTATTTCCGCAACGTTAATTGGTTTTCTAAAAGCTGGAGATCATATTATTTGTTCAAATGGATTATACGGATGCACGTACGGCTTTTTGGAAGTGTTGGAAGAAAAATTTATGATTACGCATTCGTTTTGTGATATGGAGACAGAGGCTGATATGGAAAATAAAATTCGCCCAAATACAAAGCTTATTTTCGTTGAAACACCGATTAATCCGACAATGAAATTAATTGATTTAAAACAAGTGATTCGGGTTGCGAAGCGAAATGGTTTACTTGTCATTGTTGACAATACGTTTTGTTCACCTTATTTACAAAGACCGCTTGAACTTGGTTGTGACGCCGTTGTTCATAGTGCGACAAAATATATTGGTGGTCACGGTGACGTTGTAGCGGGTGTAACAATTTGTAAAACGAAAGCGTTAGCTGAAAAGATTCGCCCGATGCGAAAAGATATCGGCGGTATTATGGCGCCGTTTGATGCGTGGTTATTGTTACGCGGATTAAAGACACTAGCGGTAAGAATGGACCGCCATTGTGATAATGCAGAAAAAATTGTATCGTTTCTAAAAAATCATGATGCGGTAGAAGGTGTTTGGTACCCAGAAGGAGAGTTAGCATCTCGCCAAATGAAACGTGGGGGCGGCGTTATATCTTTTTCAATTAAAGGTGGGAAAGAAGAGACGCAGGCGTTTATTAATGACCTTCACTTTATTACAATTGCGGTAAGTTTAGGAGATACAGAAACGTTAATTCAGCATCCGGCAACGATGACGCACGCTGCGATTCCAGCTGCGTTAAGACAAGAAATGGGCATTTATGATAATTTAATACGTTTATCTGTCGGTTTAGAATCTTGGGAGGATATCGTTTCTGATTTAGAGCAAGCGTTAAAGAAAATATCTACTGTTAGTAATCAATAAAAAAAGAGCCAGCTATCGGTTTTGTACGTCATGTACTTAATCGATAACTGGCTCTTTTTTGTTACATATGTTTTAGGAGTGTTTCCACAAACTTTTCTAAATAGCGCTGATCTACTTCGTCGAAACGATTTTTTTCAGGACTATCAATATCAAGTACACCAATGACATTCCCATCCTTAATAATCGGTACGACAATTTCTGAATTTGAAGCACTGTCGCAAGCGATATGCCCTGGGAATTGGTGGACGTCTGCTACAAGCTGCGTTGTTTTTGTTTCAGCTGCAACGCCGCAAACGCCTCGTCCAAATGGAATGCGCACGCAAGCAGGCATTCCTTGGAATGGTCCAAGAACAAGCTGATTTCCTTCTGTTACGTAAAAGCCAACCCAATTAACGCGATCTAAAAATTGGTTTAATAATGCGGACGCATTTGATAAGTTTGCGACTACGTTTGATTCGCCAGTTAATAATGCATCCAGTTGTTTTATTACTGTCTCATATTGCTGCACGCGAGATCCTGCATAACTTTCTTTAGTAAACATGGAAACAGCTCCTTTTTTATCGAGATGTGTAAAATATTAGCAAAATACGATGTATTTCACATGACTTTGTCGATAGAAAATTAAAGGAATTTGTCTTAAAAGTCAAGAAATTTACACTATAGCTGTTCAGTGAGAGGAAGTGAGCGCATGAAACAGACGAAACAAAAAGTAATTGATGCGGCAATATCGTTGTTTAACACGAAAGGGTATGATGGAACGTCGGTGCGAGACATTGCAAAGCGAGCGGATGTGAATGTAGCGAATATTTCATATTATTTTGCTGGAAAGCAAGGCCTATTAGAGCAGCTTATTACTAATTTTTTAGAAGGGTATATTCATGTGATTGAAACATCCTTTGAACAGAGGGAGTATTTGTCGGCTAAAGATGTAATGGTGCAAATGGTGCGCGGGATTTTACGATATCAATTTGATAATAGGGAGCTGACACGTTTCTTTTACCGAGAGCTGTCGCTTGATACGACATTAATTCGCGAAGTGATGACCGTTTATTTTTCTAAAGAAAGATATTATATAGAGCAAGTAATTAGACAAGGACAAATGAAACAAGAGTTTAAGAAGGTATCTTTTACAATGTTTATGACGCAATTAAAAGGCATGATGAATATGCCGTTTTTATATCCGCAATATATATCAGAAGTGCTGCATTCTTTTCCATCTGAGACCTTTTTCTTAGAAATGTACACGAAAGAAATTGAACAATGGATGGAACAAACATTATGTATAACGAATATGTATCAGGAATGGCCAAGAGCTGTTCATATGTGAGAAATCCCCACCTAACGAACGGAGGTGGGGATTTCTGTGCTTTCTTTTCTTTGCCATAAATTGTTGCATAATAGTGCGATAATTGTTAATGAAGCTCCGGCAATTTCAATTTTGTCGACTGTATAACCTTGAAAGATGGAACCGATAAGTGCAAGCACAGGAACTAAATTCATAAATAATATGCCGTTAATAGATGAAATATAGCGATTTCCTGCGTTCCAGCAAAATACTGCGATAACGCCTGCAATAATCGACATATATAAGAGTTCAAAACGAACGTTCATAATTGTACGTAGTGATGGTACAGTAATGACGTTTGTGTAAGTGAAGAAAGTGACAATAACGATGAGTGATATGGAGCCAAATAAACAAGTTAACGTCGTGTACCTAAGTGGCGACCAAGATTGAAAACTAGCACCACCGTTTGTATAAATGACCCAGCAAGTAACGCCGCACAGCATAAGTATATTTGTTGAGAGGTGACTGGCAGCTCCAAATAATAAGTGAATATTTCCTTTTGAAATGACAAGCATAACACCGATAAGTGCAACGAACATACAAAGGAAAGTGTAGTTTTGTGGGCGTTTGTTTTTAGTTATCCACTGCAATAATAAAGCGATGAGTGGCATAAGAGACTGAATCATCGCGGCATGGATGGCTCCAGACGGTCCGGCAAGTTGTTGTCCGTAGAAAACGAGAAAACCATATCCTGCGAAACCGACTGTTCCGTAAAAAAGTAACGAAAGTGTTTTCTTTTCTAAGCGGAGTGACTTTGTCCCTTCGGTAAGTAATAACAGAATAAGAAAAATAATAGCTGCTGATCCATAGCGAATCGTTGTGAAGAAGAACGGATCGATAAACTGTAAGGCGTTTGCCATGACAGGAAACATAAATCCCCAAGCCGTTACGGCAAGTAAGCATAGGAGGGATCCGAGTAGCATTTGTTTTTTGTTCAAGAGTATCTTTCCCCTTTACATTTCGTTATAGTAAGTTGATGAAATAAGTATAAAGAGTAATTGTTTATAGAAGGAAATATCGATTTTTTATGACAGTTATAACTTTTTGTTAGAGGTGTGTACGATGGATTTAGAGGCAGTACGATCGTTTATTGAAGTGAAAAATACGCGAAGTTTATCAAAGGCGAGTAAAATTTTACATATTTCTCAGCCGGCGCTTAGTAAACAAATTCAAAGGTTAGAGGCCGATTTAGAAGTTACTTTACTGAAGCGTTCCGCGCAAGGAGTGGAGTTAACAGAGGCTGGAGAGTTATTTATAAAAAGAATGTTACCGATTTTGGAACACATACATGAAGTGAAAGCCGAAATGAAGAAATTTCAAGAGAAGAGGAACATTTCAATAGGAATATTGCCAAGTTTAGCAGCACATTACATATCAAAATGTAAAGATACATTAGGTGACGGGTTCGAAATAGAATGGAAAATTGAGCATACGAAAGTACTGATAGGACTTTTTAAAGAACGGAAGATTGAAGCGATGTTCATCGATTCAGTAGTAGAAGGTGCTACGTGTATAAAAGAAATACGAGAAGAAAAAATTGTGTGTGTCGTTTCAAGTGATCATCTTTATAAAGAGAAAACAGTAATTCGAATGGAAGATTTGCAAAATGAAAAGTTAATCGTATACCCAGAAATCTGTGATGTTAGAAAAATGATTACGAATCTGTTTCAAGGGATAGGTGCGAAACCGATTATTGCATTTGAAACTTCTTATGCAGAACCGATGCTTGCGATGGTCAGTGCTGGACTTGGTATTACGTTACTTCCAGAAATATTAGTAGAGCAAGCGGTAAGACAAGGAAATGTGCATGCGATTTCTATTGAACCGCCACTTGTACGTAAAATATATTTCGCATCTCAT
This sequence comes from Bacillus sp. (in: firmicutes), assembly GCF_031983925.1. NCBI lineage: Bacteria > Bacillati > Bacillota > Bacilli > Caryophanales > Bacillaceae > Bacillus > Bacillus sp. (in: firmicutes). The sequence continues at coordinate 120,358 of NZ_DALYZR010000004.1, read as the reverse complement.
ATGGAAGAAGGGTATTTAGTTCATTCATTTGATGATGAGAGGTAATCCAAACAGAATATTGAGAAAGATTACAATTGCATTGAAAGAAACATGAAATTTTAAAAAAAACTAGGTCAAAAACAAACCATTACATGGTATGATTAGTACATTGTTAGTTGTTAAATATAGGGGAATTCCCTTTTTATACATAATGCCTTCCATTTCATAAACGGAACGGACAAAAAAAGAGATATAACTAGGAGGCTTTTTTGCATGGATTCTATCCTGACGATCGTTATCATTGTAGTAAGCTCTATTCTAGTGCTGCTCATGATAGAGCTTGTGATAAGAAATCGTTCATATAAAGATATTGAAGCACTTGAGCAGTGGAAACAAGAGATAAAAGATAAACCTGTGGCAGATGAACTGAAACGGGTGAAAGATTTAAATATGACGGGTCAAACAGAAGAACTGTTTGGTAAATGGCGTGAAGAATGGGATGAAATTGTATCAACAACCATTCCGAAAGCTGACAAAGATTTAGCGCAAGCGCGAAAATTCGCCTCGCAATTCTCCTTCCGAAAAGCAAAGCATGCGATGAATGAATCCATAAGTGGTTTAGATGACGCTGATAATCGTATTACAGACATTTTAAATGAATTACAGCAATTGTTAGAAAGCCATGAAAAAAATAGCTCGGAAATCGAAGGGTTACGTGATACATATCGTAGTATGAAGAAGAGTGTTCTTGCTCATAGACATATGTATGGAGCAGCAGAGCAGAAAATCGAAGAGATGCTAGACGCTGAATCTGAGAAATTTAAAACCTTTGAAGAAGCAACAAATAATGGTGACTATTTAAAAGCGAGAGAAATTGTTATTAGTTTGGAAGAAGGTTTAGCAGATTTAGAAATCATTATTCACCAAATTCCAGATTTATTGGTAGAGTGTCAAGCGACGTTACCAGTTCAGCTGGAAGATTTATTACACGGACATAATGACATGGTAAGACAAGGTTATGTATTAGAGTATTTGGAAATCCCTAAAGAAGTTCGCGATATGAAGAAACAACTACAAATATGTTTAATGGATATACAGGAGCTTCACATAACGGAAGCGGCTGAAAAAGTAGAAAACTTAAAAACGAGTTTAGATAGCTTCTATGATCAACTAGAACAAGAAGTACATGCGAGACATTATGTGGAGCAAAAAACACTTTCTGTTTATGAAGACTTAGAAGAAATTCGCACTGAAACGATTGAAACAAAAGCAGAAACACAGCTTGTGAAACAAAGCTATCAGTTGCAAGATAAGGACATTGAGTCTCAAAAAGTAATTGAAAAGCAAATGCACATTTTAATGAAACGTTTTGAAATGCTGCAATTACGCGTTGCGGAACAAGATATTGCCTTCTCTATTATTCGTGAGGAACTAGAAGAGATTTATGAGCAATGTGAAACATTAAAAGTACTTCATGCAGAATATAAAGAAATGCTGCAAACGATGCGCAAAGAAGAATTTGAAGCACGTGAGAAGTTACAAGAAATGCGAAATACTATTTTCGAAACGAAACGCTTTATGCAAAAGTCGAATTTGCCAGGTCTTCCAGAGAGCATTATGGAAGATTTAAAAAGAGGACAAATGGCAATGCAAGCTGTATATGAGCAATTAGAAGTGAAGCCGTTAAATATGAATGCTGTAAATAGCAGTTTAGAAGAAGCTTACACAACTGTTAATGGTGTTGCTGAAATGACAGAAGAGTTAATTGGACAAGCGTATTTAGTTGAAAAATTAATTCAATACGGTAATCGTTACCGCAGTCATGATGAAAACCTTGCAGAGAGCTTAAATTATGCGGAGAAATTATTCCGTGAATATCAATACGATGCAGCTTTAGAACAAGCGGCTTCTGTACTAGAGCAACTTGAGCCTGGCGTTGTTCAAAAAATAGCTGAATATGTAGACAATGAACAAACCCTTTCATAAGGGTTTGTTTTTTTGTGTAATTTTGCAGGCGATGTTGCTATAATGAAGAGCGGAATACAGTAAGGTTATTCGTTTTAAAATATAACGGAACCTTTGAGTAGTCTTAGCGTAATGACACGTATTTGTGATATGATTATATGATGTGACAGCGCTGAAAGGGGAAGAACGATGATCTATTTTGATAATAGTGCGACGACAAAGCCATATCCAGAAGCTCTTCAATCGTACGTAACGGTTGCGGGGAAATATTTTGGGAATCCTTCTTCTATTCATTCGCTTGGAGGAGAGGCAGAGCGTCTATTAACACAATCAAGAACAATTGCAGCGCAGCTTCTTCACGTTAAACCTTCTGAAATTATTTTCACATCAGGTGGAACGGAAGGAAATAACCTTGCGATTAAAGGAATAGCGATGAGGAATCGTTCGCGCGGTAAACATATCATTACAACAAATATTGAACACGCGTCTGTGTTTGAAGCATATAAACAATTAGAAGATCTCGGTTTTGATGTAACATATTTACCGGTTAATGAGCATGGTGTTGTATCGGTAGAGGATGTAAAACGAGCGCTTCGTGAAGATACGATTCTTGTGTCAATTATTCACGTGAACAACGAGACTGGAGCAATTCAGCCCGTTGCTGAAATTGGAACTTTATTATCGAATTATCCGAAAATAAGATTCCATGTGGACCATGTACAAGGGATAGGAAAAGTACCGCTTAATTTATACGCTTCTCATATTGATCTTTGCTCAATATCTGGACATAAATTCCACAGTGTAAAAGGAACGGGTCTTCTTTATGTACGTGATGGCGTAAGGTTAGATCCAATTTTATCAGGTGGTCAACAAGAGCTGAAGTATCGCTCTGGTACAGAAAATTTACCTGGCATTGTAGCGATGGTGAAAGCACTTCGCATGACAATGGAACAAGTGAAAGAAAAGGTAGCTCATTTGCAAAGTTTACAAGCAGAGCTTGTTCGTTTCTTTAAAGAAATGGAAGATGTAACGATTAATACGTCGCTTGCATATGCAGCACCGCACATTTTAAATGTATCATTTGTAGGTTTAAAACCAGAAGTGGTCGTTCATGCTTTAGAAGAGCACGGTGTATATGTATCAACGAAATCTGCTTGTTCTTCAAAAGCAAATGAAGTGAGCAGAGTGTTAGTGTCAATGGGAGTACCGCATGCCGCTGCTGCAAGTGCTATTCGCATTAGTTTGGCGCCAGAAAACACGATGGAAGAAGTAAAGCAATTTGAAGGTATTGTGAAAGAGACGATGCCAAAATTATATGAAGTGATGAGGTAAAGGAATATGATGACATATGAATATATTTTAGTTCGTTATGGAGAGATGACGACTAAAGGTAAGAACCGTTCTAAATTTGTAAGCACATTAAAAGATAACGTGAAGTTTAAACTGAAAAAATTCCCAAATATTAAAATCGATGCAACACATGACCGTATGTATATCCAATTAAATGGCGAAGATCATGAAGCGGTATCTGAAAGATTAAAAGATGTATTTGGTATTCATAAGTTTAACTTAGCGATGAAAGTACCATCAGAATTAGAAGATATTAAAAAAGGTGCATTAGCAGCTTTCTTACAAGTAAAAGGCGATGTGAAAACATTTAAAATTACTGTACACCGTTCTTATAAGCATTTCCCAATGAGAACAATGGAATTATTACCTGAGATTGGTGGACACATTCTAGAAAATACAGAAGATATTACTGTAGATGTTCATAATCCAGATGTAAATGTACGTGTAGAAATTCGCAGTGGTTATAGCTATATTATGTGCGATGAGCGTATGGGAGCTGGCGGTTTACCAGTTGGCGTTGGCGGAAAAGTAATGGTACTTCTTTCTGGTGGTATCGATAGCCCAGTAGCAGCGTACTTAACGATGAAACGCGGCGTATCTGTGGAAGCAGTTCACTTCCATAGCCCACCTTTCACAAGTGAGCGCGCGAAACAAAAAGTAATCGATTTAGCACAAGAGTTAACGAAATACTGTAAACGTGTAACGCTTCACCTTGTTCCATTTACAGAAGTGCAAAAAACAATTAATAAAGAAATCCCATCTAGCTATTCAATGACAGTTATGCGCCGTATGATGATGCGTATTACAGAGCGTATCGCAGAGGAGCGTAACGCGCTAGCAATCACGACTGGTGAAAGTCTTGGACAAGTAGCAAGTCAAACATTAGATAGTATGCATACGATTAACGAAGTAACGAACTATCCAGTTATTCGTCCGCTTATTACGATGGATAAATTAGAGATTATTAAAATCGCTGAAGAAATCGGCACATATGATATTTCGATTCGTCCGTACGAAGATTGCTGTACAGTATTCACACCAGCAAGCCCAGCGACGAAGCCGAAGCGTGAAAAAGCGAATCGTTTTGAAGCGAAATACGATTTCACAACATTAATCGATGAAGCTGTAGCAAACAAAGAAACAGTGGTATTGCAAACGGTAGAAGTAGTGGCGGAAGAAGAAAAATTCGAAGAACTTTTCTAAAACCATAAATTACCATATATAAACCGTGTATGAAGTCATGTTATTTATCACACTCTATACTCACAAGGAGGTGATATAACATGTCACGTAGCACAAATAAATTAGCGGTTCCTGGTGCTGAATCAGCATTAGACCAAATGAAATACGAAATCGCTCAAGAGTTTGGTGTTCAACTTGGAGCTGATGCAACAGCTCGCGCTAACGGTTCTGTTGGTGGTGAAATCACTAAACGTCTAGTTTCACTAGCTGAGCAACAATTAGGCGGTTTCCAAAAATAATCTCATATAAGATGGCTTAGAAAGAGCGGGTTCTCCTGCTCTTTCTTTTTTATGTTGTGTCGCCATTTGTCGGTAAGTCGATGTATTTGAAAAACTCTCGATATAATTTCATTTACCAATTCGACAGAACTGAAAAATTTGTCAAAAGAAGAGGGTTCAAAATTTACAGAAAATTCTTTATTATATAAGGGAGGCATAAAGAAAAAGGAGGATGTTTATGAAGAGAGAAGAATTGTTGGCACCGCCGTCTTATAATTTAGTTTCTGAAATAGAGAAATATACAGGTGATAAAGAGAAGCTTGCTTTAATTTGGCAAGATGATAAAGGGAATCGACGAGAAGTTACATACGCTGAGTTAATGAAAGGTGCAAATAAAATTGGAAACGCTTTTATAAAGAGTGGTCTGCAAAAAGGGGACAAGCTCCTCATTATGATGCCTCGTTTAATTGAAGCGTACATGACGTATATCGCTGCGATTAAAGCAGGATTTGTCGTAATTCCGAGTTCAGAAATGTTACGTAAAAAGGATATCGAATACCGCATTGGACACGGGGAAGTAAAAGCAATCGTAAGTTATGAGCCCTATATTGGACAGTTTGATGATATAGAAGCGATGGATTCTCTTCAAAAATTCGTTCTGAGCGAGCAGTCAGTAGATGGATGGATTAACTTAAAAACAGCGTTAGAAAAAGAGAGTGATATGTTAGAAATGGCGAAGACAGATAAAGAAGATATGGTCTTTTTATCTTACACGTCAGGAACGACAGGAAATCCAAAAGGTGTTGTGCATACGCATGCGTGGGCATACGCTCATTTACGTACGAGCGCTCCAAATTGGCTCGGAATTGAAGAGAATGATGTTGTATGGGCGACGGCTAGTCCAGGCTGGCAAAAGTGGATTTGGAGCCCGTTTTTAGCAACTCTAGGCTCAGGGGCAACAGGATTTGTATACCACGGTAAGTTTGAACCGAAAACGTATTTAAATTTATTAGACGATAATAAGGTGAATGTGCTTTGTTGTACGCCGACTGAGTATAGATTAATGGCAAAGGTAGAAAATTTAAGCGAGTACAATTTAGAAGCGTTACATAGCGCTGTATCCGCAGGTGAGCCGTTAAATAGAGAAGTCATTGAAACGTTCCAAAAGCACTTTCATATTACAGTAAGAGACGGCTATGGGCAAACGGAAAATACATTGCTTGTTGGTGTAATGAAAGGGATGGATATTAGACCAGGATCAATGGGAAAACCAACGCCAGGCAACCACGTTGATATCGTAAATGAGGAAGGTGTTCCGGTTAAAGTAGGCGAGGTTGGTGATATTGCAGTTCACATTGAAACGCCAGCCCTCTTTAAACAATATTACAAAGACGATGAGCGCACAGCGATGCAATTCCGCGGTGATTATTATATTACTGGTGATAAAGCGAAGAAAGATGAAGACGGCTATTTCTGGTTTGAAGGGCGCGGTGATGATATTATTATTAGCTCTGGTTATACAATCGGGCCGTTTGAAGTAGAAGATGCACTTGTAAAACATCCTTACGTAAGAGAATGTGCAGTTGTCGCAAGCCCTGATGAAATTCGCGGAAGTGTCGTGAAGGCATTTATCGTATTAAGAGAGAATATAGAAAAGAACGAAGAAACATTAATTCCAATACTCCAACAACACGTCAAAGAACTTACTGCACCATATAAATACCCTCGCAAAATTGAATTTGTAGATGAACTACCAAAAACGATTTCCGGAAAAATTCGCCGTATTGAACTTAGAAAACAAGAGATGGAGATTCCGTCAAAATAATTTTGAAAATAGTGAAAAAAATAGTTGAATGAAGTATTAAGCATATGATATTATAAAAACGAACGTAAGTTCGATTTTGTAAATTAAAAAAATGAGGTGTCCGTATGATTTTAGGTATTAATCCGTACTTAGTTTTAGATGGTAGTGGGCAAGAAGCTGTACAGTTTTATAAAGAGGCGTTAGATGCAAAAGTAGAAGTCATGCAAACGTTTGGTGATATGCCTGAAAATCCAGAATACCCGGTTCCAGCTGAAGCAAAAGAGCGCGTTTTACACGCTACTTTAAAAGTTGGTAATACGGACCTTATGATTTCTGATACATTCCCAGGTAAAGGGCATGCAATTGGATCTCAAGTAACAATTGCAATTCAAATTAGTAACGCGGAAAAAGCGAAAGAAGTATTCAATAAGTTACAAGAGGGTGGCGAAGTTATTATGCCACTTCAAGAAACGTTCTGGAGCCCAGCATACGGACAAGTAAAAGATAAATTTAATATTGAATGGCAAATTACAACGTCTACTACTGAACAAAAGTAATGTTTAGAAAAGCACCATGTTTTGAAATGGTGCTTTTTTTTATACAATAAAAAATAAAGGAGATGAAATATATGGGGGAAATTTGGTATGGCGGCACCATTTACACAATGAGAGAAGAAAATGAAAAAGTGGACGCTATTTACGTTGAAAACGGTATGATTGTTGATGTTGGAAGTAAAAAAGAGTTAGAAAACCGATATGCTGCGGTTACATTGTACGATTTAGAAGACAAAACGATGATTCCAGGCCTCGTTGATAGCCATATGCATCTTATTGGTCACGGGGAGAGATTACTTCGTCTAGATTTATCAAATTGTACATCGTATAGCGAAGTGCTGACTCTCGTTCGGAAGCGCGTAGAAGAAGCACCAAAAGGTTCTTGGATTATTGGAGAAGGTTGGAATGAGAATAACTTTACAGATACGAAAGATGTTCACGCGCGTGATTTAGATGAAATTTCGAAAGAACATCCCATTTTATTAAAGAGAGTTTGCCGTCACGTTACATGGGTGAATTCATACATACTGCAAGAAGCAAATATAACAGAAAAGGCAGAAGATCCAAAAGGCGGGAAAATTGGCCGTGATTCATCAAATATGTTAACAGGGCTTTTATATGAACAAGGACAAGAGTTAATTAAACATGTGCAGCCTGAAATTGATGAAGCTTATTTACAAAGCGCTTTGCAAACAGCAATTAAAGATTGCTGGCAATATGGTCTCGTTGGTGGGCATACGGAAGATTTGAATTATTACGGTGGTTTTAGAAAAACGCACAATGCGTTTTCTCATGTCATAAAGGAAATGCCATTTAAAGCACATTTACTCGTTCACCATGAAGTAGCACAGGAACGAAAGGAATATGAAAATGAGCATTATATTGAATTTGGGGCAATGAAAATTTTTTCTGACGGTTCTTTTGGCGGAAGAACAGCATTATTAAGTGAACCGTATGAAGATGCGAAGGAAACGAATGGGGTTGCGATTTTCTCACGTGAAGAACTTGCGGAATTAGTGAAGAAAGCACGAGATTTACATATGCCAGTTGCGATTCATACTATCGGTGACTTATCGCTTGAATATGTCATTGATGCGCTTGAATTGTATCCGCCAGCAGAAGGATTACGTGACCGCATTATTCATTGTCAGCTAGCTCGTGAAGAGTTGATTGAGAGAATGAAAAACTTACAAGCCATTATTGATATACAACCAGTCTTTGTTTCATCGGATTTTCCATCAGTCATTGAAAAACTAGGCGAGCATCGTCTTCGTTATGCGTACGCTTGGAAGACGTTACTGGAAGCGGGATTACACTGTAACGGGGGCTCGGATGCTCCAATTGAGCAAGTGAATCCGTTTCTAGGCATATATAGCGCTGTTACACGCAGAAGTTTTATTGACGGTGTGTGCTATATGCCAGAGGAAAGGTTAACGGCATATGAGGCTGTCTCTTTATTTACAACAGGAAGTGCCTATGCAATTGGAAAAGAAGAGAAGCGAGGGCAAATTACAAAAGGATATGAAGCGGACTTTACGATATTAGACCGCAATATTTTTGAAATAGAGGCAGAAGAAATAAAAGAAGTACAAGCAGAGATGACCGTAATAGATGGCAAAGTCGTCTATAGAAAAGATGCGTAAAAATATATGAGCGATTATCGGAATATATCGACGGTAACTCGAAATATATCGACTTACCGACAAAAACTGACAAGAATAACGGCCGGATAGCGAGAAGTTGTTGTTCGCGCCAATTGAGGTAAATAAATAACCGTAGAATTATGGGCCACCATAATTCTACGGTTATTTTAATACTATAAAAACGTTCTCTGTACTTTTTCCCAGAAAGAGTTGTTTTTTAATTTAACTGTTTTAATTTGTTTATCGCTTAAGCGTACAACAGCTTTTTCCACTTGTTTAATGCTAAGCGCTTCATTATCCATACCGATAACAGGATAATCGTTACCGTCTGGTCTTAGTTTTAAAGTTAATGTACGTTCGTGATTTAAAATGAACGGTGAACCGAGCGTGCGGTATGTGTTGTTATTTAAAGATGCTAATTCACTTACTTGGAAGCAAGGGATAAGCGGGTCAACAACTGCACCACGTAACGATTTATTATAAGCTGTACTTCCTGTTGGGGTAGAAACAACTAAACCGTCACCTCTAAATGTTTCGAAATATAAATTATCAACGTGAACGTCTACAACGAACGTTTTAATAATGCTAGAACGTAATGAGAACTCATTTAAACAATGGAAGGATGTGCTGCCATCCACATCTACCTCAATTGTTGGATATTTTCGCACTTCAATTTCATTTTTTGTAATTTCTTGAAGGGCTATATCAACGTGATCAATATGGAAATCGCAGTAGAATGAAATTTCATCTTTCGTAGAAATCCCTGCGTATAAACAATCTTCCCTAAAACCAGTTTTACGAACGGCTTGTAAGAAAGTTGCATCATCTCCAACACTGACGATAGCGTTTGCATTTTTTGGATGATCTAATATGGTAAATCCATTCTCTTCTAAAATACGATAGATTGGTTTCATTTTTTCAACGAGCTTTGCTTTGTCATCACCATAAAAGAAAAATAAATTGCGACGATCTGCCATTATGTATCCCTCCACTGCAGTTAAATTTTCTATGCTTCGTGCTACATATCATTAGAGTCCGTTCCCTGATGATATGTTCAAATAATATATTTCGATATAAATTGTCAAAATACCTTTTTATTTTTAGAAAAATTTTTATATTCAATCTTATGAAACTCTGTTTAATGATGAATAAAGTTGTCGATAATGGGTACGGAGTGAAAGGATGATACGTATGAAGTGGTTCGTAATTGGAATAATAATTCTTCTCCTTTTTATTTTGCTTATACTATTGTCGAAAATAAAGCTTAAAGTGACATTTTCATATTCAGAAATGGAAAAGCAATGTTTGTTTCAAGTGAAAATATGGATGATTCGCTATACATTTGATGTGTTGGAAAGAATTGAGAAGCAACAGAAGAAAACAGGGCAAAAAATCGAAAAAGCTGAAGAGGATGGCGGGCTCGATAATAAAATTATGGCACAACTTGATAGCATCGGGGAACTGATAAAAAAGCTTCAAGAAGTTCATACTATCGTTAAAGATTTTCTCAAACGAGTGAAAATCAATGGTTGGAGATGGCACACGCAAATTGGTGCAGGTGATGCAGCTAGTACTGGAATTGTTACCGGATATGCATGGGGGACAAAAGGAATGGCTGCTGGAGTTGTAGGACAATATATGCATATTGTCGACGTACCAGAATTTGAAATTACTCCTGTTTTTCAAGGGAAAGGGTTTGCGTCAAGATGTGAATTAACAGCATCCTTTCGTATATTCCGTGCTATAAAAACAGGTATTAAATTAATCGCGTTTATGAGAAAACAAAGGTCTGGTACGACTGAAAACTCTGTTCAAGCATAAGGGGGGATATAGAATGGACCATCCAATTCAAGGTTTAATGACAACTGCAATGCAGCATTTAAAACAAATGACTGATGTAAATACAATTGTAGGCGATCCAATTAAAGCGGCAGATGGAAGTGTAATTCTTACCGTTTCAAAAGTTAGCTTCGGATTTGCTGCAGGTGGAAGTGAATTTGGTAAAATAGAACATTCAGGCCGTCATCCATTTGGCGGGGGAAGTGGTGGAGGAGTTTCTATTAATCCTGTTGCTTTTCTCGTTATAAATGGAGAAGGCGTAAAAGTGTTACATTTAGATAAGCAAACACACGTCATCGATAAAATAATTGAATTAGCGCCACAAGCTGTTGATAAAGTGAAAGAAATGATGGATAAACGAAAAGAAGACGATCCGGAATTTCAAATTTAACGAATAAAGAAGCTAATCAATGGATTAGCTTCTTTAATTTTTTTGTAAATAAAGCGATTTTATTTGCATTATCGATAGGGACAAACTATCATTTACATTGTACATATTTTGTTTAAATAAGGGAGGATTTTCAAGTGGCAAACGTAACTTTTAAAGGTAACCCAATGACTTTAGTTGGAACAGAAGTTAAAGTTGGCGATCAAGCGCCAAACTTCCAAGTGCTAGCAAATGACTTATCTCCAGTAAGTTTAGAAACATACAAAGGTGAAGTGAAATTAATTAGTGTTGTACCTTCAATCGACACAGGTGTGTGTGATGCACAAACACGTCGTTTTAACCAAGATGCAGCAGGTATTGAAAACGCGAAAGTATTAACAATTAGCGTTGACTTACCATTTGCTCAAAAACGCTGGTGTGCAGCAAACGGTTTAGAAAATGTTGTTACACTTTCTGACCACCGCGACCTTTCATTTGGTGAAGCTTACGGCTTAGTAATGAAAGAGCTTCGTTTACTTGCTCGTGCGGTATTCGTAGTAGATAGCAACGACAAAGTAGTTTACGTAGAATACGTAAGCGAAGGTACAAGCCATCCAAACTATGAAGCAGCATTAGAAGCAGCAAAAGCTGCAAAATAATGTGAAGGAAGATGACCTCTTTGAAAGAGGTCGTCTTCTCTCATATATTGCTATATGGAATCGATATACGAGAGAAGACGTTACATCATACATCACTAAAAAGGGAGCTCTAAAAAAGAGGTCGCTTTTTCTTTTGGGAAAAAATCAGATTATGGTATGATATAAGTTATGTGTAAAAGAGAGAAGGAGGAATGTACGTGAGTCAGACAGTAGAAACTTTATTTTCTATTTTTGATTCTTCTGCGGTAGTTTTACGTAAAGAATTAGATGTAACATATTTAGAGGCGCTTGTAGAAACAGGGGATAACTTGTTTGAAGGAGCGATTTTACAAGAGGAATTATCAGAATCAGCAATTGAAAGGCTGAATCGTGAATATAGTACGTTTAATGAAGAAACATATAAAGGTGAAGAAATTCGTAAAGCATTTCAGTTAGCCATCTTAAAAGGAATGAAAGAAGGCGTACAAGCGAATCACGAAATGACGCCTGATGCAGTTGGTATGTTCATGAGCTACTTATTCCATAAATTTATGAAGGGGCAAAATGAAATTACTGTGTTAGACCCTGCAATTGGAACGGGTAACTTGATGACGACAGTTTTCAATAGTGCTCAAGAAAACATTACGATGAGTGGATTTGGTGTAGAAGTGGACGAAGTGCTAATTAAACTTGCTTTAGTAAATGCGAATTTACAAAAGCATGCAATCGAATTCTTCCATCAAGATGGACTAGCACCGCTTTATATCGATCCAGTTGATGCAGTCGTTTCAGACTTACCGGTTGGTTACTATCCAAATGAAATCGGTGCAAGTGAATATAAGTTAAAAGCAGATGAAGGAATGTCATATGCCCACCACCTATTTATTGAACAAAGTGTGAAGCATACGAAAGAAGGCGGATACTTATTCTTCCTAGTACCGAACTTCATTTTTGAAAGTGATCAAGCACCGAAATTGCATGCATTTATTAAAGAAACATGCTTTATTCAGGGGTTATTACAGCTACCTGTTTCCATGTTTAAAAACGAGAAAAATGCAAAAAGTATATTTGTTCTCCAAAAGAAAGGCCCTAGTGTAACGATGCCAAAACAGGCGTTATTAGTGGAGTTACCTAAATTCTCCAACATGAAGGCGATGGAGGACATTATGGACCAATTAAATACTTGGTTTGCAACGCATAAATAAGGCCAGGTATATGTAACAGGGTTAGTAATTCATGTAGTACAGTTTTATATGATATGTCATATTTTTAAATATATACAAGATTTAACTGAATTTTTTTGAAATCTGTAATATATTTTTTTTCTTGGTGTTACAATTTTTTCACTTGAAATATATGTCGTACGATGTTTAAATTAAAATCGTGAGTATAAAATTTGCTAATGATGAAACGTTTTCATATTTAGTAAATTTGATCAGATAAAATCGAGCGGTTTGTGGAAACATCCACACAACTACCAAGAGAAAAAGGGGCGAAAGACTAGATGTCAAAAATCATCGCGATTAACGCAGGAAGCTCTTCCTTGAAATTCCAATTATTTGAAATGCCAAGTGAAACAGTATTAACAAAAGGTTTAGTAGAACGTATCGGTTTAGAAGATAGTATCTTCACTATTACTGTAGATGGCGAAAAACAAAAAGAAATTACAAACATTCCAGATCACGCAGTAGCAGTTAATATGCTTCTTAAAAAATTAACTGAAAACGGAATCGTTAAATCTCTAGACGAGATTGGCGGTATCGGTCACCGTGTTGTTCACGGCGGCGAAAAATTTGCTGACTCTGTTCTAATTACTGATGAAGTATTAGCTGATATCGAAGAATTAAGCGATTTAGCACCACTTCACAACCCAGCAAACGTTGTTGGTATTAAAGCATTCCAAGAAGTATTACCAAACGTACCAGCAGTAGCAGTATTCGATACAGCATTCCACCAAACAATGCCGGAATCTGCATTCCTATACAGCTTACCATATGAGTACTATGAAAAATTCGGTATCCGTAAATACGGTTTCCACGGAACTTCTCATAAATATGTAACTGAGCGTGCAGCTGAGCTATTAGGTCGTCCACTTGAAAGCTTAAGCTTACTTTCTTGTCACTTAGGTAACGGTGCAAGTATCGCAGCAGTAGAAGGCGGTAAATCTATCGATACTTCTATGGGCTTCACTCCACTTGCTGGTGTAACAATGGGTACACGTTCTGGTAACATTGACCCTGCGTTAATTCCATACATCATGGAAAAAACAGGCCAAACAGTAGAAGAAGTAGTTAACGTATTGAACAAGAAGAGTGGTATGTTAGGTCTTACTGGTTACTCTAGTGACCTACGTGACATCATTGCGAAAGAAGAAGAAGGCGATCACCGTGCGAAAGTAGCACTTGATGTATTCGTAAGCCGTATCCACAAATACATCGGTTCTTACACTGCTCGTATGAAAGGTGTAGACGCAATCATCTTCACAGCTGGTGTAGGTGAAAACAGTGCGATTATTCGTGAACGCGTATTAGAAGGCCTTGAATACATGGGCGTATACTTCGATGCAAAACGCAATAACGTATTCGGCGAGGAAGCATTCATCAACTTCCCACATTCTCCAGTAAAAATTATTGTAATTCCAACTGACGAAGAAGTTATGATCGCTCGTGACGTACTACGTCTTGGAAACATTGGTTAATATATGAAAAGAAAGACGAGATCCTATAGGATTTCGTCTTTTTTCTTTTGAATATAGTTTAAAATTCCATCTGGATATAGTGCTTTTTTCTCCTGAATGAATGCTGTAATGGGAATCCACTTCGCATACGATACTATTTGTTCATCTTGTATATTCAGTACTTCCATTCCATATAGTGACGTGTCTAATAAGCGTAAAGAATATAACTGAATGATTTCATGAGCAATTTCTCCATCAAGATGAAAGATGTTTTCTAAGCAACCTAAATAAGCGGTGATTTCCACTTCTGTATGAAGTTCTTCTTGAAATTCACGAATAACGGTATGTGCTGATTTTTCACCAAGTTCAATTGAACCGCCAAGAGGCCGGTAATATGTTTCATCGCCTGTATGATATTCTTGTACGAGAAGCCGCTCGTGATGTATAGCAAGACCGAAAGCTTTTGCACGTGGATACATATACAATCACTCCTTATTTATCCCGCTTTAACGGGCAGTAAGACCCCCACCTCACAATTCAGCGGAAGCAAAGAAGTTAGGTGGGGGATCAACTGTCCGTAAAAGTCCGATTGGTTCAACTAATAATCAGTGGGGGATGAACAAAACCCCCACTGATTAAAGTTTCACTTTATTTTGTATAAGGATGATTATAATGTATTGCGTAATAAAAGTGTCGTGTATTTAAGAATGTGGTCGAATTACGATGCCATTAAATAAGTCATTCCAAAATGCTTCATTGTACTGAAATACATCCATAATAGGACATTTTATAACGCAAATATTTTGCAATCCCCAATCTTCTTCCGTAACAGTTGGTACATCTTCAGGAATGAGTAATAGGACAGAGAATGTATGTGTAACGATTTGAGATAAAATCTGTTCTAAGGAACGTGCTTCTTCGTATGTTCCTCCAGTTCGAATAAACAATATGGATTGTGCCGTTTCAATTGTATTTAGAAAACGAGTAATACGATGCTCATAATTTAGTTTGATTTCTGTATAAGAAGGCCAAGAAGTTGGTGTGTTTACATCTGTTTTAAAGTCGTGGCAGGAGTCGATTTCATATAGATTGTCCCGGAGTCTTAATTTCGCACCATCATCCCAAAATGAGATGAAGGATAAGTTTTCTAACTGTAAAAAACGGTCAAATCGATTTTGTAATAATATATTCACTTTTTCTAATGATGGGCTTAGCATAAAATCAATAACGCCAAAAAATGGTGATAATTTGAATTGATATAATGCCCAAGCAGGCCAGCAGTTTTGTCCTAAACTGAATACTGCATGATATTCTTTTTTTATATCGGATAGATTCATGTGATTTATCTCATCCTTTTTGTTAATATTTTATGTCACTAAAAATGGTATGTGAATAAAGATAGACAAGCATATTTGCAAAGAATAAGCAGAAATATGTTACAATAGAAAAAAATCGAACGAGGTGGTTGTTACGATGCGATCGAAGCGAGAACAAGCCATTTTAGACAATATAAAAGAATGGGAATCGCAATTAGTTGAGCAAGAAGCGACTGATTTTCAAAAACTGTTTGATAAATGGGTACATACTACAATTGCGAAACTACCTGAGAAAAAACGAAAAGATTTCTTTACGAAAGCAGATGGATGGCTCTTTCATTTGCATGCATTGATTCAAAGTTCACAATCACAGTTAGATGCGCGTAATCGTATTTTAGGAACATCGAGATTATTTGATGAATCGATTGAGCAACTAGAGGATTTAAAAGCATTATCTATTGATCAATTAACATACATAGCAGAGCAGCAAACAGCACGCCATCGCCTATATTCATTCGTACAAGGCGGAGCAACGGGTGCTGGAGGTTTATTATTATTAACAGCTGATTTTCCGGTTATGATTGCGTTAAATGTGAAGGCTGTCCAACTGATTGCAACGTCATTTGGGCATGATGTGAACAAGCCGTATGAAATGATGCTTGCGTTAAAGGTATTTCATGCGTCATTACTACCAGGAAGACTTCAGCAATACGCATGGTACAATTTACTGCAAGAGCTAGAACAAGAAGATTCCTTCTTCTACGAAGGAGATGAAGCGGTGTTACAACCAGCTTCTACTGAAATTATTTTAAAACAAATTTTGAAAACATTTTCGATTTATGCTCTTCGTCGTAAATTATTCCAAGGTATTCCGGTAATTGGAATGGCAATCGGGTCTACAGTGAATTATCGTTTAACAAGAAACGTTACTGAATTTGCAAATAGATTTTATCAAGTGCGCCACATAGTCGAGAAGGAAAAACGGGCATAAAAAAAGCGAGAGGCCGAAGCCTTTCGCTTTTTTAATTTGTTGCATGCTTTTTGGACATTGGAATAGATACTGGCTGCTTTTCTTCTGCTTTTTCTGTTTTTGGATAATAAATTAAATCTAATGTTTTTGCCTGTACGGCAATCGAAAGAATAGTAAAAGCAATTTCTGTCCAATTTAAATAATATAATGAAAGCGCAAGAACAATCGCGTCAAAGACGAAGAAAATTTGCCCAATTGTAAAACGTGTTTTTTTACTTAATACAATTGTTAAAATATCGTCTCCACCGGTTGCACCGCCAAATCGCAATATAAAACCGAGTCCAATACCAGCTAACGCACCGCCAACTACTGCAGCTATAAATAAATTGTTTGATAAATCGACCGTAAATGGAGAATAATTTTCCATAAGAGAATAAAATACTCCGAATGAAATTGAACCTAAAAATGAATAGCCAACCATTTTTCTACCTAACAATGACGCACATAGTAAAATAATTGGGATATCCATCATTACAGTTGAAATAGATGGTGAAATATCATAAAAATTTTGGATGAATAGTGCGATACCTACAAAGCCACCTTCTGTTAAGTGGTTTTGGAAGTGAATGTGATATAGCGCTGCTGCTAAAATAAATGAACCGATTAAAACCATAAAAACTTCTTTAATAATTTGTCGACTTTGGATGTTCCTCATCGTTATTCCTTCTTTCCGTAGTTAGTAGTCCTTTTTTGTGTTGTAAACTAACTACGAGCTCACATGTAGCTTCAGTTAGTTTACGAAAAAACTAACTACGCTATATGTCGCTGAAGAAATAACGAATAATCCTCTCGTCCATCAATTCTCCCTACTTTCGTTTTAGTTTAAGTCTTAAAACGACTAAACAAAACGTGGAGTAGGATTCTTCATTTAGCAATCCTGCTCTTCTTTGTTTTGTTTAGCTAGTAACAATTAAGCCCTAAACAAAACGCTATGTGTAAGAAGAGTCTTTTTTTTGCCAAATTATCCTTCGGGCAATCATAATTTCCCCACTCTCGTATTTTTTTCGCTAGACTAAAGTATCTGAGCTGGAAAATACGCTACGTGTATGATTCATCAATACGATGCCACATGCTCCTTCGAGCGATCATGATATCAAAATCCCTTCCTTCAAGATTTATATTATTATATCATACTTTCAAAAAATGTATGCGGATGGAAACCGACAATAAACGGAGGAAATCTACAAAAATTGTTATGTTTAAATATTTTTGTAGAAAAGCCTAAGTTATTTTGGAGAATTGGACAGTTTTTTTTAGTTTGTCCAATAAGTAAGAAAAGAAGAGTTTCTATTCAGTTGTATTTTTATCATCATTTTTATCTTTAAAAAACGCATCCCAGCTAATCACACTTAAAAAAGTTAAAGCGATAATAACGAAAGCGCGCATAAGTGTAAGGCCTCCTTTTGTACATAGTATATGAATCATTTACTTTATAATGTGTCATATTTTTACAAATTTTAACTATTATGAGAGTATATTAATATAGATAGATAAAGAGGAGAGTGAGAATATGCTAAAAGACATGTTTAAAAGAAAAGAGTTAACATGTGTTTCATGTCAGAAAAAGATTCAATATGAAGAAGAGCTTGTTGCTTTTGTAAAGTTGCCGAAAGAAAGAAGTATATTAGTTGGTCCATTTGATGCGTGTTTGGCAAAAACAGCACAAGAAATATATTGTAAATCGTGTTACGACAAAAAAGCATGACCCAAAGTAATTGAGGGGCATGCTTTTTTTATTGGTGTGCTTTCCCCTCAGATACATTTTGAGTGAGTCGATACCAAAGCCAAAGGTCATTAATGATGGAAGCGAGATCGGCAATTTCTGAATTCAGTTTGCAAGAAATTTCGAAGTCTTCTTCGTTATTTAAATGATGCTGTTTTGCATTAATATAATGTTCGAGTTCTTTTATACGATCAGGAATCTTTCCGCGAACTTGTTCCCATTTTAATAAAATCGCATGTTGCATTTTTTCGGGGATATCTTCCCAGTCTTCTTGTAAATGCGGAATTTCAATTCCTAGATGATCATCGTATAAGAAATACTTTTCCATAAGTTCACCCCCGTTTTCCTGCTTATATTGTACAAAAAAACAGAAAGAAGTTCGACGAAATTGTTTGAAAAAATTTGAAAATGACTCTTGATACATTTTGTAAAAGGTGTTAAAGTGTGAATTATTATAAAATAAAATGAATATTTATTCTTTAGGGGGATGCAAAATGGAGAAGAAAAAAGTTGTATTAGCATATTCCGGAGGTCTTGATACTTCCGTTGCAATTAAATGGTTACAAGAGAAGAATTATGATATTATCGCGCTTTGTTTAGACTTAGGGGAAGGTAAAGACTTAGCATTTGTAAAAGAAAAGGCACTTTCAGTAGGTGCAATTAAATCATATATGATTGATGTTCAAGAAGAATTTGCAAATGAATATGCATTGATGGCGATGCAAGCGCACACGTTATACGAAGGGAAATACCCTCTCGTTTCGGCGCTATCACGCCCACTTATCGCGAAGAAATTAGTGGAAATTGCAGAACAAGAAGGTGCGACTGCAGTGGCACACGGATGTACAGGGAAAGGGAATGATCAAGTTCGTTTTGAAGTTTCTATTCAAGCGTTAAATCCTTACTTAGAAGTGATTGCGCCTGTACGTGAATGGAAATGGTCACGTGAAGAAGAAATTGCATATGCAAAAGAAAACGATGTACCAATTCCGATTAATTTAGATAGCCCGTTTTCAATCGATCAAAATTTATGGGGACGTAGCAATGAATGTGGCATTTTAGAAGATCCATGGGCAGCGCCGCCAGAAGATGCATATGAGATGACATTAGCATTAGAAGATACACCGAATAAACCAGAGTTTGTAGAAATCGGCTTTGAAGCAGGCGTACCGACGACTTTAAATGGTACTGCCTATCCACTTTCAGAACTTATTAAAACGTTAAATGCACTTGCTGGAAAGCATGGCGTTGGACGTATCGATCACGTAGAAAATCGCCTTGTTGGTATTAAATCGCGTGAAGTATACGAATGCCCAGCAGCGATGACATTAATTACGGCGCACAAGGAACTGGAAGATTTAACACTCGTAAAAGAAGTAGCGCATTTTAAACCGATGATTGAGCAGAAAATAACAGAACTTATTTATAACGGTTTATGGTTCTCGCCTTTAAAACAAGCGCTGAATGCTTTCTTACAAGAAACGCAAAAGAATGTAACAGGCATGGTGCGTGTGAAATTATTTAAAGGCCATGCGATTGTAGAAGGACGTAAATCTGAGTACTCTTTATACGATGAAAAATTAGCAACGTATACTGCTCAGGATGAATTTAATCATGATGCAGCAGTTGGATTCATTTCATTATTCGGTTTACCGACGAAAGTATACAGCCAAGTGAATCAAAAGAAGGTGGAAGCGTGAGCAAACTTTGGGGCGGACGTTTTACAGAAGAAGCGGAAGCATGGGTTGAAGAGTTCGGAGCATCCATCTCCTTCGATCAACAATTAGTAAATCAAGATATAAACGGAAGTATTGCACACGTAACGATGCTAGCAAAGCAAGGCATCGTTACGAAAGAAGAAGCAGAGAAAATAAAGATAGGTCTTCAATATTTATTAGAAGAAGCGAAACAAAATAAATTGCATTTTTCCGTTGAAGCGGAAGACATTCATTTAAATATCGAAAAGATGTTAATTGAAAAAATCGGTGAAGTAGGCGGGAAACTTCATACTGGCCGAAGTCGTAACGATCAAGTAGCGACAGATATGCATTTATATTTAAAAGAAAAAGTAGAACATATTATAAAAGCTACAAAACAATTGCAAACTGTTCTTGTTCATCAAGCAGAAAATAATATTGAAACAATTATGCCTGGTTATACGCACTTGCAGCGTGCCCAGCCAATTTCATTTGCGCATCATATTCTCGCTTATTTTTGGATGTTAGAGCGTGATGTGAATCGTTATGAAGATTCATTAAAGCGTATTAACATTTCCCCATTAGGAGCAGGAGCGTTAGCAGGAACGACATTCCCAATTGACCGAGAATATAGTGCGGAGCTTCTTGGATTTAATGGAATGTATGAAAATAGTTTAGACGCAGTAAGCGATCGTGATTTCATACTGGAGTTCCTAAGTAACTCCTCTATGCTTATGATGCACTTATCGCGCTTTTGCGAAGAACTTATTTTATGGAGTAGCCAAGAGTTTCAATTTATTGAAATGAGCGATCAATATGCAACGGGAAGCAGCATTATGCCGCAAAAGAAAAATCCAGATATGGCGGAACTAATCCGTGGTAAAACAGGCAGAGTATACGGTAATTTATTTAGTTTACTTACAGTAATGAAAGGATTACCGCTCGCTTACAATAAAGACTTGCAAGAAGATAAAGAAGGAATGTTTGATACAGTAAAAACAGTAGAAGGATGCCTTCATATTATGGCAGGCATGTTAGAGACGATGACTGTAAACAAAGAAAAAATGGGGCAAGCTGTAACGCAAGATTTCTCTAACGCAACAGAAATTGCCGACTACTTAGCAAACAAAGGACTACCGTTCCGTCAAGCTCATGAAATTGTTGGAAAGCTAGTGCTGCACTGCACACAAAAAGGAATTTATTTAGTAGATGTACCACTTGCAACGTATAAAGAAATGAGCTCGTTATTTGAAGAAGATTTGTATGAAGTGCTGTCACCGTATGCGGCTGTAAAGCGCCGTAACAGTGCTGGCGGGACTGGGTTTGAACAAATTGAAAAGGCTTTGGAGAAGGCGAAAGGATTAACGAAAGAAGTTATTAAGAATTGAGTTGAAAAGTACGCCAGTCTGTTAAAGTCTGGCGTACTTTCTTTTTTACTAGTATTTAAGTTATGATATAGTAAAAAATAACAATTTAGGGGAAGTCTATGAAAAAAATAATATTTATCGTTTTACTGTTAATTAGCTTAAGTGCAAATGTTAAAGTGTTTCTCTTAGACAAATATATCTTTGTTGGTGAACAAGTAAAGCGAGAGGAAGCGATTCTTGCAACGATGTGGCACTTGCAAGAAAAAGGATATAAAGAAAGTGATATTTCGTACATAAAACCGGCATTTTATAGTAAAATCGGTTCTTACGGTATGAATGTACAGTTTAAAGATGAACCAAACGAAGCATATACATATAGAGTTTCGAAAGATGCGAAAACCAATAAAGTAGCCGTACACCAAGATAGCAATGAGCCAGGTGGTATGGGGGGAAGCATCAAGAGCTTAAATAAAGAAAGAAAAACGACTGATGGCATTCGCCTGCAGTCGTTTTTCTTTTAATCATACTTATGCCGATCTTCCGTAATTCGAATATACTCAATATCCATCAAATCTCTAAGCAATGCACCGTTACTTAGTTCCACACCATGTTTCTCTTTAAAATGAGTACGAATCGTATCTAACATTTCGATTTCTTTTCCATTCACATCTAAAATAATACGTTCAGAATCATCCATATAGCATCCTCCTTTTTTAAACATATATATTTTGTCCGTCTATTTCTAAAAAATGTATGTTAACCTAATGTTAGGAAATAAGAAAGGGATGGAAAATGAGACGTATTTATTTTATAGGTTTAATTTTGTACACATTAATTGTATTACACAGTGCATTCCCAAATATCTTTTCATTTGAGGATGTAGAGACAGTACACGTTGGGATATTTATCTTTATTCTATTTGTAGTAGATTGCTGTATTTCGATATGGCTTTCGAAAAGAAAACATGTACATGATAAAAAAGAGATAGAACGAAAAAAGAGAAAACGTTCATTTTGGATGACGACGTATTGTTTTTCTTTAGCGATTGCTGCTGCTTTTTTTAGTGAGAATATCCCATTAGAAAGATTAAATATTGAATTTGGAGCGTTCGTATTTGCATACTATTTTTTCATGCACTTTCTTCCTTATATGAAAGAAAAGCGAAGAGAAGAGGAAGATCCGCTTGTAGAAGAAGCGAGAGAACAAGAGCATAAGAGAATAGAAGAAGATATAAAGAAACTAGGGGAACAAAAATGGTATTTGAAATCTAAAATCATATATGTTCTTTGCTTTATTACGCCGCCAATTGGTTATTTGTATGTATTCTGCCTTCGTAAAAAAATGACAGAAGATGCAAGGCAATCTTATTTAACAGTAGCTACGATTATGATGGCATTGTGGTCTTTGAAGTTTCTTCCGCCTTATGTGTTGGCAATTACCGTTGTTGTTATAGCTTGTCTTGTATTTCTAGTAAAATATGTGAAATGAAAAACACCAAGCCCATCTGGACTTGGTGTTTTATTTATAAATTAAAGCTCACCTTGCTCCTCATCACCACGAACAACAAGGACATCGCATTTCGCATAGCGAATAATATGTTCAGAGACGCTACCAATTAGGAAACGCTCAACAGCATTTAAACCAGTTGCACCACACATAATTAAATCTACTTTATGATTTGGAGCAATTTCTTTTGAAATTTTTGATTTAGGATTACCAAATTCTAATACAGTTTCAATTTTTTCAAGGCCAGCTTCAAGCGCAGTTTTTTTGTAGTCTTCTAATAAGTCTTCTGCAAATAGATTTGCACGTTCAGCAATTGCACGGCTATAAGCTTCTACTGCTGAGTATGCTTTTACATCAACGATATGAGCAATAGTTAATGTTGCATTGTTGCGTTTTGCGACTTGAATTGCTTTTTTAAAGGCTTTTTCTGCTTCTTTAGAACCATCCACCGCGATTAAAATATTTGTATATGTATTATTCATAGTAAATTCCTCCCAATCATTTTTATTACCGTTTACAACTTTATTATAAAACAAATTTTGGTAATGTGCTTGTCGGAAACGTTACAGAATTTCGAAAACTCTGTTTTGATTCATTTTAGTTGTAATTGGTGCGAGAACTTGTTACATATGAACTATAGCAATTTAAAAGGGGGCCGTTTTGTGAGACACGCGCTCATTACAGCCGGTACGAAAGGTTTAGGAAAGCAAGTAACAGAAAAATTATTGGCTAAAGGCTATTCAGTAACAGTAACATATCATAGCGATATCACGGCTATGGAAAAGATGAAAGAAACATATAAAAATATGGAAGAGCGTCTACAATTCGTGCAAGCGGATGTCACGAAAAAGGAAGATTTACATAAAATAGTAGAAGAAGCGATAAGCCGTTTTGGCAAAATTGATTTCTTAATTAATAATGCTGGTCCATATGTATTTGAACGAAAAAAGTTAGTCGATTATGAAGAAGATGAATGGAATGAAATGATTCAGGGTAATTTAACAGCGGTATTTCATTTGTTGAAACTTGTCGTTCCAGTTATGAGAAAACAGAACTTTGGCCGTATTATTAATTACGGATTCCAAGGGGCAGATAGCGCACCGGGATGGATTTATCGTTCAGCTTTTGCCGCAGCGAAAGTAGGACTTGTTTCATTAACGAAAACAGTTGCTTACGAAGAAGCAGAATATGGAATTACTGCAAATATGGTATGTCCTGGTGATATTATTGGTGATATGAAAGAAGCGACAATTCAAGAAGCACGTCAGTTGAAAGAACGTAACACACCAATTGGTAGATCTGGAACAGGCGAAGATATCGCAAGAACGATTTCGTTTTTATGTGAGGACGATTCCGATATGATTACCGGTACAATTATTGAAGTGACTGGTGCAGTAGATGTTATTCATAGACATCGATAGAGAAAAATAAAGTGAAGTTTCGAATGATTGGACAGTTTATCCTGTATGCAAAGAGGTGCGGATAATACTGTCCTTTCATGTAAGATTAAATCTATCGGAAAACTTGTATTATTTTTTGTCAAATATTGAGATATTATGTTAAAATATAAGAGCGTAGAAAGCGCTTTAAAAAATGATTCAGGGGTCATTTCATAACTCAAGGGGGAACTAATCATGCGTATCGGTATTCCAACAGAAATTAAAAACAATGAAAATCGCGTGGCAATGACGCCAGCGGGAGCAGTACATTTAGTACAAAATGGTCATGAAGTTTTTGTTCAAAAAGGAGCAGGTTTAGGATCTGGCTTTACGGATGAAGAATACGTACAAGCTGGTGCAAAACTTGTTGAAACTGCTGAAGAAGCATGGAATCAAGATATGGTTATGAAGGTAAAAGAGCCAGTTGCAAGTGAATACGGCTATTTCCGTGAAGGTTTAATTTTATTCACATACTTACACTTAGCTCCAGAACCAGAATTAACGAAAGCATTAATTGATAACAAAGTTGTATCAATTGCATACGAAACAGTACAATTAGACAATCGTTCACTGCCATTACTTGCACCTATGAGTGAAGTAGCTGGTCGTATGTCTGCACAAATTGGTGCACAATTCCTTGAAAAAAACAAAGGTGGTAAAGGTATTTTACTGGCAGGCGTTCCAGGGGTAAAACGCGGCAAAGTAACAATTATCGGCGGTGGTCAAGCTGGTACAAACGCAGCGAAGATTGCAGTAGGTTTAGGTGCAGATGTAACAATCATCGACTTAAGTGCAGAACGTCTTCGTCAATTAGATGACATTTTCGGAAACCAAGTAAAAACTTTAATGTCTAATCCGTACAATATTGCAGAAGCTGTAAAAGAGTCTGATCTTGTAATCGGTGCAGTATTAATCCCAGGTGCAAAAGCGCCAAAACTTGTAACAGAAGAAATGATTAAATCAATGGAACCTGGTTCTGTTGTTGTAGATATCGCGATTGACCAAGGTGGTATTTTCGAAACAACTGACCGTATTACAACTCATGATAACCCAACTTACGAAAAACACGGCGTTGTTCATTATGCAGTTGCAAACATGCCAGGTGCGGTTCCACGTACATCAACTCTTGCATTAACAAACGTAACAGTACCATATGCAGTACAAATTGCGAACAAAGGCTACAAAGATGCTTGCCTAGGCAACACTGCCTTATTAAAAGGTATTAACACATTAGATGGATATGTAACATTCGAAGCAGTTGCAGAAGCTCACGGCTTACAATATGCTGATGCGAAAGAGCTTCTTGAAAAAGCTCCTGCTTTATCATAATAGAAATACATTCGAGACCTTCCTTTATGAGGAGGGTCTTTTTTTATGGAGAAATAAAATGTGAATAATTGTTATTTATTGGTGTAAATCGATTTTTATTATGATAATTTAGAATTATATAACAAAAAGAAGGGATTCAATGGGGAGCAAAAAGAGGAAGAAAAAGCAAGCTAAAAGACAAAAGTATATAAAGAAAAAACAGGAACAGAACATACCTCTTTCCAAAAAAATAGTCATTATGATAGAGAAAACATTTCGGTATATTTGTATGTTCTTGTACGTAATTTTTTGTGTGTTTTTATGCGGAATGGTTAAAAGTTTGGGGATCACCCCTAATTTTATTGAAGGTATTTTTGGCGTTACACTTGTTATGGTAGAAGGAATCTTATTCTTTATATTATTTAATAAAGTATGGCCTAGTCATGAAAGTAAGAAAGATAAGCAAAGAAAAATGAGCAAAAAATCTTCATACGCCTCAAGTTCATCAAGTGGATTCGGTGACTACAGTAGCAGTGATTGTAGTAGCTCAAGTGATGGCGGAGGAGATTGCGGAGGTGGTGGAGATTAAATTAGTTTTTTCAGAAGAACGATTAATGAAAGGGTGGGATGAAATATGGAGACTGTGAATTTATTAGAATTAACAAAAGACATTCAAGATCAACATAAAAACTTCGTCGTTTCAAATGTGAATAGTCATTGCTTACGAATCGCTGTATTTACTGGTGAATACGATTGGCACTATCATTCTAATTCGGATGAATTATTTATTGTGTTAGAGGGAGAATTACTTATCGATTTTGAAGATGGAGAAACAGCGGTATTAAAGCCAAATGATTCTATTTTAATTCCGGCATGTACGATTCATAGAACGAGAGCATTAAAGAGAACGGTAAATCTTTGTTTTGAAAATATAGAGGCGGATACGATTAAAGTGGAGCAATTATGAAAAAATTATCTGTAGCCGAGTATAGAAAAATCCTTCCGATTTTAGAAAGTCATACAAAAACGACGACGTTTGCTTATGCGGTATGTGATCAAATGATAGATGGTGAGGTTTTTGTAAACGAGAAGTTAACAGCAGGACTAATTCGTACAGCGAATGGCATTTATTATGTATTTGGTCATACGGATGATCAAAATTATAACGAAGATTTATTTTCGTATATAAAAACGTCTATTGAAAAAACAGAGAAGAGATTTACATTGTTTACTTCGAGTGACGAGTGGGAAATGATGATAGAAGAGCGTTTTAGTCATGTACTTCGGAACATTCCGCGAATGAAATTTCAAAGCGTAACCTTTGAAGGGAGAAAACGAGATTGTAACAAAAATACATATGAAGTGAAGCGTATTGATAGAAGAGATATAGAACGAAGCAGTGAATTTACAGAGGAGTATTACAAAGAATATTGGGGATCAAAAGAAACGTTTTTAAACGGTGGTTTTGGATTTTGTATAGAACAAGAGGGAATGATTGTAGCGGAATGTGTTTCAATATTTAGTGGGAATGGATTCGCTGAAATTGATATTGTGACGCATAAAGCATATCAAGGGAAAGGATTAGCCCAAGCTGTTGCAACACGGTTCATTGAACATTGCATGCAAAATGATATTACACCGTGCTGGGATTGTTATGTAGACAATATTTCTTCGCGAAAATTAGCTAGCAAATTAAGTTTTCATAATCCAATAGAATATAGATTATTTGTACGGAAGAAAACGGGGGAATAAAAATGAATGTGGAATTAACGAGATTTAAAGTGAAGCCTGGTAAAAGTCATCGTGTAGATGAATGGATGCAGCTTCTGAATGACAATATGAAAGAAGTACTTTTGACATTAAACGACGAAAAGATGTACGTTGAGACAATTTTCCGGGAAATAAGAGATGGAGAAGAGTACTTATATTGGTATTCTGTGCAAGGAGAAGGCGGGGTTCTTGTCGAAAATTCTCATCATGAAATTGATAAAAAGCATTTGGAATTTTGGTATGAATGTATCGATGAGGAAGTCCCGTCTGTTGATATGAAAACAGAAGTCGTTATGATTCAAGATGTTGTGAAGGATGCGATGAAATAATAGATTGGTATTTTGTAACCGTAACATGGTCATCTTTTTGGTTGGAATATATATTATTGGAGATGCTGTAGGATGAGAATTAATAATAAATATATCACTCTCGATGAAATAGAAATAGTAAGAGAACCTTTAAATAAATTGCATGAATATCATAACAATAAATCAAAATATTTTTCTGGTGATTATCCAAGAATGACATTTGAGGAACGTATTGAAAATTATAAACAAAATTCAAAGTACGGAGAATATAGAATTGAATTATTAGTTGAGTCGGAAACAGATGATATATTAGGATTTTGTATAGCGTATAGTAAAAGAGCAAGTGGGAAGATTGAAGTTTTATTCGTTGATGAAAAATACCGAAGAAACGGATTTGGTTTGAAATTAATGAATAGTGCAGTGGAATGGTTTAAAGCGAAGAAGATAGATGAAATTGAATTAACAGTAGTGTACGGAAATGAAGCTGTATCGTTTTATGAAAAGCTGGGGTTTTATCCTCGTTCAATTATTATGGCGACTAAGTCATAACTATAGTGTGAGGAGAGATGAGTGGGAGTTTTTGTTTCAAAAAATGATTCATATGTTACTAAAGTATATGCGTAGAGCACATCAAAATAGATGTGCTTTTTATTATAATAAACATTTAGAAAGCTGTATTTAGATATCTTTAAGTGAAAATAAAAGGGGATATCACGAATCTTTTAGGACAAACTATAAAGAAATAAAAAACACCAAACCAAAAGACCTACCAATATATGGTGTAGTCGTAACAGGAAAAACAGAGGATTTACAAAGTTTACAAGGAGCACCATATATTAAGGCTGCTGTTAGAGGTGTAACAGTTGAGAAATATTAATTACAGTCTATTAATGTGAATAATCAGAAAATTTATGGTATACTATGTGAAAAGGAGGTTTATATGAGGCAAATACATGGAGCAATTTATATTTACATAACAATGTTTTTCGTGGCAATATCTTATGGATTAGGGCACGTGTATTCGCATCCTATACTAACTTTTTTAAGCGGAGCATGTATGGCGTTTGCGCTTCTTGTCCACCTTTTCTCAGTTTGGATCGTGAAATTTCAATTAAATATTAGTGAAATAGAAGAAGGCACTTTCTAAGTGGCCTTCTTTTTTTAATAATATTTTGGAAGCTCTTGTAGCAATTTTTCAACTTCACGTTCAGTTTCTTCACATATAGAAAGCTTGCGCAGGCTGAAAAATAAGCTGCGTAAGAAAGATTTTATGTTCCCATATAGAAACTCGTACGATTCAATATGTAATGTTTGTTTTTTTGCGGGTAATTGAGCTACTAATTCATGAAGGGCTAATAGGAGTACTTCTTCTTTTAAGCCATTTTGCAGCATTGCGACAATTGGATAAACAATACGTTCATCTTCTTCATATTTGTAATAGATGGAATGGACACAAACTTTGTTTAATAAAGTTTGTAATATTTCCTCGTAATATAAAGTTTCCAATTTAGGACTACGAACAAGCGCTTCAAATGTATCGGAAGCATGAGCGATACTATGTGCCCAGCCGTGGTCTTGCACATATCCCCGGAAATCATGTTCATTGTTCATATATAGAATTAATTGATCTTTTACATTTAAAATATCATTCTGTGATAAGAAATTATGATTTGTATCGGCATCAATAATGAGCGCGATTAATAATGTTGTAAATGAACGGGTAAATACAGCATCTTCGTCATTTGAATAAATCTTATACAATAAAAATTTTTCACCGATGCTTTCTAATAATAGTTTTTGTAATTGTGTGTGTGAAAGGTAGTCCTTCTTGATGAGATGATAAAAAGTAGAGTAAATAAGTTTGTCTCTTAAATAGCTATCAGTAACACCGATATGCTCAAGCATGCTGGAACTTAAAGAATCAATATGAAGTGTGTTATCTATGATGTAATTATTATTACGAAGTTCTTCTAACTGTTGTTGTAACATATAAACCTCCTATTTTAGAAAATTCTGTATTTTAATAGTATAATAAGAGGAAGGAATAGACAATAAATAAGTGCTTTTGAATGGAGGGGGCATTATGAAGAGAGCATTATTCTTTTTCATTAGTATTTTCTTTTTAGGGAGTTGTTCGATTTGGTATGTTACTTTTTCAAGCGAGAGCAAAAGTTGGACGGGGCAATATAAAGGATATATTAAGGATGACAGTGAAGATGGAATGTTTACGTTTCAGTATAAGGGCGGGGATGGGAATACAGAATTCAAAAATTTGGAGATTTCTATTAGTGAAACGTTTCGTACAATGACACAAACGTCAGAAGTTCATAAAGGAGCAAGGATTGAAATGAAGTCTTCTTGTGTAAGTTGCGCGCCTCTATCTAAAGATGAACCGATAGAGATTGTGATTAAATGGGATGATAAGTATGAGGAGAAGATGGTTTTAAAGCGGAAATAGAAAAAGGCAGCACTCAAGCTGCCTTTTTGTTATTTTACAAATTGTAATTCTTTCGGGAATTTCGTTAAAATTTCTGATCCGTCTTTTGTGATGTAAATATCATCTTCAATACGAACGCCACCTACGTTTGGTACGTAAATACCTGGCTCGATTGTGAAGACCATACCTTCTTTTAATGGAGATTCGTTACCAGCTTTTACATCTGGGTATTCGTGCACGCTAATTCCAAGTCCGTGACCAAGGCGGTGCGGGAAGAAGTCGCCGTAACCTGCATCTGCGATAACAGAACGAGCAGCGTTGTCGATTGCGCCAAGTGTAACACCTGGTTTACATGCTTCAACTGCTTGTAGTTGTCCAGCAAGTACAGTGTTATAAATGCGAGTTTGTTCTTCAGAAATGTCACCGAATGCTACTGTACGTGTAATGTCAGAGCAATAACCATCAATGATTACGCCTAAATCAAATAGTACGAAATCGCCGCGTTTCATTTTGTTTGCACCTGGAATACCGTGTGGAAGGGCAGAGTTTGCACCTGCTAATACCATCGTATCAAATGACATTTTATGTATGCCTTCTGTTTTTAATTCGTGTTCAATAATTGCTAATACTTCTAGTTCGCTACGATCTTCTTTAATTGCATTTACACCAACTTCAACAGCATAGTCTGCCATTTTAGCTGCTTCGCGTAAAATAGAAAGTTCTTTTTCGTCTTTAATTAAACGAAGTTCACGAACTTTTTCCTCAGCTGACGTGAAAGCTGCATTTGGGAATAGTTTTGTTAATTCTTCGTAGCGCTCTACGTTTAAATGTTCTTTTTCAATTGCAACTGCATTTGCATTGATACCGCGGTCTTTAATTGCTTTTGCAATCATATCCCATGGTCTGTCAGTATCAGTAAAACCGATAATTTCATGTGCCCAGCCAGCGTTACGTGCTTGGCCTTCTTCCATTTTAGGGCAAATTAAAATAGGTTCTTTCTCTTGGAATACAAACATACCAAGAAGTCTTTCGTGTGGTTCACAGTGGATGTTTGTCATGTAGAAGACGTTCGGTGTAGAAGTTAAGAACGCAGCTTCAACGTTTTTTTCTTTTAGCCATTGCATTAAATTTTCTAATCTAGCATTCATCGATTGGCACCCCCGAGATATTTAATTACAAATATAACTTTAACTCGGAAGAAAGCGTTATGACAAGTAAATCGATGTTAGAAAAGACAGGGAATTGAAAAATCATGTAGAATAAAAAGTGAGAATGTAATAAGGGGAGGAATGTAATAATGAAAGTATCTTATCATGGGCATTCAGTTGTAAAGATTGAAACGAATGGAAAAGTAATTTTAATTGATCCGTTTTTAACAGGAAATCCGAAAACAGATTTAAAGGCTGAAGATGTAAAAGTAGATGCGATTCTTTTATCGCATGGACATGGTGATCATGTTGGAGATACAGTAGAGCTTGCGAAGAAAAATAATGCAGTTGTAGTGGCACCATTTGAACTAGCGACATTTTTAAGTTGGCAAGGTGTAAAAACACATCCGATGCATATTGGTGGTTCACATGAATTTGACTTCGGAAAAGTGAAGTTTACACAAGCATTCCACGGCTCTAGTTATATTGATGAAGAAAATAAGACGATTACATATACAGGTATGCCAGCGGGTATTTTATTTACAGCAGAAGAGAAGACTTTGTACCATGCAGGGGATACCGCTCTATTCTCTGATATGAAATTAATTGGGGAATTAAATAACATTGATGTAGCATTTTTACCAATTGGTGATAATTTCACAATGGGACCAGAAGATGCTGTTTTAGCAGCAAAATGGGTTCAGGCGAAAACTGTTGTACCGATGCATTACAATACGTTCCCAGTAAT
This sequence comes from Bacillus sp. (in: firmicutes), assembly GCF_031983925.1. Taxonomy (NCBI): domain Bacteria; kingdom Bacillati; phylum Bacillota; class Bacilli; order Caryophanales; family Bacillaceae; genus Bacillus; species Bacillus sp. (in: firmicutes). The sequence continues at coordinate 88,285 of NZ_DALYZR010000004.1, read as the reverse complement.
TGAACAAGATCCATATCAATTTGTAGAAAAGCTACAAAATTGTACAGGGAAAGTATTAGAAGCTGGAGAAAGTATTACACTATAGAAAAGAAACCCTTCATTTGAAAAGACAAGTGAAGGGTTTTTTACGTGTGTAGAACAGCTTGTAAAGGTTGTACTTGTTTTGATGATTCTTTTCTTTTTGGAAGTGGCTGTTCAGGTGTTTCATTCAATTCCATTGCAACTTTTTTCCCGTCTACGAAAGCTAAAAATACAGCACCTACAACTTCTAATAATTTTTTCATCATGTATCCGCTCCTTTGTTTTATTTCTTGTCTTCATTGTATATGGAAGCGGCTGGACAAACTATCGAACGAGATGACAATACCATTACATTGTTGTAATGGAAGCGGTGGTGTAATGTAAGGCGTATTTTGTTATAAAAAAAATAGTACAGATATATAAAGAGAGAGTGTAACAGTTTTGAAAATATAGTATACTGAAAATACAACACATGAAGAATTTAGGGAAAAGAAAGTATGGTGAAACCATTTGGCTACCAAGCATAACCAAATTTTAGAACATATTAATAGCCTGCCAGTAGGGCATAAAATTTCTGTAAGGCAAATTGCAAAAGATTTGAGTGTAAGTGAAGGTACAGCTTATCGTGCAATTAAAGATGCAGAAAATAAAGGGTATGTTAGTACGATTGAACGTGTCGGAACAATTCGAATTGAACAAAAGAAGAAAGAAAATATTGAAAAGCTGACATATGCAGAAGTCGTTAACATTGTCGATGGTCAAGTACTTGGAGGCAGAGAAGGACTACATAAAACGTTAAATAAATTCGTAATCGGAGCAATGAAATTAGAAGCGATGATGCGCTATACAGAAGCTGGAAACTTACTTATTGTCGGTAATCGTACGAACGCACATCAACTAGCGTTAGAAACTGGAGCTGCGGTGTTAATTACGGGCGGATTTGATACGGAAGATCATGTGAAGAAATTAGCAGATGAATTAAAACTGCCGATTATTTCAAGTAGTTACGATACATTTACAGTTGCAACATTAATTAACCGTGCGATTTACGATCAGCTTATTAAGAAAGAAATTGTACTCGTTGAAGATATTTTAACGCCAATTGAAGAAACGTTATATTTAAAGCCAGATGATACAGTGCAGCAATGGCATGCGTATAACGAAGAGACGATGCACGGAAGATATCCGATTGTTGATGAAAATAAAAAGGTATTAGGTATTGTAACTTCAAAAGATATGATCGGTGTAGCGAAAGAAACACCAATTGATAAAGTGATGACAAAGCATCCGATTACGGTAAATGGAAAAATGTCTGTCGCAGCTGCGGCGCGTATGATGGTATGGGAAGGTATTGAGTTACTTCCTGTTGTTGATGAAGGAAATAAGTTGCAAGGTATTATTAGCCGTCAAGATGTACTTCAGGCGTTGCAAATGATTCAGCGTCAACCGCAAGTCGGCGAAACAATCGATGATATTGTAACGAATCAATTTATGACGCCGAAAGAAGCGAAAAATGAACACTTATATCAATTTTCAGTGACACCGCAAATGACGAATTCAATCGGAACGCTATCTTACGGTGTATTCGCAACGATTGTGACGGAAGCAACGAATCGCGTTATTCGTGCGCAAAAGAAGAGTGATTTAATTGTTGAGAATTTAACAATCTATTTCGTAAAACCAGTTCAAATTGACAATGTTGTATCCGTTCATCCGAAAGTATTAGAAATTGGACGTAAATTTGGTAAGGTTGATGTAGAAGTACATCATGAAGGTAATGTTGTTGGAAAAGCGTTACTTATGGTGCAGTTAATTGATAAATAAAAAGATGGAGCAAGCCGCTTTGGTTTGTTCCATTTTTTTTAGAACGCTACAATAGGGAGTTTTTAAATTTAGTTAGCAACTGAATCTACCAAGTTCTGTTTCATATTTATAAGTATGGGCATGCAATCACTTGAAGGTGCTTGAACAATAATTGTGGGGGTGTCGAATGGGAGTAATAATTCTCTTTTTAGGGGTAGTATTTGCAATAACTTTTCATGTGTTAACACATAGAAGAATGGATACAAAGAAAAAGAAATTGTATGTAGTAAGTTTGATTTTCGCTATTGTTTGTTCCTTTATCTCTACAGCTGGAGAAAATAAGGGCGATTTTCTTTACTTTGGTGTACCAGCTGAAACATTTGTTTATTATGGCGGATGGGAAATTTCGTTTCATCCCTTAGGCTTTTTCTTTAACTTTATTTTGTTTTATTTTGTTTTGAATTTATTATTTAAGCTACGTAAGGGCTCGGGTAGAGAAGTAAAAAAATAGCAGGATATGTATCGGTGCGGATAGAAAATTGGTGATTACTCGATAAGAAAGTTTACGCTACTAATTATTACTATGCTTCACTATACGAACTAGGGGGATAGGAATGGATTTTCACACTGGAAAATGGTTATGTAAGCAATATAATTTAAATAGTTTTACGAAAGTTTCATTATTGCATGGGGGAGAAAATCAAACATATATGTTCGAATCGGACAAAAATAAATTTGTAGTTAGGCAGTATAGGGAAGGGCGTTATACAGCCGAGCAAATAGAAGCTGAAATACATTGGTTAATAGCAATACAAAAACAAATGTTAGTACCAGAAGTAGTTGTAAATAAAGATGGTGACTGGGTCACACCTGTTATGAAAGATGAGGGAAGTATTCAGTATTTTGTTGTCTTTAGGTTTATAAATGGAAATGAAATTATAGAACCAAAGGATAAAGATTATGAAAAGCTTGGATCATTCATGCGAATGTTTCATGAAAAAACAAATGGAGTGCTTAAAAGTGTGCCGCAAACTTGGAGAGGTTATGAAAGACCTATATATAGCGAAAAAAAGATGATTCATGAGCCTTTACAATGTTTATTAAATACTTCTTTTTTATCTTATGAGGATAAAAATAAATGCTTGAGAATTGCAGAAAGAATACAAGAACTCACAAACTCAATTCAATTGAGAGAAAAACAATTTGTTCACGGAGATATGCATTTTGGAAATATTCTTGTAGACAAAGAGGATTGGTATTTACTCGATTTTGATGAATGTGGATTTGGGTATAAAGAGTTTGATATTGGTGTTCCAAGATTGCATTTAATTGCTTCGGGACAGTTAGAAGATGCATGGGGGAATTTTATGATGGGATATGGGGAAAATATTTCAGAATCAGCCATTCGACTTGGAGCTGCTTCAAGAATCTTTTATATGGCAGGGAAAATACCATTAAGACTTGATATTGAACCTATTAAAAAGAATCCTGATCATTTCATTCGTCGATATATTCAGTATGCGGAAGAGGAATTATGCGGTGAGACAATTGTCTGATAAAAAAACAGAATATTAATTCATTTAAATTTTAGACTATGGTATAATTATATTGTAAGAAAATGGATTTCTGGAAGGTGGTATGCATTATGTCATCAACAGTACTCTTTTTTGGTAGTATCGCACTATTTTACTTCGTTGTGATGATACCAATTCAATATTTATACTTACAAGGTTTACATGAAAAAAAGAAAAAAACAGGATTATCTCAGCGAGAGCTATATGAAAAAATGTCTTTTGGGGAAGAACAATTACACCTTCATGTGCAAGGCAACCCATTCAATATCCCTTCTGCGTTTGTTGCATATATGATTTTAAAAGTTAGAGGACGTAAAAAAGCATCACAATGTTGATGCTTTTTTACGTTGTTTCATAGACTTCGGCTTCTTCAACTGCTAATGGTAAGAAATGTTTATATTGGCGAAATCCATTAAATACACTTGCACTACCAAATAGAACAAATAAAACACCAACGATAATACGAGCGGTTGAAAGTTCTAAAAAGAATTGGTTTATCCCGAAGAATAAGACGAATGAACCGAGTGCCATTGCGGATTTTCCTGAGAGCCAACCTTTCTCCATTGGGCGGTTTGTACGAAAGTATTTTGTTTTGTAGAAGAGATACAACATAAATGAGACGATAATACAGAAGACTAATACTGGCATCATGCACACTCCCATCGTTTTATGAAAAATAATAGTGGAGAAAAAAGAAATATCTAAACTTTCTAACTTTTATTATAAAGCAATTGTTCGCATGTATGAAATACTTTCCGTTATAATGGAGAATAAAGTGAGACTTTCATTAGTGTGGGGATGTTTCCGCGCGCTAATGATTAGCCTACATTTATTGGGCTTTTACTGCACGTTGAAGTGAAGAAGTTGAATAAAAAGGAGATTATACATATGCATGAGCAAATTTTAGGAGCAATTAAAGAGTTTGATACAATTATTATTCATCGTCATGTGCGTCCGGATCCAGATGCGTTAGGTTCACAAGGCGGTCTTAGTACAATTCTACAAGAATCGTTTCCAGAGAAAAATATTTATACGGTTGGGTACAATGAACCGTCATTAGCATATTTACGAGTAATGGATGAGATTGAAGATAGTGTATACGAAAATGCGCTTGTTATCGTTTGTGATACAGCAAACCAAGAACGTGTTGACGATCAACGCTATACAAAAGGGAAGATGTTAATCAAAATTGATCATCATCCAAATGAAGATCCATACGGAGATATTACGTGGGTAGATACGACAGCAAGTTCTACAAGCGAAATGATTTATGAGTTTTATAATTATGGAAAAGATAAAGGATTACAAATAACGAAAGAAGCAGCTCGTCTTATTTTAGCGGGTATTGTTGGGGATACAGGTCGTTTCTTATTCCCGAATACAACAGCGAAAACACTTCGTTACGTAAGTGAGCTTGTTGATATGGATGTGAAATTCACAGATTTATACAATGAAATGTATAAAACAAAAGAAAAAATCGCTCGTTTAAACGGTTATATTTTACAAAACTTTACGATGGTAGAAGAAGGAGCAGCTTACATTAAATTAACGAAAGAAGTATTAGAAAAGTTTGATGTACTTCCTTCTGAGGCATCTGGCGTTGTTGGAGCACTTGGTAATATTGATGGATTAAAGGCATGGGTTCTATTTTTAGAGGAAGACGATGTGATTCGTGTTCGCCTTCGTTCCAAAGGACCAGTTATAAATAAATTAGCAATGCAATATAACGGTGGAGGACATCCGATGGCTTCTGGTGCAAAAGCATCTTCTTGGGAAGAAGCGGATCGTCTATTTGCTGATTTACGTGAGATTTGTAAATAAGAAATTATATGTTAGAACGAAAAGAAGGAGTGGCGCTAAAGCCCTCCTTCTTTATTTTTCTTTCTCTATCGTAATGCTAATTTCAAGCACGGTATCAAAAGATATTGTATCGACTTTAAAACGGTATAGCCGATCGTAATGTTTGTACGTCTTGTTTTCGATTACTTTTTTGAGTAGGTCTTTATTTTTTGCGATACTTTGTATGTTTTTCGTTAAAAGATGCTGGAGGTCATTATGGATAGATGTAGTCATATTTTCGAGTGTAAGATTGTCTAAATCGTATTTTTCTCGATTTATAAGTTTTATTTTAATCTCTTGAATGGTTAAGAGCCGTTTATTTTCAGTATTCAATTTTTCTTGATCTTCGAGAAGGACGTGGAGCTTTGCTTCTTGTTTTTCTATAATTTCTCTTTGTTCTGCTATTTTACTAGCTTGTTCTTCTTGAAAAACACCGTATATGTACAAAAAAATAAACCAGCTCAACACACCTCCAACAGCAGCGCCAGCTAAAACTAAGTACCATCTTTTCGCTGTATTGGCACTTGGTACTCTCATACATGCTCCTGCGTTAGCCATTTAATAATAATAAGACCAGTTTGCATACCACCTGTTGCGAAAAAAATAAGGAGAATTTGTTTTACGATATCTTTCATATCCCCGCCAAAGAAACTTCTTTCAAAACTATAAAAAGTATCAAATGTTCCGCCAATCGCTGCAACGAGTGCCCAAATTCTTAAATTTTGGGCGAATTGATTAATGTAAGTGAGAGTTGGTTTTCCGATAAGAAATGCACCAAATCCACCAATTAATGAACCACCAAGTATAACCCCAAAGGCAATAAAATAACTAATAATAAGCAGAGAGAAAAAAGTGTGTTCTCTTACATCCATCGTCATTCCCCTTTCTTCTTCATATATATGGACAAAGTATAAGAAGTATGTTTTGATTTCCTCTTTCCTCTTCACCTATAATAAAAGTAGTCAAATAGGTAAAGAGAGGGTACAACAGTGAAGTTTGTGCATTTACAATGTCAAACCGTTTTTAGTTTATTAAAAAGTGCTTGTAAAATTGATGAACTTGTAGTTAGGGCGAAAGAGCTCGGTTATTCATCACTTGCTATTACGGATGAAAATGTTATGTATGGCGTTATTCCGTTTTATAAAGCATGTAAGAAACATGGTATACATCCTATTATCGGCTTAACAGCTTCTATTTTTAGTGAAGAAGAAGAAAAGTCTTATCCGCTTGTCTTACTTGCTGAAAATGAAATAGGTTATCAAAATTTATTAAAGATCTCTAGTAGCATTATGACGAAGTCAAAAGAAGGTATTCCTAAGAAATGGCTTGCACATTATGCGAAAGGATTAATTGCTATTTCACCAGGTAAAGATGGGGAAATCGAACAATTATTATTAGAAGACAAAGAGAGTCAAGCCGAAGAAGTAGCTCGTATGTATCAAAATATGTTCGGCAATTTTTATATGAGTTTACAGCATCATGCGATTCAAGATGAACTGCTTCTGCAAGAGAAATTACCTGCATTTATAAGTAAGATAAATATTCCAGTCGTCGCAACAAATGATGTACGCTACATCAATCAAAGTGACGCACTTGTTCATGAATGCTTATTATCTGTTGAAAGTGGAACGAAAATGACGGATCCAGATAGACCGAGGCTGAAAACAGATCAATATTATTTAAAATCATCAGATGAAATGGAAGCACTATTTTCTCACGTAGAAGAAGCGATTTATAACACAGTAGAAATTGCAGAACGTTGCAGAGTAGAAATACCGTTTCATGTAAATCAATTACCGAAATTCCCTGTTCCATCTAACGAAACGAATGATATGTATTTACGCCGCGTTTGTGAAGAAGGATTGCAGAAACGTTATGGTACGCCGAAAGAAGTACATATAAAGCGTTTGAATCATGAATTAAACGTGATTTCTAGCATGGGGTTTAGTGATTATTTCCTCATTGTCTGGGATTTTATGAAGTACGCGCATGAAAATCATATTTTAACAGGACCAGGTCGTGGATCGGCGGCTGGCTCACTCGTTTCTTACGTATTAGAAATTACAGATATTGATCCAATTGAATACGATCTATTATTTGAAAGATTTTTAAACCCCGAACGTGTGACACTTCCAGATATTGATATCGATTTTCCAGATATAAGACGTGATGAGATGATTCGATATGTGAAAGATAAATATGGTCAGCTTCGTGTTGCTCAAATTGTAACGTTCGGGACGCTGGCAGCGAAAGCGGCAATTAGAGATATTGCGCGTGTAATGGGGCTTCCGCCGCGAGATATCGACATATTCTCAAAACTTATCCCATCAAAGCTTGGTATAACGTTAAAAGATGCATATGAGGAATCGCAATCACTCCGTGAGTTTATACAAGGAAACCTTTTGCATGAGCGTGTGTTTGAAATTGCAAAACGTGTAGAAGGCTTACCGCGTCATACGTCTATTCATGCAGCTGGCGTTATTATGAGCCAAGAGCCATTAACCGGAAGTGTTGCAATTCAAGAAGGGCATAACGATGTATATGTTACGCAATACCCCGCTGATGCATTAGAAGAACTTGGGTTGCTCAAGATGGACTTTTTAGGATTACGGAATTTAACGTTACTTGAAAATATTATAAAGTTTATCGTGCAAAAAACAGGAAAAGAAATCGATATAAGAAATTTACCACTTCAAGATGAAAAGACATTCCAATTGTTAGGTAGAGGGGATACAACAGGTGTATTCCAGCTTGAATCAGGTGGTATGCGAAATGTACTTCGCGGGTTAAAGCCGAATGAATTTGAAGATATTGTTGCTGTTAACTCGTTATATAGACCAGGACCGATGGAGCAAATTCCAACCTTTATTGAATCAAAGCACGGAAAAAGAAAAATTGAATATTTACATCCGGACTTAAAACCGATTTTAGAAAGAACATACGGTGTAATTGTATATCAAGAACAAATTATGCAAATTGCGTCGAAGTTGGCGGGCTTCTCGCTCGGAGAAGCAGATTTATTACGTCGTGCAGTGAGTAAAAAAAATCGTGATATTTTAGATCAGGAACGTAAGCATTTTGTGCAAGGTTGTTTACAAAATGGTTATGACGAGACATCGGCAGAGAAAATTTATGATTTAATTGTAAGATTTGCAAATTACGGTTTTAACCGAAGTCACGCTGTAGCCTACAGTATGATTGGATATCAACTTGCCTACTTAAAAGCGAATTATACGCTGGAATTTATGACGGCACTATTATCGAGTGCAATTGGAAATGAAGATAAGATTGTGCAGTATATACGCGAAACGAAGCGAAAAGGTTTTCATGTTTTGCCGCCGTCTCTTCAGAGAAGTGGTTACAATTTCCAAATAGAAGGAAATGCGATACGTTACAGCTTACTTTCCATTCGAAACATCGGAATGGCTACAGTGACAGCATTAATCGAAGAACGAGAGAAAAAAATGTTTGAAGATTTATTTGAATTTTGTCTGCGCATGCCATCAAAGTTTGTAACAGAGCGAAATTTAGAGGCTTTCGTCTGGTCTGGATGTTTTGACGATTTTGGTGTTTCGAGAACGAATTTATGGAAAAGTCTTAAAGGGGCGTTAGAGTATGCCAATCTTGCACGTGATTTAGGAGATGCTGTTCCGAAATCAAAATACGTACAAGGAGAAGAGCTCTCTTTTATTGAACAGTTAAATAAAGAGAAGGAAGTACTAGGTTTTTATTTATCAAGCTATCCGACAGCGCAGTATGTGAAGTTAGCGAAAGAATTAGAAATTCCAACTCTCGCACAGGCGATGCGACATAAGAAAAAAGTACAAAGAGCTATCGTGTACATAACAAGCGTGAGAGTGATTCGTACGAAAAAGTTGCAAAAGATGGCATTTATTACATTTTGTGATCAAAATGATGAAATGGAAGCAGTTCTTTTCCCCGAGACGTATATACATTTCTCAGATAAGTTACAAGAAGGAGCAATTGTTTTAGTTGACGGCATGATTGAGCTTAGAAATCATAAGCTGCAATGGATTGTAAATGGACTATATCCGTTAGAAGAAATGGATGTGTATGAGGGAAAAAAAGATGCGTCTGTTTACGTGAAATTGCCGTCTCAATATGAGAAAAAGCTTTTAAATCAGGTTACTAAAATATTGTTTGACTATTCGGGTTTTGCGAAAGTACTAATTTATTATGAAAAGGAACATAAAATGGTACAATTATCTCGAAGTTTATCGATTCATCCAAGTGAAGAATGTTTAGGAGCACTTCGTGAAATTGTCGGGGAAGAAAATGTGGTTGTGAAAATATAATGGACAATTTCCCTACACTTCGATTATTATAGTAGTAGTGTTCGTGGTCAGACCACTTGGAGAAATTGATATCAGCAAGAATAATTTGAGGAGAGTGGATAGTTTGTCAACACTTCGTGAAGAAGCACTTCACATGCATAAAGTGCATCAAGGAAAATTAGAAACTGTATCAAAAGTAAAAGTAGAAAATGCAAAAGATTTAAGTCTTGCATATTCTCCAGGGGTTGCAGAACCTTGTAAAGAAATTTATGACGATAAAAGTAAGGTATATGAATATACGATGAAGGGAAATATGGTAGCAGTTGTGACTGATGGAACGGCTGTACTTGGTCTTGGTAACATCGGACCTGAAGCATCTCTTCCAGTAATGGAAGGTAAAGCTGTATTATTCAAGAGCTTTGCTGGTGTAGATGCATTCCCAATTGCCTTAAATACAAACGATGTAGATAAAATTGTTGAAACTGTAAAATTAATGGAGCCAACTTTTGGCGGCGTTAACTTAGAGGATATCGCAGCACCAAACTGCTTCATTATTGAAGAACGTTTGAAAAAAGAAACAAATATTCCTATCTTCCATGATGATCAACACGGAACAGCTATCGTAACAGTAGCAGGTCTTGTGAACGCGCTAAAATTAGTTGGAAAGAAAATGTCTGACATTAAAGTTGTCGCAAATGGCGCAGGTGCAGCAGGTATTGCAATTATTAAACTTTTATATCGCTATGGCGTACGCGACATTATTATGTGTGACCGTAAAGGCGCGATCTATGAAGGTCGTCCTACAGGTATGAATCCGGTGAAGGATGAAGTGGCAAAATATACAAATAAGAATCGTATCGAAGGTTCTTTAGCTGATGTTGTACAAGGTGCGGACGTATTCATTGGTGTATCTGCAGAAGGTGCATTAACAGAAGAGATGGTTCGTACAATGAATGACGATGCAATTATTTTTGCAATGGCGAATCCAGTTCCAGAAATTATGCCAGAATTGGCAAAAGCAGCGGGCGCAGCTGTTGTTGGAACAGGTCGTTCTGACTTCGCAAACCAAGTAAATAATGTACTAGCGTTCCCTGGTATTTTCCGCGGTGCACTTGACGTACATGCGACACAAATTAACGAAGAAATGAAGATGGCAGCTGTACAAGCTATTGCTGAGCTTGTAGCAGAAGATGAGTTAAATGCAGACTATATCATTCCAGCACCGTTTGACGCGCGTGTAGCGCCTCAAGTAGCAGCTTACGTTGCAAAAGCTGCAATGGAGACAGGAGTAGCTCGCCGTCAAGTAGATCCAAATGAAGTTGCTGAGAAAACAAAACAATTAGCGCTGATTGGTAAAGAATAAGCGAGGAATTTCCATTGACATCATCAAATACAAAAGTATATCTCGAAATTGTAAAAAAAATCCGTTCCATTATGGAAGAGGATGGATTGGTAGCAGGGGATCGTTTGCCGTCTGAGCGTGAGTTAAGTTCACGTTTAAATGTAGGACGTTCCTCTGTAAGAGAAGCGTTGCGTGCTTTAGAACTTGTAGGATTAATTGAAACGAGACGTGGTGAAGGGACGTTTATTCGAAACTTTTACGATAACGGTCTTGTACAATTGATTGCTCCGTTCTTGCTGCAAGATGAGAAAACAATTCGTGATTTATTACAAACAAAACGATTGCTTGAGAAAGATATGATTCGAATTGTATGTAATTTACCGAAAGAAACGTTTTCTAAAGTGCTAAGTAAATTACATCAAGTGCTTGAAGGAAATGAAAACTCAGTTCCAATGCTTCACCAAACGTTCTTTAAAACACTTATTGAACAAGTCGATAATTATTTACTATATCGCATTTGGATGATCGTAAATGATTACGTATCAACTCTTTCTTGTAAAGTTTCAGGAGATTCTATCGATATGTATAGAAAGCTTTACGCTATTTTGGAAGAAAAACAAGAAAATGATGCACTAAAAATTTACGATGAATTAGTAGAGAATATACAGTTTCACTCGTAATGTATAAAATTTGTCGAAATGACCATGACACGTTATGACAAACATTCTATCGCGTAGCGGTTAAAGTTAAACGTAAAGAGTGAGGTTATTAGACAGATTGAGAAGATAAGGCTAACATCAAACTTTGGTGTTAGCCCAATTTTCTTCTTACGCTAACCTTAGCTCTCAACGAAGGGGGTCAAATTGTGCTAAGAGATTTATTCGTGAAAAAGAAAAAGTACGCTGCAATACCTTCAGAACAAGTACGAAAAGATGTACCAGACGGCGTTATGACAAAATGTCCGAAATGTAAAAAAATCATGTATACGAAAGAGCTTCTAAAAAATTTAAAAGTATGTGTGAATTGTGGATATCATCATCCTATGAATGCATGGGAACGTCTTGATAGTATATTGGACGAAGGGTCATTCCGTGAGTATGACAAAGAAATGGTTTCATTAAATCCACTCGAGTTTCCAGGATATGAAGAGAAACTAGAGAGCGATCGTAAAAAGACTGAATTGAACGAAGCGGTTGTAACTGGTGAAGGAACAATTGATGACATGCTTGTTGTTGTTGCAGTAATGGATTCTCGTTTTCGAATGGGGAGCATGGGCTCTGTTGTAGGAGAAAAAATTGCCCGTGCGGTTGAAAAGGCGTACGACTTACAAGTTCCATTTATTATCTTTACTGCTTCGGGTGGTGCCCGTATGCAAGAAGGGATATTAAGTTTAATGCAAATGGCAAAAACAAGCGTAGCTTTGAAAAAGCATAGTAATGCAGGAGGATTATTTATTTCTGTTATGACTCACCCAACGACGGGCGGGGTTTCAGCGAGTTTCGCTTCACTTGGTGATTATAATCTTGCAGAACCAGGGGCGCTGATCGGATTTGCTGGTAGACGTGTAATTGAACAAACGGTGCGTGAGAAACTACCGGAAGATTTCCAAACGGCAGAATTCTTACTAGAACATGGTCAATTAGATGCGGTGGTACATCGTGATGATATGAGAGAATCGCTTCGTAAGATTTTAGAAGTTCATCAAGGAGGGGAAATGGCTGTATGGCAGAGCTAGAATTTGAGAAACCAGTTGTTGAGCTAAGAAATAAGATTCGTGAACTGAAAGACTATACGAAAAACAGCCAGATGGACTTCAGTGAGGAGATTCGTATTTTGGAAGACAAGCTAGAAAATTTAGAGGAAGATATATACGGCAATATGAAAGTGTGGGACCGTGTTCAAATTGCTCGTCATGCAGAACGACCGACAACGCTCGATTATATTGAGCACTTATTTACTGATTTTTTTGAATGTCATGGAGATCGTCTATTTGGCGATGATGCAGCGATTGTCGGCGGCATTGCGAAGTATAAAGGGATGCCTGTAACTGTAATCGGGCATCAACGCGGAAAAGATACGAAAGAAAATATTCGCCGTAATTTTGGGATGCCTCACCCAGAAGGATATCGAAAAGCATTGCGTTTAATGAAGCAGGCGGAAAAGTTCAACCGTCCAATTATTTGTTTTATTGATACAAAAGGAGCTTATCCTGGTAAAGCCGCTGAAGAACGTGGTCAAAGTGAAGCTATCGCCCGCAATTTATTCGAAATGGCAGGCTTAACGGTGCCTGTTATTTGTATCGTTATCGGCGAAGGTGGTAGTGGTGGTGCACTAGGTCTTGGAGTAGGAGATTATATTCATATGCTAGAAAATTCCACTTATTCTGTTATTACGCCAGAGGGTGCAGCGGCAATTCTTTGGAAAGATGCAGGAAAAGCAAAGGAAGCTGCAGAGGCGATGAGAATTACAGCAGCGGATTTGAAAGAATTAGGTGTAATTGACGAAATTATTCCAGAGACAAAGGGTGGAGCACACCGTAATATTTTGAAACAGTCAGAAAATATAGATTTAATGCTAGGGAAAACTTTTGAACAATTAAACGGAATTTCGAAAGATGAATTAATCGAAAAACGTTATGAAAAATATATGAAAATTGGGCAAGTTTCGTTTTCAAACGCTTCCATTTGGATAAAATAAGAAAAGCGTGCGTTCCACTTCGCGAATGCACGTTTTTATTATGAAAAGACACATCTTCTCCATTGTATTTTTATATTTTTTCGTGTTATTTTATTATAAGGCAAATAATCTTTATGAGGTGAGTACAAATGAAACGTATTGGTGTATTAACAAGTGGTGGAGATTCACCTGGTATGAATGCTGCCATTCGTGCAGTTGTTCGTAAAGCGATTTTCCATGATATTGAAGTATATGGTATTTACCATGGATACGCTGGATTAATTTCTGGTCACATTGAAAAATTAGAACTAGGTTCTGTTGGCGATATTATCCACCGCGGTGGTACGAAATTATATACAGCAAGATGTCCTGAGTTTAAAGACCCAGAAGTACGACTAAAAGGTATCGAGCAATTAAAGAAACACGGTATCGAAGGACTTGTTGTTATTGGTGGAGATGGTTCTTACCAAGGCGCTAAAAAATTAACTGAACAAGGATTCCCATGTGTTGGTGTACCAGGTACAATTGACAATGATATCCCTGGAACAGACTTCACAATTGGTTTCGATACAGCTTTAAACACTGTTATTGATGCAATTGATAAAATTCGTGACACAGCTACATCTCATGAACGTACATATGTTATCGAAGTAATGGGACGTCACGCTGGTGATATCGCATTATGGGCTGGTTTAGCTGATGGTGCGGAAACAATCTTAATTCCAGAAGAAGAGTATGACATGGAAGATGTTATCGCTCGTCTGAAGCGCGGTAGTGAACGTGGTAAAAAACACAGTATTATCGTTGTAGCTGAAGGTGTTGGAAGTGCAATTGACATCGGTAAGCACATTGAAGAAGCAACAAACTTTGATACTCGCGTAACTGTATTAGGTCACGTACAACGTGGTGGATCACCAAGTGCACAAGACCGTGTATTAGCAAGCCGTCTTGGTGCAAGAGCAGTTGAATTATTAATTGCTGGTAAAGGTGGACGTTGTGTAGGTATTCAAGATAACAAACTTGTTGATCATGATATTATCGAAGCGTTAGCTCAAAAGCATACAATCGATAAAGATATGTATCAATTATCTAAAGAATTATCCATCTAATCGGCGTAATGTCGGATATTTGGGAACGGTTTCATAATTTTCGGAGGTGCAATATGCGTAAAACTAAAATTGTATGTACTATAGGTCCTGCTAGTGAAAGTATTGAAAAATTAGAGCAATTAATCGAAGCAGGTATGAACGTTGCTCGTTTAAACTTCTCTCATGGTAGCCATGAAGAACACGGCGCTCGTATTAAAAACATTCGTGAAGCTTCAAAGAAAACTGGTAAAACAGTTGGTATCTTACTTGATACAAAAGGTCCAGAAATCCGTACTCACGACTTCGTAGACGGACAAGCTGAGCTTGTAACAGGTGCAGAAGTTGTTATTTCTACTGAGCAAGTATTAGGTACTGCAGAGAAGTTCTCTGTATCTTATGCTGGTCTTTATGACGATGTAAACCCAGGTTCTCGCATTCTAATCGATGATGGTCTTATCGAGCTAGAAGTAATCGAAAAAGCTGACGGAAACATCCGTACAAAAGTTCTTAACAGCGGAACTGTAAAAAATAAAAAAGGTGTTAACGTACCAAACGTAAGCATTAAGCTTCCTGGTATCACTGAAAAAGACGTAAAAGATATCATCTTCGGTATCGAGCAAAAAGTTGATTTCATCGCAGCTTCATTCGTACGTAAAGCAGCTGACGTATTAGAAATCCGTGAATTACTAGAAGAGCATAACGCTCAATACATCCAAATCGTACCAAAAATCGAAAACCAAGAGGGTATCGACAATATCGATTCAATCTTAGAAGTTTCTGACGGTTTAATGGTAGCTCGTGGTGACATGGGTGTAGAAATTCCACCAGAAGAAGTACCATTAGTACAAAAACGTCTAATCAAAAAATGTAACGTGTTAGGTAAACCAGTTATTACTGCAACACAAATGTTAGATTCTATGCAACGTAACCCACGTCCAACTCGTGCGGAAGCAAGTGACGTAGCTAACGCAATCTTCGATGGTACAGACGCAATCATGCTTTCAGGTGAAACAGCTGCTGGACAATACCCAGTAGAAGCAGTAACAATGATGGCTAACATTGCAGTACGTGTTGAAAAATCATTACAATATGAAGATATGTTCAAAAAACGTATTAAAGAGTTCACTCCAACAATTACAGATGCAATTAGCCAATCTGTTGCGCATACAGCACTTGCTCTTGATGTAGCTGCAATCGTAGCTCCAACAGAAAGTGGATATACTGCGAAAATGATCTCTAAATACCGTCCAAAATCTCCAATCGTAGCTGTAACATCTGACGAGCAAGTAGGACGTCGTCTTGCGCTTGTTTGGGGTGTACAAGCATTTATGGCTGAGAAGCGCGCAGCTTCTACTGACGAAATGTTAGATACAGCGATTCAAACAGGTATGGATGCAGGTCTAATCGGACTTGGAGACACTGTAGTAATCACTGCTGGTGTTCCAGTTGCTGAAACTGGTACAACAAACTTAATGAAAATCCACGTTGTTGGTGAAGAAGTTGCTAAAGGACAAGGAATCGGTCGTAAAGCTGCAAAAGGTAAAGTAGTTGTAGCGAAAACAGCTGCTGAAGCTGTAGCGAACGTAAACGAAGGTGATATCCTTGTTACAACAAGCACTGATAAAGATATGATCCCTGCAATCGAAAAAGCTGCTGCTCTAGTTGTAGAAGAAGGCGGTCTAACAAGCCATGCGGCTGTTGTAGGTGTATCAATCGGTATTCCTGTTATCGTTGGTGTAAACGGCGTAACAGCAACTTTAAAAAATGGCCAAGAAGTAACAGTTGATGCAGCACGCGGAATTGTTTATAATGGACATGCGGAAGTGCTATAAGTAATACGGAGAGAAGGATCGGAGTCCTTCTCTTTTTTTTACACAAAAATGAGGTAAAATTAGCTTAAAACGTCTGAAATTGCTTTTAAAAGCTATTTATTATGAAGTTTGATGGGAAATTGCGTTTGGCTTTTATATGGTGTATATGGACGTTGTGAGGGTGTTTAAAGTGATGGGATATGAAAGGAGTGTAGAACTATGAAGTGGTTACTATTCTTGTTTATTTTAATACCGGCTATTGAGATTACAGTCTTAATTGGGTCGAGTCATGTAATAGGTTTGTGGTCTACGTTCGCTATGATCGTATTTACAGGCGTTGTAGGTGTATATTTGGCGAAAAGACAAGGGTTTAAAGTGCTTGGAGAGATTCAATCTAAGTTGAATAGAGGAGAAATGCCAGGAGCAGCGGTCTTAGATGGTATTTTTATCTTTATAGGAGGTATTCTTTTAGTACTTCCTGGATATGTAACGGATATAATAGGTTTCATCTTTGTTGTCCCTGTGACGAGGGCTGTATTGAAGCCGTTTGTTATGAAGTGGATGGAATGGAAGTTTAGAAAAAACTCAACTATTATTGTGCAGAAATAGTGCTTAGATTATAGCGATCTAAGCACTATTTTTTTGTCTGTAAAAGGATGAGAGGGTGGTTAAAGTTCAGTTAATGAAAGATGTGTTTTAACATGCGGCGAATGTGACGGTTAATAATCGATGGGGATAGGATCCTTGTAGATTAAAGTTTTACTTTGTTGTATTTGTTGTGTATTTTTTCGATTGGATATGTGATTTGGGGAGTTGTTAACTCTGAATTAGTGTGTTTAAAGTGGGAATCTGAACTTAAGATTGTTTTTGTATGTAAAAAAGAATGAATTGGAATGAAAAAAGTTAAATAAGAATAGGCAAACGGTCAGTTTAAGTCTCATTTTATGCCATTTTGTATATTTATTCATTTACATAAAAAGTAATAAATGTAAGTAATAATTATAATGATAACAGAATAAATATGTAAAAACACCACGAAATATGCGTTTTTTTATGCAAAAAAACAAGAGAATTATCTTTTTTGAGTGCAATTCTCTTGTTTTATGTAATGAGTATGAAAAATAAGTACAAGGAATAATCAGTGGGAATTTCCCACTGATTACATGTAAGTTTTTTGTTGTGTATGAATTAGAAACTATTATTTTGAAGGTGAGCCTTTAATATATTTCCACAAATCATGGAATACACGAGCTTTGTGTAATGTATTAAGTAGTACTAAGGTGACTGGACCGATGATTAATCCTAAGAAGCCAAAGAGCTTAAAGCCGACAAATAGAGCAATCAGTGTTGCTAATGGATCAAGGCCGATATTAGATGAAAGTACCTTTGGCTCCATAATTTGTCTTTGGACAATCACGACGATGTATAAAATGAGAAGACCGATGGCGAAAGCAGTGTCGCCAGTGAAAAATACGTATATAACCCAAGGAACGAAGACAGCTCCTGTTCCTAAATACGGGAGTAAATCTACAACCCCTGTAATAATCGCGATAGTAATGGCGTATGGTACGCGTAATATTAAAAGTCCGATTAATACAATAACAGTTGTCATAGATACGAGTGTAAGTTGTGCTTTAACAAAACCGAATAAAGCTTTTCTTAAATCCACAAAAATAGTTTTTCCATAGCCATGAACACGGTTGGGCAAAAACTTTCTTACCTTCTGAGCAAGACGATGCCAATCGTAACTAATGAAGAAAGTGGCTAATAAAACGAAAACAAGTACAGTTAAAGTAGTTGGTAGTGCACTAATAAAATTTGTTAACCCGCTTATAATAGCGGTTAAAAGTTCTTTCATTTGCGTCGTTGCTTCAGTTCCTAAGTTTTGAATGTTTTGTGTAATCGTATAGCGCTGTGGTTCCCCAAGATGATTAAATTTAGAAATTAAATCATCATAGAGAGGCATAATATGATTAAGTGCAAACTGCTGAGCGAATGCAACGATATCCGGAAATTTTACTGTAACAAGTTGTAGTAAGTATGTTGTAGCAGATATTGCTTCTGTTACAAGGTATGTAACGAGTCCGACGATAGCTCCAAATACGAGAATTAAGCTAACGAGTACTGCGAGTGCGCGAGGAAATTGTAGTTTTTGATTAAGAAAATTGACGACAGGATTAATCAAATAAGCAAATGCGAAAGCGATAATAAAAGGATAGATAAGTCCTGACATATATAGTAATGCATAGAACCCGGCTACCGTAGCTACAATGACAAATATGAGTCGCAATATCATATATAGTAAGTTTCGATTCAAAGATGTATACCTCCCATTCCAATTTGGATTATCCTAATTCGTTCAACTTATAACGAGTGTGCCCCACTGATTAAAGTTTCACTTTACCCCGCTTTAACGGGCAGTAAATCTCCTGCCCGAAGTGCAGCTGTATCAAAGGAGTTACATGGAGATAAACTGTCCGTAAAAGCCCGATTGGTGAAGGCTAATAATCAGTGGAAAATGCCCCACTGATTAAAGTTTCACTTTATGTTATAGTGGAATGATGGATTTTTCCTGCTTTTTCAGTACGTGAGTGACTGTGAAAGCTTGGTGTTGATGCTTCTACTATATGGTAAAAACTTCATTTTCTCTTCTTTTTATTTTACCTGTTTCTAATTAGAAAAGAAAGGAGAGACGCCCGTTTTTTAAAATGTATACATGCTTACATTTGTATGGTGAAAGTCTCAGTTTTTCATTTTAAAATGCATAAAAAATGAAGTGATTCATGTTGGATAGGCATCGATATAGCATGTATAACGATAGGTTTAAAGGTATTTTTGTTTGGAAATGAGTTCATTATTTTCAGAAAGGAAGTGCAAACATGATTAGTCAGTCAACGTTATTTTTATTCATACTACTTATTATAGGACTTATTGCGAAAAACCAATCGCTTACTGTAGCTATTGGTGTGTTATTTCTATTGAAATTTACGTTTCTAGGAGATAAAGTCTTCCCTTATCTACAAACGAAAGGGATTAACCTCGGTGTTACGGTTATTACAATAGCAGTACTCGTACCGATTGCAACGGGGGAAATAGGTTTTAAACAACTTGGGGAAGCAGCGAAATCGTATTATGCATGGATTGCTTTAGCTTCAGGGGTAGCAGTTGCTCTGTTAGCGAAAGGTGGCGTACAATTATTAACGACAGATCCTCATATTACAACTGCACTCGTTTTCGGGACAATTATAGCAGTTGCTTTATTTAATGGGGTCGCTGTAGGTCCATTAATTGGTGCTGGAATTGCCTATGCAGTTATGAGTATTATACAGATGTTTAAATAAAGAATTTTATAGTAATATAAAATTTTTGAATTCTTTCTGTTCACAAAAGTCAGATAATTGTTTATAATAGGATTAGAAACTTTGAAAAGTTACATAACAGCAGAGACTTTACACCAGATAAAATAAAAACAACATAAAACAATTTTATAATGATATTGCTTTATGTTGTTTTTATCATAAAACTCTTCGGAATTCATTTTCCTCACTAACTTGTTGTTTTGAGCGTGAGGATTCGGGGAGACATTCACGCTCATGCTTTCCATGTAAACAATGGACAATAAGAGGGGAACATCGCAACAAATTTGCATGATCGTGCATTTTGCTTGCCTAAAGAGTGAACGGGCGTTCATAATTCAAAAGGGGAGCAAATAGATATAAGGAGCAAGGTTGGGAGAATTTTCAGGAAAAGGAGAGA
Source organism: Bacillus sp. (in: firmicutes) (assembly GCF_031983925.1). NCBI lineage: Bacteria > Bacillati > Bacillota > Bacilli > Caryophanales > Bacillaceae > Bacillus > Bacillus sp. (in: firmicutes). The sequence goes on along the minus strand of NZ_DALYZR010000004.1, from coordinate 68,080 downwards.
ATGTCATGACTGTTATTCGAGGTTTAGAAGGGGTAGTAGCAACAACATCATCTGTGAGCTCTATTATTGATGATACATTAACTTATGTTGGGTATAATATTGATGATTTAGCTGAGAATGCTACATTTGAAGAAGTAGTGTACTTATTATGGCATCGCAAGCTTCCTAACGAGCAAGAACTAGCGGAATTTAAGGAAATTGTATCGGAATACTATAAAGTTCCAGGTGAGATTTTAGCATATTTGAAACAAGTAGATTTAAAAATCGCACATCCGATGTCTGTTTTACGAACTGCAATTTCCATGCTATCATTATACGATGAGAGCGCTGAAATTATGGATGAAAAGTCCAATTATTTGAAAGCGGTTAAATTACAGGCTCAAGTAGGAACTTTAGTTGCTGCTTACGCAAGAATCCGTAAAGGCTTAGATGTTGTTGAGCCTAGAAATGATTTATCATTAGCTGCAAACTTCTTGTACATGTTAAATGATCGCGAGCCAAATGAAGTTGAAATTGAAGCTTTTGATAAGGCGCTTGTACTTCACGCAGATCATGAGTTAAACGCTTCTACATTTACTGCACGCGTTTGTGTAGCTACACTTTCAGATGTATATTCTGGTATTACAGCAGCAATCGGTGCGTTAAAAGGTCCTCTTCACGGCGGGGCAAATGAAAATGTAATGAAGATGTTAACTGAAATTGGCGAAGAAGAAAATGTAGAATCATATATTCATAATGCTCTTCAAAATAAAGTGAAAATTATGGGCTTTGGCCACCGTGTATATGAGCATGGTGATCCACGTGCAAAACATTTACGCGAAATGTCTAAGAGATTATGCGTGCTTTTAGGAGAAGAGAAATGGTATAATATGTCTATCAAAATTGAAGACATTGTAACAAAAGAAAAAGGTCTTCCACCAAATGTTGATTTCTATTCAGCTTCTGTATACCATTGTTTAGGAATTGACCATGACTTATTTACACCTATTTTTGCAATTAGCCGTATGTCAGGCTGGTTAGCTCATATTCTAGAACAATATGAAAATAACCGTTTAATCCGTCCGCGTGCTGATTATAATGGACCAACACATCAAGTTTATGTTCCGATTGCACAACGATAAGCGAATAACACTATTTTGATAGTGAAAATACGCTTTCAAAAGTCTGATTTTTTCGGAAAGATGTAATGATTAGAATATTTTAATTTGAATAACGGTTTGAACTGAGGGGTTATTCCCTCAGTTTCATACATATGAAATTTCAAACATGGGGGTTATCACATTGACGACAGGTGAAAAAATTACTGTAACTAATGGTGTTATGAATGTACCAAACAATCCGATTATTCCATTTATTGAAGGAGATGGAATTGGTCCTGATATTTGGGCAGCTGCATCTCGTGTACTAGAAGCAGCAGTTGAAAAAGCTTATGATGGTGAGAAGAAAATCGTTTGGAAAGAAGTGCTTGCAGGGGAAAAAGCATTCAACCAAACAGGCGAGTGGTTACCAGAAGAAACTTTAAATTTAATTCGTGAATATTTAATCGCGATTAAAGGTCCACTTACAACTCCAGTTGGCGGTGGTATTCGTTCTCTAAACGTAGCACTTCGTCAAGAATTAGATTTATATGTATGTCTACGTCCAGTTCGTTATTTTGAAGGTGTTCCTTCACCTGTAAAGCGTCCGGAAGATACTGATATGGTTATTTTCCGTGAAAATACAGAAGACATTTATGCTGGAATTGAATATGCGCAAGGATCTCCAGAAGCAGAAAAAGTTCTTACTTTCTTAAAAGAAGCAATGGGTGTGAATAAAATTCGCTTCCCAGAAACATCTGGTATTGGTATTAAGCCAATCTCAGAAGAAGGGACAAAGCGTCTTGTTCGTGCTGCAATTCAATATGCAATTAACGAAAAACGCTCTTCTGTTACATTAGTTCATAAAGGAAACATTATGAAATTTACAGAAGGTGCTTTCAAAAACTGGGGTTACGAAGTAGCGGAACAAGAATTCGGCGACAAAGTATTTACTTGGGCTGAATATGATCGTATCGTTGAGAAAGATGGAAAAGATGCAGCGAATAAAGCGATGGCAGACGCTGAAGTGGCTGGAAAAATCATCGTAAAAGATTCTATTGCAGACATCTTCTTACAACAAATTTTAACTCGTCCACGTGAGTTCGATGTTGTTGCAACAATGAACTTAAACGGAGACTACATCTCTGATGCACTTGCTGCACAAGTAGGTGGAATTGGTATTGCACCTGGTGCAAACATTAACTATGTGACTGGACATGCTATCTTTGAAGCTACACACGGTACAGCTCCAAAATATGCAGGTTTAGATAAAGTAAACCCATCTTCAGTTCTTCTTTCTGGTGTATTATTATTAGAGCACTTAGGATGGAACGAAGCTGCGAAATTAGTAACTGCTTCAGTTGAGAAAACAATTGCTTCAAAAGTAGTGACTTATGATTTCGCACGCTTAATGGAAGGTGCAACAGAAGTGAAATGTTCTGAGTTCGCTAATGAACTTATTAAAAACATGGATGTAGCGATAATCAAAAACGCATAATTAAAGCGGGGGGTAAATTATGACAATCAAACGCAAGAAAGTTTCAGTCATCGGTGCAGGATTTACAGGAGCAACAACAGCATTCTTATTAGCACAAAAAGAACTTGCAGATGTTGTATTAGTGGACATTCCACAACTGGAAAATCCAACAAAAGGGAAAGCGTTAGATATGTTAGAAGCGAGCCCAGTACAAGGTTTTGATGCTAACATTATTGGAACATCTGATTACGCAGATACTGCTGATTCTGACGTTGTTGTGATTACAGCAGGTATTGCGCGTAAGCCTGGTATGAGCCGTGATGACTTAGTAGCAACAAACTCTAAAATTATGAAAAGTATTACGCGCGACATTGCAAAACATTCACCAAATGCAATTATTGTTGTATTAACAAATCCAGTTGATGCAATGACATATTCTGTATTTAAAGAAGCGGGATTCCCGAAAGAGCGTGTTATCGGTCAATCGGGCGTATTAGATACAGCTCGTTTCCGTACATTCATCGCTCAAGAATTAAATCTTTCTGTGAAAGACATTACAGGATTTGTTCTTGGTGGACACGGTGACGATATGGTACCTCTTGTACGTTATTCTTATGCAGGTGGCATTCCGTTAGAAACGTTAATTCCGAAAGAGCGTTTAGAAGCAATCGTAGAACGTACCCGTAAAGGTGGCGGTGAGATTGTAGGCTTATTAGGAAACGGTAGTGCATATTACGCACCAGCTGCTTCTTTAGTTGAAATGACAGAAGCAATCTTAAAAGATCAACGCCGTGTATTACCGGCTATTGCGTACCTTGAAGGTGAATATGGTTATAGCGATCTTTACTTAGGGGTACCAGTAATTCTTGGTGGTAACGGAATTGAAAAAATTATTGAATTAGAACTTCTTGCAGATGAAAAAGAGGCGTTAGATCGCTCTGTAGAATCTGTACGTAACGTTATGAAAGTTCTTGTTTAATAATGAAATAGAAGTAGAAAAAGATTCGGGGCCCCGAATCTTTTTCTACTATTTATACAAATGTTTTTTTGAAATAACATGAAAACGCTATCATTTGTAATATCCTATAATGAAACTGTAGATTTATACTATACATTGCCCTCATCATAGTAAATTTCGGATCAGGTATCGCTTTTCGTAGGATAATAAGGTGAAAAAATCGGAGGGGGTTGTAACATGTTAAAGAAAAAAGTTCAAATCGGTCGTAAAATGGATGAAATTACAGTAGGAGAGAAATTATCTATCACTGAAAAAATTGAGGATAAAGATTTGTTATTGTACTTAGGGTTAACAAATGATGCCAATCCATTATATATTCAGCATGATTACGCATCCCAAACTCCGTATGAAAAGCCGATTGTACCAAGCATTATGCTAACTGGAATGATTACAACGGCAGTTACGAAATATTTACCAGGTCCAGGTAGTCATATTACGAGAAAGGACCTTACGTTCGTGAAGCATGTTCACCATTATGAAACGTTACAAATCCACTTTGAAGTAGTGGCTGTTTCTGAGGAGGAACATACAATTGATATGCTTGTATCTGCTCATGATGAAAAAGGAGAAACGGTTGTAAAAGGTTCCTTAACAGTAACGCCCCCTTTCAAATCAGTTTCTATTATGGAGAAAGCATTAGATAATTTTTAAAACATGAAAATATGAATAGCGCTAGCATACCTTTCATAAAGGAGCTAGCGCTATTTTTAATTGAAGAATCCTTCAGTAAATCCTTGAGCGAAATCTGAACAACCTGTTTTAATCGTATCCCAGCTTGGGGCGTTGAATGTAAGAATGCACGTTACTAGTAAAGATAGAATAGGTAGTACTAGTCGCATAATAGACCTCCACATTGTTTATATCTATATATTAAAATTTACAATATATAAATTGTTAATGTAAGTCAATGAAAGGAGTGATTTTTAAGGTGAGATGGAAAAGAGAAGAGAAGAGGTTATCTTTGAAACGATGAGAGAGGCTGAAGTGTGGGCGGACGGGGTTGCGAATGAAATGCATGGAAGAGTATTTGATGGGTATGAAACGCTAGATTATAAAATAGCGTATGCTCTTTCTTTTTTCTTAGCCCAGGAGAGGGAGTTTACGGTTTGTACGGAAAAACATTTTGAAAAAGGTAGATTCATCTATCGAGTTTGGAGCGCTGAGAGGGGATGAAGTTTTAATTGGTTTTATTTTCGAAGTGTTAGTACAAATGAGCTCCATGTATAGACAATTATATTGAGAGGGACCTTGTTTTCTAGTATGATGAGAATAACGGGGAAAATACTAGGATGAAGAAGGTTTCAAGTCTATAACTTGGAGGAAAAGAATGAACAATCGTATTTTAGTAGTTGATGATGAGGAGTTTATCTTAACTTTAATCGAATTTAATTTACAACAAGCTGGTTTTGAAGTGATAACAGCGATGGATGGAGAAATGGCGCTTCAAAAAGCGACAACAGAACGTCCAGATTTAATTATATTAGATTTAATGCTTCCAAAAATGGATGGTATGGAAGTATGTAAAGAATTACGATTGCAGCGCGTTATGACGCCGATTTTAATGTTAACAGCAAAAGATGATGAATTTGATAAGGTGCTAGGTCTTGAACTTGGGGCAGATGATTATATGACGAAGCCATTTAGCCCAAGGGAAGTTGTTGCGCGTGTGAAGGCAATTTTACGCCGCACGAAATTACAACAAGAAGAGCAAGTTACAGAATCGTCTGATGAAGAGAGCATTACAATTGCTGAACTTAAAATTTTACCAGAGTTTTATGAGGCTTATTTCCAAGGAAGAAAGCTTGAATTAACACCAAAAGAATTTGAACTACTTGTTTATCTTGCGAAAAATAAGAGTCGCGTGTTGACGCGTGATCAATTATTAAGTGCTGTATGGAATTATGATTTCGCTGGTGATACACGAATTGTTGACGTTCATATTAGCCATTTACGCGATAAAATTGAACAAAATACGAAAAAACCGACGTACATTAAAACGATACGTGGTTTAGGATATAAATTAGAGGAGCCAAAAGGGGATGAATAAATTTCGTTCCAGGCTTCTTTTTACATTTGTTTCTCTTATTGTTTTTATTTTAGTCGGACTCGGTTTATTGCTGGAGACCGTGTTTGAAAACTATTATATAGATCATGCGAAAGAGAGAATGGTAAAAGAGACAGAGTATGTTGCGGTATTAGCAGAAGAACAAGGTTTTGATGATGTTTTAAAAAATCCATATGTATTTGAGAAGTTAGAAGAAAAAATACAGGCTTCTATTGCATTTGTAGATGAAAAAAAGAAGGTTCAATATAGCGGAGGCGAACAGTCTGCGTTTAGCCAAGGGATAATGAAAGAACTTACTTCTGAAACAACGAAACAAAGAAATAAAGTCATTACGAAAGAAACAGATCAGAATAACGAATTTTACCATGCGGTGTTCGTGCAAGATGTAGCAGGGAAACAAGGATACATTTTGGTGAAGAGCACAATTGAGCCTTTGAAAGACGTTCATCAAAAAACGTGGGGATTATTAATTATCGGATTTGTTATCGCGTGTCTCGTCGTCGTATTTTTAGGTATGAAAATTACAGGGCAATATATTAGGCCGATTGAATCCGTTACGAAAGTTGCCATCGAATTAGCGAAGGGGAATTATAAAGCGCGCGCTTATGAAAGTCATTCGGATGAAACGGGAATGTTAAGTAAAGCGATTAATATTTTAGCTCGTAATTTACAAGAGATGACACTTGAGCAAGAAATGCAACAAGATCGTCTGCATACGTTAATTGAAAATATGGGAAGTGGAATGATTTTAATTGATAGCCGCGGTTATATCAACCTTGTAAACCGTTCGTATAAGGAAACTTTCCACGTCACAGATGAAGAATATTTAGATCGTTTATATTATGAGTCGTTTCATCATCCGGAAATTATAGAGCTTGTGGAAGAAATTTTTATGACAGAAGTGAAAGTGCGCAAACAAATGTTATTGCCACTTGGCATTGAGCGAAAGCATTTCGAAGTATATGGAGCACCGATTATCGGGACGAACCATGAATGGAAAGGGATTGTCCTTGTATTCCATGACATTACTGAGCTGAAAAAGTTAGAACAAATGAGAAAAGACTTTTTAGCGAATGTTTCTCATGAACTAAAAACGCCGATTACTTCTATTAAAGGTTTTTCAGAAACACTTTTAGACGGTGCTATGGATAATAAAAAATTCTGCGAGCATTTCTTGCATATTATTTTAAAAGAAAGTGAACGTATGCAAGGATTAATTGAAGATTTATTAGATTTATCAAAGATTGAGCAACAAGGATTTAAATTGAGTATGGGGACCGTTGATATGAAGGGACTTCTTGAAGATATTCATATGGTGCTTGATAATAAAGCGGGAGAAAAAGAAATCTCTTTACAAGTAACTACGCTAAAACGTGTCTCTGTCATTGGAGATCCAAGTCGTTTGCAGCAAATCTTTATTAATTTAATGAATAACGCAATCGTATATACACCGGCTGGAGGCGTTGTTTCTGTAGAATTAGCAGAAGATAAATATAATGCTTATATAAAAGTATCAGATACTGGAATTGGTATTAGTAAAGATGAAATTCCACGTATTTTTGAACGCTTTTACCGAGTGGATAAAGCGAGAAGTAGAAATACTGGTGGTACAGGCCTTGGATTATCAATTGTAAAGCATTTAGTCGAGGCGCATCACGGTACGATTACAGTGGATAGTGAAGTTGGGGAAGGGACAACATTTACAGTTGTTTTACCAAAATCAGCAACTGAAAAATAGGATGAAGGATGTTTACAATATATTAACAATGGCTTAATTAAATATTAATAAAGCTCTGTTAATATAATACATGAAAACCCCTTCATCCAAGGAGTAACTTTGGACGAGAATAGTTAAGCTGTTCTCGTCACTTCCCTTTATGCCAATATAAGTCTGTTTTATATATGAAAGAAAATAACCGTTATTTTTCTTCTCTCTATTAGTCATGTTAATATAGAGAGAGGAAAGAAACGGTTTTTTTCTGTGAAAAAAATCATTTCAAATTTGTATGGGGAGGTTTCTGATTTGGAAAAAAAGGTCGTATTAGTAGATGGTAATAATATCGCGTATCGTGCTTTCTTTGCACTACCGCTTTTAAATAACGACAAGGGTATACATACGAACGCAATTTACGGTTTTACAATGATGTTAATGAGAATATTAGAGGAAGAAAAACCGACGCACATGTTAGTAGCATTTGATGCGGGTAAAACGACATTCCGTCATAAAACATATAGTGAGTATAAAGGAGGACGTCAAAAGACTCCACCTGAGTTATCAGAGCAATTCCCGTTTATTCGTGAGATGCTCGATGCATTCAACGTACCGCGTTATGAATTAGAAAATTATGAAGCGGATGACATTATGGGAACGCTAGCGAAAGAAGCGAGTGAACAAGGAGCTAGTGTAAAAGTTATTTCAGGAGATAAAGATTTACTTCAACTTGTTTCTGATAACACGCTTGTATGCATTCCTAGAAAAGGGATTACGGAAGTAGATGAATATACGAAAGAAGCTTTATTTGAGAAATACAGCTTATCACCAAAGCAAATTATCGATATGAAAGGCTTAATGGGAGACCAATCAGATAATATTCCAGGTGTACCAGGAGTTGGTGAAAAAACGGCGATTAAATTGTTAACACAGTTTGGAACAGTTGAAGAAGTGTATGAAAATATAGATCAAGTAAGCGGGAAGAAATTAAAAGAAAAGCTGGAAGCAAATAAAGAGCAAGCTCTTATGAGTAAAGATCTTGCAACGATTATTACAGATGCGCCGATTACTGTGCATGTGGATGATATGGAGTATAAAGGGTATGAAGCAAGTGATGTCATTCCAATGTTCGAGAATTTAGGATTCACATCTCTTTTAAATAAATTAGGTGTTACGCCAGAAGAAACGGCTCCAGCTGAATTAGATGATATTACATTTGATATCGTGGAAGAAGTTACAGAAGAAATGCTTCAACAAGATAGTGCGCTTATCGTTGAAGTACAAGAAGATAATTATCATAAAGCAGACATTCAAGGTTTCGGTATTCAAAATGAAAACGGATGTTACTTTATTCAGACAGACATTGCTCTTAAGTCAGATGCTTTTAAAGAGTGGCTTGCAGATGGAGAAATGAGAAAGTATACATTTGATGCGAAGCGTGCGATCGTTGCACTGAAATGGAACGGTATAGATATGCAAGGGATTGACTTTGATTTATTAATTGCTGCTTATTTACTTGATCCGGCTGATACAGATAAAGATTTCCGTACTGTAGCGAAAATGAAAGAAACGCATGCTGTGAAATCCGATGAAGAAGTTTACGGAAAAGGTGCGAAGCGTGCTGTTCCAGAGCTAGAGATAGTAGCGGAGCATGTAGCTCGTAAAGTGCATGTATTATATGATGTGAAGCAAACGTTCGTTGAAGAGTTAGAAAAGAATGAGCAATATGAACTGTTTACAGAGTTAGAATTACCACTTGCACGTGTATTAGCTGATATGGAAGTAAAAGGTGTAAAAGTTGATACAGAACGTCTTCGTAATATGGGAGAAGAACTTGCCGGTAGATTAAAGGAGATGGAACAGGAAATTTATAAGCTGGCGGGAAGAGAATTTAATATTAATTCACCGAAGCAACTTGGTGTTATTCTGTTTGAGAATTTAAACTTACCGGTTATTAAGAAGACGAAAACAGGTTATTCTACGTCAGCTGATGTACTAGACAAGCTGATGGATCACCATGAAATTATTCCAAACATTTTACATTACCGTCAATTAGGGAAACTAAATTCAACTTATATTGAAGGTTTATTAAAAGTTGTACATGAAGATTCATCTAAAATTCATACTCGTTTCAATCAAGTATTAACGCAAACGGGCCGATTAAGTTCAACGGATCCAAACTTGCAAAATATCCCGATTCGACTAGAAGAAGGAAGAAAGATTCGTCAGGCATTCGTTCCATCAGAAGAAGGATGGATTATGTACGCGGCAGATTATTCGCAAATTGAACTTCGTGTATTAGCTCATATTGCAAATGATAAAGGGCTAGTTGAAGCGTTCCAACATGACATGGATATTCATACGAAAACAGCTATGGATGTATTTGGCGTTGAAAAAGATGAAGTAACTTCAAATATGAGACGACAAGCGAAAGCTGTTAACTTCGGAATTGTGTATGGTATTAGTGATTATGGTCTTTCACAAAACTTAGGAATTACAAGAAAAGCAGCAGCGGAATTTATTGAAAAGTATTTAGAAAGTTTCCCTGGTGTACAAGAATACATGGATGACATCGTAAAAGATGCGAAACAAAAAGGGTATGTGGCTACATTATTAAATCGCCGCCGTTACATTCCGGAAATTACGAGTCGTAATTTCAACTTGCGTAGCTTTGCTGAGCGTACAGCTATGAATACACCAATTCAAGGTACTGCAGCAGATATTATTAAAAAAGCGATGATTATTATGGCAGATCGTTTAGAAGAAGAAGGATTACAAGCACGTCTTCTATTGCAAGTACACGATGAATTAATATTTGAAGCACCAAAAGAAGAAATTGAAAAATTAGAGAAGCTTGTACCAGAAGTAATGGAGCATGCAATTGAACTCGCAGTTCCGCTGAAAGTTGATTATTCTTACGGTCCAACTTGGTACGATGCAAAATAAGGAAGTGATGAAATGCCTGAATTACCAGAGGTTGAAAACGTCAGACGGACACTTGAAAATCTTGTAACAGGAAAAACAATTGAAGATGTCATTGTTACCTATCCCAAAATAGTAAAACGTCCAGATGATGCAAAAATCTTTAAAGAAATGCTAAAAGGCGAGACGATTGAAAATATAAAGCGAAGAGGAAAATTTTTGCTTTTATATGTAACGAATTATGTCATTGTTTCACATTTGCGTATGGAAGGTAAATTTTTACTGCATCAAGAGGATGAGCCAATTGATAAGCATACGCACGTCCGTTTCTTATTTACAGATGGAACTGAATTACATTATAAAGATGTGAGAAAGTTCGGTACGATGCATCTCTTTAAAAAAGGTGAGGAAATGAATCAAATGCCTCTTGCTGACTTAGGTCCAGAGCCATTTGATGCTGAATTGACACCACAGTATTTACAAGAGAGATTGCAAAAGACGAATCGTAAAATAAAAGTTGTATTATTAGACCAGCGTCTTTTAGTAGGACTTGGAAATATATATGTAGATGAAGTTTTATTCCGTTCTCAAATTCATCCAGAACGAGAAGCGTCGTCTTTAACAGCAGAAGAAATTGAGCGAATTTATGAGGCGACTGTTACAACGTTAGGCGAAGCAGTGAAGCGTGGCGGAAGTACAATTCGAACGTATATCAACTCACAAGGGCAAATTGGCTCATTCCAAGAACTTCTAAATGTATATGGAAAAAAAGGAGAACCGTGTGTGACTTGCGGTACGATATTAGAAAAAACAGTTGTTGGCGGAAGAGGAACGCATTACTGCCCGATTTGTCAGCCAAGAATATAGAAAAGAGATAACATCGGATAGGCATTTGTCATATACATACAGCAGAGCTATGTATAAGGGAGGAGCTTACCGATGTACCTTTATTTATCTCTTATTTTATTAGCTTTTACATTAAGCTTAGATAGCTGTAGTGTAGGGCTAACATATGGTTTAAGAAGCGTAAGAATTCCACTAAGATCAATTGTAATTATCGGAATGTGTTCAGCGGCTGTTATGCTTGTTTCAATGGGAATTGGACATATGATCGCGAAAGTATTTTCACCTGTTATCGCAACGCGTATCGGTGGGCTTGTTCTTATTGGAATAGGAATTTGGGTATTATACCAATTTTTTCGAAGTGAGAAAAAAGAAGAACCGAAGCAAGAGGAGAAGGTCTGGAAGTTAGAGATTGCCTCGCTTGGGTTAGTCATTCAAATTTTACGGAAACCGACTGTAGCAGATTTCGATAAATCAGGCACCATTTCTGCAGGAGAAGCATTGCTTCTTGGTATCGCTCTTTCTGTAGATTCATTCGGTGCTGGAATTGGTGCATCTTTATTAGGGTATACACCCGCTATGATGGCGATATTAGTTGCAGTGATGAGTTCTTTGTTTTTATTTATTGGAATGAAACTTGGAACGGTTTTATCAAATATGAAATGGTTGCAAAAATTTACATTCCTGCCTGGAGTACTACTCATTATTATTGGAATTTGGAAAATGTAAGTACGGGCGTGGAACATTAGTTTCGCGCCTTTTATTATGAGGAGGGGTATGATGACAGTAGTAATTGGATTAACGGGAGGTATTGCAAGCGGAAAAAGTACAGTATCTCAAATGTTTCGCGAGCTCAGTATACCAGTTATTGATGCAGATATTATTGCACGAGAAGTTGTAGAACGAGGAAAGCCAGCATATAACAAAATTGTAGAAGTGTTTGGAACGGAAGTATTACAAGAAGATGGGGAACTGGATCGGCCGAAATTAGGAAGTGTCGTTTTTTATAATGAAGAGAAACGATTGCAGTTAAACAAAATTGTGCATCCTGCAGTGCGTGAGGAAATGAATAGGCAAAAGGAAATGTACATAAAAGAAGGTATGCAAGCGGTTGTGTTAGATATTCCTCTCTTATTTGAAAGTAAATTAACAAGTCTCGTTGACCGCGTTTTAGTTGTAGCAGTTAAGCCACGTACGCAATTAGAACGTTTAATGAAGCGAAACGATTTTTCAGAAGAAGAAGCAACAGCTCGTATTCAATCTCAAATGCCGTTAGAAGAAAAAGTGAAACGTGCAGATGAAGTGATAAATAATGATGGCACAATTATGGAAACGAAAACACAATTGGAGGTCATTTTAAAGAATTGGAACATTATTGACTAAAAAATTGTGAAATTAATGAAAATGCTTAGTGACATATCCCTTTTTTGTGTTATACTATTATTGGGATTGGAGATAAATAGTATAACGCATTCAAGGGGGATAACATATTATGACTCGTGTGGCAATTAATGGATTTGGACGTATTGGGAGAATGGTATTTCGTCAGGCAATAAAAGAAAGCGCATTCGAAATTGTAGCAATCAATGCAAGCTATCCATCTGAAACGTTAGCACATTTAATTAAATATGATACAGTTCACGGCAAGTTTGACGGAACAGTAGAAGCATTTGAAGATCACTTATTAGTTGATGGGAAAATGATTCGCCTTTTAAACAACCGCGATCCAAAGGAATTGCCTTGGACAGATTTAGGTGTTGAAGTTGTAATTGAAGCAACTGGAAAATTTAATTCAAAAGAAAAAGCAATTCTTCACGTTGAAGCTGGAGCGAAAAAAGTTATTTTAACAGCGCCTGGTAAAAATGAAGATGTAACAATTGTAGTAGGTGTGAACGAAGACCAATTAGATATTACAAAACATACTGTTATTTCAAATGCATCTTGTACAACAAACTGTTTAGCACCTGTTGTGAAGGTGTTAGATGAGCAGTTTGGAATTGAAAACGGTTTAATGACGACAGTTCACGCTTATACAAATGACCAAAAAAATATTGATAACCCACATAAAGATTTAAGAAGAGCACGTGCTTGCGGACAATCAATTATTCCGACAACGACAGGTGCTGCGAAAGCGCTAGCAAAAGTTCTTCCACATTTAAATGGAAAACTTCATGGTATGGCACTTCGTGTACCGACACCAAACGTGTCTCTTGTTGACTTAGTAGTAGATGTAAAACGCGATGTGACAGTAGAAGCTATTAACGATGCATTCAAAACTGTTGCAAACGGTGCGTTAAAAGGCATTGTAGAATTCAGCGAAGAGCCTTTAGTATCTATTGACTTTAATACAAATACACACTCAGCTATTATTGATGGTTTATCTACAATGGTAATGGGTGATCGTAAAGTGAAAGTACTTGCTTGGTATGATAACGAGTGGGGCTACTCTCGTCGTGTTGTAGATCTTGTAACGTTAGTTGTGGATGAATTAGCGAAACAAGAAAATGTACAACATATTTAATTGAATAAGGGGAGGGCAAGTGAATATTTGCCCTCTTTTTTTTATTTTTTTCTGAAAAGGAAAAAAATTATATAAGTATATTTTTAGAAGTGGACATACCACGAAACGTTGAGGTTACTGTATTCGTGAATCATTTATTTTTTTTAGGGAAAAGTAAAGAGGAAAATATGACAGAAAATCGAAAAAACTGTTGTTGCAAAATGAAAATAAACAAAGTATACTAACACTCGTAAACTTAAGAGCTGAGGTACGTAGTCACTACTTAAAGGGTTAGGACCTCTCTGGACTAACTTTCCCCCGTGGTAGTGGAGCAAGCCAAATTGCAAATTAGTTTTCAATTCGAACAGTTAGAATAAATTTACAAGGGGGAACTGTAGAATGGATACTATGGATACGATGGGTCGTCACGTGATCGCTGAACTTTGGGATTGCGATTTCGACAAGCTTAATGACATGCCGTATATTGAACAATTATTTGTGGATGCAGCACTAAGAGCTGGTGCTGAAGTGCGTGAGGTGGCTTTCCATAAATTTGCACCACAAGGTGTAAGTGGAGTAGTAATTATCTCGGAATCACATTTAACAATTCATAGCTTTCCGGAGCACGGTTACGCGAGTATTGATGTTTATACTTGTGGGGATCGTATTGATCCAAATGTTGCTGCAGAATATATTGCAGAAGGTTTAAACGCGAAAACGCGTGAGAGCATCGAGCTTCCTCGAGGCACTGGTAGCTTCGAAATTAAGCAGAGAGAAACAAAAGCTCTTTAAAAAAGAACATAATTGATTTAAAATGTAAAGAGGTGTATAATGCACCTCTTTTTTAGTTTGAAAAAAAGGAAAATATGACGTACTCGTTAGTTGAATGAATTGAGCTCTTGCGAATAAGTTAACGCCCTATTCTACCATCTTATTTTTGGAACCGAGATGATAACATAATGCGTTTAAACTTAAAGTGGTAAGAGAGTTAGAATGAGTTATATAATACTGTATATATATTGTCAGATGAAGTAAGTAGAGAAAAATAAAGAGTATAGTGTAAAGGAGTGAATATATTGCGTTGTCCATCCTGTTCTCATAATGGTACAAGAGTGTTAGATTCGCGTCCGGTAGACGAGGGGCGCTCTATTCGAAGAAGGAGAGAGTGTGAAAGCTGTTTAAGCCGCTTTACGACATTTGAAAGAGTGGAAGAGTCACCTCTTATCGTTGTAAAAAAAGAAGGAACACGAGAAGAGTTTAATAAAGAAAAGATTTTACGCGGCTTAATTAAAGCGTGCGAAAAAAGACCAGTATCTTTAAGACAATTAGAAGAAGTAACTCAAAGTGTGGAACGTGAACTTCGTAATTTAGGTATATCAGAAGTGAAAAGTGATATGATTGGTGAAATTGTTATGGAAGAACTACGTGATATCGATGATGTTGCTTACGTGCGTTTTGCTTCTGTATATCGCCAATTTAAAGATTTAAATGTATTTATTGAAGAATTAAAAGATATACTGCAAAAAGAAAGAGAGTAGAATCTGTATTGTATTCTCTTTACATACCGTAAATAATGAGATAAGAGAGCTAGAAGCGAAAGCTAATAGCTCTTTTTCGCTAATAAATTATATAGTGAAGATTGGATGAGAGAAAGGAAAAGCAAGAATGGAAAAACAGTCATGGATGGAGCTATTGCCGATTGATCGTTATAAAGTAAGTGCGAAAGGGTTACTGCATAATTACGACCGAAAAGTGTTAACGATGTTATATCAGCCGTTAATAGGTAGTAGAGCTTTTAGCTTGTACATGACGCTATGGGGAGAGTTAG
This sequence comes from Bacillus sp. (in: firmicutes), assembly GCF_031983925.1. Taxonomy (NCBI): domain Bacteria; kingdom Bacillati; phylum Bacillota; class Bacilli; order Caryophanales; family Bacillaceae; genus Bacillus; species Bacillus sp. (in: firmicutes). The sequence continues at coordinate 52,640 of NZ_DALYZR010000004.1, read as the reverse complement.
AGCAAGATCGTGTGTTTGGAAAAGAGAATACGCACCATTCCCTTATGGTGACCATGCAAATGCAACTTCCCGAAGTGTATGAGGAACGAGTAAAGTTAGAAGCAATTGGGCTTTTAAAAGTATATATTAAGAAAGAAAAAGATATTCGAATGTTTATATATGAGCTGCAACCACCTTTATCCCCGAAGCAGTTTTTTGATGATATTGTTTTAAGTATCTTTTTATACAATCGATTGAGTCGGACAAAATATAATCAAGTAAAACAATATTTCTTAGAAGAAGAATTTGATTTTGTATCGTATGAAAATGTTACGCGTTCTTTTAATGATGTATTTGGTTCGTTTAATCCAGGACAGCTTGAGCATGCGCAAGAAGATCTTCGTATTCCAAAAGCGACAGTTATGCCAAGTAATGAAAAGGGAGATGCTCCAAAAGTTTGGAATGATTTCTTTGATTTCTCCTTATTTGTAGACGGCTTGTCCGCTCTTGTTCCTAAAAAGGCGATTACAGATCAAGTGCGAGAATGTGTCATTACACTTGCTTACGTGTATGATGTAGATGTGTTATCGATGCAAAATATCGTTCTTGGTGCGGTGACAGAGATGCAGACAATTGATATCGAAAGGCTTAGAAAAGGAGCGCGTGATTGGTATCAGTTCGAAAACGGTCAAGCGTTACCTGTATTAAGTGAAAGAGTACAGCCTCACGCTGCACGTATGATGAAAGAAAAAGAGCCTACATCGCAAGAAGAGATGTTAATCAAACAGTTAGAGGAAATCTCACCAAAGCAACTATTGAAAGAAATCTCTGGCGGTGCAGAGGCGACGAAGGCTGACTTGCAAATTGTTGAAGATGTAATGATGAATCAAAAGTTAACACCAGGTGTTGTGAATGTACTTATTTATTACGTTATGCTACGCTCAGATATGAAACTTGCGAAAACGTATGTGGAGAAGATTGCTGGACATTGGGCACGTAAAAAGGTCGGTACAGTTGCTGAAGCAATGGCATTAGCGAAAGAAGAAAATCGTCAATATCAAGAATGGGCTGAGACGAAGAAGAAAGGTCGTACATCCAAGAAAACAGTACGAAAAGAAATGGTACCAGATTGGCTGAAAGAAGAGCCGAAAGAACAAGAGAAAGAAACTGTGAAAAAAGATGTAAGTGCTGAAAAAGGTGCAAGTACGTTAGAGGACGAACGAAAACGATTAGAAGAAGTGTTAAAAAAATATAAGCGTGATTAATAGAAGAGAATGAACGCTCTTTGAGGTGAGAAAATGGAGCATATTCAAAATTCATTTGCAAAGTTAATGGAAAATGAAAATTTTAAAAATAGATATGAAGTATTAAAGGCGGAAGTAATGGCACATCCGCGTGTGAAAGAATTTATAGACGAACATAAAGGGGAAGTAACAACGTCTATGATTGAACGCAGTCTTGTGAAATTATACGAATATATTGGACAAAGTGTAGGTTGCGCGGATTGTCCGGATTTAGGTTCGTGTAAAAACATGCTGCAAGGATATGAGCCAAAGCTCATTATCCAAGGGAAGATGATTGATATTCAATATGATCGTTGCGTTAGAAAAGTAGCATATGACGAGAGGAAGAAATATGAAAAGCTCGTTCAAAGTGTATATATGCCAACTGATATTTTACAAGCAACGATGGAAAACTTAGACCCTTCAGATTTAGATGCGCGTATTGATGCAATTGGTGCAGCTAATGAGTTTTTAAGTGCATATGAACCTGGTGAAAAAGTACAAGGTTTATATTTATACGGTAAATTTGGTGTAGGGAAAACGTATTTGTTAGGAGCAATTGCGAATGAGCTTGCTCGAAAGAAAATAAGTTCGATGCTCGTATACTTCCCTGAATTTCTCCGTGAAATTAAAAGTTCGATTCAAGATAATTCAATTGGGGAAAAGATTGATGCAGTGAAACGCGTACAAGTTTTAATGTTAGATGATATTGGAGCAGAAGCGATGTCAAGCTTTGTGCGTGATGATGTACTCGGTGCAATTTTGCAATTCCGTATGTTAGAAAACTTACCGACGTTCTTTACGTCTAACTTTGATTTTAAACAGCTAGAACATCATTTAACATATACGCAGCGCGGTGAAGCTGAAGAAATGAAAGCAGCTCGTATTATGGAGCGAATCAAATATTTAGCGAAACCAATTCCAATTGGCGGGAAAAACCGTCGTCATAAGTAAAGAGTAAGCTGAGAAGCTTACTCTTTTTTTCGTAGTTAAACGCTTTTTAAAGTAGTCGAATGATAAAATGAAAAGTTCTTATTGAAAATTCCTAGTAGCTTGTATCATTTTTTTCTCCCTCCCTTAATATATATAAAATTAGCAAGCCATATCGAGTGGATTTTCTAACGATAGGAAATGTAATTCTACTAAGAGTGAACTTTCACGCGGGACGGACTCTTATAGGATTTGTAACGTATAGATACAGTCCTTTAGAGCAGGGATAAAAGGGGGGACAAAAGTGATTGAAATTTGCTTCGAAGAAAAAAATGATGCTATGCATGTATATAGACAACTACTGAAAAGAGCGGAACTGTTATATAAGGAAACGAGTGTGTATTTACAGGAACAAAAAGTGGTGATTCACATACCAGTATGTGAATCAAATTATATTGAAAAGATTTTATTGCCGGTAATGGTATATTTCATTGTGAATGTGAAACAAAATGAGTGGATATATACAATCTTAAAAGAGAAGTTTTTTTATGAAGAAGAGGAAGAGTGTCATCAAATATTGCATATGGCACAAGAGATTTTAAAAGGGAGAAGAAAAGGAATTGCTCGTGAATTAACACGTCACACACTTGAATCATATATTAAATCCTCTTTAAATAACTGGCTTTGTGATCCACTTTCATTCTCGTTTTCATCATATGTTCGCTTTCGTCTTCGTACATATAGGGAAATGGTAGCTAAGCTTGCTGAAGTGGCAATTGATGAGTATAAGTTGGAACAAGAATATCAAATGTTTATTGAAACGCTCCGGCAACAAGTTCGTAGCCGGAAATCACGTTTGTCATGTGTGCATCTTATTTTTGATGAAAGTTTTATTTTCTATGATGATAAAGGTAGACGTTTAAAACAAGAGAAATTGGTTCAATATATAGATGAAGACTTATTAAAACAAAAGGATGTATATATTGATACGAAAGTAATTGCACCACTTCTTTCTATTTCGCCGAAAAAAATTTATTTATATACGAAGGAACAAGATCATAATATGATTATTACTTTGCGAAATGTATTTCAAGAACGGGTACAATTACATGGATTACATGAGTTTGAGCGCAATGTGAAAAATTTAAAAAATAAAGGTAACGCCCTTGATTTTCTAAGTTTTTGAGCATATAATTACCTACATAAATGAAATATATTGAAATGTCATGATGAGGACATGAGTAGTTTTCTACGATTTTCAGAGAGGGAAGCCTTAGGGTGTGAGCTTCCTAGTACGGGATTATTACTTACCACCTCTAAACTTTAGCAGTGAACGGTTTTTCTAGTAATTGCTAACGGACAACACCGTTATGTTGAACTTGAGCAATTAACAATTATGTTAATTGGAACAAGGGTGGAACCACGAATTCAACACTCGTCCCTTTTTACGGGATGAGTGTTTTTTATTTTGAGAAAAAGAGGAGTGACCAGTGATGGCAGATGTAGTTAAAATTACTTTCCCTGATGGAGCTGTGAAGGAGTTTCCAAAAGGCGTAACAACTGAAGAAATCGCAGCTTCTATTAGCCCAGGCTTAAAGAAAAAAGCTGTGGCTGGAAAATTAAATGATGAGATGATCGATCTTGTTACACCAATCGAAGAAGATGGTGCAGTTTCTATCATTACATTAGATTCTGAAGATGGCTTATATATTTTACGCCACTCAACAGCTCACCTTTTAGCACAAGCGTTAAAACGTTTATATAAAGATGTTAAGGTTGAGCTTGGCATTGGTCCAGTAATTGAAAATGGCTTCTACTACGATATTGATATGGAAGAAGCAATTACAGTTGAAGACTTCAAGAAAATCGAAAAAGAAATGCAAAAAATTGTGAACGAGAACTTAGAAATCGTTCGTCATGAAGTACCACGTGCAGAAGCAATTCGTCGTTTTGAAGAAATCGGCGATGAGTTAAAATTAGATTTAATTAACGATCTTCCAGAAGATGCAGTTATTTCAATCTATGAGCAAGGCGAATTCTTCGACCTTTGCCGTGGTGTTCACCTTCCATCTACAGGGAAAATTAAAGTATTTAAATTATTAAGCGTTGCAGGTGCTTACTGGCGCGGCGATAGCAATAATAAAATGCTACAACGTATTTACGGTACTGCATTCGTTAAGAAAGCAGAATTAGATGAGCACTTACGTATGCTTGAAGAAGCGAAAGAGCGCGATCACCGTAAATTAGGTAAAGAATTAAAACTATTTACTAATAGCCAAAAAGTAGGACAAGGTTTACCACTTTGGTTACCAAAGGGTGCAACAATCCGCCGCATTATCGAGCGTTACATCGTTGATAAAGAAGCAAGCTTAGGCTATGATCACGTATACACTCCAGTACTAGGAAGCAGAGAGCTTTATGAAACTTCTGGTCACTGGAACCACTACCGTGATGGTATGTTCCCATCAATGGAAATGGATAATGAAGAGTTAGTTCTTCGTCCAATGAACTGTCCTCACCACATGATGGTTTATAAAAACGATATTCACAGCTACCGTGAATTACCAATCCGTATTGCGGAACTTGGAACAATGCACCGCTATGAAATGTCAGGTGCGTTATCTGGATTACAACGTGTACGCGGAATGACTTTAAACGATGCGCACATTTTCGTACGCCCAGATCAAATTAAAGAAGAATTAAAACGTGTTGTAAACTTAACGCTAGAAGTGTACAAAGATTTCGGTTTAGAGAACTACTCATTCCGTCTATCTTATCGCGACCCAGCAGATACTAAAAAGTACTATGCTGATGATGAGATGTGGGAAAAAGCACAAGGTATGTTAAAAGAAGCTATGGATGAAATGGGTCTTGATTACTATGAAGCTGAAGGTGAAGCGGCATTCTACGGTCCAAAACTTGACGTTCAAGTTCGTACTGCTCTTGGAAAAGACGAAACACTTTCAACTGTACAATTAGACTTCTTACTTCCAGAACGCTTTGAACTATCTTACGTTGGTGAAGACGGTAAACAACATCGTCCAGTTGTAATTCATCGTGGTGTTGTATCTACTATGGAACGTTTCGTAGCCTTCTTAATTGAAGAATACAAAGGTGCATTCCCAACTTGGTTAGCTCCAGTTCAAGTACAAGTAATTCCAGTTTCTCCGCAAGTACATTTAGACTACGCGAAGAAAGTACAAGATGAATTGCGTCGTGCTGGTATCCGTGTTGAATTAGATACTCGTGAAGAGAAAATTGGTTACAAAATCCGTGAAGCACAAATGCAAAAAATTCCGTACATGCTTGTAGTAGGTGACAATGAAGTAACTGAAAACGGCGTAAACGTACGTAAATACGGTGAACAAAAATCAGAAACAATCGCATTAGATGCTTTTGTTGATATGATTAAAGTAGAAGGAAAACGATAAGAAAAAGCCGCGGTATACCGCGGCTTTTCTATGTAATATGAGTAAGGAAAATTAGAAAAAAAAACCATGTAACACTTATCGTAAAAAAGTATTGCAAGTATGTTAGTTGTTTGTTACAATATTTCTTGTTGTTAGTAAAACACATCGCGTCTTCTTGACAGACGTCATGTCCTATGATAAACTCATCAAGGATAATAGAATATTGTTTTGTGGAACAAGTAGAAGCACCCGCTTCTCACCTGATGGACGCATTCGCAGTTTACAGGTAAATGTATTTCTTACTTAAGATTTTACAAGTGTGGGTGTCGTATGCCCGCACTTTTTTTGTCGGGTTCTATGACTACAAACTATGTTCTGAGAAAACCTTGGAGGTGGCTTACTATTAGCAAGGATATGATGATTAACGAGCAAATTCGTGCACGTGAAGTACGTTTAGTTGGCGCAAATGGCGATCAACTTGGAATCAAGTCTCGTAATGACGCTTTAGACTTAGCTGCAAATCTTAATCTTGATTTAGTATTAGTTGCTCCAAATGCGAAACCGCCAGTATGCCGCATTATGGACTACGGTAAATTCCGCTTTGAGCAACAGAAGAAAGAAAAAGAACAGCGCAAAAATCAAAAAGTAATTAGCATGAAAGAAGTTCGTTTAAGTCCAACAATTGATGAACACGACTTTAACACAAAACTTCGTAATGCTATCAAGTTTTTAGAGAAAGGCGACAAGGTTAAAGCGTCAATTCGCTTTAAAGGACGTGCCATTACTCATAAAGAAATCGGTCAACGTGTTTTAGATCGCTTCTCAGAAGCTTGTGCTGAAGTTAGTACAATCGAATCTAAGCCTAAAATGGAAGGACGCAGTATGTTCTTAGTTTTAGCACCGAAAAACGATAAGTAATAGATAGAGGAGGAAATACCTATGCCTAAACAAAAAACTCATCGCGGCGCTGCAAAGCGTTTCAAAAAGACTGGATCAGGTAAACTGAAACGTTCTCACGCTTACACAAGCCATTTATTCGCTAACAAATCTACAAAAGCTAAACGTAAACTACGTAAAGCTGGTGTAGTAAGCGCTGGTGACTTCAAACGCATTCGTCAAATGCTTGACAACTTAAAATAAGTTCGGCTGATATATAGAACAATTAGGAGGTAATATTATGCCAAGAGTAAAAGGTGGTACAGTTACTCGTCAACGTCGTAAAAAAGTAATTAAATTAGCAAAAGGTTACTACGGTTCAAAAAATACATTATTCAAGGTTGCTAACCAACAGGTTATGAAATCTCTAATGTATGCATTCCGTGACCGCCGTCAAAAGAAACGTGACTTCCGTAAATTATGGATTACACGTATCAACGCAGCAGCTCGTATGAATGGTCTTTCTTACAGCCGCTTAATGCACGGTCTTAAAAATGCTGGCATCGAAGTTAACCGCAAGATGCTTGCTGACTTAGCTGTTCATGACGAAAAAGCTTTCGCTGAATTAGCAACAGTTGCAAAAAACAACATTAACTAATTAATTAGTTGAAACCTTAGGAGAATTTTCTTCTAAGGTTTTTTATTTGTATACAAAGAGAGAGATATCGTTATTGATATGACAAAACCTATATAAAAGCTATAGCAATATAGAAGAATATACATATGAAGTCAGGAGAATCCTTCTGGCTTTTTTTTATTATGCCCCTTTGGAAAGAAGAGTATCTTTCCTAGGTGAAACGACACTGCTATAATGGAAAGATGATATGGAACTTTCATCAGATAAAATAACATTTTCATTAGTGGACAATACACAGATAATGATTACCTATCACCAATCGGAGTGAACAATCTAATCGTGATGATTGAAACGTATTTGTAAATTAAGGACAAGCTATTTTGTAAAGAGGTAAATGGCTTACTTATTAATAAGAAATGAAAAATAATAATGAACTTTGAAATGAAACAACATTGTTGCGTAACATGCGATGTTGGAGGAGGACAATAGAGTGGACTTACTACAACTATTTAAATTACAAAAAGAATTAGATGACCGTATTGCGAAAGAACATGACTTACAACCGAAAAAATTGTTAAAAGAGAAAATGTTAGCTCTTCTTGTAGAAATTGGAGAACTTGCAAATGAAACACGTTGTTTTAAATATTGGAGCAACAAACCAGCATCAGAACGTGAAGTCATACTAGAAGAATACGTAGATGGTTTACATTTTATTTTATCAATCGGAATTGATTTAGGTATTGATAAAAACTTCCTATTCTATAAGTGTGCACAGACGAATAAAACACAAGTAGAAATTTTCTTAGACACATATGCGAAGGTAATTCGTTTTACAGATCAACCATCTATTACGAACTATATTGAATTATTTACAAGCTACCTTCGACTAGGACAAGCGCTTGAGTTTGAACAAGAAGAGATTGAAAAGGCATATTTAGATAAAAACGAAGTAAATCATCAGCGTCAAACACAAGGATACTAAGTTAATTTTTGAATATTTCAATTTCCTTTTGTATAATGAAGTGACTGAAGAAAAAGGAGGGTGTTGGCAATGACAAAATTAGACGAGACATTGACAATGCTAAAAGAATTAACAGATGCACGTGGTATTGCGGGTAACGAGCGTGAACCACGTGAAGTAATGAAGAAATATATTGAGCCGTTTGCGGACGAACTTTCTACTGATAATTTAGGAAGTTTAGTTGCGAAAAAAGTAGGGGAAGAAAACGGCCCGAAAATTATGGTTGCAGGTCATTTAGATGAAGTTGGCTTTATGATTACGCAAATTGATGACAAAGGTTTCCTTCGTTTCCAAACAGTTGGTGGCTGGTGGTCACAAGTTATGCTTGCACAGCGCGTAACAATTGTAACGCGTAAAGGAGATGTAACAGGTGTTATCGGTTCAAAACCACCTCATATCTTACCTCCAGAAGCGCGTAAAAAGCCAGTTGAAATTAAAGACATGTTCATCGATATTGGTGCTTCTAGCCAAGAAGAAGCAATGGAGTGGGGCGTACGACCAGGAGATCAAGTTGTACCTTACTTTGAATTCCAAGTGATGAAGAATGAAAAAATGTTACTTGCAAAAGCATGGGATAATCGAATTGGTTGTGCAATTGCAATTGATGTATTAAAACAATTAAAAGATGAAAAGCATCCAAACGTTGTATATGGCGTCGGGACTGTACAAGAAGAAGTCGGTCTTCGTGGTGCAAAAACATCTGCAAACTATATTAAACCAGATATCGCGTTCGCAGTAGATGTTGGTATCGCTGGTGACACACCTGGTGTAACATCAAAAGAAGCACAAAGTAAAATGGGTGATGGACCACAGATTATTTTATATGATGCTTCTGTTATTGGTCATACAGGTTTACGTGACTTTGTAGTTGATGTTGCTGATGAATTACAAATTCCATACCAATATGATTCAGTAGCGGGCGGTGGAACGGATGCAGGTGCAATTCATATTGCTGTAAATGGTATTCCGTCTATGGCCATTACGATTGCAACGCGTTACATTCATTCTCATGCGGCAATGTTACACCGTGATGACTATGAAAATGCAGTGAAGTTAATTGTAGAAGTTATTAAACGTCTTGATAAAGAGGCAGTACATAACATTACATTTAATTAATAGAAAAAGCGAAGGAGCCTCTCCTTCGCTTTTTTATGTTTTAAAAAGGCCGTTCTAATCCAGCTGCAGTATGAGCCCCTAAAATGATTAAACGAGTTAATTGCATGGCCATAAAATGCGGGGTATATATCATTCCTTTTTTTAGCCATGACATAATCATGCCGAGGTGGGCACCAGTAACATAACTAATAAGAATATCACGTGGAACCATTAGTTTTTCATCGTTAGGTTGTGAAATAGAGAGGCTTAATGTTAAATGTGTTTGAATTGCTTTCATCATTTTATACGTATAATTTCCGGCAGCTTTATCACCAAGCATGACGTTATAGAAGTTCGCATTTTCTGCAATATGTTCGAACAAGGCCAAAAAACTTGGATGTGGTGAATCAAATGTAAGTTGAAAATCTTCTTTATTTCTATTTTTTTGTTTAATGACTTTTGTTAACTTCTCTAACATTTCTTCAATGCTTTTGTCTAATAAGTCATATTTATCGTGATAATGGCTATAAAACGTAGCACGATTTACAGGAGCACGTTCTGCAATATGTTGAACAGTTACATTTTCAAACCCTTTTTCGCCTACTAAAGCGACAAAAGCATCCTGTATGAGTTGTCTCGTCCGTTTTACACGTGGATCATTTGTATTTTTAATAGACATTTTTATTTCCCCTTGTTTAATTTTCTTTACTTAAACAACATATCAGCGTTATATTGTTGTTTAAACGACATTTCATACGTAAATTGTCGGTTGTAGATTTAAAATAATTATTTATAATTATAAACGATAGTCCTTCAGAAATCAGCACCGCTCGCAGGTAGATAAATTTCGATTTACACCGCAGATGGTGTGATTTTTTTGTTTAAAAGTTAATATAATTAACAATTAAGCAATCTAAACAATAAGGACATAAATAGTTTAGAAAAAAATTATATGCGATATAAGGAGAGGAATGCAATGAATCAGTTTCGAAGAATGGTAATTATCAACATTATCACATTAATTGTACTAGTTGGCGGCGGTATTGGCGCTTATTACTATTACAACCAAACGGAAAATTACTTAAAAACAGACAATGCAAAGATTGACGGAAAGGTAATTCCGATTGCGTCACCAGTAGCAGGTAAACTAACTGACTGGAAAGCAGAAGTAGGTAAGAACTACAATGAAAACGATAAATTAGGTGCTGTTACTGTAGCAGCAGCAAATGGAGAACAAACAGTAGATGTAACAATTCCGCAAAACGCAACAGTTGTACAATCAAACGCAACAACAAATGCTTTCGTTGGAGCAGGTAGCCCGATTGCTTATGCATTTGATATGAACAATTTATGGGTAACAGCAAATATTGAAGAAACAGTAATTGATGATGTTCAAAAAGGCCAAACAGTAGATGTATATGTAGATGCATACCCAGATACAACGTTAACAGGAAAAGTAGAACAAGTTGGCTTAACAACAGCGAACACATTCTCAATGTTACCATCAAGTAACGCAACAGCGAACTATACGAAAGTAAAGCAAGTTGTACCAGTTAAAATTTCTTTAGATCATAGTAAATCAGTAAATATTGTTCCTGGAATGAATGTGTCAGTTCGTATTCATAAGTAAGGGGGAGATGAGATGTCCTCAATTGCAATTGTAGGATATGCACTATTTTGTATAATCGTCTTCTTCCTTGTAAATCGTCTTTTACGAAAGAAAAAAACGAACGTGGGAGAAGAACAAGTCCCAGCCGTAAGTAAAATAGAAGTAAGTAAGGTAGAAACAGAAGAGAAAGAAAATGAACAAAAGCAAGAAGTAGAAATTTCTAATGTAGTTGAGTTAGAAACAAGCAAGCAAGAAGAAGTAAAACAAGAAAAAGAAATGCCGAAAAAACAAACGTCTATGCCTATAGAGAATGTAAATGTAAAAGCAGTTGTAACAGTATTAATTCTCGGTATGTTCGTTTCTATTTTAAACCAAACAATTATTAACGTTGCATTGCCACCGTTAATGAATGAATTTAACGTATCAACTTCAACAGCACAATGGTTAATTACAGGATTCATGCTTGTAAATGGTATTTTAGTACCGATTAGTGCCTTTTTAGTTTCACGATTTACGTATCGTAAATTATTCGTAGCAGCAATGTTATTCTTTACTGTAGGATCTATCATTTGTGCTACATCAGGAAACTTTACAATGATGATGACAGGTCGTATTATTCAAGCGGTCGGTGCAGGTATTTTAATGCCGGTTGGTATGAATATCTTCATGACATTATTCCCACCTCATAAGCGCGGAGCAGCGATGGGATTACTAGGTGTAGCGATGATTTTAGCTCCAGCTATCGGACCAACTGTAACAGGTTGGGTAATTGAAAACTACAGCTGGAACTTAATGTTCTATGCGATGTTTATTATCGGTTTAATTATTACCTTCCTATCTTTAAAATTCTTTACACTAGCTCAGCCAGTATCTAAAACGAAATTAGATGTATTTGGTGTTATTAGTTCAAGTATTGGACTAGGAAGCTTGTTGTACGGATTTAGTGAAGCTGGAAATAATAGTTGGACTAGTGCCGAAGTTGTTATTTCACTTGTTATCGGTGTAATTGGTTTAGCGTTATTTATTTGGAGAGAGTTGACAACAGACAATAAAATGCTTGATTTACAAGTATTTAAATATCCAGTATTTACTTTCACTTTATTAATTAACGCAATCGTTACGATGGCATTATTCGGAGGTATGTTACTACTTCCAGTATATCTGCAAAACATTCGTGGCTTCACACCAATTGAATCAGGTTTATTATTACTTCCAGGTTCATTAATTATGGGAATCATGGGACCTATTGCAGGTAAACTATTTGATAAATATGGAATTCGTCCGTTAGCGATTGTTGGATTAGCTATTACAACGTTTGCGACATATGAATTTACAAAGTTATCAATGGATACGCCATATAGCGTTATTATGACGGACTATATTATACGTTCAATTGGTATGTCATTCATTATGATGCCAATTATGACAGCTGGTATGAACGCACTGCCGATGAAATTAATTTCTCACGGTACAGCAACGCAAAATACATCAAGGCAGGTAGCTGGTTCAATCGGAACAGCGATTTTAATCACACTTATGACGCAACAAACAACTGCTCACGTAGCAGATTACGGTAACATGTTAACAACGTCAAACCCAATTTTAGTTGATAAAGTACATGGCATGGGGCAAAGCTTAGCGGCCTTAGCTGGATCAGCGCAAGCAGGAGATGCGATGAGCACGCAACTATTATATGGACAAATTTCAAAGCTATCTGCAATTAACGGTATTAACGATGCATTCTTAATTGCAACAATATTAGCAGGTGTTGCATGGGTGTTATCGTTCTTCTTACAATCAGGAAATAAACCAAATAGAAAAGCAGGGAATTAATTTCCCTGCTTTTTTTGTGTTCTTTATGCAGTTACATATAAAAGCTGATAACCAGCTACGGAGCAAAGCCCTGCTATAAACAAAATCGTCCCCATAGAACGAATACTCGATATGTGTCTGCCGCTTATAATAGCTAATAGTCCAGTTAAAGAGAAGAAGCACCAATATAAAGTTCCCGAAATTGGAACCATCCCTTCTAAATCTATTCCAGAACCTATACAAAAGATAGGAACAACGATAAGTAATATGCTAATGAAACCAGCTATAATAGTAAGTAATTTACGATATTTCATGCCAGCAATAATTAAAAAAATGCCGACGATGAATTCGCGTAACATGAAAGTAAGAGCTAAAATCATCTGAATTAATATTCCGAACACTTTTGTATTACATCCGATTTTTGGGTTTCAAAAAATGTTATATATAGAATGAATCACCTACAGACATGAGCACCCAGAAAATAACCCCTAATATTCCAGCGGTAAAAATAATGAATCCCATATTACGTATACTTTTAATTTTGGCTTGTAATCCACTTATCCCTGCTAATAATCCAGTTAAAGAAAACAGTATCCAATATAAAGTAGTTGAAATAGGGATGATTGTATTGCTCTCCACTCCCATGCCCCAAAAAACAAAAGGTAGTGTGACAAAGGAAAAGCTAAGTAGCCCCATTAAACCGACAAATAATTTACGGTGTTTCACGCTAGTAACAATTAAAAAAATACCACCGAAAAATCCGCATAAAACAAGAAGTGGCATATAAACAATCCAAAGTAAGCTCAACATATATAATCTCCTTCTTTGTAATCAGTTATATTTTACTACATTAGGTTTATTTTGGATATTATTAATAAATATGTATAAATTGATAGAAATGAGTAGTACCGATACGAATTAATAGATGTAGAGCATGAGAGAGGAGGAGACGTATGAAAATTACAGAAGAAAATGTTGTGAATCAGCTAAGGAAAAGGGACGAAAAAGCATTATATTTTATTATCGAGCAGTACAGCGGACTAATAAAAAGTATTATTCAGAAGCATTTAGCTTCGTTTCAAGATGTGCAAGAGGAATGTATGGATGGATGATGTGTTATTGGCAATTTGAAATCATATTGAAAAGTATGATGAAGAGAAAAATATGCTGAAAAATTGGATTGCAGCTATTACAAAATATAAATCTATCGATTATGCGAGAAAATATGCGAAGACAGTAAATGAAAAAGGAATAGATCAAATAGATGAAATAGCGGTACATACCGATACTACTAAAAAAGAGATTAGTAATGATATGAAACATATATTAAATCATTTAAAGAAGAAAGATAAAGAAATCTTTATGAAGCATTATGTGGAAGAAGAGTTTGAAGTTGTGATAAAAGAGTAAGGAGAGGTATCGTGATGATACCTCTCTTTATCCTAAAAAGGCTAACATATTATTCATAATATGAAGTAATATAGCTGGAATAATGGATTTTGTTTTTTTACATAAAATGGCCATAAATAGACCCATGATGAACATACTAAACATCACACCAGTTGAGTATATATGACCTATTCCGAAGAGGAAGCTAGACCCAAGCGCTGCAATCCAAAATGGGAAACGCTGTAGTAGGAAATGAAGAATAATACCGCGGACTATAAGTTCTTCAAAAATAGGTACAAGTATAGCGCCACCTATTAGTAATAATAGTTTGTATTGTTTTAACATTTCTAGGTCTAAAGCGGATGACTGCTCTTTTACCGCATCAGGAAGAATATTATTAATTATAAATATATCATTAACGATATGTAGTCCATAAAAAAGAATGATATAGATGTATGTGCTTACTTTTTTTAATGCTGTAAAGTTTAGTGTTGGGACAATTAAATTTCTTAATGGCTTATATGCATAAATTAAAATTAATAAAATGCACAATACAAATAAATTCTTCCCAAAAGTAGTAAGTGATTTTGTTAAAGCAATTTGTTTTGAATTGGTTAAACCTTCTGTATAAATAACGGTAGGAAGACCTATAAAGAGGTCGGCTAGAAATCCTGTTCCCCAAATTGCAAAAACGAGTGAAAATAGAAATTGTGAGAGTGACATAGGATGTTTTTGTGGGTAAGTTAGTTGCGTGGCTTGTATAATAGTGAATCACCTATCCTTTTATACTTTATAATTATATATAAAAATTATAGGATATTTATACAAAAAAGTCATCATTGTAATAAAAATGATATTTTGAGGCTAATATTTACAGACCGTAGTAATTTTACATTGATGTTCTGTGTAAACGGAAGAAGAGTTTGAAGTTATGATAAAAGAGGTATCGCGATGATACCTCTTTTTAACTCAAGAACGCCAACATATTATTCATAATATGAAATAACATAGCTGGAATAATGGATTTTGTTTTTTTACATAAAATAGCCATTAATAATCCCATGAAGAAAGTAATTACCATAACCCCAAGTGAGTATGTATGAGCGATACCGAAGAAGAAACTTGTTACGATGGCTGCGATCCAAAATGGAAAGCGTTCTGAGAAGAAGCGAAGTATAAAACCACGGAAAATAAGTTCTTCAAAAATGGGTGTGAGTATGGCGAAGCTGAGAAGCAATAATATTTGATATTGCTTAAAGACGTCTAAGCTTAGTGCGGAAGATTGCTGCTTCGTTGCATTTTGGAACACATAATTTAACAGTATGTAATTGAGTACGATGTTTATAACGAAGAAAAGAAGTAAATATACGTATGTGCGCCATTCTTTCAGTGCTTTAAAGTTAAAAGATTTTAGTAGTAATTTTTTTGCGGGTTCGAATTTAAAAATGAAGAATAACAGTACGGCTAGTTGTAATACGGTACTTGCGGTATTGGCAATAGATTCGTACAGGGCAATTTGTTTTTTATTTGTGAGACCAGCTGTATAAATTGTTAATGGCATTGCGAGGAACACAGTAATAAGTCCGGTTCCGAAAAAAGCGAATAAAACGGAGCTAATAAATTGTAACCATGACATAGAGTATTTCTGTTCATTAGAAAGTTGTGTAGCGGGTTGCATTTGTAAAATCACCTCTTTATATTTGTATATTTAATTATAAAGCATATTGTTTTCGGGTGTAACATTTAAATATTACATATAAAGGTGTATTTTCCATAAAATAATAAAAGAGGTATCACCCTATAGTGATGCCTCTTTCTTATTGATAACTATGTTCTGCTTTGTTATTCGATTTTGATTGCTCTATTTGCAATTCACGCTCTACTAAACGGTCTAACTGTTGAATAGCTTTTAATGCTTTTTCATAAGAAATTGTTCGATAATGATGCGCTCCGCCCGGTTCTTCATCTGCTTCGTCTGCCCATTTAATAATGTTTTGAAGAGATGTTCTTTCGATTTCTTGTTCTACTAAGAAAGAATCAGTATGAAGAAGAATGGCGATAGAAATCTCTTTTGCTAGTTTAGGGTGCTCTCCTAATCTAATAAGCAATTTATGAGCTCTTTCTGCTCCTTTAATTGCGTGTATATCATTCTTTTTATATAAATCATAGTCCCATTCGCCGCCTGTGTACCACGTATGATGTCCGATATCATGAAGGAAACCAGCCTTTGTAGCAGCATCGACTGAGGCGTGATGCTTTTTAGCTAAGTGAAACGCATGGTAAGCGACAGCAATCGCGTGGACCATCCCAGAACGATTTACGTATTTTTGTGTAATATGGTGTTTAAAAATTTGTTCAAGCGTAATACGGTGCATAAAACATTCACTCCTTTTATCTTATGGTGTCTATAAAGAAAATCGATCGGTTTAAATGTATTTTGAACATTGTACTCCATCATAGTTCGTTAGTAAAGTAGAAATGTTTAGGAGAAGAAAAAATTTTTCCGCAAAAAAAATCACCTTGGCCTATGCAAAGGTGATTTTCAAATTGCTTATTTTTTTAATCCTTGCTCTAGTGTTTCTAACATTTCGTGCTTTTCATTTTCATCGGCGTTTTTCCAAATGACTTCAAATAAAACACCAAGACCTGGTAGCATTTTTTCTTCACCGCTTTGAATTGCATCGACAATTGTTTCTTGTAATTGATCTTGTGTATTACCAGATACATTTGCTAATACAGCACCGCGTAAATTAAAACTCATTGTTTTCACCTCTTCTTCAGAATTGAAACTGACGTTAGTTTTTGTTCTTTTTTATGTAAATATGTATGAAAAATAGGCTATAATGATAAGACAAGAAGAGAGGGAAATACATATTATGAAAAACATTGATTCAGTACAAAATCCGCGTGTGAAGCAGTGGAAAAAGCTGCAAACGAAAAAAGAACGCGATAAAAAAGGTTTATTTTTTGTAGAAGGATTCCACTTAGTGGAGGAAGCTTTAAAAGTAGGAGTTGTAACAGAACTTATCGTTTCAGATCAGACAGACCTTCCGAAAGATTGGACAGTTAATGATGTAGAGATGTATATCGTACCGGAATCAATCGTAAAAGTACTTCGTGAAACAGAAACGACGCAAGGTGTATTTGCTGTCTGTGAAAAGCATGAGAAAGAAGTAGCTCTTGCTGATGGAAAGTTTCTTTTACTAGATGGTCTGCAAGACCCAGGTAACTTAGGGACGATTATTCGTACAGCTGATGCAGCTGGCATTCATGCCGTTGTGCTTGGAGAAGGTTGTGTTGATGTTTATAATAGTAAAGTACTCCGTTCTACACAAGGCTCTATTTTCCACTTACCAATTGTAAAAGGGAACTTAGAAGAATGGGTAGACAAGTTAAAAGAAAATAACGTTCCTGTATATGGAACAGCTCTTGAAAATGGAGTTCCGTACGGGGAAGTAACACCAGCTGGTAGTTTTGCATTAATTGTAGGAAATGAAGGAAACGGCGTACGTCAAGAAATTCTTGCGAAAACGGATCAAAACTTGTATATTCCGATTTACGGCGGGGCAGAATCATTAAATGTTGCAGTTGCAGCAGGGATTTTAACGTATTATTTGCAAAGCCCGGTTGCGAACAAATAAAAAACTTCTTATAATAAGTTGAAGTACATTATATTAAAAGTTAAATAACGAAAAACGTTGATAGAGAAGAGTAGCTTACAAAATCGCCATATAGGGAGAGAATGCCGTAGACTGAAAGCATTCTTATGGTAGACGGAAGTGAATTCACCTCTGGAGTTGACGCCAGGACCATGTATATGTAAAGGCGTTCCGGTCAGAATTGATCGTTATAACTAATGAGTGGGCAGACATGTTCTGTCAATTTAGGGTGGTACCGCGAATTTACCTCGTCCCTTTTTGGGAGCGAGGTTTTTTTATTTTTAAAATTAGGAGGGTTCCAAATGGAAGCACGTTTAAAAGAGCTAAAGCAAAAAGCGTTAGAGCTTATTGAAGAAGCGAAAGAGCTAAAAGGCTTAAACGATGTACGCGTAGCGTATTTAGGAAAAAAAGGTCCAATTACAGAAGTATTACGCGGCATGGGAAAATTATCAGCAGAAGAGCGTCCACGTATGGGAGCATTAGTAAATGAAGTACGTGAAGCGATTCAAACGCGTCTAGATGACAAAATCAGCAACTTAGAAAAAGCAGTAATTGAAGCGAAATTAGCTACTGAAACAATTGATGTTACCTTACCAGGTCGTCCTGTTGAAACAGGTTGTCACCATCCGTTAACAGCTGTTGTTGAACAAATTGAAGATGTATTCATCGGTATGGGTTATGAAGTAGCGGAAGGAACAGAAGTAGAAAAAGACTACTACAACTTCGAAGCATTAAACTTACCGAAAGATCACCCAGCACGTGATATGCAAGATACATTCTACATTACAGAAGAAACGTTACTACGTACACATACATCTTCTGTGCAAGCACGTACGATGGAAAATAATAAAGAAAAAGGCCCAATTAAAATTATTTGTCCTGGTAAAGTGTATCGCCGCGATGACGATGATGCGACGCATTCACACCAGTTCATGCAAATTGAAGGTCTTGTAATTGATAAAAATATTCGTATGAGTGACTTAAAAGGTACACTGCAAGTATTCGTGAAAAAGATGTTCGGTGAAGATCGTGAAATCCGTCTTCGTCCAAGTTTCTTCCCATTCACAGAGCCATCTGTAGAGATGGATATTTCTTGTATGATGTGTCACGGCAAAGGTTGCGGCACTTGTAAAGGAACTGGTTGGATTGAAATTTTAGGCGCAGGTATGGTTCACCCGAACGTACTTGAAATGGCTGGTTATGATTCAAAAGAATATCAAGGTTTCGCATTCGGTATGGGCGCAGAGCGTATCGCAATGTTGAAATACGGCGTAGATGACATTCGTCATTTCTATACAAATGATGTACGTTTCTTACAACAATTCAAACGAGCGTAAGGGAAGGAGAGGATAAGTATGTTCGTATCATATCGTTGGTTACAAGAGTATGTAGATATTAAAGATGTAACGGCACAAGAACTAGCAGACAAAATCACGAAAAGTGGTATTGAAGTAGAAGGCGTTGAAGTATTAAATAAAGGTGTAAAAGGTGTTGTAGTTGGTCACGTATTAGAATGTGAAAAACACCCAGAAGCTGATAAGTTAAGCAAATGCTTAATCGATATCGGTGAAGAAGAACCAGTTCAAATTATTTGTGGTGCTGCTAACATTGCAAAAGGTTTAAAAGTGCCAGTTGCAAAAGTTGGCGCTGTACTACCTGGTAATTTCAAAATTAAAAAAGCAAAACTACGTGGTGAAGCTTCTCACGGTATGGTTTGTGCTCTTCAAGAGCTTGGCATTGATGGAAAGTTAGTTTCAAAAGAATATGCAGATGGTATCTTCATCTTCCCAAGTGACGCTGAAGTTGGTGCAGATGCACTTGAAATTTTAAACTTACATGATGAAGTACTTGAGCTTGGTTTAACACCAAACCGTGCAGATTGCTTAAACATGTTAGGTGTTGCATATGAAGTAGCTGCTATTTATGGCCGTGAAGTAAAACTTCCAGCTATCGACTTACAAGAAACAGCAGAAAAAACTGCTGATTACATTTCTGTAAGTGTAGAAGCGAAAGAAGAAAACCCATTATACATTGCAAAAATGGTAAAGAACGTAAAAATTGGTCCGTCACCAATGTGGATGCAAACGCGCCTTATGGCAGCTGGCATTCGTCCAATTAGCAACGTAGTTGATATTACAAACTACATTTTAATGGAATACGGTCAACCGTTACATGCATTCGATTACGATAAATTAGGTTCAAAAGAAATCGTTGTTCGTCTTGCAAAAGAAGGTGAAAAAATTGAAACGTTAGATGATCAAGAACGTACATTACAAAGCCACCATCTTGTCATTACAAACGGTACAAAAGCTTTAGCTGTTGCTGGTGTAATGGGTGGAGCGGATTCTGAAGTTACAAATGAGACAGTAAACGTTCTAATTGAGTCTGCATACTTTGCGGGTCAAACAGTGCGCCGTACATCAAAAGACTTAGGTCTTCGCAGTGAGTCAAGTGCGCGTTTCGAAAAAGGAATCGACCCAACACGTACATTTGAAGCAATTCAACACGCAGCTGCTTTAATGGCGAAATACGCTGGCGGTGAGGCGCTTGAAGGTGTAGTAGAAGCTGACAACTTACAAGTACAAGAGCGTACAGTATCTGTTACTGCTGACAAAGTAAACCGTGTATTAGGTACAAATATTTCTGCAAGTGAAATGGGTACAATGTTCACAAACTTAAAGTTCCCATTCACAGAAGTAGAAGGAACATTCCACGTGAATGTACCAGCACGTCGTCCTGACATTACAATTTCAGAAGACTTAGTAGAAGAAGTGGGCCGTCTATACGGTTATGACCACATTCCAGTTACATTACCTTCTGGAACAATGACTCGTGGTAAATTAACATCAGCACAAACGAAACGTCGTAAAGTACGTCGCTTCTTAGAAGGTGCTGGTTTATATGAAGCAATCACGTATTCATTAACAAGCACTGACAAAGCGAAACAATATATGGTTGAGCCAAACGAAAAGGCGCCTGTCGCTCTTGCACTTCCAATGAGTGAAGAACGTAGCCAACTTCGTTTAAGCTTAGTACCACAATTGTTAGAAGCAGTTTCATACAACGTTGCACGTAAAAACGACAGTGTTGCTTTATACGAAGTAGGTTCTATCTTCTTACCGACAGAAGAAGGAGAACTTCCGAAAGAAGAACAACATCTTGCAGGTGTTATGACAGGTCTTGCTCTTCACCATGCATGGCAAGGTGAGAAAAAAGTAGTAGACTTCTTTGTTATGAAAGGTGTACTAGAAGGACTATTCGACGTACTTGGCGTTTCAAACCAAATCACATATGCACCAGCAAAACGTGAAGGTATGCACCCAGGTCGTACAGCTGACATCGTATTAGATGGCGAAGTAATTGGTTTCATCGGTCAATTGCACCCAGAAGCAGAAAAACAATTAGATGTGAAAAATACATTCGTATTTGAACTATCTCTTGTAAAAGTATTCGGTGCAGACGCAGAAGAAACTTACTACTCAGCGATTCCACGTTTCCCATCCATGACACGTGACATGGCTGTTGTCGTAACGAAAGAAACAAAAGCTGGCGAAATGAAGCAAGTTATTGCTGAAGCTGGCGGGGAACTTCTGAAAGACGTAACACTATTTGACTTATACGAAGGTGAAAAAATGGAAGAAGGCAAGAAGTCACTTGCATTCTCTATGAACTACTTCGATCCAGAGCGTACGTTAACAGACGAAGAAGTAACAGAAGCACATAACCGTGTATTAACAGCGGTAGAAGAGAAATTTGGTGCGGAGTTACGTAAGTAATAAGAAATTGCCGGATTTATTCCGGTGATTTTTTTATTGGATTGGTTGTCGGAAAATGTCGGTAAGTCGATATATTACAAAAATCGCCGATATATTTTCCGACATCTTGCATCTTTCTCTCGAATGTAGTACATTAATTTTAGTTTAACAAAATGAAAGACGATGATAAGGAAAAGTAGTATATACTATAATCCAAAGCGAGTCAGGGACGGTGAAAGCCTGATGAGGCGGTATATGTGAAGAACACCTTGGAGTTGCTAACCGAAATTGAATCTTGTATTCAAGAGTAGACTTAGACGGGAATCCGGCCTGTTACAAACCGGGAAGTATGTATTACATACGAGTTAAAGTTGGTCTTTATGACAAATTGGGTGGTACCGCGAAGTTTAACCTTTCGTCCCTTTATGGATGAAAGGTTTTTTTGTATTTAAATATATCAGCAAAGGAGAATTTCACTATGGAAAACACATTAGTAAAAAGTCTGTATAGAGATACAGATAAATACGCAGGTCAAACAGTACAAGTATCAGGGTGGATTCGTAACTTACGTGATTCAAAAGCGTTTGGTTTCATCGAATTAAACGACGGTAGCTTCTTCAAAAGCGTTCAAATCGTTTTCGATACAGAATTAGATAACTTCAAAGAAATTGCAAAACTTCCACTTAGCTCTTCAGTTAAAGTAGAAGGTAAAGTAATTGTAACGCCTGGAGCGAAGCAACCATTTGAAATTAAAGCAGAAAAAATTGATATTGAGGGCTTATCAGATTCTGATTACCCACTTCAAAAGAAACGTCATACGTTTGAATACTTACGTACAATCGCTCACTTACGTCCAAGAACAAATGCATTCTCTGCAACGTTCCGCGTACGTTCTATCGCAGCATTTGCGATTCACCAATTCTTCCAAGAGCGTGGATTCGTACATGTTCACACACCTATCATCACTGGTAGTGATACAGAAGGTGCGGGCGAAATGTTCCGCGTAACAACGCAAGATTTAAACAACGTACCAAAAGGCGAAGACGGACAAGTTGATGAATCAAAAGACTTCTTCGGCAAAGAAACAAACTTAACAGTAAGTGGACAGCTGAACGCTGAAGCTTATGCATTAGCATTCCGTGATGTATACACATTCGGACCTACATTCCGTGCAGAAAACTCAAACACAACTCGCCACGCAGCTGAGTTCTGGATGGTTGAGCCTGAGATTGCATTCGCTGAACTAGGTGACGTAATGAACCTTACAGAAGATATGCTGAAATATGCAATGAAATACGTATTAGAGCATGCACCAGAAGAAATGGAATTCTTCAACAGTTTCGTTGATAAAACAGTTCTAGAGCGCATGAACAACGTAATCAACTCTGACTTCGGTCGCATCACTTATACAGAAGCAATTAAAGTACTTCAAGAATCAGGTGCTGACTTCAAATACCCAGTAGAATGGGGTATTGACTTACAAACAGAGCATGAAAGATACTTATCAGAAGAAATCTTCAAACGCCCTGTATTCGTAACGGACTATCCGAAAGACATTAAAGCATTCTACATGCGCTTAAATGACGACGGTAAAACAGTGGCTGCTACTGACCTTCTAGTTCCTGGCATCGGTGAATTAATCGGCGGAAGTCAACGTGAAGAAAGAATGGACGTTTTAGTAGACAGAATTAAAGAATTAGGTATGAACGAAGAGGACTACTGGTGGTACTTAGAACTTAGAAAATACGGCGGTACAAAACACGCTGGATTCGGTCTAGGTTTCGAGCGCTTCCTAATGTATATCACTGGCATGGCTAACATCCGTGACGTAATTCCATTCCCAAGAACTCCAGGTTCTTCTGAATTCTAAAATGTGAAAAAAGCGAGAGGATTTCCTCTCGCTTTTTATTTTGTATAGTTTATTCCCTCGTAGCAAAAAGTAACGCGAAGGGGTGAATATAAAATGAGTAAAAAAGTGAAAAAAGATCATTCAAGATCGGGCCTAGGTTCTCCAGAAGTAGAAGGACAAGGAACGACGACACATGAAACAGGTTCTCATAAAGTACCTTCATCTAATAAGAAGCAGAAACGAAGCTAACATAAAAAAGGAGAGTCGCCAAGACTCTCCTTTTTTATGTATTACATCTTTTTATCATGAATCTCTTTTGTAATATTATCTACATCTTTGTCTAATCGATCTAAATAGAAAAACCACAGTAAACTTATGAACACGTAATAGATGGCCATCACGCCGAGATTATCAGATATATTTTCAAATGTAGATTTAGTAGTGAAAAAAGCTCCCCAAATGGTAGAAATAGTGAGGTAAGAAAGAGGACCTACGATGTGTACGAAAGCATATAGTACCTTTTTAACTTTTACAGCGTTCATATGAAAAACCTTCTTTTTCTAATCATACATTCAAGTTCCTCACAGAAGTGTTGTAGTTTTGCTGGATTATGTATTAACGAGCGGGCATCGTGTTTCCCGATAAATCTTCGAATCCGAAAGTTTAATAAGAAAGACCGGCCGTAACGCTCTATTAAATCGTTGAACTCTCGTTGCTCACTGAGTAGCTGAATGTTTTCTCTAATTTCAAACTGTCTTTCGTGTGGATTACCTAGTAAAATATTTAGAATCATTTGTAGAAGTAGCAATGGGAATCTCCTCCTATGTTAGAATAATCTGTATATTATAATTATAACAAAACTATAAGGACAATAGTAGGGTGAAACAAAAAACAGGAGTTTGTAGGCTCCTGTTTTTGTCGATACTATTTTAATAAGCGAAACGCCTTCTCTGTATTAGCAAAATGCAGTTTCACAAACTCAGGTAATCGCTCTTTACCAAGCTTTTGAATTAATTTAGCAGCGGCGATATCAACTTGTTTACCAGCACCCTTTGGAAGCGGCATACCAGCTTTTTTACTTAGTTCATCAAACTGTTTTACGAATGAGTAACGAGCTAAAATGGAAGCAGCGGCTACTGCTAAATGGACGCTTTCGCCTTTCGTCGCAAAATAAACATTTTCACGCTGTACCTGTTTTTGTTTTGCTAAATATTTGTAGTATGTATCAGGTTGTGTAAATTGGTCGATTAAGACGCCTTCAGGTTTTGTAGGTGCAATTTTAGCTAATAAGTTTGTAATAGCTTTATTGTGTAGTAAAGCTTTTAACTTACCTTGGTTGTTTCCTTTATCAAATAGCTCGTTATATTTTTCGTTATGAAGGACGAGAGAGCTGTAAGGGACAACGTGAAGAAGTTGTTTCGCAATGGCAGTAATTTGTTCGTCATTTAAGTTTTTAGAGTCTTTTACACCAAGCTCTTTTAGTAGTGGGATTTGCTTCGCATCCACATATACAGCAACTACTGTCATCGGTCCGAAGAAATCACCAGTACCCACTTCATCTGACCCTACGATTGACATTGTACCGATAGAAGCAGGCGGTGCATAACGGTGTGAATCGACAGATTTTTTTACAGCTGTTTTTGGAGTTTGGGAGACAGTTTGCCAACGGGCAGCTTCTGCTTCAGCACGTCCACCTTGGAACATTACTTTTCCGGATTTATACGCTGTAATGGTGCACGATGGCACTTTTGCCATGAAGATTCCGCCTTGCGGAGTTTTCGGGCTAAGCGAATGTTTATATTGTTGTTTCATGTCTTCAATTACTGTAGAACTTGTTTGAATTACGATAGAATTTGACATAATGGTCGCCCCTTTTTTTATATTGTTATTTTTATCATATCGGATTGTTCTTTCTGTTTCCATATTATGAAGGTTCATGGTATGATAAACTTTAGGATTCTGTACGTGATTGGAGGCCGGTGAGTTGTCACAACAAAAGGGAAAGAAAAGTCGAATTAATGTAGAAATCTATGGTCAGCAATATTCAGTTGTTGGCGATGAAAGTACAAGTCATATCCGCATGGTAGCAGCGATTGTGGATGATAAAATGCGCGAACTCAATGCCAAGAATCCTTCGCTTGACACGAGTAGACTAGCGGTATTGACGGCGGTAAACGTCATACACGATTACATAAAATTAAAAGAAGAACATGAGAAATTGAAAGAAAGTATGACAAAAAAAGGAATGGAATAACATGATTGATATTATTATCATTTTACTGCTTGTTATGGGATTTTTCCTCGGCTTACGCAGAGGGTTCATCTTGCAACTTGTAAAGTTAACAAGCTTTATTATCGCATACCTTGTTGCATACTGGTACTGTAAAGATTTAGCGCCAGCACTTGCGAAATTTATTCCGTATCCATTTGATAAAAACGTATCTGTTCCAGAATGGATTGATGCAAATAATATTGAGACAGTATTTTATCAAGCGCTTGCGTTTATCATATTGTTTATTATCACAAAAATTGCACTTTCATTACTTGGTAATTTGTTAAATATGTTTGCAGAAATACCGGTTTTAAAGCAAGTAAATGCGTTTGCGGGGGCAATCCTCGGATTTTTAGAAGTATATATTATTTTGTTTGTCTTAATTATCATTGGGAACATTCTTCCGATTGAACAATTACAAACACCATTACAACAATCATCAATTAGCAAAATAATTGTAGACGATACACCGATTCTCTCTGAAAAGGTGAAGGAACTATGGCAGACAGGTAGCAGAGTATAACTTCTCTTTTTTCGGAAAGAGAAGTTTTTTTCTATGAAAGAAAGGCGGGACAATGATGAAAGTAAATAAAAAACAAGTGATTAAATTATTAGAGACAATCGGGCTTTTTATGGAACTAAAGGGCGCGAATCCATTTAAAATATCGGCGTTTCGTAAAGCGGCAGCAGCATTAGAAAGTGATGATCGTAGTCTTTCTGAGATTGAAGATTTCACGAAGATTCCTGGCATTGGAAAAGGAACAGCAGCAGTTATTCAAGAATATATAGAGTTGGGAACATCTGAAGTATTACAAGAGCTTGAAAAAGAAGTGCCAAGTAGCTTATTACCGTTATTAAAATTACCAGGCCTTGGTGGTAAAAAGGTAGCTAAGTTATATAAAGAACTTGGTGTTGTTGATATGGAATCGCTAAAAGCGGTTTGTGAGGAAAATAAAGTACAAGCTTTAGCTGGTTTCGGTAAGAAGACAGAAGAGAAAATATTAGAAGCAATCGATCAAGTAGGATCTCGTCCGGAGCGTTTACCAATCGCGATGGTATTGCCTATTGCCGGGGAAATAGAGGAGAAATTGTCGAATATTGCTGAGGTAATTCGTTTCTCGCGCGCTGGTAGTTTGCGCCGCGTTCGTGAAACAGTGAAAGATTTAGACTTTATTATTGCAACGACAGAACCAGCTGCAGTACGTGAGCATTTACTACAATTCGATAATATGATTGAAGTAATTGCGAGCGGGGATACGAAAGTTTCTGTTCGTCTTCAATATGAATATGATATTTCGATTGATTTCCGCTTAGTAAAACCAGAAGAGTTTATTACAACTCTTCACCATTTCACAGGATCAAAAGACCATAACGTAAAAATGCGTCAAATCGCAAAAGATAAAGGCGAGAAAATTAGTGAATATGGCGTGGAGAACTTGGAAACAGGTGAAGTGAAAACATTCGAGACGGAAGAAGAATTCTTTGCTCATTTCGGTCTTCCATTTATCCCGCCAGAAGTGCGTGAAGATGGAAAAGAAATTGAATTAATTAAAGAGTATCCAAACTTAATTCAGTTCTCTGACATACAAGGTGATTTACATATGCATACAACATGGAGTGACGGTGCTTTTTCTATTGAAGAGATGGTACAAGCATGCCGTGCTCGTGGATATAAATTTATGGCAATTACGGATCACTCACAATACTTGAAAGTAGCGAACGGTTTAACGAAAGAGCGCCTTCGTGAACAAGCGAAAGAAATTGAACGTATGAACGAAAAGTATCCAGACATTACAATTTTACGCGGAATTGAAATGGACATTTTACCGGATGCTTCGCTTGATTTTGATGATGAAGTATTAGCAGAATTAGATTATGTCATTGGAGCAATTCACTCGAGCTTCTCACAAGACCGTGAAACGATTATGAAACGTCTTCGTGCGGCGCTAGAGAATAAGCATGTCACAATGATTGCTCATCCGACAGGACGTCTTCTTGGACGCCGTGAAGGTTATGATGTAGATACAGACTTATTAATCGAACTCGCAAAAGAAACAAATACAGTTTTAGAATTAAATGCAAATCCAAACCGTCTAGATTTAAGCGCGAAATTATTAAAACAAGCACAAGATGCTGGTGTAAAAGTAGCGATTAATACGGATGCTCATACACTTGAAATGTTAGAAGATATGGAAACAGGTGTAGCGGCAGCGCGTAAAGGTTGGATTCAAAAAGATAACGTGATTAACACGTGGGATATTGAACGTTTATTAGACTATATTAAACGTAATAAGTAACACAAGGGGGACCTGCAACATGTTAGAAAGAACGTTGCGTGTATTAGAATACAATAAAGTAAAAGAACAATTACTTGAACATACAGCATCTTCACTTGGTCGTGACAAAGTGAAGCATTTAGTGCCGAGCACTGATTTTGAAGAAATTGTAGAAATGCAAGATACAACGGATGAAGCAGCGAAAGTCATTCGTTTAAAAGGTAGTGCACCATTAGGTGGTATTACGGATATTCGCTCCAATGTGAAGCGTGCAAAGATTGGAAGTATGTTAAGTCCAAATGAACTACTTGATATTGCGAATACGATGTATGGTAGTCGCAATATGAAACGTTTCATTGAAGATATGGTTGATAATGGTGTCGATCTTCCCATTTTAGAAACGCATGTTGCTCAAATTGTATCTTTATATGATTTAGAAAAGAAAATTACAAATTGTATCGGTGATGGCGGGGAAGTAGTCGATAGCGCAAGTGATAAACTGCGCGGTATTCGTACTCAAATTCGTACTGCGGAAAGCCGTATTCGTGAAAAGTTAGAAAATATGACGCGTTCTTCAAACGCGCAAAAGATGCTGTCTGACTCGATTGTAACGATTCGTAACGAACGTTACGTAATCCCAGTAAAACAAGAATACCGCGGCGTATATGGCGGTATTGTTCACGATCAATCGGCTTCTGGACAAACGTTATTTATTGAACCGCAAGTCATTGTAGAATTAAATAACGCGCTTCAAGAAGCACGTGTGAAAGAAAAACAAGAAATCGAACGCATCTTATTAATGTTAACAGAAGAAGTGGCAGTAGAAGCGGATATCGTTTTATCAAACGTAGAAGTAGTTGCAAATCTTGACTTCATCTTTGCGAAAGCTTTTTATGCGAAGCGTATTAAAGCAACGAAGCCAATCGTAAATAACGAGCGTTATATGGATTTAAGACAGGCACGTCATCCGCTTATTGATCCAGAAGTTATCGTGCCAAATAACATTATGTTAGGGAAAGATTTCACGACAATTGTTATTACGGGACCGAATACAGGTGGTAAAACAGTTACGCTGAAAACAGTTGGTATTTGTGTATTAATGGCGCAATCAGGTCTTCACATTCCAGTAATGGATGAGTCAGAGATTTGTGTATTCAAAAATATCTTTGCTGATATCGGTGATGAGCAATCGATTGAACAAAGTTTAAGTACGTTCTCCTCACATATGGTGAACATTGTTGATATTTTAGAAAAAGCTGATTTTGAAAGCTTAGTTTTATTCGATGAGTTAGGTGCTGGAACAGACCCGCAAGAAGGGGCTGCACTAGCCATTTCCATTTTAGATGAAGTATGTAATCGTGGTGCTCGCGTTGTTGCTACGACGCATTATCCAGAATTAAAAGCATACGGATATAACCGTGAGCAAGTTATTAATGCGAGCGTTGAGTTTGATGTAAACACGTTAAGCCCAACGTATAAATTATTAATCGGTGTACCAGGACGTAGTAATGCCTTTGAAATTTCGAAACGTCTTGGATTATCTGATCGCGTCATTGAACAAGCGCGTAACCACATTAGTACAGATACAAACAAAATTGAAAATATGATTGCGAAGCTAGAAGAAAGTCAAAAGAATGCAGAGCGTGACTGGAACGAAGCAGAAGCGCTTCGCAAGCAATCGGAAAAACTGCATCGCGAATTACAACGTCAAATTATTGAATTTAACGAAGAACGTGATGAACGATTATTAAAAGCGCAAAAAGAAGGGGAAGAAAAAGTCGAAGCTGCAAAGAAAGAAGCAGAAGGCATTATTCAAGAACTTCGTCAATTGCGCAAAGCACAGCTTGCAAACGTGAAAGATCACGAGCTAATTGAAGCGAAGAGCCGTCTAGAAGGCGCAGCGCCAGAGCTTGTAAAGAAACAAAAGGTAAACGTGAAAAACACTGCGCCGAAACAACAGTTGCGCGCAGGTGATGAAGTAAAAGTATTAACGTTCGGTCAAAAAGGTCAATTACTTGAAAAAGTAAGCGATACAGAGTGGAGCGTACAAATCGGTATTCTGAAGATGAAAGTAAAAGAATCCGATATGGAATACATTAACACACCGAAGCAAACAGAGAAAAAAGCAGTTGCAACAGTAAAAGGTAGAGACTATCACGTTTCTTTAGAACTTGACCTTCGTGGAGAACGATTTGAAAATGCAATGGCGCGCGTCGAGAAATATTTAGACGATGCCCAGCTTGCAAGCTATCCTCGCGTATCAATCATTCACGGTAAAGGAACAGGAGCACTTCGCCAAGGTGTACAAGATTACTTGAAGAAGCATCGCGGTGTGAAAACATTCCGTTACGGTGATATGGGCGAGGGAGGCCTAGGCGTAACAGTTGTCGAATTAAAATAGAAAACAACGAAACAAAGGGGAAACCATTATATGTTTATGGACAAACTTGCAAAAGTATTGTTAGCTTGTTGCGGAATATTTTTGGTGATTGGGGTTATTTATTTAGTTGTTTTTGCGAAGTGAAGAATTGTGAACAGCGTCAATCTTTAATGGTGAGTATATCATTGGATAGACGCTGTTTTATTTAGAGAAAAGAATGTATCTTTGTATAAGGCTATACGGATACTAGAGAAGGGGACTAAGAATATATGAAAAAGTTTTTTGGAGTAGCTATAGGGAGTATATTTATATATTTTATATTGTCTATTTGTAGATTGAATTTAGCTACTTTGAATAATTTATTTGTAAATAATATGATGCAATTATTTTTCATTGCAATTTTTGCATATGTATTATTTTTAGTGAGTTATATAAATATAAAAGTGGAGCTCGAAGGTTCATATTATAGAGGGGATGAATACCTTCCAAAGCGTTATCTAATACAATTAGTGTTCTGGATAGGGGTAGTTTTGAATTACCTAACTCCTCCATTACATCAAATGAACTTTCAGGGGAATTTATTGTCAGTGTTATTTGATATTGCTTTTTGTTATTCGAGTATTAGTATAGGTGTATTTATTTTATATGCACTAAATAAGCGTAGGATACATCCAAAAATGGAGGAACAGAAAAAAGATAGTAATGCATATTTTTATTCTGATAATCCAGTTATTAATAATAAAGACGATAGATTGCATAGAGAAAAATTTGTTGATCATGTTATTAGTAGCTTAAATAAGATAAATGGAGAAAATTTAACAATTGGATTTTATGGTAAGTGGGGCACAGGGAAAACGTCTATTTTCAAGATGATCAAAGAAAAAATTGAGGACGGAAATAATAAGGATGAATACTTAATTTTTGAATTTAAGCCTTGGTATTTTGGAAAAGAAGATCATGAAATAATTGTTGAATTTCTCGAGCAATTATTAAGTGAAATAAGAAAATCAAATGGATTTGATCCTAAAATTGAAAAAAATATTATTAAGTATTCAAATGCTCTTTCTTCTATTAGTCTGCGTTTACCTGGAATCACTATTAATTTAAAAGAAACTCATAGTTTAATTGAAGAATTATTTGGCAAAAAATCTCAAAGTATAAAAGATATTAAAGAGGCTATTGAAAAATCACTTGAAACTTCTAATAAAAAAATTGTAGTATTTATCGACGATATAGATAGGCTAAATAAAGAAGAGATTCAAACAATATTTAGGTTAGTAAGATTAATTTGCGATTTTCCTAACATAACATATATTGTAGCGTTAGATGAAGAGATTGTTGCTTCTGCTTTAGCTGAATTACATGGGAAAGATGAGAATGGTGATGCTAAAAAAATCGGTAGAGATTATTTAGAGAAGTTTATTCAAATTCCATTGTATATACCAGAAACGGATGTCTACAGTCTGAATGAAATGTTATGGGCTGGTGTCAGAGAGATTTTAGAAGAAAATGATCTGATGGGAAAATCTGAATTTTTAAGAATTGAAAAATCGAGTATGCATCGATTAATTGATTTGCAAAAGTTTGAATTTAGTCCTCGAAATATTAACCGATATTTGAATATATTAAAGTTTATGGTTCCGCTTCTAAAAGATGAAACTTATATTGATGATTTGCTCTATTTATTATTTATTAAAGTTAGTGCGCCAGGTTTATATGAAATCATTAGAGTATCATCATCTGAACTTTTGGGGAATAATTCAACCAATACCCTGGTGAGGGGAGGAATTGACACAAAGTACTCAGGATACGAAATGATAATAAATAGTTTGTTCCCTGATTTTGGAACTAAGGATGACAAGGATTCTAGGAAGTATTATGCAATAGAAAGAAAGAACCGAATTTGCTCAGAAGATTATTTTAAAAGATATTTTATGTATGATGTACCAGAAAGTGAAAAGGTTCTATCTAAATTCTTTGAGGAGCTAAAATTTCAACGATTAGAAGAACTAAGTGGTCAATTTGAAATTCTTTTGAGTTTGTATTCTGTGGAGAAAGTTTTTGCTATTGTGGAATATAATGTAGATAGATTTAATGAGATACAGTATACAAACGTAATAGAAATATTGCAGGGATTGCTTATAAAAGAGCGAGGAGAAAAAAATAGCTATCATGAAGAATATGTAAGATTAATTGTTGTACTGAGTATTTATTTGAGAGACAGTGAAAAAAATCCTATTTTTAATAGGGATTTAGATATATGGCTATTACCTAGAATTAATAAAATTTTAACTGGATATATAAGTGGGATAAATGAAGTTAGCAAAATTAATCAAGTTTCAGTAACTGAAGTTCAATATTTGATTGATAATTTAAACAAGGCTATAAGGAAATACATGGTAGTTCGTAGTTCCAAAGATATTTTTAATAAATATAGTTTTAAGGATAACGGTGAATTTTTTTATTGTGGGATAAAATAGAAGATATAGAAAAAAAGAGAAAAATCATTAGACAGTGGATACAAAAAAAGGATGATCTTGAGATGCTAATGCCACTGATACTTTATCCAATCGGTGGCGAGAATAGAAATCTTATAGGGCGATATATTAGGATTATTGAGTTAATAGATGTAGAAGAAATCAAAAATTATTTAGAATTGGACGAAAATAACGAAAACTGTAGTGGAGCAGAATATCCTAATTTATCTAAGCTGAGAAACATAGTGGAAAATATAGGAGAATCCCTTGTTAATACATTAGATTGGATAATAGAGCAAAAAGATTACAGTGAGAATGCTTTGACAACTAGATTTGGCAATATAGACTATCAAGAGTCTATATTCATAAATAATCTTGAGGAAAGCTTAAAATGCTTGGAGAAGTATGGGGACAAAAGATTACAAGATATAATACAGAGCAGTGTTGTTCAGTTAAAGAATAGAAATATTGTGAGCGTTAATTAATTCTGAGGTCCTATAGACATCACCATGGATTGATGCGTCTTATCTTTAAACAATTTATATGAAAAGGAATAAAAAATGAAAATCAACCAATACATAAGCGAAGCAAAATCTTGCTCAAGACGCGAAACAGACCGCCTTATTAAAGCAGGACGCGTGGCTATTAACGGCGAAATCTGTACGCACGGTGCAATCGTGAACGATGGTGATGTTGTAACGATTGATGGACAGGTTCTTGCAAAAGAAGAGAAGGAAAAGGTGTATATCGCTTTTCATAAACCAGTTGGCATTACTTGTACAGCAGCCGATCATATTGAGGATAATATTATTGATTATATTAATTATCCTGAGCGTATCTTTCCTGTTGGAAGATTAGATAAAGCGTCAGAAGGACTTATTTTATTAACGAATGACGGTGCGATTGCAAATCAAATTTTACACGGTGATCATGAGCATGAGAAAGAATATGTTGTCACAGTCGATAAACCTTTTACAGATTGGTTTATTGATGAGATGTCCAGCGGTGTAAAGATTAAAGATGGGATGACGAAGCCGTGTAAAGTGACGAGGGTTGATCAGTCTACATTTCGAATCGTTTTAACGCAAGGAATGAACAGACAGATTCGTAGAATGAGTCGGGCTTTCGGGTTTACTGTAACAAAGTTAAAGAGAGAACGCATTATGAATATAGAGCTAGACGATCTTGAAGTGGGAAAATGGCGAAACATTACAGATGGGGAATTAGAAATATTAATAGGGCAGCTATAGGGAGGGAAAATTTTCTCCCTATATTTTTTTGTCAGAAAAAATAAAACTATTGATTTTTTTAAAAATAGCCCATATAATAAAAAACAACAAGTTTCGACAAGATATTTTATAAAAGTAATGATGAGGACATGAGTTGTTTTTTACGATTCTCAGAGAGGGAAGCCTTAGGCTGTGAGCTTCCTAATACGAAAAGACAGACTTACCACCTCTAAACTTCAAGAGTGAACTGCATGATGCATTGTAATTCTTGGCGGATAAAACCGTTATCAATTTACACGAGCTATAAAATGAGCTTATTTCGTTATAAATTCATTTTATTAGAATAAGGGTGGAACCACGATTTCAACACTCGTCCCTTTGTTAGGGACGGGTGTTTTTTTGCGTTCTTTTACGGGGAAGTATGCTTGAAAGAGGATATGCGACGGATTTTGATTCAGAATATTTTGTTAATTTATAATTATTATGTAGGAGGTTAGTAGAAATGAAATCATCTTTAAAGTTTTCTGAGATGTTTGCAATAAGTTTAATGTTATTTGCACTATTTTTCGGTGCGGGTAATATGATTTTTCCACCAGCATTAGGACAAGGCGCTGGAACAGATGTATGGATCGCGCTATTTGGTTTTGTCGTAACAGGCGTTGGATTGCCTTTATTAGGAGTTATCGTTATAGCTTTAAAGGGAGATATTAATGAGCTAGCAGGGCGTGTACACCCTATATTCGCACTAGTTTTTATTACTGCAATTTATTTATGTTTAGGCGTATTCGTAAGTGTGCCGCGTACAGGAACTGTTGCTTATGAAATGAGTGTTGCACCGTTTTTATCAAGTGAAATAGCTGGTCAATCGTATCCACTTGTTATCTTTACATTTATTTTCTTTGCTGTCACTTTCTATTTAGCTTTAAACCCATCAAAATTAGTGGGCCGCATCGGTAAAGTATTAACTCCGATTTTATTAGCTGTTATTGCAATTATTGTAGTGAAAGCACTTATTACACCAATGGGTGAATTTGGTGCACCAACAGAAGCATATAGTGCTCCGCTATTTAAAGGTTTTATTGACGGATATTTAACTTTAGATGGACTTGCAGCACTTGTATTCGGAAATGTTGTAATTCATGCGTTAAAAGAAAAAGGTATTACAAATAAAAATAGCATTGCAAAAGTAACAATTTTTGCAGGATTTATTGCGGCACTTGGTTTACTACTAGTTTACTTGGCGCTTGCTTATCTCGGAGCTTCTAGTGTCTCTCTTGGAATGGGAGCAAACGGAGGGATTATTTTAACAAACGTTGTAAATCATTTATTCGGTAGTTACGGAACTCTATTATTAGGAATCGCAATTACAGCAGCATGTTTAACAACTTCTGTAGGTATTGTTGCAGCTTGTGGTGATTATTTCTCTTCTTTATTACCAAAGCTTTCTTATCAAAAAGTCGTTTTCATTTTCTGTGTATTAGCATTTATGGTAGCAAATCTTGGCTTAACGCAGTTAAATGCATTAGCATTACCAATTTTAATTGCAATTTACCCAATTGGTATCGTGCTGATTGTATTATCGCTAGTTGAAAACTATATTCGTCTTCCTTTAGTAATGTATGTAGGTGGTATTGTAGGAGCATTTATGATCAGCTTCTTTGATGGGTTGCACAATGCGAATCTTCAAATTGCGGCATTAGCACCTATTTTAAATAAAATTCCATTATATAGTGTAGGGATTGGTTGGTTAGTTCCTGCTCTAGTAGGTATTGTAATTGGATATGTCATTTCGTTGTTCCAAAAGCAAGAAGTTGTTGTAGAAAAATAGTGAAAAGAGGCTTTCTATGAAAGAAAGCCTCTTTTTTTGTAGAAAAAGCCTCATATAGAGGAATTTAGATATTTAAAATTTTATACGTAATATAGTTGACAAAAAAATTATGAGTAGGCTAAGATTGATTTAGTTGTGGAAATATTGGAAGGAAAGTGAGGAGTGGAAGGTATAAGGTTTTCTATAACGATATCATTTTTGTAGATAGAGGTGATAGAGTAGGAGAATGGTAGTTTTATTTTTTTGGGTTTCATTGAGAATGATAATCAACAAATAGGACTTATGTTAAAATATGAATCGCTCTTTATAAGGAATAGAGAGGGATATTATTTTTAACATGTATTGAGAATGATAATCAATAATATCTATAGTACATAAACAAATTACAATTAAATAATGATAAAGGATTATTATTTTTTCTTATAAATTGAGAATAATTATCATTTTCAAAAGTGTGAATGAAGGAGAACAAGGAGGAAGTAAGCCAAATGAGAAAGATTTCTGTATTACCCGCTTTTATTATAACGTTCGTATGTATGCTAGCTTTTCTTGTCATGCCATATGGGAAAGTTTCAGCACAACTAGCTGACGGTACTTATGATATTAACTATGTCATCCAAAAAGCGGAAAATGATTCAGCTTCAATGGCAAATGATTATTTTGAAAAACCAGCTAAGTTAGTTGTAAAAAATGGTGAGATGAGAGTGCAAATTCCCATGAATCATAGTGCTTGGATTACAGAATTTAAAGCACCTGAGAACGGGAATTTTGTTGATTCAAAAGTTGTTAGTAAAGATGAAGCAGCAGATAAAAGAACTGTAGAGTTTAAGGTAGATGACTTATCTAAGCCGGCAGCTGTAAAAATTCATGTTGTTGTACCAAGTGCAAACTATGACCACCACTATACAATTCGTTTTGCGTTTGATGCAAATGTAAAAGCTGTAGGTGGTGATAACGGCGTGACTGCTGCAACAAAAAATAATGATCAAGCGAAAACAGATACACAAGTAAAAGAAGAGAAAACAAAAGTAGAGAGTAAGGAAACAGCTAAAGAAGCGAGCAAAGAAACAAAAAATGAAAATGGAAAAGCTGAAAAAACAGATAACCCCAAAACCGGCGATGAAGCACGTATTGGATTGTTTGCAACGCTAATTCTTATTTCAGGTGTTTTCTTCATTCGTAAAGTACGTCAAAACTAAATAAAGGAGCGTTATTCCATTGAATAGATATCTTAAAATTGTTGTTGCGATGTGTTTAATGATATTTACATTCGTATCAACATTACAACCTCTTGCAGTTCAAGCAGCAAGCCAACTAGCTGACGGTGAATATTCAATAGGTTTCAAAGTTCTTAAGGATACATCAGATGAAGAATCTATGATGAATCAATACTCTGTAAGTCCAGGAACTTTAAAAGTGAAGGATGGGAAAAAGAAAGTATCCTTTACATTAACGAATAGTTCATGGATTACGAAGTTTGAAACAGAAAAAGCAGGTAAGCTAGTTGCGACAAATGTAATTAGTGAAGATAAAGAAAAAGATACAAGAGTAGTAGAATTTGATGTAGAAGATGTAGAGAAGGTATTAAATGCGAAAGTAAAAGTAGACATAGACTTTTTAAATTATCATCATGACTATGATGTGCGTATTGCATTTGATCAAAATAGTATTACACCGATTCATGTAGAAAAACCAAATGAAAAAGAGGATCCAGCAAATAAGCCAGATCCAAATGAAAAACCGGATCCAAGTCAGAAGCCCGACCAAAAGCCTGACCCAGATCAACAACCAAATTCTAACACAATTGCAGATGGAGAGTACAGTATTCCATTTAAAGTGTTAAAAGATCAAACAGATGAAGAATCTAAGATGAATACTTACATGGTAAATCCAGGAGTATTAAAAGTAGAAAATGGTAAGAAAAAAGCAACTGTAACACTAAAAAGCAGCTCATTAATTAAAAATTTCCAAACGGAAAAAAATGGTGCATTTGTTGATGCAAAAGTAGTGAGTGAAGACAAAGCAAAAGATACAAGAGTAGTAGAGTTTGAAGTAAACGATTTATCAAAAAAACTAAATACAAAAGTATTTATCGAAATGGCATCAAGAAATTATAAGCAAACGCATGATGTACAACTTTTATTTGAACAAGATAAACTTGAGCCAATTAAAAACGAAGAAAAGCAACCAGATGGTGATAAGAAGCCAGAGGTAGAGAAACCAGAAGTAGAGAAGCCGAATGTTGAAACAATTAAAGACGGCGAATACAGCATCAATTTCAAAGCTTTAAAAGATCAAACAGATGAAATTTCAATGATGAACACGTATACAAAGAGTCCAGGTGTGTTAAAGGTGAAAGATGGTAAAAAATACGTATCATTCACATTAACGAATAGCTCATGGATTACAAAGTTTGAATTTGAGAAAGATGGTTCGTTTGTTGATGCAGGTGTATTAAGTGAAGATAAAAAAGCTGATACACGCGTAGTGGAAGTGAAAGTAGACGATTTATCTAAAAAGTTAAATGCAAAAGTAAAAGTAGATATCGATTCAATGAATTATCACCATTTCTACGACATTCAATTTGCATTTGATAAAGATAGCATTAAACCGTTAGACAACCAAGGCGGAAACGACAACCAAGGCGGAAACGACAACCAAGGCGGAAACGACAACCAAGGCGGAAACGATAACCAAGGCGGAAACGATAACCAAGGCGGAAACGATAACCAAGGTGGAAACGATAACCAAGGCGGAAACGACAACCAAGGCGGAAACGATAACCAAGGTGGAAACGATAACCAAGGCGGAAACAATAATCAAGACAATAACACAACAATTGATCCAAACGCTCTTAAAGACGGTGAATATAGTATCGTTTTTAAAGTGTTAAAAGATAAAACTGAAGAAATTTCAATGATGAACACGTATACGAAGAGTCCAGGTATCTTGAAAGTAAAAGATGGTAAGAAATATGTATCATTCACATTAACGAATAGCTCATGGATTACAAAATTTGAGTTTGAAAAGAATGGTGCGTTCATCGATGCGAAAGTATTAGGAGCAAATAAAGAGCAAGATACAAGAGTAGTAGAAGTGGAAGTAGATGATTTATCTAAAAAGTTAAATGCAAAAGTGAAAGTGGATATTGATGCAATGAATTATCATCATTTTTACGATATTCAATTTGTATTTGATAAAAATAGTATTCAAGCTTTAGGTAATCAGGGTGGAGACAATAACCAAGGTGATAACAGTAAT
Source organism: Bacillus sp. (in: firmicutes) (assembly GCF_031983925.1). NCBI lineage: Bacteria > Bacillati > Bacillota > Bacilli > Caryophanales > Bacillaceae > Bacillus > Bacillus sp. (in: firmicutes). The sequence continues at coordinate 13,613 of NZ_DALYZR010000004.1, read as the reverse complement.
CAAGGCGGAAACGATAACCAAGGTGGAAGTAATAACCAAGATGGTAACGATAATCAGGGCGGAAACAACAACCAAGATGGAACGAATAACCTAAATGAAAATCCAACAGTTGATCCGAAAAATTTAAAAGACGGTCAGTACGATATTGCTTTTAAAGTGTTAAAAGATAAGACTGAAGAAATTTCAATGATGAATCAATATGTTGTAAGTCCAGCAAGATTAACTGTGAAAGATGGTAAGAAGTATGTTGCAATGACACTAAAAAATAGTGAATGGATTACAAAATTCCAAACAGAAAATAATGGTGGATTTGCAGATGCGAAAGTAGTAAGTGAAGATAAGGCTGCAAATACAAGAGTCGTAGAATTTGAAGCTAATGATTTATTTGCAAAATTAAATGCAAAAGTAAAAGTAGATATCGATTCAATGAACTACCATCACTTCTACGATGTACAAATTCAATTTGATACAAATAACATCGGAGCGGTAGGAACGATTAAAGAGGATCCAAAAAAAAATCCGAAGAATGATCCGGAAAATCCAGTAACTACACCGAAAGTAGATAATGTAAAAACAGTAGGAACTCCTGATTTTAACCGAAATGCAGATGGTAAAAAGAAAAATGAAGCTACAAATAATGATGCGAAAAAAGAGAAAAACTCAAAAACTGCAGACACAGCACAGCTTGGGTTATACATGGTGCTACTGCTTGGTTCACTTGCTTTACTAGTTCGTAAATATAGAGCAGGTAGATTGTAATTTTTGAAGTCTTGATGCATGTTGGCGTGCATCAAGACTTGTTTCATATTGTATGGAAAGGAGTGGTGATTGAGAGTGAAGAAAATTGCAAGTGTACTAATGGCTATTATTTTATTAGTGAGTATAGCTGGGTGCTCATCATCAAAGAAAGAAACGGCGAAGCAGGTAAAGAGCGAGAGTAAAGAGAGAGTTGTTGCAACGACAGTCGCTGTAACTGAAATTATGGATGCATTAGAAGTAGATTTAGTTGGTGTTCCAACAAGTTCTAAAATTTTACCAAAACGATATAAAGGTTTACCAGAAGTAGGGAATCCGATGAGCCCTGATATGGAAAAAGTAAAATCATTAAAGCCGTCAGAAGTATTATCCGTGACAACACTTGAATATGAATTAAAGCCAGTTTTTGATGGTGTGGGTATGAAAGCAAACTTTTTAGATTTAACAAGTTTGAAAAACATGCAAAATTCAATTAACGATTTAGGTAAGAAATATGGACGCGAAAAGCAGGCGGAAGAAGTTGTGACTAAGTTAAATAAAAAAGTCGCTAGCATTCAAAAAGAAGTAAAAGGAAAGAAAGAACCGACAGTGCTTATTTTATTAGGTGTTCCGGGGAGTTATTTAGTGGCAACAGAGCATTCTTATATTGGAGATTTAGTAAAACAACTAGGTGGTAAAAACATTGTACAAGGTGAACAAGTAGAGTATTTAGCTTCTAATACAGAGTATTTAAAGAAAGCTGATCCAGATATTATTTTACGAGCAGCACACGGTATGCCTGATGAAGTTGTAAAAATGTTCGATAAAGAATTTAAAACGAATGACATTTGGAAACATTTTGCGGCAGTTAAAAATAATCGTGTTTACGATTTAGAAGAGCGTTTATTTGGAACGACAGGAAACTTAGCAGCAATTGAAGCGTTAGATGAATTGAAAAAAATGATGTATCCGTGATGCATTTTAATATAAAGGAAGAGTGGAATGAATAAAAAAACTTGGAGTTTCCTCATTGTTACTGTATTACTTATTGTTATGACATCATTGTCAGCAATGAAAGGGAGTTTAGAAATAGGGATAGTAGACCTTGTACAAGGAATATTTACAGGGGCTAATGAAGATGTGGAAGTGATTAAAGATTTACGTTTCCCGCGTATTATTATTGCGCTGTTCACTGGGGCGGCTCTTGCAGTTTCAGGTGTGCTTTTTCAAGCTGTTATGAAAAATCCACTCGCTGATGCTGGTGTAATCGGGATATCTTCAGGAGCAAGTTTTATGACACTTGTTATTATTACGTTATTCCCGCAATTCTTTTTCTGGGCACCAGTATTTTCCTTTTTAGGTGGTGCATTTGCATGTTATCTCGTTTATGCCTTTTCATGGAAGTCAGGGTTAAGTCCACTTCGCATTATTTTAGTTGGTATAGCTATTAATGCGATGTTTACTGGATTAAATGAATCGTTCGTTACGATTTGTGGATATTTCATTAAGAGTATTAAGCAAACGACGACTTCTAACATAACGATGAAGACGTGGGGTGATGTAGAAATAATGGTTACGTATGGAACAATTGGTCTTATTCTTGCACTGTTGGTAGGAGTTTGGTGTAACTTATTATCACTACAAGATAAGACTGCGAAAAACTTAGGTTTGCATGTGACGAGAGTTCGTCTTATTATTTCTGCCATTGCAGTACTTTTAGCGGCAGTATCAACAGCGATTGCAGGAGTCATTGCTTTTGTTGGATTACTTGTTCCGCATATTTCGAGACAACTAGTTGGTTCAGACCATAAAGTGTTGATTCCATTTTCTGCTCTTGCAGGAGCGTTATTAATTTTGACGGCGGATACGATTGGAAGGTTAATTGTGCCACCTAATGAAATTCCAGCAGCAACAATTATGGCGGTCATTGGTGGGCCATTCTTAATATTCTTGCTTAGAAAGAGTGATAAAGTTCATGGAAATTAAAAATGTAACCTTTTCATACGATAATGTAACAAATCGTTTAAAGTCTGTTAGTAGTGAAATAGAAATTGGGAAAATTACAACAATCATTGGTCCGAATGGTTGCGGGAAATCAACATTACTTGGTGTTATGTCTAGAAATCATGCTCCTAATAGTGGGGAAGTAATACTTGATGGAAAAGCGATTAGTGAGTATAAACCGAAAGAGTTTGCTAGAAAGTTAGCAGTTGTCCATCAACAAAATGAGGCGCCAGCAGATATTACAGTGGAAAAACTAATAAGCTTTGGACGTATGCCATATAAAAATGTTTTTTCTTCGCAAACTGATGAAGATAGAGAAGCAATTGAGCGTGCACTAACATGTACGAATTTGCAAAGTAAGCGTGAAAAGCCAATTCATGCTTTATCGGGCGGAGAGAGACAGCGGGTTTGGATCGCGATGACATTAGCTCAAAGTACACCAATGCTTTTCTTAGATGAACCGACAACTTATTTAGATATTTATTATCAGCTAGAAATATTAGAGTTAGTGAAAGAGTTAAATGAAGTGTATGGATTAACGATTGTGATGGTGCTACATGATATTAATCAAGCCATTCGTTATAGTGATCATATTATCGTTATGAAAGATGGGGAAATTGTTACGAAAGGTAATCCTAATGAGGTAATAACAGAAGAAATGGTTAAAGCAATATACGGTGTAGATGTCGTTGTAAAACAAGACGAAGATACAGGGTTATACATGGTACCAATGGGAATTTAAAGGATGGGCATAATCCGTTTTGAGGTGATAATTTGAATAGTAAGAAAGAACGGAAAAAGAATTCTTTTTTTCAACGAATACTTACAATTGTATTTTTAGGAATCTTTTTCTATTCAATGTATGAATTGGGTGGGATTTTCATGGATTATTATGAAAATCGTAAAGTAATGGCTGAAGCGCAACATATTTATAAGAGAAGTCCAATGGAAGAAAAATCAGAAGATGGGGAAGTACGTAAACAGTTTCAAGCTCTCCAAAAAATTAATCCAGAAATAGTGGGATGGATTACGATGGATGATACACAAATCAATTATCCAATCGTTCAAGCGAAGGATAATGATTACTATTTATTTCGTAATTATAAAGGCGAGGATATGAGAGCGGGAAGTATTTTTATGGATTATCGTAATGATGTGAAATCTCAAAACCGAAATACTATTTTATATGGTCATCGTATGAAGGACGGTTCTATGTTTGGAAGTTTAAAAAAGATGTTGGATGAAGATTTCTTCATGTCCCATCGTAAATTGTATTACGATACATTATTTGAAGGATACGACGTTGAAGTTTTTTCAGTATATACGACAACGACGGACTTTTATTACATTGAAACGGATTTTGAAAGCGATGCAGCGTATACAGCGTTCTTAAAGCAAATTCAAGATAAATCCCTTTACAAAACGGATACGAAATTGAAGGTTAATGATGAAATTATAACACTTTCTACATGTGACTATGCACTTGATCCAGAAGCAGGAAGATTAGTCGTACATGCGAAACTAGTAAAAAGACAGTAAATAAAAAGTATAGAATATGAGAAGTGGTAACGCTTCTCATATTCTATACTTTTAAAAAAACAGTTTTTACTGTGCTGCAGCCATTGGCATACGTACAACTTTCACATCATAGTAAGAGATTTTATTATCGAGAATATAATCTGGCATTCCGCCTTGATGTGAGTGAGCTGCTTTAAATGCTGGGCTCTTTGTCCAACCTTGGAAATCTTCTTTTGCATTCCAGCGCGTGCTAATTGTTACCTCGTCATAATCAACTGTATTTTGCGTTAGAAGAACTTCTAATCCTAAAAATCCTGGCATTGTTTCGACTTGACCTACTTTATTAAAACGATCAATTAATTTATGTCCATTTCCCTTTGTGATTTTAGCTGTATTTGTAACAATAATCATGTTTATTCCTCCTATAAGTTGTAGCCTTTATTTTCGAGAACTCATATACATTAAATGATAATGAAAATCATTATCATTGTCAATGGTAAATATGAAATATATAAGTATTTTTTCTATTATGTTGGACAGTAAGATTTCCATTTCAAAATGTAGTAAATAGGTGGCGGTTAAGCGAGAGAATGAGTGAGTTGTACTAGCAAAGCAATAATATGGTATAGTGAAACGAGGCTGTTTTTTCAGTCTCGTTTTTCAAATGCTTCCTATAGAGAAAGCATGCAAATGGAAAGGAAGTTTTTATATGCGATCAGAAGTAACTGTAAAAATAAAACCGAAATTTATAAAAGAAATTAAAAGTGGATATCCGCTTATTTTAAAAGATGCGATTCAAAATTTAAATGATGTTCAGGAAGAAGGAACAATCATTAAAGTGGTAGATGAGAAGAACCACTTTGTCGGAAAAGGTTATTATGGAAAACAAAATAAAGGATACGGCTGGATTTTAACGAGAAAAGAGAGTGAACAAATTAATCAATCTTTCTTTGAAAGTAAAATAAAATCTGCCTTACATAAACGAAAGCAATTTTACAAATCAAGTGATACGACAGCATTCCGTGTTCTAAACGGTGAGGGTGATGGGCTTGGAGGCTTAATCATCGATTATTATGACGGCTATTATGTAGTAAGTTGGTATAGCGAAGGGATTTATACTTTCAGAGATGAGATTATAGCAGCTCTTCAAAAAGTAGCAAATTTTAAAGGTATTTATGAGAAGAAGCGTTTTGATACGAAAGGAAAATACATTGAAGGCGATGATTTTGTAGCAGGAGAGCGCGGTGAGTTCCCGCTTATCGTAAAAGAGAATGGTGTGAACTTTGCTGTTTATTTAAATGACGGAGCGATGGTTGGGGTATTTTTAGATCAGCGTAACGTGCGAAAACAAATTCGTGATAAGTATGCGAAGGGAAGAACAGTGTTAAATATGTTCTCTTATACAGGTGCCTTTTCTGTATTTGCAGCGCTTGGTGGAGCGAGCAAAACGACGAGTGTCGACCTTGCAAATCGTAGTTTAAGTAAAACGATTGAGCAGTTTAGTGTAAATGAAGTTGATTATGAAGCGCAAGATATCATTGTAGAAGATGTATTTCTTTACTTCAAATATGCAGCGAAGAAAAAAATGAAATTTGATATGGTCGTACTTGACCCTCCAAGCTTTGCGCGTTCAAAAAAATATACATTTAGTGCAGCGAAAGATTATAAAAACTTATTAAAAGAAGCAATTGCCATTACAGAAAATAACGGGATTATCGTTGCTTCAACAAATTGTAGCGCATTCGATATGAAAAAGTTTAAAGGGTTTATCGATACAGCATTTAAAGAAATGAATGGCAAATATAAAATATTAGAAGAACATTCTTTACCAGAAGATTTCCGTACAATCGATCAATTTAAAGAAGGAGACTATTTAAAAGTAGTTTTCATTGAGAAAATTAAAGGGTAATAAAGAAAAAGGAGCTCGAGTTTAGTTGAGCTCCTTTTCTTATTGAACGATATTTTGTACTCTGCCGACTTGCCCGTCCTGCAAGCGCACTTTAATGCCATGCGGATGGGAAGGGGAGTTCGTTAAAATATCTTTTACAATGCCACGTGTTAATTTGCCAGTTCGTTGATTTTGTTTTAATACAATATCAACTTCAAGGCCGGGTACGATATTAGAACGTTTTTGTCCGTTCATTTATACACCTGTACGTCTACGTTGGTTGTTTGTTTTCTTTGTTTGTTGGTTTTGTAGTTTTTTTGTTTCTTGGCTTTGGTTTTTTGTATTTTGACCATTACCGTTACCTTGCTTTTTCTTTGCAAGTTGTTCACGCATTAAATCAGCTAAGCTTACTTTTTTGTTTTCTGACATGATAAGTCTCCTTTATATAAAGTTAATTATGAACTATCGTAGTAAATTTCATCATATCATTGTTATGGAAGGAAGGGAAGTTGGTTTGAAAATTCATATAATTGTTTCCAGTCTGTAGTAGTTACGATACAATTAAAATGTTAATGTTTGTAAAAAAGGGGATAGATATATGTCACATCATATTTTATTAGTGGAAGATGATATTTCAATTCAAGAGATGGTGCAGAAGTATTTAATAAAAGAGGGCTTTCAAGTTACAATCGCGTCTGATGGAGAGGAAGGCGTGAACACATATTTACAAGGTTCATTTGATTTGATTATCCTCGACATTATGATGCCAAAGTTAGATGGCTTAGAGGTTGTACGAATCATTCGAGAAAAAAGTGCAGTACCGATTTTAATGATGTCGGCAAAAGATACAGATGTTGATAAAGCTGTTGGATTAGGACTAGGAGCAGATGATTACATTTGTAAGCCATTTTCTATGATTGAATTGGCGGCGCGTGTAAAAGCGGGTATTCGGAGGTCTACGAAATATTCAGCTACAGAAACAACAGAAAAGATGATTCAAATTGGCGATTTAACACTCGATCCAATTAATTTTACTGTGGAAAAAAACGGGAAGCCTCTCAAACTTACTTTAAAAGAATTTGAGATTTTAAAACTGTTTGTAAAGAATCAAAATCGTGTATTTACGAAAGCACAAATATATACGCTAATTTGGAACGAAGAGTATTACGGTGACGATAACGTTATTAATGTTCATATGAGAAGATTGCGTGAGAAAATCGAAAGTGATCCATCTAATCCAGAATACATTAAAACGTTATGGGGTATCGGTTATAAGCTGGACGTGATGTAATATGGTCAATTTGTTAATAGGTATTATTTTTATATTGTTATGTGTCATTTATCTACAATATAAAATGAGGAAAAATAATAGCAAAAATTTGCGATACACATATGAAAAATTAGAAAGTATTGTTAATGAAAAAACAGGCGAGAAGTTACTCGTTATGACAGATGATCTAGAATTGCAAAAGTTGTTAGTGGCAATTAATCAATTGTTAGATGCGAAACAGAAAACGAATGCTGATCATGCGAAAGTAGAAATTTCGATGAGAAAAATGCTTTCAAATATTTCACATGACTTGAAAACACCACTAACAGTTATTCTTGGATATACAGAAATGTTAAATAAGGATAAAACGATAAATAAAGAAGAACAACAAATATTACTTGAAAAGGTGCATGTGAAAACATTAGAAGTAATGGAACTGATTCATAAGTTTTTTGATTTAGCAAAACTAGAATCTGGTGACAAGGCAATCGAGATGACAAAAGTAAATATGAATGAAGTTTGCCGTGAGAAAATTTTATCTTTTTATGATTTAGTGACGACGAAAGGTTTTCATGTTCATATTAATATACCAGAAAAAAATATATATGCACTTGGAAATGTAGAAGTATTAGGTAGAGTATTGAATAATTTAATATCAAATGCAATTACATATGGAGATGATGGAAAGACGCTCGGTATGACGTTAAGAGATGATGAAACGAATGTGTATATAGATGTATGGGATACAGGAAAAGGAATTGATGAATCTCATATTGATAAAGTGTTTGAGCGTATGTACACACTTGAAGATTCCAGAAATAGATTGTACCAAGGAAGCGGTCTAGGTTTAACGATTACGAAAAGGCTTGTAGAAGCGATGGACGGAGAAATACATCTTTTTAGTAAGCCGTATGAAAAAACAATTTTTACAATTGTATTAACAAAGATGCAGTTTTAGCTTGTAGAGAAGTAGATTCTACAAGCTTTTTTTCAGCGTAAGGAATTTGTAAGGAACGGGTAAGAAAAAAGAGATTTCCGTTGTCTATTATAGAAGTATAAAGTAGTGCGAAAGGAGAAAACGACATGACATATATATTAAAAACGAATCAGTTAACGAAAGTGTTTAAGGGGAAAGAAGTTATTTCTAGCGTTAACATGCATGTGAAAAAAGGAGAGATATACGGTTTCTTAGGACCGAATGGTGCTGGTAAAACAACGATTATGAAAATGATCACAAATTTAATAAAACCGACGAGCGGTGATATTGAAATTTTCGGTGAGAAGTTAACGGATACATCTTATGAAGTATTAAAGCGCATGGGGACAATTATCGAATATCCAATCTTTTATGATAAATTAACGGCGAAAGAAAACTTAGAATTACATTGTGAATATATGGGCTATTACGATAAAAACGCAATTGACCATGCTTTACATTTAGTAAAATTGCAAGGGATCGATAATAAAAAAGTAAAAGATTTTTCATTAGGGATGAAGCAACGACTTGGTATTGCAAGGGCGATCATGACAAAGCCAGAATTACTCATTTTAGATGAGCCAATTAACGGTTTAGATCCAATTGGTATTAAAGAGTTACGAGACTTATTTAAAATGCTCTGCAAAGAATATGGCATTACGTTATTAGTTTCTAGTCATATTTTAGGTGAGATGGAACTAATGGCGGATACAATTGGTGTAATTCAAAATGGAAAACTAATAAAAGAAGTTTCAATGCAGAGTATTAACGGAAAACAAACAGAGTACATTGAAATTACTGTTCTTGATGTGAAGCGTGCAGCTTATATTTTAGAAGATAAACTCGGTATAAAAAATTACAAAATAATGAGTGGAAATATGATTCGCGTGTATGAATTGAAGGCGACGCAGCAGGCTATTTCAAAAGCACTTATTATGAACGATGTGGAAATAGAAAGTATGAATAAGAAACATAGTTCCTTAGAAGAGTATTTCTTAAATGTAATGGATGGAGAGGGCATTCATGCTTAATGGATTGTTAGTGAATCTAGTGAGTGGATTAATCGTAATGTTTATAAGTGCAATTTTATATTATAGAAAACCTGAGCGGAAATGGTTGTTAATTATAATAGTGATAGGAATGATGAGCGTAGTTACTGCTGGAATTAGAATGTTAGTAGCATAGAGATAGTTATGTCAGTAATGGAGGCTTGGTTTATATGTTTAAATTGATGAAACTTGAATGGAAGAAACATAAATTATCTAGTTATTTTAAAGGGGTAGCAATTTGTATTATAGCAATTTTTGCTGCGGTAAGTCTTATGGGGGTGGGAGTGAAAGGTGAAGTAGACGCAGCCCTCACTGATTTCACAAAATATATGACTTTAGCAAACATTTTTATAAGAATGACATTTCTTATTTTTAGTGCAGTCATTTTATCGCGTTTAGTAATTGATGAATATAAGAACAAAACAATGCAACTATTGTTTATGTACCCATTACAAAGGAAATTGCTAATGAGGGCGAAATTAACAATTGTTTTTAGTTTTTGTTTTATCAGCATGATTATTGCTACGTTCACTATTAGTTTGCTCATATTTTTTATGAACCCAATGATGGGGTTAATTGAAACACCTATTACGATGGGTGAAATAATAGCTACTGTTCCAGCTACCTTTATAAGTGCATTTATGATATCTGGTATAAGCTTAATTCCTTTATTTTTTGGGATGAGAAAGAAATCTACACCGACAACAATTACTTCTGCAGTAATAATTGGGATGCTAATGAACAGTAACGTAGGTCCTGGAAGCGGTCAAGTAAGTATGTATGATTTTATATTTATCCCAATTGTACTCTGTTTATTAGGAATTTTTATTAGTTATTTATCGTATCGTAAAATCGACAAGATCGATGTAGCATAAAACAATAACGAACTGGGGTATGAATAGTGAAAAAAATAATAGTAATTGCAATATTATTCATTACAATTGCTAGTGCGTTTTTTTGTTTTAAAGTATTTCAGGGGAAAGATTTTAAGAAAGAAAAGTCTTTTGAGATAAATAATATAAAAGAAATAGAAGTGGACAATGAAAACTGGGATATTGAATTTAAAAGTACAGAAGCTAACAAAATAGTCATTTCGGCTCAAGGTAAACGTTTAGATAAAGAGGTAGATCCTGTCGAAATAGAACAGGCAGGGAATAAAGTTATAGTTAAGCAAAAACAAAAGGCGACCAGATTTTTTAATGGTTTCACGTTTAGGAAGAAAAATAGTATATGTATAGCTATTCCGAAGAAAGAAATAGATAAAATTGTATTAAATAATAAATCGGGTGATGTGAAAATAAGCGATATAGTAGTAAAAAGTATCGTGACAAAAAGCAAGTCTGGAGATGAAATGGTTGTAGGACTATCAGCTGAGAAAGGTGAATTCATATCGCAAAGTGGAGAGTTAGCTGTAAAAGATAGTTCAGTACAAGAATTAAATATAAAGTCTACGACTGGTGATAACTATATAACAAATGTAAGTAACTCAAATATGAACATCACTTCAACATCGGGAGAAGTATTACTGAAGGATATGAAAGAAGGAAAATCGTTATTTGTAGAAACAAAATCAGGAGATATTGGCGTACGGTATAAAGGTGTTCCGACTTCTTTAAAACTTACGGCTAAAAGTAATTCGTCTGACGTAATGGTGAATGTAAAAGGACTTAAGAAAGATAAAAATACAGAACATGTAAAAGCAGGAACCATTGGTGATGCGAAAAACGAAATGAAGATTTTAAGTAAAACAGGAGCGATTTATATCGATTAAATTTCAAATGAAAGGAGGACTATTATGCTACGTCTTATGAAGCTAGAAATGAAGAAGTTTAAGCTTGGATGGTATGTAAGGGGAGCGATTATTGCAAATATCGCTATACTGACATTACTGATCTTTACGAGCATCGTTTCTCAAATAGAAGGCGATCCAGAAATAAGAGATCCACAGATGGTTTTGTTAATGGCTAGTACATTAGTAAGAGCAACGTTTATTATTTTTGGTAGTGTGTTAATCGCAAGATTAATAATTGGTGAATATAAAAACAAAACAATACTACTTATGTTTTCTTATCCAATTAACCGAAAGAAAATGATGGTTAGTAAGTTGATTATTACAGCAACATTAACATTTATAACAGTTATTTTATCTAATATTTTAGTAGTAGGAGTTTTCTTTGGGATAGATAGCTATTTTTCAATTCTTCCTCATTCATTCACAGTAGATCAATTGATGCAAGAAGGGATAAACCTTGTTCCTTTAGCCGTTGCAACTGCGGGAATAAGTTTAATCCCACTATATTTCGGAATGCTTAAACGTTCAGTGCCAACTACAATTGTTTCATCAATTATCGTTGTATCAATTGCAATTAATAACACCCCAATGTTTTCAACGGCAACTTTTCTTCCCCTTCAACTAGCATTGGCAGCAATTGGAGTTGCCATTGCATATTACGGAATTAAAAATATAGAGAAGGAAGATATAACTGTATGATAAGAATACGTAAAATAGTTTCACATGAAACAAGTTACAGAAAAAGACAAGATGTGTAAACACCTTGTCTTTTTCTGTAGTTACATTTTAGGAGCTTCCATTCCAGCTGTAGCCCATTCTTCTTTTGCAGGACCATATACGCCAGGAACTGTTAAGCCAGCCTGGCGCATTAAAACTGTCATTTGTCCGCGGTGGTGATTTTGATGATTAATGAGTGTCATTAAAAATATAGAATTTGGCATAGGGCGGCCAAAGAAGTCATTAATAGTAGTTAAGTCTTTATCCGTCCATTCGCTTTGAAGTGCTTCAACAAAAGCTGTATTCACTTTACGATATCCATCTGCAATTGTTTTTGCTGAAGTTGGTACGGGATAATCTTTCGTTTCTCCTTCAAACTTTAGCCCTGTGCCAGATAGTATAACAGGAATTGCCGTCACGATATGCCAAGCGACTCTTCCTAACGTCCAGTGCCCAGGTGCGATTTCTTGTGACAAAGATTCATCTGTTAGTACATCGAGCATTTTTTGAGTAGACTCAGTCTCGTATGTCCATGATTGCAAGAAGCCTTCAATTGTTTGGTACATAGTTATCCCTCCTAGTTATGTTCATAGGTTACATTCGTGAAAAAAAGATAGTTTCCTTTTGGCCTATAAGAACAAATAAAAAAGAAGACTCCTAACAAGAAGCCTCTTTTTTATTAACTTTCTTCCCACTCTCCCTCATCAACTATAAGAAATAAGGTGCTCCAAGTACGAGAACATCAAGTGGTTTTATTAAGAAAAAGAATTTCGTTTGAGTAAGAAGGCAAAAGTACAAGCAAAAGGGGTAAAAATCGCATGTAATAATTATTAGAATGTACGGAGTAAAGTTATTCTGGGGTATTTGATAGGTGTTTTTTTATTTGTTGCTTATACTTAAAAGATTGAATTTGAAGGAGGGGATCAACATGTCTTCATGGCGCAATAATATAAATGGGTATTGTGAGTGTAATAATCAAAATGGTGTACATGTTGATTCGTGTTGTTTTAGTTGCGATGGGACAGTGCCTAAGCTAGGTCCAACTGGTCCGACGGGAGCAACGGGTCCAACGGGAGCGACAGGTCCAACGGGAGCAACGGGTCCAACGGGAGCGACAGGTCCAACTGGGGCGACGGGTCCAACGGGAGCAACAGGTCCAACCGGAGTGACAGGAATAACGGGAGCAACGGGAGCAACAGGTCCAACGGGAGTGACAGGAATAACGGGAGCAACAGGTCCAACGGGAGTGACAGGTTCAACGGGAGCGACAGGAATAACGGGAGCAACGGGTCCAACGGGAGCGACAGGAATAACGGGAGCAACAGGTCCAACCGGAGTGACGGGAGTAACGGGAGCAACAGGTCCAACGGGAGTGACAGGAATAACGGGAGCAACGGGTCCAACGGGAGCGACAGGAGTAACGGGAGCGACAGGAGTAACGGGAGCGACAGGAGTAACGGGAGCGACAGGAGTA
>NZ_DALYZR010000004.1:0-90 GCF_031983925.1 Bacillus sp. (in: firmicutes) | reverse complement strand
ACGGGAGCAACAGGTCCAACGGGAGCGACAGGAATAACGGGAGCAACAGGTCCAACGGGAGTGACAGGAATAACGGGAGCAACAGGTCCG
>NZ_DALYZR010000003.1:0-629276 GCF_031983925.1 Bacillus sp. (in: firmicutes) | reverse complement strand
TTCAAAGAACTACTTGGTCGCTCATTTGCGACTTCCTTATGTTAACATCTTCGTTTTTCGATGTCAACTAAGTTTTTCAATTTCTTTTTTGTCGTTTTCTGCGTTTCCGCATCAGCGACGGTTATTAATATATCATGCAAAAAAATGAAATGCAACACCTTTTATAAACTTTTTTTAAATTAACTACATTTCTTTTTTAATATCATATACTTAAACGAAATATCTCTTTCATTTCTAAGAGATTCCTACATATATTCTATATAAAGTCACTCTATCCAAAAACGTTTCTTTCTATAATAAACGTTTTATTTATATACGATACCATACAAGGAGGAATATATATGGACTATACCGATTTATTAATCAAACTAGGTCTCTCGGCTATTTTAGGGTTCGCCATCGGTTTAGAGCGCGAATTAAAACGTAAACCACTTGGTTTAAAAACGTGTTTAGTTATTTCTATAATTAGTTGCCTCCTGACCATTGTTTCTATTAAAGCAGCTTACAATTTACCACATACTGATCATATGAATATGGACCCACTTCGACTTGCCGCTCAAATTGTATCAGGGATTGGTTTTTTAGGTGCCGGTGTTATTTTACGTAGAGGAAACGATAGTATTGCCGGATTAACAACTGCTGCTATGATTTGGGGCGCATCTGGTATTGGTATTGCTGTTGGAGCTGGATTTTATATCGAAGCGATTTTCGGAATGTGTTTCCTTATGATTAGCGTTGAACTTATACCGTTAACAATGAAATTTGTAGGACCTAGGTCATTTCGTCAACGTGATATCGCAGTAAAACTTGTTGTACGAAATATGGACAATATCCCGGTTGTAATTGAAGAAATAAAAGAAATGGATATAAAAGTGAAGAATATGAAGCTTAAAACGTTAGAAAATGGTTCTCACTATTTGCATCTTAAATTATGTATCGATCAAAAAAGACATACTGCTGATGTTTACTATGCTCTCCAGCACCTTGAAAGTGTTCAACAAACTGAAGTGGAAAGTATGTAACGTAAAACAAACTCTCTTTTTAATTAGAGAGTTTTTCTTTTTTCTATAATGGCAACAATGAATGTAGTCTTGCAAAGTAAGGAGGAATAGGCAATTGAAATCCCGTCCAAATTTAGTAGATACATTTCGTGATTCCATTATTTTCCGTTTAATTTGCTTTATTGTTATACTTACTGCTTTTTCCGGCTTTCTTATACATAGATTAGAACCATCCCACTTCACTACATGGTTTGATGGAGTTTGGTGGTCAATCGTTACCATTTTCACTGTTGGCTACGGTGACTTTGCCCCTCATACACTAATGGGCAAACTTATCGGTATAGGTATTATTTTATTAGGAACCGGATTTTGTTCTTATTATATGGTACTGTTCGCTACTGAAATGATTAGTAAACAATATATGAAGATTAAAGGAGAAGAAGCTGCAACTTCTAACGGTCATATGATTATCGTCGGCTGGAACGAACGGGCAAAGCACGTTGTAAAACAAATGCACGTATTACAGCCGAACCTTGATATCGTTTTAATTGATGAAACACTTTCTTTACTGCCAAAACCATTTCATCATTTAGAATTTATAAAGGGGTGCCCCCATCACGATCAAACGCTATTAAAAGCTAATATTACAACGGCTCACACTATATTAATAACAGCTGATAAAGAAAAAAATGAAAGCCTAGCAGATACACAATCCATTTTAAACATTTTAACTGCAAAAGGGCTCAACCCAAACATTCACTGCATCGCTGAACTTCTTACTTCTGAACAAATACAAAATGCAACGAGAGCTGGCGTGTCAGAAATTATAGAAGGAAATAAATTAACGAGCTATGTATTTACCGCTTCTCTTTTATTCCCTTCCATTTCAGGTGTACTATTTTCACTTTACGACGAAATCTCTGATAATAAATTACAACTGATGGAGCTTCCCCCATCCTGTACCGGACAAACTTTTGCAAATTGTAGCTATACTCTTTTAAAGCAAAACGTTCTCTTACTAGGTATAAAGCGCGACGAACAATATATGATTAACCCAATTCATTCTTTTGTTCTCATTGAAAGCGACATACTCATTGTTATTCACCATTAGTAAAATGACGCTCTAGTTCCTGCATGAGCACTTTCCCAATATTGATATATTTTCTTTTTACATCTCCATCTGGATCTTTCGGCTCAGCAAATTGATCCAATCCACTCGTGCCGGCTGTTAACGTATTTACATGATCATCTAGTTCGTTTTGATATACGTGCGAAAGAATATACGGCGTTTCAAGACGGACTATTACGCCTGGCACATCTAATTCACCATTCACCGCTGTAAATGGCACTCGCAGAAATTGATAGCCATCTTCTTCACCAATTTTATAATCAAAGCATCCTTTATCATAATCCCAATTGCCACCAATGCTATATCCGAGTGGCTTCATTATTTCTTCTAACTTATATAACGCATATGTACGTCCTTCTAAATTTGATTGAATCGGAATCAAGTCCATCCCTCCTAGACTTTTTCCTTAGCATACCCACTCTAGTTTGAATATACTGATGGATTTTTCGATGAAATAATAAAAAGCGGCCGGATCCGGCCGCTTTTTATTATTTTAAACGCTCTTCTAATTCTGCTTTTAATTCTTCAAATCCTGGTTTACCAAGTAAAGCAAACATGTTTTTCTTGTATGCTTCTACTCCTGGTTGGTCAAATGGATTTACGCCTAATAAGTAGCCGCTCATCGCACATGCTTTTTCGAAGAAGTATACAAGGTAACCAAATGTGTACTCATTTAATTCAGGAATATTTACGATTAAGTTTGGTACTCCGCCATCGCTATGTGCAAGTAATGTACCTTCGTATGCTTTCGTGTTTACGAAGTCTACAGTTTCACCAGCAAGGTAGTTTAATCCATCTAAATCGTTTTCTTCTGATTCGATTGTTAGTTCATGTGTAGGTTTACCTACTTTTAGAACTGTTTCAAATAAGTCACGACGACCTTCTTGAACGTATTGACCTAATGAGTGTAAGTCAGTTGAGAAGTTTGCTGAAGATGGGAAAATACCTTTTTGATCTTTTCCTTCACTTTCACCAAATAACTGTTTCCACCACTCAGCGAAGTATTGAAGTGCTGGCTCATAGTTAACAAGCATTTCAATTGTTTTTCCTTTATTGTATAAAGCGTTACGAACTACTGCATATTGGTAAGCTGGGTTTTCTTCTAGTTCTGATGTTCCGAAGTCATCATGACCAGCAGCTGCACCTTTCATCATCTCTTCAATATTTAAGCCACTCACTGCGATTGGTAATAAACCAACTGGCGTTAATACAGAGAAACGTCCTCCAACATCATCTGGAATAACGAATGTTTCGTAACCTTCATTATCAGCTAATGTTTTTAATGCACCACGCGCTTTATCTGTCGTTGCATAAATACGTTTGCGAGCTTCTTCTTTTCCATATTTTTCTTCTAACAACTTACGGAAAATACGGAATGCTAGTGCAGGCTCTGTTGTTGTACCTGATTTGGAAATAACGTTAATAGAGAAGTCTTTACCTTCTAATACATCCATTAAATCTTTCATGTAAGTGGAGCTAATGTTTTGTCCAACAAATAGCACTTGTGGAGTTTTACGTTGTTCTTTAGAAAGTGTGTTGTAGAAAGAATGGTTTAACATTTCAATTGCTGCACGTGCTCCTAGGTAAGAACCACCGATACCTACAACAAGTAAAATGTCAGAGTCATTTTTAATTTTTTCTGCGCATTTTTGAATGCGAGCAAATTCTTCTTTGTCATATTGAAGCGGAAGGTCTACCCACCCAAGGAAATCGTTCCCAGCTCCAGTTTTTTCGTGGATTGCGTGATGTGTTACTTTCACTGCATCACGTAAATAAGTGATTTCATGTTCACCGATGAAGGATAACGCTTTAGAATAGTCGAACGTTACATGTGTACTCATCTTTTTCCCTCCAATTATGGATATGTATTTCTGTATTCACTTTAGCGAAACTGAAGTTGTAAATCAAGCGATTAGCCAATTGTAAACGTAACCAATATATATTTTTTAAAAAAAGTTCATTTTTTGCATAAAAATTCGCATTTTTCGGTATAGATGTATATACATCCTGTTTCAAACATTTTTTATGTATAAAAACAACATAACTACACCATTCTATAAAAGAGTTAATTAACTCATCGCTTGCTCATGCTTCACAATTAAGGGGGGCTTTTTCATGAGTACACTGCAACGTATCGCATTAGTCTTTACTGTAATTGGCGCTGTAAACTGGGGATTAATCGGGTTCTTCCAGTTTGACTTAGTGGCAGCCATTTTCGGTGGACAAAACTCAGCTCTTGCACGTATTATTTACGGCATCGTCGGTATTTCTGGGCTGATTAATCTTGGTTTACTCTTTAAACCATCAGAAAATCTTGGTACTCACCCAGAAACGAACGAAATTCGCTAGTCAGTATGTCCTTACTCACCTTCGACATACGAATATGATTGCATGCAATCATATTTGCAAATATATATCATAAGAAAAAGTAAAAGAGGAACGCTCATATGCGCTCCTCTTTTACTTTGTTAACTCGGACTCTTCAATCCATTCTGTTAGCTTTTCTCGCAGCGTATTAAATCCGTCCTTAGATGGATTCGGTATAAGAATCCGTCCTTGTTTTCTTTTCGCCGCTTTTAACGATAAACTCATTTTTCTGTGTTCTTCATCAATTGAAAGTACTTTTACTTCTACTGTATCGCCGACTTTTAAAAAGTCATGAATATCCTTTACATATCCATTTGTAATTTCTGATATATGCACAAGTCCTTGTGTTTCTGCATCTAACGCTACAAATGCACCGTAATCTTGAATCCCAGTCACTTTCCCTGTTACAACCACTCCTGTTGTATATTGTTCTGACATATGAAACACTCCCATACGTTTACCATTTTCTCTACAATTGTAGATAGCAAAGCAGATGATTTATTGTTAAATATCCGATTAGTTAATACGTACCCTAAGTAAAGCAACTCAGGATACGCATACCTTATATTAGTAAATTATACCACTATGACAGAGCTCATTCAAAATTCATGAAAAAATTTCCTTAAGTAAGTATAATTCTCCAATATTAGGATAGAATACTAACACATGGCTTTCTAGTATTCCCCCCCTTTTATGGACAAAACGTATTGTGTTTTGTCCTTTTTTTATTCTCTATAAACCGTTCCATTCTCTTCATTGCTTCCATAAGCTGTTCAAGCGATGTTGCATACGAACAACGAATAAACCCTTCGCCACTTTCGCCAAATACACTTCCAGGTACAACAGCCACTTTTTCTTCTAATAATAACTGTTCTGCAAATTCCGCTGAAGATAGTCCAGTTGAAGCGATTGAAGGAAAGACATAAAATGCTCCACCCGGCACATGACACGTTAATCCCATGTCATTGAAAGATGTCGTCATAAAATTACGGCGTTTCTTATAACTATCTCTCATCCGAATTACTTCATCATTCCCCGCACGTAACGCTTCAAGTGCTGCGAACTGAGACATCGTCGGGGCACACATCATAGAATATTGGTGAATTTTGAGCATTAATTCTGAAAAATGAACAGGAGCTGCAATCATACCAAGACGCCATCCTGTCATTGCAAATCCTTTTGAAAATCCTGAAATTAAAATCGTATGCTCACGCATATTTTTAATACTCGCGAAACTTGTATATGCTTCGTCGTATACAAGTTCTGCATAAATTTCATCAGATAATACGATTAAATTGTACTTCTCAACAATCACTGCTATTTCTTCAAGCTCGGACTTGTTTAACATTGCACCTGTTGGGTTATTTGGTGAACAAAGTAAAATTGCCTTTGTCTTCGCTGTAATAGCTGCTTCAATTTGTTCTGGTTGTACTTTAAATTCATTTTCTAAAGTAGTCGCCACAGGAACTGGAACGCCTCCAGCTAATGTCACAAGTGGGGCATAAGAAACGAAACTTGGCTCAATAATAAGTACTTCGTCATCAGGATTTATAATGGCGCGCATCGCTACATCTAACGCCTGACTTGCTCCAACTGTAACAATGATTTCATCGTTTGGATCATAAGAAACTGCAAATTGTTTTTTTAGATACTTTGCTATTTCTTGACGGAGCTCCAATAATCCTGCATTTGCTGTATATGACGTATATCCTTGTTCTAAAGAACGAATACATGCTTGCCTCACGTTCCAAGGTGTAACAAAGTCAGGCTCCCCTACCCCAAGAGATATAACACCTTTCATATTAGCTGCTAAATCGAAAAACTTTCGAATACCAGATGGTTGTAACGATTCTGCCGCTCTAGATAGTTCAAATTGCTTCATGGTGTCACCACAATTCGCTTATCATCATCGTTTTTTTCATAAATAATTCCCTCATGTTTATACTTCTTCAAAATGAAATGTGTTGTCGTAGAAACAACAGATTCAATTGTTGCTAATTTCTCAGAAACAAACATCGCTACTTCTCCCATTGTCTTTCCTTCTAACGTAATAGAAAGATCGTATGTCCCTGACATTAAATACACAGACTTTACTTCTGAATAACGATAAATTTGTTCCGCAACCGCATCGAACCCAACGCCGTGCTTTGGCGTAACCTTCACATCAATCATTGCCGTTAAACCTGTATGTTCTTTCACCTTCGTCCAATCGATATGTGTTACATAATCCACAATAATCTTTTCCGCTTCTAATTTTTCAACCATTTTCTTTACTTCTTCTACTTCTATATTTAACAGCTTCGCTAATGTATCTACAGATAATCGACTACTTTTTTCAAGACAAGCTAATAATTCTAATTCCTTTTCTGTCACCATATAAATCATCCTTCCTTTTCGTTTGTGTCTAAATTATACAAATAGCCTTTCCAGTTTGAAAAGAAGATTTTTTTAGTGAATTATGTCAAAATAAAGTGAAACTTTAATCAGCGGAATGCTTCACCCCGCTGATTATTAGTTGAACCAATCGGGCTTTTACGAGCAGTTGATCTCCCACCTCGCTTCTTTGTCTCAACCTTCTTTTTAGGTGGGAGTCTTACTGCTCGTTAAAGCGGGGTAAAGTGAAACTTTAATCAGCGGATAAATGCGTGATAAAGCGAAAGGGGATGGAACCGTGAAACCAAAAGTTTATATTGCTGAACCAGTTCCAACATTTGTAGAAAACTATTTATCAGAACACTGTGATTATGAAAAATGGGAGCAAAATGAGAAGGTACCTCGTGATGTTCTACTAGAGAAAATACAAGATAAAGATGGTTTATTAAATTTTGGATCTGCTATTAATGAAGAATTATTGGAGGCGGCTCCTAACTTAAAAGTAGTAAGCAACATTTCTGTCGGTTACGATAATTTTGATTTACAAGCGATGGAAAAACGCAATGTAATCGGAACAAATACACCTTACGTACTAGATGATACAGTAGCTGACCTCGTTTTTGCTCTTATGTTATCTGCTGGTCGTCGTGTTTGTGAACTCGACTCCTACGTAAAAAATGGTGAATGGAATGCCGAAATTGGAAAAGAGCACTTTGGGCTAGATGTACACCATAGTACAATCGACATTATCGGTATGGGCCGAATTGGTGAAGCTGTTGCAAAACGAGCGAAATTCGGATTTGATATGGATGTTCTTTATTATAACCGTCGCCGAAAAGAAGAAGCTGAACAAAAATTCGATGCTACATATTGTGATTTACAGACGCTACTCAAACAGTCTGACTTTATCGTTCTTCTTACTCCATTAACAGATGAAACGTACCATCTTATCGGAGAAAAGGAATTTTCATTCATGAAAGAAACAGCTATCTTCATTAATGCTTCTCGCGGGAAAACAGTAGATGAAGAAGCGTTAATCCATGCGTTAACAGAAAAGAAAATCTTTGCAGCAGGCATCGATACGTTTACACAAGAGCCGATTCAAAAAGATAATCCGCTCTTATCATTACAAAATGTTGTGACCTTACCACATATCGGATCTGCAACATTAAAAACTAGGCAACAAATGGCTATGACCGCCGCTGAAAATTTAGTTGCAGCGTTACAAGGAAAAACACCGCCTCATATTGTTCGCGGGTAATACTGAATATACGAAAGGCAAGATGACATCGTCATCTTGCCTTTTTTTGTTAACATATTTTTTTCTGCCTTGGAGATGATATGAACAAAAATCAATGGAGTGACAAAAAATGAATCACCAATATACTTGTCCTTATTTCACTTTTTCCACTCGCGGCACTACGATTCATTACGAATTGTATGAACATGATAATAAAACAACACATCCGACTTTCGTGCTCGTTCACGGTTTTTTATCTTCCTCATTCAGTTACCGCCGTCTTATTCCTTTACTATCGAAAGAAGGCACAGTCATTGCTCTTGATTTACCACCGTTCGGAAAAAGTGATAAGTCTCATCTATTTAAGTACTCTTATCATAATTTAGCAACGATTATAATCGATTTAATTGAACACTTATCTCTCTCAAATATTGTGTTAGTTGGACATTCTATGGGCGGCCAAATTTCACTTTACGTAAACCGTATACGTCCTGAATTAATTTCAAAGACAATTTTACTATGTAGCTCGAGCTATTTAGCACGCGCAACTTTACCTTTACTGTACTCTTCTTATTTACCGTTCTTTCATTTATACGTAAAGAACTGGATTATACGGCGTGGTATTGTTCATAACTTAATGAATGTCGTTCATGATCACTCATTAATTGACGATGAAATGAAGGAAGGTTACTCTGCTCCTTTTTATGACGACCGTATATTCCCCGCTTTAACTCGTATGATACGAGATCGTGAAGGTGACTTATCTTCAACTGAATTACAAAAAATCGAAACACCTACGCTACTCATTTGGGGTGAAAAAGATCGGGTCGTCCCTGTACATGTAGGTCATCGTCTGCACAAAGATTTACCGAATTCGAAATTTATTTCTTACGAAAACACAGGGCATTTACTACCTGAAGAAAAACCAGAACATGTTTATGAAGAAATTATCGCTTTTTCTGCGCAATAATGTAAAAAAGGCTGTCGGAATTTCCGACAGCCTATATTGAACAACTTCCGCCTTCTTTTATTACAAGTAATTCCACAGCTAACTTCTCACATTTTTCAAGCGCAGGTACTTCCTCAAAAGACATAAAGTATATATGTTGAATCTTCTTTGCGATGTATTTTGAATCATCAAACACACTTGCGACGTTCACAACATCGCTCGCTTCTGTTTCATAAAACTCCGGTCCCATTTGAAACGGATCCCAATTCTTCACAACCTCTATCATCTTTTCATATGTACCCATTCGCTTCCCGCCTTTTCACTTTTTAATACTTTTCTTTATCCTATCACATCAGCTATTCTATAAGAAGAGAGAGAACATTCATAACTTAACGGTTTTACAGAAGAAGGGAGCAAACTTATGCAACTATTTCATAACGCAGTCAATCGCCGTGGAACTCATAGTACAAAATGGGATACATATAAAAACGAAGAACTTATCCACGCTTGGATTGCTGATATGGATTTTGAAGTACCACAACCAATTCAAACTGCTTTAAAGCAACGTATCGAGCATCCTATTTTCGGCTATACACTTCCTCCCGAAAATATTGGCGATATTATTTGTAATTGGACAAAAAAACAGTACAACTGGGATATTCAAAAAGAATGGATTGTCTTTAGCGCCGGAATCGTTCCAGCTCTTAGTACGAGCATACAGGCCTTCACAAAGGAAAACGAATCCGTTCTCGTACAACCACCTATTTATCCCCCATTTTTCGAAATGGTCACAACAAACAATAGACAATTATGCGTAAGTCCATTACAGAAACACAATGATACATATGCGATAGATTTCGAACATTTAGAAAAGCAATTTCAACAAGGCGTCAAACTTATGCTTCTTTGCAGTCCTCACAACCCGATAGGTCGTGTTTGGACGAAAGAGGAATTAACAAAACTTGGATCTTTATGTACAAAATATAATGTAATCGTTGTCGCAGATGAAATTCATTCCGATATTATTTATGCAAATCATACACATACACCGTTCGCTTCTTTATCTGAAGAACTAGCAGTGCGCACGATAACTTGTATGGCTCCAAGTAAAACATTTAATATCGCTGGATTACAAGCATCGATTATTATCATTCCAAATGAAAAACTCCGTCAAGCCTTTACATCTATCCAATATAGACAAGGCTTCCACGGATTAAATACATTTGCCTATACAGCGATGGTAAGTGCCTATACAGAATGTAACGATTGGCTAAATGAAATTCGATTATATATAGAAGATAATGCTCAATTTGCTTGTAAATATATGAAAGATCACATACCTTCTCTTTCCGTAACGAAGCCAGAAGGTAGCTTTTTATTATGGATTGATTGCTCTCGCCTACAACTGTCTCAAGATGAGCGCACTAAATTGCTCGAAGAAAAAGGAAAAATTATTGTTGAACCTGGTGAGAAATACGGATTAGGCGGCGAAGAACATATTCGAATTAACATCGGCTGTCCAAGGTCTGTTTTAGAAGAAATTTTAAATAGGCTGCGCCATACGTTTTCATAATAAGAAAGGAGGCTATTTTGGACAGCCTCCTTTGTCATATTTTGTCGGTAAGTCGATATATTTTAAAAATCGCCGATATATTTTGAGTTACGGTCGATATATTCCAATAATCGCCGATATATTTTAAGTTACAGTCGATATATCCCAATAATCGCCGATATATTTTCACTTACACTACACATAAAAGCTACCGCGCACGGTAGCTTTTATTTTTTCTTCATATCCGACGCTTTTTTTACAATAACCCCACAAGCAATTCGATCACCTGATTTACCTGTCGGTTGTGTCATACCATCATCAGCATTTTCTGTAATAATAATAGACGCTCCATCTTTTCTATGAATCGTCGTTTTCCCTTCTTCAAGCGTTATATGTGGCGCATCAATTTCTGCTTTAATTTTCCCGGAACCGTCTGCAATTACGTTCGGTAAATCACCGTTTTCTGCACCCTTCGGATTAAGGAGTCCATGCTTTTTATTATCAGGGTTAAAATGATTCCCAGATGATTCAAAACGCGGTGCTTTACACTCACCAATTTCATGTACATGTATGCCGTGTGGGCCAGGTGTGAACCCTTCCCCTTTAATCTTAATTTTTACTCCGCTTGTTTGCTGCACTACTTTCGCAGTCCCCACTTCATCACCTGAAGCATTATGTAATTTCACGTCAATTTCTTTCGGCTTTCCTTGGTCACAACCTGCCATCAGAAATAGTAAACAACAACTGAAAAAAAGCCGTTTTTTCATTTTATTCCCTCCAAAATACATTCTGCCCTTAGATTGTCCGAGCATAGAGGGAAACATACAAAAATGAGTTACTGTTTCTTTTCAGCTAACAGCTTTTCTTCAACTTTCTGTAATCGATCTGCTTCTCGTTTTGATACACGAATGAACATACGCCACGTGGCAACCGCACCGATAATAAATAGAACACAAACAATCCCTGGAATAATATATTCTGTTTTATCTTCCGGAAAATATAATGGCATCATATAAATCACTCCTTATTATAGGATTCACAAGTCATCAGAATTTTCTGTTATATTATCTTAAATTATAGTGGAACCTATCCACATTCTCAAGGGGGCATTCCGAACGCGAATGATTTCTTTGACTCCTTCTTCTACTTTCCTTACTATAAACTTGAGGTGAAAAATATGAGAGAAACATTTGAAATTGGCGAAATCGTTACTGGTATTTATAAAACGGGAAAATACATTGGCGAAGTTACAAATAGCCGCCCTGGCAGTTACGTCGTAAAAGTATTAGCTGTTTTAAAACATCCGGTGCAAGGTGACTTACATAACGTAAAACAAGCTGACGTACCATTTTTCCACGAAAGACGTGCTTTAGCTTTTCGTGAACAGACGAACATTCCAGAGCAAATGGTGAAGAAATATGAAGGAGAAATTCCAGATTATACAGATTCACTCAAATTAGCATTAGAAACTCAAATGAATTCATTTTCTGAAGATGATTCACCTTTTGCAGTTCGTAGTCTAGAAACATTAGAGCAATTAAAAAAAGACTACAAACTTTAAAAAAACAAAACGACCAAATTACATACTGTGCAATTTGGTCGTTACTGTGTACTCACTTTCTTTAACACTTTTGAAAAATCAACGAGTTCCCCTAATGTTGGAGGTGCTGGTTTCACTAAATACTCTTTATCTTTTTCTACTAACTTAAAAATATTATACGTCGTCATCGCATCATCTAGCGCACAATGATGCTTACCCGTCCCTACTTTTCCATACGCCTCAATTGCTTTCCACAGTCCTGTTTGATTTCTCTCACCAAAAAACTTCTTATACTCAAGTGATAAATCACGACACTGTCCTTGGAAAGGAAAATCTACTCCCGCTTTTTCACAATTATGCTTCAACACTTTCATATCCATATTTCCCCACGTAACAATGGTCGGTTTACATCTCTTTTCATATTCTGCAAGTTTTTCAACGAGTTCTGGAAACGAAATTCCTTTATCTACGACTTCTTGTTTAATCCCTAAAAATTTCTTACATCGATCCGTTAAAGAAGGAAAAGTCTTCGGCCTAACATGAGCTGAATACGTATCTTCTACCTTACAGCCAACAACCGAAACGAGTCCTACCTCAATAATCTCCGGGAAAAATCCTTTTGGTTTTTTTCTGTGCTGGGGCATCGTAAACTCAAAATCCAAAAATAAAAATTGTTGTTCATTCATACGATCCCTTCCTTATCATCTTTGTCATTCCTTTCTATTTGACACTCCTACACGAACAAGCTCGAATGCTAATTCCATTTTAAATATTCAGATTGGATGTATCTTATATATATGTCAAATGCCCGCAAATATTTTTAAAAATAAGAAAAAGTAACAGTTGCAGAAAATATAACAAAATAAGCCCTTTCATTTACATCCGACATTTTTCTACTTTATAATGACGTTATGTGTGTTTCATCTAGTTAATTTTTGACACACTAAGAAAAGTGAATGAAAGGAGATGAGAGTTTTGCACGAAACAACGCAAGAGCTCGCAAACTGGCAGTATTATTTTGCTATCGCAGTCTTTTTAATTACATATGCCATTATTATTTCTGAAAAAATTAATCGCGCTGTCATCGCACTTCTTGGTGCAGCACTCATGGTAATTATGGGGGTTGTTGATTTACACAATGCCTTTACGAAACATATTGAATGGGGGACGATTACACTACTCATCGGTATGATGATTTTGGTGAACATTACGAGTAAATCGGGTGTCTTCCAATACGTTGCCATTAAAGCAGCAAAAGGAGCGCAAGGAAATCCAATTAAAATTTTAATTTCACTTTCCTTACTTACTGCACTTGGTTCCGCGTTTTTAGATAACGTTACAACTGTACTTCTTGTTGTTCCAGTTACTTTATCTATTACGCGCATACTGCAAGTAAATCCTGTTCCTTATTTACTTTCTGAAATTATTTTTTCAAACATCGGGGGAACAGCAACATTAATTGGTGATCCACCTAACATTATGATTGGTTCTGCCAATAAGCATTTAGATTTCAATGCTTTCTTGCTAAACTTAGCGCCAATCGTAATTATTATTATTGCTGTGACAGCAGCAATACTTTACTTCATGTACCGCAAACAATTAATCGCTGATCCTGTACAAGTTAAAAAATTAATGAGTTTAGATGAAAAACAATACATTAAAGATCCAGTATTAATGAAAAAGTCTTTAACAGTACTTGGACTTACAATTGTAGGTTTCATGACCCATTCCATTTTCCACGTTGATGCAGCTATCATCGCTTTAACTGGTGCTACTGTACTTATGTTAATCGGTGTGAAAGAACATGAAATTGAAGAAGTATTCGCAAGTGTAGAATGGGTAACAATCTTCTTCTTCGCAGGACTATTCGTACTCGTTGGAGGACTTATCGATATCGGTCTTATTAAAATGTTAGCTCAAAAAGTAATTGGCATAACAGGCGGAGATATTTCTTACGCATCTATCCTTATTTTATGGGTATCTGGTATCGCCTCTGCAACGATTGATAACATTCCATTCGTTGCAACAATGATTCCTCTTATTAACGATATGGCTGTCGGATTAGGTTTATCACCTGCTGACGCGCAAATCGACGTATTATGGTGGGCATTAGCATTAGGTGCTTGTCTAGGCGGAAACGGAACATTAATCGGCGCTTCTGCTAACGTAATCGTTGCAGGTATCGCAAGCCGAGAAGGACATAAATTTAGCTACATGGACTTCTTAAAAGTCGGTTTCCCAATTATGATCGTTTCATTAATCATTTCTCATATTTATATTTATGTACGCTACCTTATGTAGCACAAAAAGCGCCCTGCTTTCAGGGCGCTTTTTCTATCTCAAATATTACATATACTACTCGTTATACCTCACCGGCTCATTTCGAATAATGAACAAGTGAATCGGCAAGAACACCGAAAATGTGATGACATGAATAATTGTAAATAATATAGAGTTCGTTCCATATCTGTCTAAGATAGCGTAGATGAGATAAATGGATAACACAATCGATACAGCTGTTGCTAGTATACTTATAATTGGTACGAAATTAAAAATGAAACACGCGACATATATGCCGAATACTTTCCATCCTGCTTCTTCTTTCAAGAAATCTGGTAATTTATCTTTTGCTAAATCGCCCCACGTTTTACTATTTATAAAAGGAATAAAAGCAAGAACCCCATCCGTTGCACCATCATTTTTCGCCATCGTATACAGTGCAAAAGCCGTTAACAAATACGAAATAATTGCCCAAATTATGATAACAAGAATAAACGCAAAACTAAGAGCAAAGAAACCTGCTAGTACGCCTTGATCTTCCATCTTATCCTCTCCTCTCTACTTTCAACATATTTCGTTACATGGCAAGTTATGTTTTAAAATTCAACCAAACTCTCTGTATAATGAAATAAGCAAGATAATAAGAGAGGAGAATGTACTTATGCACCCATTTGTAAAAGCATTACAAGAGCACTTCATAGCAAATCAAAACCCAGAAAAAGCAGAACCGATGGCACGTTATATGAAAAATCACTTCCCGTTTCTTGGTATTCAAACTCCCGAGAGAAGACAATTATTGAAAGACGTCATTCAAATACATACTCTCCCAGACCAAAAAGACTTCCAAGTTATCGTACGTGAGCTTTGGGATTTACCAGAACGAGAATTTCAGGCAGCCGCACTCGATATGATGCAAAAATATAAAAAGCATATAAACGAAACGCATATCCCCTTCTTAGAAGAACTCATTGTAACAAAATCTTGGTGGGACACTGTCGATAGCATCGTCCCTACATTTTTAGGTAATATCTTTTTACAACATCCCGAATTGATTTCTGCCTATATTCCAAAATGGATTGCATCAGATAACATATGGTTACAACGCGCCGCTATTTTATTCCAGCTAAAATATAAACAAAAGATGGATGAAGAACTTCTTTTTTGGGTTATTGGACAACTACATTCTTCGAAAGAATTTTTCATTCAAAAAGCGATTGGATGGGTACTTCGCGAATACGCAAAAACAAAGTCCGATGTCGTTTGGGAATACGTGCAAAATAACGAACTTGCCCCGCTCAGCAGGCGTGAAGCAATTAAGCACATTAAAGAAAATTACGGAATAAATAACGAAAAAATAGGTGAGACTCTATCATAGATAGACGCGTTCCTCTATTGAGATTTAAAAAAGAACGTGTTAGAATATGTTCATTATTATTAATATAAGTAGCGATGACGGACTTATAAGTACTTGCACAAAAAGCGATTCAGGGATAGTGAAAGCCTGAAGCCGCAAGGAAACGGCAGTCTCGAGCAATACGTGATAAAGTGGATGCACCTTTTGTGTATCAACTAGGGTGGAACCGCGGGCAAACGCTCGTCCCTAGGCAATAAAGCCTTGGGATGAGCGTTTTTTTATGTTTTTTAAAGCATATACTGCTCGTTTCACAAGTTACCTGAGCACGTCATCGCCAATACGTTAACTTTCAAAAGGAGGATTTTATTATGTATTCAATGGAACAAGTAGTAAACTTAGCGAAACATCGCGGTTTCGTTTTCCCTGGTTCTGAAATTTACGGTGGTCTTGCAAACACTTGGGATTATGGTCCACTTGGAATCGAATTAAAAAATAACGTTAAAAAAGCTTGGTGGAAAAAATTCATTCAA
Organism: Bacillus sp. (in: firmicutes); assembly: GCF_031983925.1. NCBI lineage: Bacteria > Bacillati > Bacillota > Bacilli > Caryophanales > Bacillaceae > Bacillus > Bacillus sp. (in: firmicutes). Next base: position 612,961 of record NZ_DALYZR010000003.1, on the reverse strand, counting down.
GAATCTCCATACAACGTTGGTTTAGACGCAGCTATTTTAATGAACCCAAAAACTTGGATCGCTTCTGGTCACGTTGGTAACTTCAACGATCCAATGATCGACTGTAAAAAATGTAAAGCGCGTCATCGTGCTGACAAATTAATTGAAGATGCATTAGATGCAAAAGGCATCGAAATGGTTGTTGATGGTCTTACTTTCGACCAAATGGCTGACTTAATGAAAGAACATGAAGTAAAATGTCCTGATTGCGGTAGTGAAGAATTCACTGAAATCCGTCAGTTCAACTTAATGTTCAAAACATTCCAAGGTGTTACAGAGTCTAGCACAAACGAAATCTTCCTTCGTCCTGAAACAGCACAAGGTATTTTCGTAAACTTCAAAAACGTACAACGCTCTATGCGTAAAAAACTTCCATTTGGTATTGGCCAAATCGGTAAGAGCTTCCGTAACGAAATCACGCCTGGTAACTTCACATTCCGTACACGTGAATTCGAACAAATGGAACTTGAATTCTTCTGTAAGCCTGGTGAAGATTTAGAGTGGTTCGCATTCTGGCGTGAAACTTGTAAGAACTGGTTACTTTCACTTGGTATGACTGAAGAAAGCATGCGTCTTCGTGACCACGGTGAAGAGGAATTATCTCACTACAGTAACGCAACAACTGACATTGAATTCAAATTCCCATTCGGTTGGGGCGAACTATGGGGCGTTGCATCTCGTACAGACTTCGATTTAAAACGTCACATGGAACACTCTAACGAAGACTTTAACTATATCGATCCACAAACGAATGAGCGTTACGTACCATACTGCATCGAGCCATCTTTAGGTGCTGACCGCGTAACATTAGCATTCTTATGTGATGCTTATGAAGAAGAGCAATTAGAGAACGACTCTCGTACAGTTCTTCGTTTCCACCCTGCTTTAGCACCATATAAAGCAGCAATCTTACCATTATCTAAAAAGCTATCTGAAGGTGCTACTGAAGTATTCGCAGAACTAGCTAAAGACTTCATGGTAGACTTTGACGAGACTGGTTCTATCGGTAAACGTTACCGTCGTCAAGACGAAATCGGTACTCCATTCTGTATCACATACGACTTCGACTCTGTTGAAGACAAAGCTGTTACAGTACGTGACCGTGACACAATGGAACAAGTTCGTATGCCAATTAGCGAACTAAAAGGTTTCTTAGAGAAGAAAATCCAGTTCTAATTATAAGAAAAAGAGGCTGCTCTAATGAGCGCCTCTTTTTTTACTTTTCACGTTTTTCTTTAATTGCTACTGTACATCTTGAAATACATAATAAATCGTCATTCTCATCAATGATACGTACATCCCAAACCATCGTTGAGTTTCCTCTATGTATCGGTGTTCCGATCGCTGTTACAATTCCATCTTTCTTTGAGCGAATATGATTTGCATTAATTTCTAGACCGAAACAGATGCATTTTTCTTGATCAATTAAATTGTATGAACCGACACTTGCTACTGTTTCCGCCAACGCAACAGAAGCACCACCATGTAAAAATCCAAATGGCTGATGCGTACGCTCATCTACGGGCATCGTAGCAACCACCTTATCTTCTGTCATCTCTAACAACTCAATTCCAAGTGAATCCATTAAAGTTTTTGCCATATCGTTTCCCCCTTCTCTTACTTTAATAAAATGTATAATTTTACCTATTTATTTTCAAACTACTTATAACACTTATATAAGGAGGTTTCACCTAAATGAAACAGAAATTTTGTATATTACTGCTTATGTGCTCCTTGCTGACTATTGTACCAAATTGTGCACTAGCAGCCAAAGCATCCAACCTGACAATCGATGTTCAGACTGTCACACAAAAAGGTAAGAAACCTTATATAGAATATCAAATTAACAGACCTTCTTTTCATAACTTTTCCGATTCTAAATTTCAAAATAAGCTCAATTTCTATTACAAAAAATCTACTGACAAATTTAAAACCAAATTAGAAAAAGACGCAAAAAAATATTATAAAGAAACAGAAGGATCAAGTACACCATTTCATCCGTACGTGGCGAATGTTGATTATAAAGTCTCTTTAAATAAACCACCTTTTCTTAGCCTATATTTGAATTACTATCAATATACAGGCGGAGCACATGGTCTTTATACGTGGAAGGCAAACACATTCGATTTAAACGAAAAAAAGTTACTACACTTAGACGATTTATTTCAACAAAAAGATGCATACAAAGAAGTAATTCGTGCTGAGATTGTAAGACAAATTAAACAAAATGAAAGTATTTATTTTCCTGATGCATCTGAAAAAGTCATGAGCACGAAAAAGTTCCACTTCTTTTTAGAACCGGACAATCTCGTCATTTATTTCCCTTTATATGAAATTGCCCCTTATTCAAGTGGAATTCCGCAATTTCGTATTCCTTATACGTTGTTAAGAGACTATTTGAAGCCTTCTTATCAAAATATTTTAATTGACAACAAGTAAATCTTTTCGCTACGATAATGTTAACCTAAAAACAACAGGAGGTTAACATTATGAGAAGATTTCATGTTTTAGATTTAGCATTAGCTGCCATGTTCGTTGCTCTTATGGCCATTGGTGCAAATATTGTATCTTGGGCACCATTCTTACAAATAGCGGGCGTCCCACTATCTATGCAACCATTTTTCGCAATTTTAGCAGGGCTTCTTCTTGGAAGTAGACTTGGTGCATTATCAATGACCGTTTACATGCTCGTTGGAGTAGCAGGTGCGCCAATCTTCGCTAACTTCAAAGCTGGATTTGGAGCACTTTTAGATCCTACTGGTGGCTTTATTATTGCATTTATTATCGTTGCTTACGTATCAGGAAAACTAGTAGAACAAAAAGAACGACCGACATTCAGTACATTTACAATTGCTTCGTTCACAGGAATCATTTTAACGTATATTATCGGTACTACTTACATGTACGGAGCAGTCAATCTCTTCATGGGTGGTAATATGAGCTATAAAGCGGCTTGGATGATTATGATGTGGTTCGCAGTAAAAGATATTGCATTTACCATTATCGGTGCTATTATCGCACCTCGTATATACTATGCTGTACGTCGTTCCGCTTATCAGCATTCTCATTCGACGATTTCATAAGAAAAAGGAGTTGTTCCTACTGGAACAACTCCTTTTTTATATTAAGACTCTTGATTCGTTTGTTCTTCTAAAATTTTCTTCATCATCGTAACCATGTCATCACGTAATTCTGGGTGTTGCAGTGCCATTTCGATTGTTGTTTGAACAAATCCTAACTTTTCACCTACGTCGTAGCGCTTTCCTTCGAAGTCGTAAGCGAATACACGTTGAATTTCGTTTAAGCTTTGAATCGCATCTGTTAACTGAATTTCGCCACCAGCACCAATATGTTGCTGGTCTAAGAACATGAAGATTTCAGGTGTTAAAACGTAACGTCCCATAATTGCTAAGTTTGAAGGTGCTGTACCTGCTGCTGGTTTCTCAACGAAATTGCGAACTTGGTAACGACGTCCTTCCTGCTCTAACGGATCGATAATTCCGTAACGGTGTGTTTCATCTTCTGGAACCGTTTGTACACCAATAACAGAAGAAAGCGTTTTATCATATTCTTCAATTAATTGACGTAAACATGGTTTTTCAGCTTGAACGATATCATCACCTAATAAAACAGCGAATGGCTCATCACCAATGAATTTACGCGCACACCAAACAGCATGACCCAATCCTTTTGGTTCTTTTTGACGAATATAGTGAATGTCTACCATTTTTGAAGAAGCCTGTACTTTTTCAAGTAACTCATACTTTTTCTTTTCTAATAAGTTTTGCTCTAACTCAAATGCATTATCAAAATGATCTTCAATAGAACGCTTCGTTTTACCAGTAACGATAATAATATCTTCGATTCCTGATTTTACTGCTTCTTCTACAATGTATTGGATAGTTGGTTTATCAACAATCGGTAACATTTCTTTCGGCATCGCTTTCGTTGCTGGTAAAAAACGTGTTCCTAATCCAGCTGCTGGGATTATCGCTTTTCTTACTTTTTTCATCACAAAATACCCTCTCTCCTGTCGGAATTCATAGCAATCATTTCCTACATAAAACAAAAGGGAGGTTTCGCTCCCTTTTGTTCCTTACTACTTAAAATTACTTTATATTATAAACGATTCATAATATCTTCTTTAATAGTAAGTAACTTTTGTTCACTATTTTGTAAAGAATTATCTTGAACACCGAAGTAGAACTTAATCTTCGGTTCAGTTCCAGATGGACGTAGGCAGAACCAAGAACCATCTTCTAATTGATATTTTAACACATTTGATTTCGGCAAGTGAATCTCTTCTTTATGTCCATCTTGTAAAGATGTAATCATGCTCGCTTTATAGTCTTCAACTGCTACAACTGTTAAGCCCGCTACTTCTTTCGGAGGATTTTCACGGAATGTTGCCATCATTTCTTGAATTTGTTCCGCTCCATCTTTTCCTTTTAGCGTTAACGATACAAGATCTTCACGGAAGAAACCGTACTTCTCAAACACTTCTAATAGACCATCGTATAACGTTTTACCTTGTGATTTGTAGTATGCAGCTACTTCACATGCAAATAGAACAGATTGTACTGCATCTTTATCACGGCAGAATGGACGGATTAAATAACCATAGCTTTCCTCATAACCGAATTGGAATTCGTATTGTCCGCTTTCTTCATACTGTTTAATTTTCTCACCGATAAATTTAAATCCAGTTAACGTATCAACTGTATCTAAACCGTATGCTTTCGCGATTGTACGACCAATTTCAGACGTTACGATTGTTTTTAATACAACACCGTTCTCTGGTAGTGTTCCGTTTTCTTTCTTTTGAGATAATAAGTAATCAAGCATTAATGCACCTGTTTGGTTACCAGTTAATACTTGGAACTCACCATCGTGATTACGAACTGCTACACCAAGGCGGTCTGCGTCAGGATCCGTTGCGATTAACACATCTGCGCCTACCTTCTCACCGTCACGAATTGCATATTCAAATGCTGCATGCTCTTCTGGGTTCGGTGATTTTACTGTAGAGAAGTTCGGATCTGGTAACTCTTGCTCTTTTACAACTGTTACATCTGTAAATCCAACTTCTTTTAAACCACGGCGTACAGAAATATTTGATGTTCCGTGTAGTGGTGTGAAGACGATTTTTAAATCTTTCCCAACCTTTTGTACCATTTCTTTATTAATAATGACATTGTTCAATTCTGCAGCATATGCATCATCGACTTCTTGTCCAATAATATGTAATAAACCGTCAGCTTTTAATTGCTCCACATCAGCAACCTCAACTGTTAATTCATCTTCTACTGCGTTTACGTAGCTAATTAATTCATCAGCTTCTTTTGGAGGCAACTGCCCACCATCTTCACCGTATACTTTATAACCGTTATATTCAGGCGGATTATGACTTGCCGTAAGAACGATTCCACTCACTGTATGTAAATGACGAACTGCGAAAGAAAGCACTGGCGTTGGACGTAAGCTTTCAAACACATATGTTGTAATGCCGTGTGCACCTAGTGTAGCAGCAACTTCCATTGCGAACTCAGGTGATTTATGGCGAGAATCATACGCTACAACAACACCACGCTTCTTCGCTTCTTCACCTAACTTTTCAATAAACTTCGCTAATCCTTGTGTCGCTTTACGAACTGTGTATACGTTCAGACGGTTCGTACCAGCACCAAGTTCACCACGCATACCACCTGTGCCGAATTCTAGATTTTTATAAAAGCTGTCCTCGATTTTTTTCTCATCTTGCTTCATGTTTTCTAACTGTTCTTTTAGTTCTGCATCTAACTCTGCATATGAAAGCCAGCGACTAAATTCTTGTTTCCAGTTCATACCTCTATCCCCTCTCGCTTGTCATACCTTTATTATATGAAAAAAACAACCTGTATCTCAATATTTTTTACAATCTAACAGGATTTTACTAGGAATATTTGTATACACTATGATTAAATACTCCACTAAAGGGAATGAGGATTATGCAAGAATGGGGCTTGTCAGAAGAGCTCAAAATACAAACAAAGCAAATGATTGAAATTGCTGAAAAAGAATTATCAATTATGAGGCAGGCAATTGATAAAGAAGATGAATGTATTTTGTGCAAGATGGAAGATATTCATCATATGTTAGCAAATGTACAAACACTGGCAGCTACATACTATATTCAAGCGTATTTATCACCTTATACAGAAAGCTCACAGTTCATTACAACAGCTGTTCAACATTTAAGTGCCAGAAAACATGGTGCTCTTATTGTTGTGGAACGAAACGAGCCACTTGAATCTTGTATTCAAACTGGAACAACATTACATGCTCATTTAACCGCACCACTGCTCGAATCGATTTTTTATCCAGGGAACCCTCTTCACGACGGAGCCGTTCTCGTTAAAAATAACCATATTGTTTCTGCTGCTAATATTCTTCCATTAACGAAAAGTACAGAAGTTGATCCTGAACTCGGAACACGTCACAGAGCTGCAATTGGCTTATCAGAAAAAAGCGATGCCCTTATTTTAGTTGTCTCTGAAGAAACGGGCCGCACTTCCTTTGCTTTAAACGGGACTTTATATACAATTTCTCTATAAAGTAAAGTTACATCGGCCGTAACACCATATATCAATAAAAAAGGCTGTTCCAAAATGTAGGAACAGCCTTCTCTTATTATCCTATTCTTCTCCGAAACGTTCAACAAGCGTTGCAAGTGTACGTACCATTGCACCTGTCGCTCCAGCTGGTCCTAAATCATGCGCTCCTGATGATTCAGATGTTCCAGCGATGTCTAAGTGTACCCAAGGTGTATCTTCAGCGAATTCACCTAGGAATGTACCTGCCATAACCGCATGTCCTTCGCGGCCTGGTGAGTTATTTAAATCAGCAAACTTACTGTTTCTCACGCGCTCTTTATCACGATCAAAAATCGGTAATTGCCAAATTGATTCATCTGTTTCCATAGATGCCTCTAGTACTTGCTCGAATAACTCTTCATTGTTTGTCATTGCACCTGTCGTATGATTTCCAAGTGCAACAATTACTCCACCTGTCAATGTCGCAACATCAATAAGGTAGTTTGCACCTAATTTTTTCGCATACGTAATACCGTCAGCTAATGCTAAGCGACCTTCTGCATCTGTATTTAATACTTCAATTGTTTTTCCGCTCATAGATGTGATTACATCGTCTGGCTTAAATGCTGTACCACTTACAACGTTATCTGTTGATGGAATAACAGCGATCACATTTTGCTCTGGGCGAAGTTCACCGATAATTTCCATCGCACCTAATACAGCAGCCGCACCGCCCATATCACCTTTCATACCGACCATGCCTTCACGTGGTTTTAAAGAATAACCGCCTGTATCGTATGTGATTCCTTTTCCAACGAATCCAATAACATCTGTCCACTCTTCTTTTCCTTTATAAATAAGAGCGATCATTTTTGGTGGCTCTACACTACCTTGGTTTACTGCAAGTAGCGCACCCATACCAAGCTCTTCCATCTCTTCTTTCTCAAGAACTTTATAATCCATATCATACTTCTCAGCTAACTCAACGGCATACTCAGCAAGCTTCGTCGCTGTTAATACGTTTGGCGGCATATTTACAAGTGTACGAGCTGAATTTGTTGCACGTCCATGTACGTAGCCAACTGTTAATGCGGCTTCAATTTCTTGTGTATCTTCCGCTGTAATAGCCGTGAACTTCTCTAGCTCCACACGATCCTTTTTATCTGATTTATACGTTTGTAACTCATATGTACCAAGGCCTTGTACTTCTGCTGCGATATGAGCGACATCAATCGCGTCTAATTTCTCTGTTACGAAAGAATCAAGCAAGATTGCTGCATCTTGTACTTTTGCTGCTTGCAATGTTTTAAATGCCTTACCAAGAGCTGCACGTAATATTTCTGTCGTATAAGATTCTTTCTTACCTAAACCAACGAAATAATAGCGTTTCACATTTGTTTTTCCTAAACTATGTACTTTTGAAATAGCTTTCTTCTTCGTAGAAAGTTCTTTCTCTTCTAATAAAACTTGTAATTGTCCTTCAAACGCTTTGTCCAGTTCTTTTACAAAACTACTCGTTTTCTCTTCTTCAAATAAGGCAACAATCACCGCTTCATGGCTTCCTAATTCTTTTTGTACGTGAAACATGTTCAGACCCCCTAAATTTCTCTACTCTATCTTTATTATAACTTTATTTTCGATAAAATGCGACAATTCTAACTTCTGTTACATCCGATATAAAATTAAAAAAGTCTAGGGTAATTACCACTAGACTATCTTTGTTTTAAATATTGACCACGAAACACTTGCATCGTTTCGTCTTGATTTAACATCGTTAACTCTTCTTCTGAAAACTTACCATTTCCTAGCTTAACTATATACACATTTACTTTTTTCTTACCCCATTGGCTATAAACATCTTTCACCGTATCATAATACAAATCAAGACGGTTTCCTTTTATTGCACCGCCCTTATCAGCTACTACACCATACCCATAACCTGGTATGAATAAAATTGTTCCAATCGGGAATACGCGTAAGTCCGCTGCGATTGTGGAATATAAATCCCTTTTCGCCTTAACACCTGAATATGTAATACCATACTCCGGATGTCCCGGCCTCTTACCAGTTGACTCAATTCCCGATGTATAACCTGTTGCAGTCATTTCAATTGAACGATATTTAGACCAGTCATTTGCCTGCTCTAAAGCATTTATCACTTCTTTACTCGGAGCAACATTTCTCTTAACTTCTGCTGCATGTACTTCTTTTGCACTCGTTCCCTCATATTTCTTTACAATCTCTAATAAAGAAACTCCTGTGAAAGCATTCCATGTTACGCATAATGCGGATACAAGTAAACAAGTCATCATAATGCGAATACAATATCGTTTTAACATTTTTATATTCCACACTCCTTCATCGTTAATCATTCCCTATACGATGAAAGAATATGCAAAAAAATAATCTCCAATTGCATTGGAGATTAAAACATTTGATATCCGCTTTTCCGAAGTTTCTTAATGACGATTCCTGCTAAAACAGCACCAACCAATCCAGTAGATAAAATAAACAAATCTGCTTGTCCTAAATGCGATACACTTGTCCCAAATGAAGAGAATGTTTCTTTTGGCTTTGAAAAATAATCCCACATACTCGCCTTATTAATAATAAGCATACAAACAATCGGATATACAATAACCATTACCCATGTCGCTCGCAATATCATGTTGAGTAAAAATCCAATTCCAAAAAACAAAATGAAAAATAACATCATTGAAATAAGTAATACCGGTATACTCACTCTTTCTCCCTCTCCTTCGTACGTGCCGTAAATACGTGATAGGCTGTATAACCAAATTGCTCTCCTGGATTTAATGTTTTGTCCATTTCAAGATGTAATTCTGATTGTCTTTCTAACAAATATGTAATAAGCACAGACGTATTTGGATCGTCCGCAATCGTATCCGGATGTAGAAACGCTACTTCAGACAATTCCTTCTCCTGTACAATAATCTCTTCCCCTTCAGGCTCCAAAAGGAAAATAATCATATTATCACTAATCTCATTGCGAATCACACCCGATCTAACACCAATGATCCCCTTCACATGAGCGACAATACCTGTCTCTTCTAACACTTCACGCTTCACAGCTTCATCAACGGTCTCACCTTCATTTACAAAACCAGCCGGTAAAGACCATTTCCCCTTTAATCCACTGTATTTCTTCTTAACGAATAGCCACCTGCCATCTTTTGTAGCTACTAGGCCACTGACAGCTAACCATACTTTTCCTCGCTTCTCCATGATGTAATAACCTCCTCCATTAGAACGGACAGAATATTCTTTCTTTTTTATATATTATACTATATTTTTTAAATGAAAAAAGCAGAAACAGCTCTTAGCCGTTTCTGCTTTTTCTACTATATATTAAAAGAACTTTAATTTACCTTTTTTAAGAACTAATAAAGGTCCACCTAATAAGAATAGGTAACGGTTATCGATAACTTTCTTCATGAAGGAAGCTTTCCAACCTGTTAACTTTTTGCCCATAACAACGCCCATTGCATCGTCATGACCTAAAGAACATACAGATCCTTTATTGTCGAATACGAATTTCTTCATTTCGCCTTTACCACGAACTAACACAGTTAAGTTGTGCGCAATGTTGTAACCTTGTTGAATTGCGATCTGTGCTGTTGGTGGGTATGGACGGTTAATTTCTTCGTTAATGATTAACGCTGCGTCACCAACCATGAATACATCTTCGTATCCTGGAGCGTGCATGTACTCATCAACTTTTACACGTCCGCGCATTGCTTCAAAACCAGACTCTTCCACAATACCGTTACCACGAACACCTGCAGCCCAAACTACTGTTTCAGACTTAATTAATTCAGTGTCATCGCCATTCGCAACGATAATACCTTCTTCAGTTGCTTCTTTAATTGCTGTACCGATGCGGAATTCTACACCTTTTTTCTCAAGTTGTTTCACAGCGTATTCTACTAACGCTGGATCGAAACCTGGAAGTGCTGTTGGAGCAGCTTCTACACAGATAATACGTGCTTTTTCACGTGGTACATTGTACTGTTTACAAAGTTCAGGAACGCGGTTTGCAAGCTCACCTACGTACTCGATACCAGTAAATCCAGCACCACCAACAACGATTGTTACTAACTCATCGCGCTTTTCATCTGCATATTTAGCGAAGCTAGCTTCCATATGCTCACGAATTTGACGAGTTGCATTAATGTTAGCGATTGAGAATGCATGCTCTTTTAATCCTGTAATTCCGAATGTTTCTGATTCGAAACCAAGACCGATTACTAAGTAGTCATATTCTAACTCGCCGTCTTTTAAGATAATGCGTTTTTCAGCAGCTTTAATTTCTACTACTGTATCTTGTACAAAGTTCACTTTATTTGTATCAATAACGTCTTGAATATCTAGACAGATTTTTTCATCTTGTAATGTACCAGCTGCGCTCTCGTGTAACCAAGTCGCTTGGTAGTGATAGCTGTTGTTGTTTACTAACGTAATTTCAGCTTCATTTACAGATAATGCTTTTTGCAGACGAACAGTCGTAATCATCCCGCCATAACCTGCACCTAAAACTACGATTTTTGGAGTCTTCACCAAATCACAACCCTTTTCTTTATATAATAGTAATGAAAAATAATACCAAGTACTAAAAACTCTATTTGTCAAGAATGTGGAATTTATCACATTCTATATCATAACAAAACACAGTCAAAAAATCGTACGAATTTTGTCATAGAAATTTAACATAATACTTCCCTATATTAGTCGGTTTTATTCCAGAATTCAAGCGTCTGGAGAATTATCAATATTTTAAAATAACATAGCGTTTTCAAGGGTTTTTCAGCCTTTTTTTCATGTATTTTCCTTTCTGTATATTTTATACAATGTAAAAAACATCTATGCGAAAACTTACACACAATTCAGTCGTTTTCAGAAGTATTATGAACTCAAATATGCTATCATTTATTTGAAAGTGTCATCATTTGCAGGATTTTCGTGTACATATGAACAATATATGAAATCAATATCAAAATTCCATCTATAGGGGGAATGAAAGTGGCAGAAAATCAAAAAGTTTACGACATAACAATTATTGGTGGTGGTCCAACAGGACTATTCACAGCATTTTATGGTGGTATGAGACAAGCAAGTGTAAAAATTATTGAAAGCTTACCTCAGCTTGGAGGACAATTATCCGCACTCTACCCTGAAAAATACATTTATGATGTAGCCGGATTCCCGAAAGTGCGTGCACAAGAATTAGTTGATAACTTAAAAGAGCAAATGAAGAAATTTGATCCAACCGTTTGTTTAGAAGAAGCTGTTGATACGCTTGAGAAACAAGCTGACGGTATATTTAAACTTGTTACAAATAAGCAAACTCACTATTCTAAATCAGTAATTATTACTGCTGGCAATGGTGCTTTCCAACCACGCCGCTTAGAATTAGAAGGAACAGCAAAGTATGAAAAGAAAAACTTACATTATTTCGTTGATGATATGAATAAATTTGCTGGTAAGCGCGTCGTAGTATTTGGCGGCGGCGATTCAGCTGTTGATTGGACAATGATGTTAGAGCCAATCGCCGACAAAGTTACAATCGTTCATCGTCGTGATAAATTCCGTGCGCATGAACATAGCGTAGAAAGCTTAATGAACTCTCGTGCAGAAGTAAGCACACCATACGTTCCAGTAGAACTCATTGGTGATGACAAAATTGAACAAGTCGTTCTTCAGCATGTAAAAACGGAAGAAAAAATTATCATCGATGTTGATGATGTAATCGTAAACTACGGCTTCGTTTCTTCCCTTGGCCCAATTAAAAACTGGGGCTTAGATATACAAAAAAACAGCATTCTCGTGAACTCGAAAATGGAAACAAATATTCCTGGCATTTACGCTGCTGGTGACATTTGTACATATGAAGGAAAAGTAAAACTCATTGCTTGCGGCTTCGGTGAAGCACCGACAGCAGTAAACAATGCAAAAGCTTACTTCGATCCAAACGCAAAACTTCAACCGATGCATAGCTCTAGTATGTTTTAATATAGAAATGAAAAGAACTCCTTTTATGCGAAGGAGTTCTTTTTTATTACGCTATCGTTCCCTTCCAAAATATGTTACAATAAATAAGAACAAACGTTCTATCTAATAAGGGGGATATTTAAAAATGAAAGAACCTACTATCGTAAAAAAAGAAGCTTTCCAAGCAATCGGCATTTCGATTACGACGACCAATGAAAAAGAGGCATCTACTGAAGGAAAAATTCCCGGGCTTTGGAATCGCTACTTCCACGAACAAATCATGCATCACATCCCAAATCAACAAACGAAAGAAACATTCGCTTTTTACTCAAACTACGAATCAGATGAAACTGGTACATATCAATTCACAATTGGTATGCCCGTTTCTTCATTAGAAGACGTTCCTGAAAATATGACAACTTTAACAATACCTGCCGCTACGTATGCGGTATTTACAACGAGAAAAGGACCAGTTGCTGAAGTCGTTTGCGAAGCTTGGGAATATATTTGGAAATGGTCAAAAGGAAACAAACGTGCTTTCACAATAGACTTCGAGCTATACGATGAAAAAGCAACAGATCCAAACAACGCACAATTGGATATTTATATTGCATTAGCCTAAACGACAAAAGAGAAGATACCAAATGGTATCTTCTCTTTTGTCGTTAAATAGCCACTGTGCAAATCCAGCATAATTGTCTACAATGAGAAAGTGCAGTATAGAAATATTAGAAACTGTATAAAGTGAAACTATACTCAGTGGTGGGGGGGATTCATCCCCCACCACTGAGTATAGTTGAACCAATCGGACGTTTACGGGCAGTTAGTCTCCCACCTAACTTCTTTGCTCGAGCCAAATTTTGAGGTGGGAGTTTTACTGCCCGTTAACGCGGGATAAAGTGATTGTTAACAAGTTTTTTAGTTTAAATTTGTCGCATAGAAAGGAAGCAATATGGAGGAACTACAACAAAATAAATCTGCTTTAGAAGGAAGCGGAAAACCGTTATTAAAAAATACGAATTTCCTTTTTCTTTGGGCAGCTACTCTTTTTTCAAGTTTCGCTTTAGCCTTTTTTACTTTTTCACAAACGTGGTACATAGCAAAAACATTAAACCTTGAGGCATCACTCGGTGTTGTTTTCGTAGCTCTTAGTGTTCCAAGGCTTATTTTTATGATTATCGGCGGCGCTGTAGCTGATAAATTCCCGAAAAAAAACATTATGTTTTATTCTAATATTGTTCGTGCTATTCTTGTCGCAACCATCCTTACATGGTTTATCGTAGGTGATGTAACACTATATACATTTGCTTTATTCGCTCTATTCTTCGGGCTTGCTGATGCTTTTTTCTGGTCAGCTGATGGATCTATCTTGCCTGAACTTGTAGAAAAAAGCCGTTTAACACAAGCAAACTCACTTACACAAATGACAAACCAAGCATCGGTCATCTTAGGCCCTGTACTTGGCGGCATTCTTATCAAATTTACGAACTATGAAACGATTTTCTCAATTACAATTTTATTACTCATTATCGCAGCGATACTCGTTCAAAAAATACAATTTACGATGCCAGAGCAGCAAAATACAGACAAAGGCATGTTCACTTCTATTAAAGAAGGAATTTTATATGTAAAGGAATCGCCATTCCTTTCAACTTTCCTTATTTGTAGCGCCTTTCTAAACTTATTTTTAATCGGTCCGATGCAAGTCGGTTTCCCGCTTTTCGTTAAAAATATTCTGCATGGTGACTCGCTTCAGTTTAGTTACTTAGAAGCATCTGTAGGTGGCGGTATGGCGATAGGTGCTGTCATTGTCGGTTTAAAAAATATTAATCGTAGACGCGGTCTATTTTGCATTATCATGATGCTACTGTCTGGTGTATTCTTCTTATCCATCAACTTTAGCACTGTACTATGGCAAGCATTATTAGCTGGCATGTTTTATGGTATTACAATCGCAATGGCTATCGTTCCACTTATGGCGATGATTCAATCGACAGTAAAAGAAGAAATGATGGGACGCGTAATGAGTTTGCTTATGCTATCATCAATGGGCTTTATCCCGCTTTCTTATGCATTCACATCCATCGCACTTGCAATTGGAATTCCAATCGTAACCGTTATGAAAAGTGGTGCAATCGCCGTTATCGTCTTCGTACTATTTGTAGCGATTCGTGTTCCAGTTGTAAGAAAGTTTGATTAACTACTTGGAGTCATGTGTTATACGCATGGCTCTTTTTTAAACGGATCAAATAACGGTATCCCCTTACTTCTTCTCACGGCTGCTCCCCATTCTAATCCAACTTCTAAAAATAAATCCCGCACTGTACTATATAAAAGAGCCTTCACATTTTTACGGATTTCCCCGTATTTATAAGCTCTCACAACACTTTTCACGCGCCAAATGAAATTTCCATACACTTCTTCATCAGCTAATATTTGCTCCAGTAAAACACCTCGCTCTAGTAACCCACTCTTTTTATATGCAAGTTCCACCTTACTCCAAAATATATTAATCTTCTTCGGATTACTCGTCATCGGTAGAAGTGCATATATAAAAGGCTTCGGTATATCATGACGGCAATACGTCTCATCAAGCTCGTACGTTCCTTTTCTATTCTCTTTTATTTGTGGAAAGTTTTTAAAAAGAATTGTTTCCCCCTCATTTTTTTGCTCATTTTTACTACAGCTAGCTGCATCATTCTCACTTTCACATGCGGACATTTTCATACGGTCATCCATGCGGTCAATTGCAGATGTAAGAAAAACATATAAGTTCGCACTATATCCGCCTCGCCTATGTCTTTCTTTTGTTGCAACACGCTTTATAATTCCTAATTCCTCTAACTTTGCAATGGAGCGACGTACTGTACGAATACTTTTTCCAACATTTGTAGCAATTGTCTCCATTAACGGACAAGCAACTCCCACTGTTTTCTGTTTCTCATTCACTGCATACTTTCCTAAAAAATGAATAATGATAGCATCCGTTTTATTTAATTGAAATTGATAATGTTTCAAAACTTGTTTTTGATATGTATTAAACTCTTCTTTACTTCGAAATTCACTATATGGTTTCATTAAGTTATATAAGCTGCCCATTTTTATCACCTCATTTATAAGTAAGAGGCAGGAAGGGAATTTGGCGTGCTATTTAATATTTTTTTAGTGGAGATGAAAATATGATCGTAATTAGCGCTTGTTTAGGTGGTATTGCTTGTCGGTATGATGGAAATGACAATCTCGTTTCAAAAATAGAGGATTTGCTGCAACAAGAAGATACAGTCCTCATTTGTCCTGAAGTATTAGGAGGATTACCGACGCCTCGTCCTTCGGCTGAGATTATCGGCGGGAATGGCGATGACGTTTTGGATGGAAAAGCAAAAGTGATGACAAAAGACGGTGAAGATGTCACGGAATCTTTCGTGAGTGGCGCTTATAAAGCGCTAGAACAAATTAAAAATTTACAACCAGAATATATTATTTTGAAAGAACGTAGTCCCTCTTGTGGTAGTTCTACAATTTATACGGGAGAATTTAACGGAAATAAACAAACTGGTTACGGGGTAACAACCGCTTTATTCAAAAGACATGGATTGAAAGTCATTTCAGAAGAGGATTTTGAGAATATAAAAAGGAATTGACCCTGTTCGTCAATCAATACAGTTTGATATTGTATTATAAGATACTAAAAACGCATATATATCAACGGTTTGTACTACATGAGGAATCACGAATAAATTATAAATTTTATTCGTTTGTTACCAAAATGTGACCACAAAAACAAAAGAGCACAGCGTGTATATAAGGTGCTACCAACACTCTATATACCGTCCACCTGATTACGCCAGGTAAACACTTGCTATACTCTCATGGGTTATTTTACATCATGTAGGGTCTATTAAGCAACGTTTACCAAATTGGTGACGTTGCTTTTTTGTTTCCAAAAAGGAGACAAACCGTTATGAAAAAAGGAATCACAATTATTGCAGGGAATGAAACATACGAAAACCTAGCAACATTTAAAACAATCGATGAATTAAATAATACTGTTCGTGCATACAAAGAGAAATTCGCAGATCAGTTAAACAAAACTCAATTAGCTGTATTAAATAAACTACACAACTATTCTTCTAAGTTTTTTGGTGTATCTTTCAGAGCGAAAAAGAACATCGCTGAGGACCTTAATATTAGCCGTAGAACAGTTATTAGAGTATGCCTACACTTAGAGTCTCTAGGTATTATTAAACAACTAGAAATGAAGCGTAATAGCGATATGAGACAAACAAGTAATGCGATTGTTATTCAACCAATTATTGTGGAAGAACAGGTTGTCACACAAGCATCTATTAAAAATGATAAAAAGTGTCACACCAATAAAACAACTACTAAAACCTTAAAACAAAATATAAAAGATAAAAACAAACGTAATAGTAATGAGAATAGCAATATACCTAAAGAGAATATTGAACAAGCTGATTTTGTTGCTCATTGGGTACCAAAACGTTTTGTTTCTTTAGTTAGCTCTTTTTATCATGAATCAAAAACAATTCAAGAGTTTTGGAAGGTCGTAAGACAGTGCAATAAAGTTACAAACTTCTCTACAGGTGAGAAAGCATTTACTAAAGAACAGGAGCTCACTATCGGCTTAAATGCTATTAAAGAATTCGTTATGAAAATTAAATCCGGAACAAAAATGAACAAGGGTAAATTCGCTTATTTTAACGGGATTGTAAATAACTTAATGGACAAGTTCTACTTTGATAAAGAATTTATGGGAGCATAACACCTCTGAAAATACGAACAAGTGTTTGATTTATTTTCAACATCTTGGTATTATATGGTTAGATATTACATACATAAATCGGGGGATACACCATGAAACCATTAACAAGTAGACAAGCTGAAATTTTAACTTTTATCCAAGCAAAGGTCATAGAAAACGGATTCCCTCCTACTGTTAGGGAAATATGTAAAGCGACTGGACTTGCTTCTAGTTCCACCGTTCATGGACATTTAATTCACTTAGAAGAGAAAGGTTATATTCAGCGAGATCCATCTAAACCTCGTACAATTAAAATTTTAAAAGGAGGATTTAAACATGATTACCAATCCAGTAGCATCTGAAAAAGACAAATTGATTAGGAATGTTTATTCTAAGCAAAAAGATATTGCGGCTTTATTATTAAAGCATGGAAACCATCAAGAGGTTGCGCACCTTGTTTATAAATGGCATTCTCATAAAAACTTTCTTATCCAAAACGCTGCCATTACAAAAATACCTTTAGATGAGCTTAAAGAAAGACATAAGCAAGTTACTCAATTACTTGAGCAAGTAGAACTGTATACAATTCAGTAAAATATTGATAAATAATCCCAACATCTCCAATGTTTGATATAATGATGTAGTTATTACATCCATGGAGGTAAACAAATGAAAAAACCATTCTACAAAAAGTGGTGGGTTTGGCTTATTGCTATCTTTGTCTTATTTATTATGATTGGTGCTTGCAGCAATAAAGATAAAGATAAAAAGACTTCTGAACCTACTAAGACAGAAACAAAAAAATCTGATAGCAGCAACCCAAAAGATAAGATTACAAATGAAGCTGAATCAATTGCAAAAGGATTAATGGGAACATCCATTAAAAAGATTGAAGTAAACGAACATGCAGGAACTGATAATCCTGATGATTATATCCTTTTACTTCACTTATCGTTTGATACTAAAAACACTAAACAAACAACTAAAGAAATGATTGAAGACCATAACAATGAGATTGGTGTTAAAGTTGCGAAGGAATTGAAAAATGTTCAGGAAGTAGCAGTATTCTGGGAAGCACCATATATCAAAAAAGGAGATAATATCGTTAAAGCTAACTTAGAACGTTCTGGCGATAAAATGATGTTTAAAGAAAATTGGATTGCTCCTGTTCTAAAATAGAAAAAAGCCGACTCCTTAATTGGAATCGGCTTTCTGTTTTTCAAATATAATATCAAACTATTCTTTTGTATAGAAGTATTTAAGTCCTTTCGCATCTAACCACGTTGTTGCTCTATCTAGTTCATTCCCTTGGCGATATGCTGTTTCAAATCTAACTAATCCTTGTTTATCTCCATATGAGATAATACGAGATTCATACCCAAGAGCATCCATCATTCCTAACATCTCAGGTACTAACGCTGTACCGAACTCATAAGTAACTACTTTGCTAAATTTATTCACTGTAATTCCAACTCCTTGATTATTATTTGCGCTTCCGCTTACTGTAAAACCGAATACTTTAGCAAATGCTCTTGCATATGCTGCTGCTAATTGATCTAAGAATCCACCTTCATTAAATTGAGAAAGAAGCTTTACATGCTCCATATTATTCATAAAGCCATTCTCAAATAAGCAAGCATCCATGCTTGTATCGCGTAATACTGCATAATCTGCTTCACGTACTTCACCGTTTGTGAATACACCAAACTTAGAATAGAAATTATTCCACATTTCATTATGAAGCTTTTGAGATAAATCTCTTGTTCTTTTTGGAGCGTTTGGATGAATATACGTTGTAAACCTCTTTCCCACTGCACTGGCATCGTCCACATGAATTGAAGCAAAGAATGACGCTCCATAACGATTAGCAATATTACAACGTTCTCCTAAAGGAATGAATACGTCGGTACTACGTGTTGAATTGTGGACGACACCTTGGCACGTATCAAGGATTTGCCCTAACTTATTTGAAACATGTAATACAACTGCCTTTTCAGTTAATTTGGTTTGACCATTAACTGTACCCGAATCTTTTCCACCATGCCCTGGATCTCTAGTTAATTTAAACACTATTCAACATCTCCTTTTTTCTCTTTTTGTTTACCACCTAAAACTTCAATTGCATTCATAAATACTGAAGGTAGCTTGATACCCATTGAACCCGCATTTTCTAATAGTGATAACAACTCATTACCGATAAACAAAAATAGTGTCGCTTCACGAACTGAATTTTTAGTTCCCATAACAATATCTACTTGTGTAGCTGCTGCTACCAAAAGAAAAAGCATTACCTTTTTGGCAATGCCTTTGAATCCTATTTTGCTTTTTAATGTACCGTTAACACCTGCAGCAAGTACTCCTGTTAGATAGTCAATTACTGTCATGATTACTAAGACTTTCAATGTTGCATCCCATCCTCCCAAAAAGTACCCGCAAAAAGCTCCAAAGGTAGCTATAAATGTTTTCATTAACACATCAATACGATCCATCTTTCCACTCCTTTATGCAAAATAAAAAAGCCTGCTGCTGCACGCTTGTCTTTAAAAGCCATATTTTATACTAAATAAGCCGTTACTACGTTATCTACAATTAAATCTGCTCTTCCATTGTCAATTAGATATTTATCTATTCGCTCTTTATACGCCTTCATTTTGATTATGATGAATGTATACTTAAAAGCTTCATCAATAATACGTTGTGCCATATATTCAGCCATTAGTTACTACCTCCTTCTAGTGTTTCTGGAGTATTAGAAATGATGAGATCATCAATCGCCGATTGCATAAGGACCAAGCGTTTCTTTAACTCTGCTAATTCATCTGGAGTTGGATTTTGTATAATCATTTCATCTATAGCTTGCTGCATTAATTCCTGCTGTTTCTTAATTTTTTCTAATTCAGACGGTTCTTGTGGTTGCGGTTCTTCAGGCTTAGGTTCAACTGTTTTCACCCATTTACCTTCCTTGAATACAGGCTCGTAAGCTAACCACGGACAAACCTCTAAAGTACAGTTAGGAGGGATGTCAGGCTCATAGCCTACAATGACATCCTCCTCGTATGGTACTTTAATCGTTTCGTATTCTACCCCAAACATTACACAGTCAGGACATTCGTATTTGCTGATTGGTTCTTCATATACAGGTACATGCTCTGTTTCTTCTAAGTTATCTTCTTCTGTATCAAGGGAAGGTACATCAATTTCAACGGGTACATACGTACCATCCTCAATGGATTGGTGAAGCTCACATAGTTTTTCTTCTGTGACAACTTCTTTCTGTTCTTCTCTGTAAAACGTTTGTTTCTCGTAAATCGGTTTTTCATCGATGGGAATCATTTCTGTAAACTTTCCGTTTTCGTCATAACAATAACCGTATTGTCTAGCCATGATCTTTCCTCCTTTTAATCTACTACATACGAGATTGTGAAATTGAAATCTTTATTTACTAGAGATGGACCTACAGACGAAATCTTTACATCGCCGCTAGTCCCGATAGACAGCGCCCCCACTGTACCATCGTTAGCTATGATATTGTGTGCTACAGTCAATAGTGGTTTCATACCCTCAGGCATCATGAATACAGTATTAATTTGTTCGTTTTTTCTTCTTACGCGCGCTCGTAAAGTAACGGTGTTCCCTCTTCTATCCGCAATAACACCATCACTGGTTGTTAACTCAGCATCAGCCGTTACAGTGATTAAAGCCCGTGTATCTTTATCTTTTGTCACAATATTTGTTTTAGCCGCTTGGAGTCTAAATTCATTTGACTCGGGAACGTATAACCAAACAGTTTTCTGATTCTTCCTGTCCCACATAGCAATATTTCCAGCACTAGTTTTTTGGATAGCCACTTCTGATTTTTCATCTTTAAAATTAATCTCCGCATTCGCACTAGACAATACAAAAGTACCCGTCATAGTACCGCCTGTTTTCGGTAATGCTCCAGCTGCTAATTCTCCTGCTTTAATAATCGGGGCAAAATCTACATTTTTAAATTTTTCTCCTGCTTCGATTACCTTTTGAATAATACCAAATTCATTTGTGGACTCGACTGCTTCATCGCTTGATAGTGATTTTTTTACAGTAAAACCAAACAGTTCTGTATCTAATTTTCTGTCCTCTTCGGTAATATGAATTTGACCATTTACATAACCTGCAACTGCTAGCGTTTGAGTCTTTAATACGATTTGGTACTTCCCTTTCATTGCGTTAATCGGCTGACAGTCATCTTGAAATACCGTTGTTCCATCTGGTTTTTTAAATGTGGCGCGAACAGACTTCGCCTGACTCAAATCTAACTCTTCTCCGAATTTAGTTAGATTTAAAATTAACTTGGCAGAATTCTCATCTCCTTGGAAAAAGCTAAACTCTTTTTTACTCATGACGTTCATTAAATCTACGGTGATTTCATGTGTTTTGAATGTCATATATAGAACCACTCCTTTATGCAAAATAAAAAGAACCAGCGTTTGCTGCTCCCTCGGTTTTAACTAATTAATTTCTCTAATGCTTCAATGCGTTTAGTCATGTTTTCCATATCTATTGCATACTTCTCTTCAAGTTCAGCAATTCTCGCAGCATCTACTTTTTGTTTTTCTTTTAACATTACAATTTCATCTTTTGACTCTTGGACTTCATGATCCAATTCTTGAACAGATCCTATTGTAATAACTTGAGTGGCATATCCCTTGATTCCATCTTTCTCTAAAGATGTAAATACGTCATCTGTCTCTTCTACAACAAAACCGTAATACGTCTCTATATCCTTTATCGTATAAGGCTCTGTTCGCTCAGGAGGTTTATTCATCCGCATTTGATATAAATCGTACATATCTTTTTTCGAATAATACTTCTTCGGTTTTAAGCTTCTAATTTTTTCTAAGGCTGAAAATGGAAGATCATGTATACTTGTTTTTAATTTCTCTGAAGATCTATTAACATGTTCCATTGCATAGGATTTTTGTTCTGCCCACAAGTTTGTATCTGAACGAATCCCCCCATGTGCGGTTACCTCTGCGACCTCAATACCGCGAAAATCATTACCTGAAGAATTCATTATTTGCAATAGCTTATCATACCCAGAAGCTGTGGAAGAACGAATTCTATGATTGCCTCCCAATAACAAATCAAAGTTTACTCCATTGACTTGAATAAAATCCGCAACAGTTCTACTTTTATGATTAATAGAGACCCCATGACCACTATCTAAAACCAGAGAACCATTTGAATTCAACCACATACTTGATTGTGCGGTAATACCAACGTTTCCTTGTGCAGTTAAACGCATGCTACTTTCTCGACCTTCTAAGTCTACAAATCTATAATAAACTCCACTTCCATCCTTATAGATACTACCGAAGTTTCGCCCAGTACCATCGCCTTCACCAAGGATAATGTAAGGGTTGCGTGTTTTACTTTTAAACTCGTTCTCGAAGCCTATTACGATTTTTGCTTGACCTTGGTTCACGAACCGCATAACTTGGTTTTCTATGTGTAAATGTTCATTTTCGTTACTTGTTTTTATCGTAACACCCATGAGTAATCCAGCTTTTAACCAAGATGCTTCTACCTTACCTACTAAATCAATTAAATCTGCAGATATTTTAATTCTTTCTGCTGATTGATTTATCGATGAAATGATTTCGCCTCTTTTGACGGTACTAAGGATACTTTTCTCGGTAACTAAAATACGCCCCTCTAGATCTCTTACATATACACCTGTAGCGTATTTACCGTCAGATTCCGTAGTTGTGTATACCTCTGATTTTAAAGCCCTTAAATCTAATCCCTGCTCGTTGATAACAAATCTGTTATCAATTTGAGTCATCTTTGTATTGAATTGTTCGGTTGATATTTTATGAGCTAATTCATCTAATAAATCTTCTTTATTTTGTTTAACTATTTCCTTCAAATCAGGAATTTTAAAACTAGCAACATAGTCCTCTACTTGTTTTAACTCAACCTTTGCCCCAATTGATTTTGCCTGTTGTTCAATTTTACTATTAGCTTCAGTGAGCTTATTTCCCTGATCATCTAATATATTATTCAAATCGCGAACTGTGGACGACAAGTTATTTGCCGTTTGCTCTATTGATGTAACTTTTTTACTAACGGTATTTTGGTCATTCTTAACATCAGTAATCGTACGTGAAAATCCTTTAATAGATTCTTTCACTTCATTATATTGACCAGTGACTTCTTTTCTTACAGATTCGATATCAGGTACAACAGGGTCCCAGACACCATCTTTCCAAAGTTTTAAAATACCGGGCTTTCCGTTAGAAACATCTTGCCAAAGTGTTTTTCTATCTTTAAGATCTGTTGTCGGTGGATTCTCCGATTCGATAATTTCTACCGTATTATTTTTAATGTTTTCTTGTACTTTTTCAGCTAACCTTTTAGCGGCTTCTGATTCCTTACGTACTTGTTCCACCGTTTCCTCATTCTCTTTAAAAGCCTTCTCAAGCTGCTCTAATAATTCTTTATCCGCTTTATTACCAAGTGAACTAATTACACGATTATACAGCTTTCTTAATTCTTCATTTTGGTCAACGATTTCCCTGTAATCGCCATACATGTATTTATTTTGTGTAGGATTTTTAAATGATTCTTCACCAGCAATTGCTCTTGCCTCGAGATAAAGCTTTGGTGTAAATCCTTTATCCTTAATGCGTAATGTGTCACCTTCATTTATCAACTCATGATGGAAGCCAAAAACTTGTTCAATGGCTGCAGCCTCTACTTCATATGAAGTGGAAGTACTAGTTCGTTTCTTCATTTCTGTTTTTGCAAGAGACAATAACCTTTTAGGTGACATATCATCATCTTCTGTTTCGGGCGAATAGAATGCGAACTTATGACGACCTTGCTCATTCCATCTTTGAAATGCGTCTGGATCAACTAAATAAGGTAGTCCATTATTTACACTCTCAATAGTTATTAACTTATCGCCTTCACCACGAACAAATGGTATAAGAGCTGTACAGATATTCTGTGAGTTTTCAATACGTTTAACACCAATTAAGTCCTTACCTAAGGTAATCTCCCTGCCAGTTTCGTTACCTCTTTTTTTCACCATATCTACGTATCTACCAACGACATACGAACCGACTACTTCCACACGGTATTGAATTTCAAGACCGAATAAAGAAGCAATCCTTTTTAAAAATGCAAGTGGATCCATAAACTCATCAATAGTCATCGTGTGGAAGCCAGTATACTCTGTCTTACCGCGTTTCCATTTCGTCCCTACTAATGCCATATCTATGAATTCATTTACGGTTTTTGACTCAATCTTTTGTGGCTTAATAATCCCTGACTTAGCTAATAAAATCCATTCCCCTGAAGCATAGATAACTTTACTACGATTCTTTGAATCTTGTTCAATTTCCGTAATAACATAGGGAACAATGCGACCATCACGGACTTGCTTTAACACCAGGTTCTGTTGTTGTAAGGTAACTGAGTCTTTTGTTCCATCGAACGTTGTGAAATCTAGCTTGTCTATACTATTCTTAATTTCCCATTGACGCTTATCATCCCAGTAATCTTTCGGCTGAATTGCTGCAACAATCTGTTCTGTTTTAAAATCAACGACATGTAAGATCCCATTCAGTTTCATTATCTATATCTCTCCCTAAAACTAACAGTTGCTTTTACATCTGGGGGCATAATATCCATACGGTTATAACCTCGTATAACAGTTGGAAAATCACTAAAAATATCTTTTAGATTTATAGCGTTTTTCCCATTAATGGTTACTAAACTCCTGTCCGTATCAATCACAATTTTGTCTCCAGCCTCAAAAATGTAAGGTTTAGCATTAGATGGTACTTTATTAACTTTCCAAATCTTTAAATCGTCAATTTGCATTACATCAACAGGTTGGTTATTATCCCACTGACATATCGCAATCATAACTTGAGCAACCTTTCGATCTGTCATTGGATTTCCTACTTCATCAATCCATTTCACTGGAAGTGATGCATCATCAATTTCAGTGCCATCTTTGAAACGTGCCACATAAACAGACCATTCTTTGCCTCTTCTCGCAATACGTAACCTACCGTAAAATTGATTAAATGTATTAGGGTGCACTCCGCTTGTATCTACTAGTTTTCGGATACTGTTGGGTGTTCCAGTATTTCCAATTCGCATGTATGCTTTTGTGATTTCAGCATCCCAATATAAATCATTCATGTTGATTCGCGCGACAATATTACTTGTATCATCCAAAAGCAATACCTCCACACGACCCATTTCTCCAATATTTTTAGACTTCAAACGCACCCATGCTTCCATTTCGAAATCTTGAATAGGACCACCAGGAATATTTTTCTTGGCTATTGCTCCATGGAAGCCTTTCTCTTGTCCGTAATCTTGACAATACAACGCGTAACCATCTCTTGATTTAAAACTACCTGTACCCTTCATTTCCTCGAACTGCCCAGTGACAGGAGTCCATCCTACAGGTGTAGCCATTTCATCCCATAAGACTCTTTCCCTCTCTTTTACTATTGTTTCTTCCACACTTAATGGATAACCAAGACGGAAGTAATCACGGCCATTCGGATACTCTCCAAACCAAACATCTAAAAATGTACTTGGTTTCTTCGTTTCAATTTCAATCAAAGCAGGTACTTGCACACTTCCTTTATTTTTAAAATAAGAAGTCGTTTCAGTAGACCACTCTTGTTTAAACGCATGCTTTTGAGTTTCCCCTAATTTATAAGGCATCGGGCAAATAAACTTAATCACTCCATGCCCAAGATCCACGAGTTCATCCGGGTCAAACTCTCCGTCTACTACCGCAAGGTATGTCCTATCTGGTTCCGCATCAAAAACTAATTCTTGTTCACCTTCTGTGATTAGCCAATCTGCTAAATCTTCTTTTACCTTTTGTAGATCCATACCCCGAGAAACAATACCAATCGGAACTTCTAACACCCTGATTTCAGTCTGTGTATTTAATAAACGCGCTCCTGGATAATTGGGAACCTCCAATAAGTTACGTTTAATTGGTGCCCATGCTGGCCTTGTCCATCCTTGACGAATTACCAAATAGTTTTTTCGTTGTTTATTAAATGTAAAGGAACTCATCCCAACACCTCACTTTCATACAACAAAAAGAAACCCTACATTTAAAATGCAGAGTTTCTGTCTTCTTCTCGTTTTTGATGTTTCCTTACATAGCGGAAACTTCCCTTACCCAACGTATCAGCATCTAAATTCACCGGTACTTCGATAAGGATATCTCCCTGTTGAGCCATAATAATATTTTTATTTGTTTGCATGCCATTTGCTATATTTCCATAAACTCCATTTACAGCAGAACGAACATCCGAGAAACGGCTAGTTGAATTTGCCATTGCACTACGCATTTCACCAACTAATTGATTAATAGAGCCGGTGATACCTAATGACCTTTCTCTCGATGATAATGGCGTTACTGATACACTGTTACCTCTTTTAGTAAATAACTCAGGACCCGCCTCACCTGCTATAAATTGTCCATCTCCAAGAACATGTCCACCTGTAGCAAGCATCGGCACATGTGGAATAGTTGGAGCATCCACACCAGGGATTTTATTTAACAGATTAGCTGGTGTATTAAATCCATCTATAAATTTATTAATCATCCGAATGATTCCATTGATAGCTGTACTAATCCCTCTTTTAATTCCATCCCAAACTCCTAGTACCGCTGATTTCATTCCCTCAAATGCACCACTAACTGCACTTGTAACCCAGCGGACTGGAGTCATAATTGCCTCTTTTAATCCATTCCACACAGAAGATGCTGTAGACTTAATACCTTCCCAAATACTCGAAAGAGTAGATTTTATTCCATTCCATATACTACTGCTTGTACTACTGATCATATTCCACACAGTTGTAATTGCATTTTTTATAGAATTAAATATAGAAGTTGCCGTTGAAACGATAGAATTCCATAAGCTAGAAAGGAAACTTTTAATCGCATTCCACACCGCACTTGTTGTGGATTTTAAAGCTTCCCAAGTGCTTACTATAAAGTTCCTTATCCCTTCAAATATTGGTTTCACAAACGCCACTAATGCATTCCAACAAGAAACTAAGAAATCTTTAATCGCATTCCATAATGATAAAGTTGTAGATTTGATATTTTCCCATGTAGCTGCAATCCAATTTTTTATTGCTTCAAAAATCGGTTGCACAAATGCTACCAAGCTATTCCAACATGCTTCTAAAAATTCTTTGACTGTATTCCACACTGATACCGTGAGGGTACTTATCGTATCCCAAACTAATGTGATTGTATTTTTTATCCACTCAAATACAGTAGTAGCTAAAGTAACTATTCCATTCCAACAAATTGTTAAGTATTCAACAAGTGTCTCCCATATTAGCGTGGCGGTTTCTTTAATGCTTTCCCATACAGAAGAAATAAACAGTTTAATAGATTCAAAAATCGGAGTTGCAAAATATAAAATAGCCGTCCAAATCGCTTGTAAATATTGAACAATAAAGTCCCATACCGCTTGTACAACTGCAGAAATCCCTTCCCAAATAGTCGTAAAGAAATCTGCTATTCCTTGTAGAATTGGTGTTAAAAACTCTACAATTCCATTCCACACACTTATAATGAATTCTGTTATACCTGTCCAAATCTCAGTAGCAGTTTCTTTAATACTATTCCAGGTTTCTGTAAAGAACGTTGCAATACTAGTCCAAATTTCATTAGCTGTTTCAGTGAAACTTGTCCATAATTCAGTAAGATAATTCACAATGCTATCCCATAATTCGGATGCCGTTTGCGAAATGGTGTTCCACAGTTCTGTGAAGAAAGCTTCTACTTCCCCCCAGATCTCCTTTGCTGAATCCACAATAGAATTCCACGTCTCACTGAAATAATTCGAAATTCCTTCCCATATCTCAGATGCTGTATCTTTGATGCTTGCCCACAACTCTGAAAAGTAATCCTTCATTCCTTGCCATATCTCAATAGATGCTTTTTTGATGGACTCCCAGGTTTCTATAAAATATTTCTTTATATCGTCCCAGTACACATAAATTGCTACTATCGCTGCTACTGCTGCTATAATAGCGGCTATCACACCCCCAACAACTAAAGCACCGACACCAAGCACCGTTCCAATTGTTGCTAAAGCACCAAGGAGAGAGCCTATTATTATTAATAAAGGACCAATTGCAGCAACAATCATCCCTATAATAACGATAGCTTTTTTGGCAGAAGGAGATAGTTTAGAAAAACCTGCAGCCATTGCCGTTAATTTTTCAGCAACAGATTTAATAATTGGACCAAGTGTTTCTCCAAATGAAATGGCCAGTCCCTCTAAAGCGGATTTTAAAGAACGAAATGCACCACCAAGTCCACCTTCCATTGTTTCTTTCATATCCTTAGATGTGCCTTGGCTATTTCTCAATTCGCCTTCTAATTTCTTAACGCTATCCGTTCCTTGTTGAAGCGCAATATTCACCCCACGTATTGCCTCATCACCAAATATCGCTGAAAGGGCTGCATCTCGTTGGGCACCATTCATACCTTTAGTAGCTTTTTCAACATCTACTAAAATACTAGTCATATCGCGCATATTACCATTCGAATCATACACAGCTACTTTTGTTTTACCGATAGCAACGGCTCCATTTTCCGCATTTTTCTTTACGTCACGTAGCATCGCTGAAAGTGTTGTACCTGCAGAAGAACCTTTAATACCTGCGTTAGCAAATGTTCCTAATAAAGCGTTCGTTTGTGCTAAATCCATGTTACTGGCTTTAGCTGCAGCTCCACTATATTTCATAGCTTCACCTAACATTAGAACATCGGTATTAGTACTACTCATTGTTTTCGCGAAAATATCCGTCGCTTTTTCCGCTTCACTAGCATCCATACCAAATGCCGACATCGTATCTGAAACAATATCAGCAGCCGAACCTAGATCCATAGCTGCAGCACTGGCCAGATTTAACATCGGTTCTGTTGCAGACATAATTTGGTTTGTATTCCAGCCAGCTAAAGCTAATTTCTCCATACCAGATGCAGCATCAGAAGCACTAAATGCTGTAGTACTTCCCAGGCGCTTGGCTTCTTCAGTAAGGGTCTTCATGTTGCCTTCTACTTCTTTTGTAGTATTACCAAGCTTGGTACCCATTGTGGCTTGTACTTTTCTCATGCCATCATCAAAGCTAGCAAATACAGCCGTTGCCGCTGTACCAGCAGCTGCTACAGGTAAAGTAACGTGGGTACTCAAACTTTTCCCTACGTTACCCATTTTCTCGCCTAATTCTTTAACGGATTTATTTGCTTTCTCTGCATCTTTAGAAAGCTTTTCTAATTCTTTGCTAACATTTTTTATTGAATTTCCTCTGTCTACAGAAGAAAGTGTATTCTTTAATTTTTCTACATCAGTACTCGCCCCAAATGAATGCTTTCCTATTTTATCGATAGCTTCATTCAATTGTTTTGATGATGCTGTACCGTTTTTAATGGCGTTAGTTAATTTACTTCCTAACAGACTTGAAAACTGATCTATGCTTGTTCCAGTAGCCCTAAAGAAGGTTTGTAATTGCTTATTAGCTTCTGCAGCCTTTTTTTGTTCTGCCGTAATACTACCTAGCTTTCCCTTTAAGCTATTAAGCTGACCTTGTGTCATTACAATCTCACGATTAAACGCGCGATATTGCTCTGGCGAAATTTTACCTTCAGCAAACTTCTGATTTACCTGTGCTTGTGCAGCTTTCAATGCATTTAATTTTTCTGAAGTAACTGCTACTTGTTGTGATAATATTTTTTGTTTTTGTGCAATCAATTCAGCATTACCAGGGTTAAACTTCAATCCCTTTTCAACTTGTTTTAATTCTTGAGATAACTTAACCGATTTACTAGTAACATCTTTTAATGCATTACCCAGTTTAGTAGTATCCGCTCCAAGTTGAATTGTAATCCCCTTAATCGATTTACTCATTTACTCACCACCATAATAAAAAAGAGCGTTACACACGATGTGCAACACTCTCCTTTTAAAAGTTATCGAAATCAGATTGGGTAGCTTGTCTATCCTTTTCCCTGTCTGGATCTCTCATACTTGTATATTCATTTATATAATCAAGGCACATTCCTATGGTTAAATCATCTAAATCTGCTCTTGTTAATTTGCAACTGTAACATAAAGCAAGGAAGGTTTCGCATGTGATTTCTTCTCCACTTATGGACGTACCTTCACCATTGCTCGTTACTTTTTTCTAGTTGACATTGTTTTTACCAATAATTCTTGGATGTCCGCAACAATATCGAAAATAGGGAATTCATCGAATGAAGCTAACCAAGCGAATTGTTCAGGGATATCTGGATTTGCTGCTTTAGCAAATGTATAAATAATGTTATAGAATACCTCTGTATCTAATTTGGCTAACTTTTCATAATCCATATTTTCAACGGTTGTTAAATCTTCTAACGCTCCCAGCTTCAAGACATCAGCAAAATAATCTGTACCAAATTGCATTTTATATTGAAACGGTGTAGCTCCAGTAGTTTTTAAAGGAATATCTTTCCCATCAATTTCAATTGTTTTTTGCATTATATTAATCTCCAATCAGTTATTTTTTAAGCTGATACTTATTACTTTTCTGCTTTTTCGTACACCTTTGTATACCAATTGTTATAAATGCTATCCGGTGTGGAAGTTGTTGTAGACACTTTCGTTTTGAAATTATCTGGACGAGGTGAAGCAACAAGTTTCAATTCTGTTTTATTTGGTTCTGATTTATCACCTTTTGTAGTAGAAGCTACGCCTGGTCTAGATACAGCAACATAATACAGTAAATGACGTACTGCTTTAACATCACCATCAAATTCAAACATCATGGCAATTTTCTTAGTTTTTGTTTTAGATGATTCCGTTAGAACTTGATCCTCTTTATCTAACGTTTCTCCAAGTACTTCTGTACGGAAATGTTCAGTTAACTCCGCAATTGTGAGCGCACCCTCATACCCTTGGTTAGTAGATTCCGTGTAATATAGACCATCGTCAGCATAAAAGTCCATTTGGTCACCTTTTGGATCTAACTTTAATTCAACTGCACCTGGTTGCCTTACTACTTCTCCATAAGTGATTTTTCCGTTTGAATCCTCTTCCACAACCGAATAACGTACATTCTTTAAGCCGTATGTTACTTTGTTCATTTACATTAACCTCGCTTCGTATATTTTTTGAAATACCTTTTCTGATTGAATAAATACATCCGAACCAGAACTATAAGGAATTTCATGTTTGTCCAAAATGTTCTCGAGGGCTTCCTCTGCTTTTAAATCTTTTTTAGTTGTATAAAGCTCTATATTGATGTCATTAATTTTTTGATAGATCTTATTGTCAGCTGCCATATTGGGTGAGCCATCCACAAGGAAACAGATAAAAGGTGGATTAACCGATTTTGCGAAATGCGAATAAGCCACAGGATAACCTGTAGCTTCAAGTATTTTCATTAATTCAATTATCGTCATCGCCTTACAACCACCCCTACTTTCCTTTCGTACTCCTGAATAGCCTTTTGTTCTACGGGCTGAATATGTGGAGTACCAGGAACCCTACCGCCACCATTTACTTTTGCATGACCTTTTTCTAGCAAGTGTGTTAATTGGTAGTGCGTAGCATTGTGGATGAACACATCACCATCTACTTCTTTAACTCTCCAACCCTTTCGGTATTTTCCTGTTAATTTAGGCTTGTTAAGCTTTTTCAAGGTACTAACACCTTGTTTAGCCACTTCCTTCTGTATTTTCTTCACATCATCTTTTACTTCTTGGGTATATGTTTCTACCTGTTTTGTAATTTCATTTGCCAAATCTTCAATTCTAATCACCAATCTTCACCTCACAATATAGTTCGGTAAAGCCATCCATGCGTGGAAATGTTCGATAGATTGAATACTTTTGGCTCTCATATTTTAAAGATGTTTCATCATCATACTCGTCAGAATCTACAAGAAATAATAATTGTGGCTTAAATCCAAGTTGGCCACCTACTAAAAACTCCTGACGATTAATGCTCATTTTAGAACAAAATATTTGTCTTGGTATTTCCTCCACAACTTCTTCCTGGTCCAGTTCATCTTTAATGGTTTTTACGGAAATCAAAAAGCACACATCGTCTAGTGATATGTGCTTTGAATTTCCTATATTCGATTTAATTGACGGCATTTTCATTACCTGCCTTTTGGATAACCCTATTATTAATTCTAAATTGTAGGTTACGAGATAAAGGAATATCTTCTTGTCTTTTTCGATAAGACCATGCTGCATAGTCCACGATTAACATCTGGTCATCTATGCTTTCAAAATCTAGGACTATCCCCATTCTCTTAAGTTCATGTTGAGAACTAACTATTAAATTATTAAAATAGGCATCCCTCAAATCATGAGTAATGCCTAAATCCAGTTTCAAAAGATCTAATAGATTCTTTTTGATTTGTTCATTCATTTGTTACACCTTATGATGCTGTTGTTTCTGGTGCTGCTGGTTTAAAAGTAATGTAATATCCAGCTTCGTGATCTACAGATTGCGTGTCAAATCGAACATAACCAGCCAATAACTGTCCGTAAATATCATTATCAATCCATTTCACTGAAGCTTGCTTACGGTTAAATAGTGTACAAAATTCATAAGCATCACCAACAAATCCGACTAAATCACCTTTCTTCTTACCGATGATTTCATCATCTAATACTACTACTTCGCGGCCTTTAATACGTTTTCCAGATGCTACTGTAATATCATCTTGTAATAAGTAACGGCCATTTTTATCTTTCAATAGATCTAATTCATTAAATAATGAAGATGAAACGTAGAATTTAACGTCATATACCTGCTTAAATCCTGTATTTAGTAATGTGACAATTCCATCTAAACCAGTTACATTCTTAGGTTTTGCTGTTTTAAGGATTTCAGCAATTTGAGCATTTTTTGTGTTTAAATCTTGATCCTTAATATCCTCAGCAATTAATCCTGTAATATCATAATCCGCATCATCGATTGCCTCTTGCGAAACAGGAATATAACCACGAAACGTTAAAATATCATATTTTACTTCATCAAAAGTAGGATGTGCTAACTCAGGGTTTTTTGCAAGTTCTGCAACAGATACCATTTTTCCATTTGATTTTCTAATGATTGGGTATTTACCTGAACCTCGATTTACCGGTACTACGCGAACATACTTTGTTAAATCGACTGTATCAACTTTTTCTTTTTGTGGCGCTAATAACTCTTCTGGAATTAATGCTCCACCTTCCACAGATGTGAAACCAGAACGAGTTTCATCTTTTGTACGCACGTAAGCATTAATAGCTTCGCGAGCTTCCATATTTTTTGGCATTTTACGTTTCTCTCCTTTATCTGGTGATCTGCGATTAGATGCTTCCAGTTCCTTTTCAAGTTCCTCAATTTCTTCTGCTAATGCTGTTTTTTCGTCTTCCTTGGAAGTAATATTATCATCATTTTCCTTAATACTTGCCTCAAGTGCTGTTAAGTCGTCTTCATTATCGATTCCTTCAATAGACGCTTCTAACTCACTTCGTTTTGCAAGTAATTCGGTTAACTTTCCTTCCACAGTCTTTAAAGAATTGCGTTTCATATTTAACTTAGCACCAATTAATACTGGATTAGGCATTTGTTAATCTCTCCCTTAATTGTTTTTTTCGTTGTTCTAACCTTTGTTTCTTCATAACTTCAACGTCTTTTTGTCTGGCCATAATATCTGTTTGTGGATATGCTGGAAATGCTGTAATGGAAACTTCGTGCAATTCAGCTTCAGTAATTCTCCATTTCATCGTTCCATCATCACGTGTGATTTGCTCTTCTTTTGTTGGATAAAAACCAAATGAACAGCCACGGACTTTACCAGTCTGCACTTTACGATAAGCACTTTTTGCATTTGGATCTTCTAAATCGATAATCGCTTTTCCCCATAAACCATGGTTGTCGGACTTTAATTCAAGTGTGTTACTACCAAAACTAGCTAAGACCATTCTTGAATCGTGATTATCCAGACACATAATGTCATTGTTACGTAAACTATTTTCAAATGCTGCTGGAGCCACTTCTTCAAATGCTCCTGGCCATAATTCAGTTTCTTGATTGTAGACGACAAAGTAACCTTCAATAATTGCTTCATTTTCGTTTTCGCTAGCCCTAGTTTTTAAATCAGAAGTAAATTGCATGTGACGTTTATTCCCCATCAGTACCACCTCCTTTCAATTTATTTTGATTTCCAATCTTATTAGCTGGAATATAGTTTTCCAGGATGATAAGTTCCTGCATTTCCTTATCCGGATCTAATCCAACCCAGTCGCGCAACTCATTTCTTCTCATTGCATTTCGGTCAACCATCTTTGTACCAGCTTCCACCATTTCGCTTAAATCGTATGAATATAAGCTTCTTGGGTTTAAACGGAAGAACCAATTTGGGTGGAATAGCAAGTCACGCGTTAAAGTTTGAGCTATAATTTGTCCAATTGAAAAAATACGTGTATTAACGAAATTGTTGTATTCGTCCTTATTGAATTCACCAATGCCCAAGAAAAAAGCCGGAATCCCAAAGAGACCAGCAACAGTTTTCTTATCTAACTCAACACCTTCATTAATCGCTATATCCTTTAACGATAAAGGCTTAACTTGTTCCACATTTATTAAATTGGCTGGAATAATCCAGGGCTTTCCGCCTTCTGTTTCATCAAAATATTTGGCCATGATATTTTCACGACCTTCTTTGCTTGAAAGTTCTTC
Source organism: Bacillus sp. (in: firmicutes) (assembly GCF_031983925.1). Taxonomy (NCBI): domain Bacteria; kingdom Bacillati; phylum Bacillota; class Bacilli; order Caryophanales; family Bacillaceae; genus Bacillus; species Bacillus sp. (in: firmicutes). The sequence continues at coordinate 577,799 of NZ_DALYZR010000003.1, read as the reverse complement.
CGTCATGGCATCAACAGAAATAATTAATGAAGGCATATATTTACCACTCATAAAGTTATTTTTTGTCTTAGTTGCTTGATTTAAATTCCTTATGATTTCTTTCAATGCAACCCTATAACCAGTACCACGATACGGATAATTCGGATGTGGGTTAATGACAAAATGAATTACTTCTTCGGGCTTGTACCTGATGCCGTTGAAGTTGATGAGGTAGTCGCCGTCCACATCTTCATAACTAACAGCTTGCATCTGAAATGGTGTTAAATTATCAATCAATCCTGTTCCTGGATTAACTCCAATATGTACGACTGAATTTCCATCACCATAAAGTAATAGATCACTAACGATTTTATAAATCCAAGTTTTACGTGTCATATTTTTATGTGGTTCCACATCGATTTTTCGAGATAATCCATTCTTAAGTCTCTTATCTCCTTCATCTGTATTTTCCATAAGATGAATTGTCATATTAGAAACCAAATCCGCAATTTTATCAACTGCAATTAAAACATCCGGATTATCCGAAAGCCTTGTATAACCAACGGTTTCTACGTTTCCAATTGCTACTGGAATTGTCACAGATGAACGTGTTTTCTTTTTTCTCCAAAACTTCAAGTCCTGCACCTCCTATCTCAATTAGTTATTAAGCCATGTGGAAGCACTTACTGATGAATCTAGATTTTCAAGCATCCGAATCGCTCCAAAAACGGCTGCATCGAAAATATCAATACGCTGATTCGGCATAACTTTTTCATATTGAATCATGTCGTCAGTTTTCTCTATACCTGCTACATTTTGCACACAATATTCAAATGCTTGGGAATGTAAGTAATAAAACTTGCCATCCTTTGTTTGTTTCTCAATTCGTCTAAATCCTTCTGACTTCTTGTAAAAATATTGCGGTTGGTCCACTATAGCAAATCCTTTTTTCTTCATTTCAAGGAAGAATTCTCTACCAAATTTTCTATCAAAACCAACCTGTTTAATCTTGAAGCCCTTTTGTTTCATCTGAACAAACCAATTCACAATATCACTGTAATTAACAGTTGGTGTATTACACATAGTAAGCCATCCATCATCTTGCCAACCGAATAAAGGTATATTATCCTCTTCAGCTTTTTGAGCCGCTGCTACTATCGGGAACCAAGCATGTGGAATGACAATATCGACACCTTGATAATTTCCATATAAAGCGGCTGCCGTTAAATCGTGCATTTTAGAAAGGTCGGCCCCAGCAAACCAATTTATATTTAATTTAAGTAACTCTTCAATCGTCCAATTGTACTTTTTATCCGAACTTTTAAATTCATCTACGTTGAAATACGCTCGAATAGACGATGTATAAATATTTAAGGACTTCGCTAAGAAGTCTTTTCTTTGCTGCGGATCATTCTGCGCTTGCAATGAATCATTTAACATATCGTCCGGACGAATTGAAACACCATATGCTGGATTGGCTTTTTGATGCTCAATCGGGTTCGTATAATCAACATTCCCTTTTTCGTCTTCATCAGCCTTCGCAATAAACACAAAATAAGCTTCGTCCTTTACAGTGCCATCCAGTATCTTTTTACAATACTGTAGACGCTGATAACAAAAGCTTGTCATATTATCTCCGGCTGTCGTAATACCAATCATTAGCTTGTTTGTGTATGCCTTCATGGCTTCTTTAATGATGTTATATTGCTTAGGTGTCTTATAGGCATGTAATTCATCAGCAATCCCAATATTACAGTTTAATGAGTCTTGTTTATCAGGATTTGCGGCTAAAGCTTGAATATATATGGAACCATCTTCTAATTCACCCGAAATTGAGTGCTCCTGGTTATTATCAATGACTCGGAAATTCTCTTTTTCTCCCATTTGCCCTAAGTTAAAGTTTATGAAATTAAAACTTTCTAGCGATTGTTTCAGTGCTGCTGAAGTAATATAAACCTTACTACCAGATTTTCTATGCAAAAGCCCTAATGCCCATGCAAGAGCTGCTGCAAAGGAAGTTTTAATATTTTTCCGCGGAATATAAATAAACGCTTCTTTAAAGCGTCTAATTTTCGTTCCTTTATGATAAAAACCTAGCAAATTATATACCTGGTATTTATGAAATGGTTCTAGCAAAAACGGCATACCTCTTAATGGAGTTCCATCTAAAGTTTCACCTTGAGCATGTACGAATGTTTTTTCAATGATTTCTATAACAAATTCAGCATCTTTTGGGTTGAAATCATATTCAGGATTCTCTAAATCTCGTAAAAATCTCTCGCATCCTTGAATTTGCTCTTTATTCGCAAGCTTTCTGCCTTCCACAATCGATGCTGCATACTCCATAACTAAATCGTAATTTTCATATTTACTCATGATGAACCACTCAATGTTTTCATTAATTTAGATTTAGGCTTTTCTGGCTCTTTTTTACGAACTGGCACTTCTGGTTTCTTTATCCGTTCATATGATTTCGGATTTAGACATAATAAATTCGAATAATTCGCCAGGTCTTTCCGCAAGGCTTCCATAGCTGTATAGATGGGGGTCTTTCTTTCATTTGTAGCCCCGGCTTTGTTTGTATATGAATCTGTTATTTTGAAGCCAGATCCCTCAAATTGACGCTCAAAAGCTTTATATTGAGCCAACATACCAACATAAATGTCAATTGTATGCTCAAAATCATCACGATAGACACCTAAATGCTTCATATTAGCAATTACACTTTCTTTCAATTCTGCTCTTTCCTGCTGATCCATCCGGGCACCACACCCCCCTTCTAAAAAAATAAGGTCGCTCTATTGGAAATGCCTCCCCCTCTCGGTCCCCATAGGGCTTTTTGAATTGTTTTTAAAGTGGGGGGATTGTTTCTTTTATGATTGATTTGGATTTGAATGATTTTCCTTCAAAAATACATCAATCGTTTTTTCTAACAAACTAATAGCCGATTCTCTTCTTTGCTTTGGTGTTGTATTATCTTCCATTTCATTAAAGATACGAATGGAACGTTCTAACTTTTGTTTATCGATGCGTTCGTTTACGATGTCTTGTCCTAACATTGAAACGAATGTACCAATCACAACCGCTTGTTCTTGTTTAGTTAGTTTCATTTGCTATCATCCTTTCCCTACGTTCTACCCATTGCATACCCAATGCAGTTAGTGCATCGCTTATACGGTCATGCATCTTATCGTGACATCTTCCACACAGGCTAACCAGATTACTTGATGTGAGTCTCAGCTCTGGTCTATTCCTTAGTGGATGGATATGATGTACAGTTGTTGCTTCTGTATTCTTGCCGTATCGTTTACACTCCTGGCATTGATATTGGTCACGCCTTAATACTGTTGCACGTTTACCCTTCCAACGTTTTGTTTTGTAGAAGTTAGTCACAACGAACACCAGCATACTTAATCATTTCATTATCTAAAGCTCTCCTTCGATGTTCTACTAATTGAGGATTACAATTGTTTATTATCAACACATGCTTCTTTACTTTCATCAAGTCCATACTTACTTTGTGTGTATCCTCAGTTGTTTCATGAGCTTGTACATCTTCCTTAAGCTTTAATGCTTCAACCAATTCCTCTGTTGAGAACTTAGATAGAACTTCCATAACATCTTTATGTTCCACCTTTTTTAAATCAACTCCATCAGATTGAGGTAACATATACAAACTACCAACCGTACATTTACAACATGGAACTACATCAACTACGCATACAAAAGAACTAAACGAATACTTACAGTTACTACATTCATAATTGTATAAGTCTCTAGCCATCTCTTCTCGTTCCTCCTCTTCTTTTATAGATTTCAATTGTGCCATTTCCTTTTCAACCATCTTATCGATGGAATCGTGAAATTTCATTGAAACTATAGTTACTTTTTCTTTTTCATAATTCCACTCTTTGAACAATCGAATTACATCATGAACATAAGCCTTAACATCATGTGCAAATAGTTTAAATCTCTTAAACACATGGAACACCACCTATGTAATTTTTACATAATAAAAGAGCAACCATGCATCAGTTGCCCTTTCGTCGATTTCTTATGTTATTACTATAATTCATATTTTCAATGGTTAGTATAATGAGAACTTACCTTAAGTAAATGTTAAGTTCTATTTGAGTACTCAACCTTCCCTCTCATTTCAGCATGTTTATTGTAAATATATTGCGGACTGTAATTGAGATGTTCCGCAACCTTCTCCAATGTCATGCCTTCCACATACTTGAAATATGCAATTCTATGTTCCAATCCTTTGAATGTACGAATAAGCTTTTTCAATTTGTACATATCATTCATCTTATGTGCTAATTCATATTCAATTGCTTCAATACGTTCTTCTACCTTCGCGCCTTCCGATTCAGCAGTTAAACGTACCTCTCGCAAATCACCACTTACCCAGCGTTTTAATTCAGCTTTTGTTTTATCTAAGTTGTAATCTAAGTATGCGATTCGTTCTTCTAATTTCTGATAGTCTTTCAGCCAGTCAAACAAATGATGATTCACCTACTTTCTTTGGTCCTTCCACAATCTAATTTACAATACCAGCTTTAACAAAGATGTTTCTCCACGCTTTATTAGTTTGGTGTTTATCAACGGCTTTCGCACGTTTAGCAAGGCGTTTCTTTAATTTCTTTTTCTTATGATTGTTCATCGCTATCACCATGCACTTTCAAATAGTTTTGAGCAAATCGTAATTGTTGACCAATATATTCATCATCCTCATTACCACCACTTACAATCCAATCTCTAATACGATTATTGATATCTTGTAGCATACATAATGGTAATTTAGATGCTATTTCATTAATTTGTTGTAAATAAGTCATTCAATCACCTCACGCTTGAAGAACTTGTATTTTGCAATTGTTTTAAAGAACCAACTAGATTCATCCGCTTTTGAAAGTTCTTTATTTCCATTTTGGTAATAGATATTACTGATTTCACCCTTCAGGATTAACTCGAACACATCAGCTAGTGAAATTTCTTTATATCTTTCCATTAAAACTACCTACCTTTCTTCTTTAAAACTACAAATCTCATAAAACACGTTTATTTTCGATTCTAAGACGTTTTAACACTTGCACACCTATTTGTATTAAGAAAGAAATCAAACTTCAAATTACTATATTTCTGACGGTAATTTATATGTCGAAACGTGTCGATTATGTTCAAATGAAAGTTTTATTAAGTCTTCCTTTACATTCCGAAGAATCTCTTAACTAATTTATCTATACTTATTTTTTGGACACAAAAGTTAAAGTAAAACAAAATACTTGCACCTAAATTTGCTCCAGGTATTAATACTAAAAACAAGAGAAATATGTCTGGACCAGTTTTTGTTTCTTTCATTACCCATTTCATGATTTTACGACTAACAAGTACGCTCCCTACATATAGAAACAACAATACTAGTGAAAATAAAATTTTATTAGCAACTGGCATATGTATACTCCCCCTTTCTCCCAAATAACTATTTTGTTTAGTTTTCTAATAAACTCACACGTTGCAAATATCTAGCTAAAAAGTAACCGCTAAATCCTTCTAAAAACACCACTTGCGAGCCACTACTTGATTTGAATTGATCCGTCCGACAAGTCCAAATTTTACCGTTATAGTGATCCGCTTCTCCACATGTATGCATCACTACTTTGTCGCCTATTTTTAATTCATCCACTACACCGAACGCCATTTGATACGCTTCTTTGTATTTACGTTTTATAAAATCAACTTGTTTCCACGTTCTAACGTTTTCGAAGCGCCCTTTCATGTAATTTATACAAACATGATCTATATCTTCTGGTGGGCTAGGGAAGTAAGTGGATGATTGCTTACCGCTACTCGTTGTATAAGTCATTTCTACGCCACCATCTTCATTCTTTATCATTTCAAATGTAGGTTTCATTTTCATTCCTCTTTTCTCCCAAATAACGCTTTGGTTATAAACTAATATCCCTGAATCCCCAGTTCTTGACGTCTAAGAATCTCTTTTTGGATTGCTGTACGTAACGTAGCTATTACTACATTCTTATCATTACCAATAAACAGCAAAGCATCTTTTAAAACACTAGTAGGATACATTCTTAAGTCCATCATTTAATAGCACCTCACTTTTATACGAAATTAAAATTTGACCAGTAGCAACTGGTACTACTGGTGCTACTGGCACTGGAAAAACGACCTCATTTCCAATACTTACAGGAAGTCCTAACCCAACAGTTGGTTCAGCTATTTTCAACAAAATTCAAAATTGGTCTTTATCAAAAACTTCAATATCATGTAAAACCTGCGTAAAGATTACGTTGATTCAGCCTATCTACCCAATAATCGTTATATAATGAACTTGCAAATACCCGATTTGCACAATACGTCCTTTCCATGCGACTTATGCTTGAGTGCTAGGAGAAATCCTAGCCTTTTTTATTAATATCCAACCGCTAATCGTTTGAAATTCTCTTCATTCTTCTCCTTATACATATGAACCACGTCATTCCATGTAAACCCAGCAAATACAATTGTTTTATAGAATAGATCCATGATGCCTAACATAGATTTCTTCGCACCAGCTTTATCCTTATACTCAACTTTTCCTATTAAGTAATTAATGTTTTTATCCATATGGAAGAATGCTTTATTGAAACCATTAATTTTACTTGTTGTAATTTCAACTTTTCGTAATTCACGTTCTAATTTAAAGTCCATCGCAACAGATAACCAGAAATGAAGAATATCAACCATTTCTTCTAATAATGATTCTTTCGGCTGTTCAAATTTTGTTGACCACATCTTGAAAGCATTTGTAACGTTCCATGCTTCATTTACTTCATTTTTTAATGCATAAGCTTTATTGAACATCATGTCATAGCGAAGATAATTCTTTTTATGCTTTGATTTAATATCATCATCAAGTGCCTTTTGCATTTTAAATAATTCTGTTAGATCCACTACAGTATTAGCCATTTTTAATTACATCCTTTCAATTTATAAGTGATATCCTGAGCCGAAGCCCAGGACTATTATTTATTCAGCAATCGTTTCTTCATCAACAATCTTTAATTGACCAGGAGCAACTTCCGTTGTCCCATCTGGATTAACTTTGTAATCTACACCTTCATGTGGCTCTTCAAAACTCATTTGTCCTTCTGGAACATCATCATTTTGTGGACGACTCTCCATCACTTCTTTAGGAGTTTGATAAGCGAACGTTAAATCAATCAAGAAATACTGACCGTATTTGTTATATTTCTCTGCGATTTTGTGCATTTGAAGGTTGTCATTTTCTTTAGCAGCTGAAATGATTTCCTCCGCCTCTTCACGTGTATCTGCATAATGTTGTTCCTTTTGATTAAGTTGTACTTTTGCCATTGATAAATCCCCCTAATTAATAATTGTTTTTTGTGATTCGACTTAAATTAAACCAATTAGACCTTATTGAATGTTCAATGTTATTTTTCGTTATTAATTACAGCGTTTCTAGCCTTAGAAAGTCTTTCAGCCGCTTTCAGTCTTTGTTCTTCTGTCATAACTCGTAAATTCTTCATTGTTACTTGTTTTTCTTGAAGAATGCCTTTAACAGCCGTTGGCCTTCCATCCTCTTCTTCTAAGGTTTGTAATTCACATAGATTACTAAGTTTTCGAATATGTTTAGGAACAGTAGAGTAAATATTCCACTGACCTGTACTATTATCAAAAACTAGTGTAGTTTCTTGTTCTTCACGAGAATATGTCATATTAAAAGGCTCCTGTTTTAAGATAATGTCTAGCTTGGTAGTAAAAGTGATAATATATCCAGTTACCGCTGTACTTGTTATCTAAATACACAATTTCAAAATCGTATTTTGCTTTAAATGTATTAAGTCTTCCAAGTAACGCTAATGGATTATATTTCGAACGATATTGACCCTTTAGCATCTTTTCGTACCCTTTAAGGTCCTCCACAATTAAAGTGAATGGAATGTCCTTTGAACGAATTAATTCATTTTCAAACGCTGTTTGAGTATCCTTTTGTAAGTTCCCTGTGATCTCATCCATGTGAGCTTTTCTTTCTACTCGACTATCTAAGTAAATGTCACGAGAAATGCCTAACTCTTCATTTTTGGGAATCATGCAGCCGTAATCACCCGTATCTAATTTTTGTAGCTTTACTGGTATATCCTTTTGATTTAAATAATCAAGGATATGACCATTTACGTTTTCACGAGTATCGATAACGATTGTGAGTGTTTTAAGGATTTTATCTATTTCTTTATCTGTGTAATGGAAACGAATCATTCTGATGCCTCCAGTAACTCTGGGTTTTCGTAGGTATTTCCGATGACTTCAAATGTTTGTTTACCGTCTTTTCTATTTCTTAAAAGTTCGAATAACGACCATTCATAAGTGCTGAAAAATCCTTCTTCATACGTAACAGCTTGGCTCTGTACATCTTCTCTTAATTCAAAATTTGATACGATTTTTAAAATGTCACCCTCGTAAATTTCGCTGCCGTTCTTATCTTTTAACCCTGTATATTGTCGTGGTTCCGAACACATAAGCCATTCATCAGTTTCACACTCTAAAATCCACCAAGTATTATCATCATCTTTTGATATACATTCGCTATAAATCCAAGCACCGCCATCATAAGCCTTAAACTTAATTTCTCTCATCTTCATGCTCCTTTCCTTGCATATAAAACCGCACGTTCATATATTTTTCTAGCCATTGCATTCGATTCATCATTTTCAAATTGTCGATGATCGTCATAAACATCTGTCCATCCGTTCTTAGCAAGGACAATCGTCCAGTCATAAAATAATTGCAGCGAATCTTCTTCATCAAGTAACCACTTATGTAATTTCTCGTTATGCTGCCATCCGCAAAAGTGATGGAATATCTTCATTAATGTGATTTTCTCCGAACTTTCGTCTTTCCAAGATTTAAACCAATCATAAATAGCTTGATAGTTTTGTTCGGCTGCTTGCATAACTTCCGTTGGAATTAAATTTTGTTTCTTTATCGCAACTTGATTGTCTTTTTCATCAAGATAGATATTTGCACCAGATTTCCAAATTGCACTTAAAATTAATAAAACCTGCAAATCTATCACCTCTGTTATCAAAAGTTACTTAGAAGTGTTACTAAAAAACACCGAAAATTAGTATGTGTTACTTTTTAGTAACCCACTTGACCCTTAGAGCTCCAAGGGATTAAGGCACCTAGGTTACTTTTGTTACCTATTTTGAGCATTAAGCTCCCTAATAGAATACTTATATATATATTTATTTTTTGTTTATATATATTTTTAGTAACAAAAGTAACAAAAAGAGTATAAAAAGTACCTTGAGCCCTTATGTATCAAGGGTTTTAAGTAATTTTAAATGGGTTACTTTTAGTAACACTTTGGCTATTTTCATCGTTTTTCAGTAACTTTTGCTGCTGAAAAGTATTTTTTCGGTCTGTTAAAGTAACACCTTTGATGTAATACTTATTTTTGTTACCACGTTCTCTTTTGAATCCTTGGGATTCTAAAATTCGGTAAAATGCTCTATTTTTCAATTGATGCTCACCATTTCGAAAACACCAATTGGAATAAACTTCATATAATTCTTTTGCTTCAATTTGAACATCTTCTCGTTTAAAACAACATTCGAATATAAACGGACCGAGAATATCCATTTCCTCTTTGTAATCACCAGTTGCTTTCATTACAATTGCTGGATCGCTTAGTCCCGACTTCTGCCACTTCAAGCAACCCTCAATCGCCCAATTCAGAATGCCAGGCATTTCAAGACTTATCTTCTCTGGTAATTTCTTATCACGCTTCTCTTTTGGAAGTTGTAAGTTAAATGGAATTAAGCGAATACGTCTCCAAATACCTTCATCAACACCCTTAATTACTGGCTTATGATTTGTAGTGAAGAATACTTTAAACTCTGGTATGAACTCAAAATATTCTTGTCTAAGGAAACGTGCTAACACTGGCTCTCCACCTGTTATTTGTTTTACAAAAGCTTCTGAGAGTTGTTCCCCCTCTTCACTTTCAATTGCAGATACAAAGCGTGCGCCTACTAATCTAGCGATATCATTATTGGCTCCTGTTTCTTTTTTCTTGATGAAAGTATCAGATTTCGCTTGTTTACCGTATTCACCCAACAAGTCCTTAATTGTATTAATAAAGGTCGATTTTCCGTTGGAACCTCCACCAATCAAGAAGACCATTATTTGCTCCGTAATTTCTCCTGTTAGGGAATAACCAATTAACCGCTGCATATATTCCACAAGTTCTTTATCACCTTGGAAAATTTGATCTAAGAAATTAAGCCATTCTGGACATTTCGCATTTTCATCAAATGAAACATTAGTAATTTTAGTTAAACCAAGTTCCCGATCATGTTGCTGCAGCTTCCCTGTTTTTAAATCCACAATACCGTTCTCGACATTGAATAAATATTTATGTCTATCAAAGTCCTCGCGTTCTCCTGGTACTAATGGCATAAGGTCCTTAATACTGTTCATTCGGATGTTTCTACGTTCACACATTCGCGCCCATTTCGTTTCCGCTTCATCTTCTGACTTATATAAGCTGCGAAGTACTTTGGCTGTAATTCTTTCAATCTCTTTTTTTGTATCTAGCTTCCAACGTTTGCCGTCCCATATGTACCAGCCAATATCGCTAACATATTTGATTACATGGCCATATTCATATGCGATACGTTCAGCATTTCCCAATTCAGTTAAACGGAATTTCTTTTTCGGCTTGTCCTCCACAACTTCAACCGCATCTTCATTAATGAAATCAAAGGAAAATTCTTCGAATTGCTGTTTGTTATCTAAAATAGTTGTGGAAGTAGATGAAATGGCTGTTCCTATCGTTCTTTCGCCGTATGTTTCATTTGTATCGCTAAAATGGATAACGTCCCATTTATCACGAATCAAGCTAGTCTCACGGAACATCGTATCCATTCGAGTTGCTGATTTACCTGTCCAGAAAGCTAAGTGGTTACATAAAGCAAGATCAGTTGCCGAATGGTCATTATTTATTAAGTTGCCGTTGTATAATGAACGAATCTCATCACCGTTTTTACTTCTAAACATTCTTTCCCACAAAACTTCATTTGAAATTTTAATTTCATCTTTTTCAAACTCTGCTAAATTCACACGACCTTGAATGTCGCTATCATCAAAATATTTTTCAAATACTTCAGCTAGTTCATCCGTTCGCTCGTATACATCATTGGAATTCTCACGATTTCCAGTAAAGGTAAAGAAGCGGCCGTATGAGTAAATTTCTAAACCGTGCTTTGTATTTTTACGACCAGTACCTAAAACAGATTGTGGAAGACCACCTCTGATAATGATGTGAATCCCATTTCCTGAAGGTGAAAACTCTGTATAGCTATCTAATGTATCGATAATCTCTGTTGCAAATGCATTTGTTTTTTCATCTACAACGCACTTATCAATATCGACTCCTATATACTTATCCTGCTTACTGAATACAAAGCCTATTCCGTCATAATCACCTTCTAAGTAGAATTTGACCGCTGTTGCAAATGTTGACCATGTACGTCTGTTATTTGCTTGAGCCATTTCACCAGTGACTTGATATGGAACTTTTGTTGGTTTGCCGTTTCTTTTTTCCTTACGCCATAAGATCCATTGCGGAAGGGCTTTTAACTCAGTAGGGATTTCATTAAAATTGTATGGATTTTCTTTCATTGCGCCCTCCAATTAGCTTTTTAGGGTATAAAAAAGAGAAGTCGGCAAAACCAACCTCTCTATTTAGTTATTTAGAATGGTAAATCATCATCGCCCACCGTTACTGCTGGACCACTTGTAATTGGATTTACATCCGACACATCATAGTATTTTGCTTTAGCAGCTGTTCGTTTTTCCTTCTTACCATCAACTACTTTGTCATACTCTTCATGCTTTACAGTGATTTTTAAATTCTTATTGATAAGTTGTTTCCCCATATCTTCAGCAGAAGTGAAAGCATGATTATTACCAAAACCGCATGCTTTTAATAATGAGTTAACGATTCGTACTGAAACCTCATGTTCGAATGTAAACATGTTATAAAGTACTTTTGCACCTTGATGATTTTGTGGTACATCACTGCGAATCTCGAAATCTACCGATAATTTATCTTTACCAGCTTGTGTTTTACCAGCTTCCGCATTTACAATTACCGCTTCATATTTACCTTCGGCAACTAATTCAAATCCTGTGTTTACGTTTGTTTCATCAAATTTAAAGAATGACATAATATATTTCCTCCAATTGTTTAATATGGTATTACCGCTAAAATATTATGTGGATGAAGTGCTTGCCCATGACCTACAACAAGTATCCCTCTATGTTTTTCACTATGATAAACATCAACTTTTTGCATAAATTGCTTCGCTAACTTCTTTTGTATTTCAATGAGTCGCTCTTGTGTCATCATGCCTTCTCCACATTCGCTAATATTAATTCTTCTTGTATGCAGCCTTGGCGCGTATCTAAATGATTCTTAGCGTAAACACTTTGGTCACCTTCTAAGATGAACCCTCGTGTCCCATCGGCTTTTTTAACTAATCGTCCAACGACATGAACAATTCCCATAATGTGATTAACGATTTTATCTCGAATATCAGGAATGAACTGTGTATATTGCTGACCATCATCATGAATGATAGTTCTTGTTGTCTCCCAAGCCGTGAAAATAATATTTGCATCTAATGCCTTAAATGTTTCTACTAACTTTAAAAGATGGTTATCTAGCAAAGCGTAATGCTTCAATTCAGGCATACCACTTTTAGTATCTTCGCCTTTTTTAAGCAACCATAACTTTTGATAATGCGTTAAATTATCGATGAAAATATTGTCATACTTATCGATATTAGCTTTTGCAAGTGCATAAAACTGTAGAATGCTATCATGCGGATTGCTCTCATCAATTTCAGCTACATCTACATTTTCATAACCAGATAACACTTGGCTTGTCCCATCAATATCAAATACCAATGTTTTTCCTGGTAATAACCCAGCAACCGTTGTTTTCCCACTGCCTGGTTTTGAATAAGCAATAATTTTTGCTCTTTCACTTTTCGTAATTTCAGTACCGTTTTTGGTTTTCATTTAGCTCACTCCTTTTTCATCTAGCAATCCAAGGTTATATGCTGCTTTCGCTGTTCTATGGCCAACAAGATGCCCTCCAACAGTATTTGCATAAGGAGATATTCTCCCTTGATAATAACCAGTTTTCAACTCCGTTTTAGAGAATGGATGTCCTAGCTTTAAAACTGGACCTCCAATAAATTTCAGCTTCTTTTTTGCCCAGGAATAATACTTTGTCTTTCCAGTTAAATGCAAAGTGTTTCCGTCCCTATCTTTGTAATACCAATCTGATAATTCGGGACCTATTTCACTAGCTCCACATTCATAACAATGGTATGGGCCACATTGCACCATTCCCACCCCTACATCTACCCAATCGGCTTCCATGTGCGATTGGCAATAAGGACACTCTCGTGTCGGCGTATCGTATGCCCCCATTCTTATACCTCCACAATCGAACGTCTTTTTATGCCAATGATTGGCTCTGTGTATCCAGCAAGCTCTAACTGCCTTTGAGCTTTTCTAAATACATAATCGATATTTTCATTTTCTTTTATGGATCCGTCAGGATTTAAATGTTTATTAGGAATCCATATGTTTTGATTTGTTCCACCTAATGTAAATCGTTTCGCTGCATAGTTTTTGTAATTGCGATTAATAAGTTCTAACCTTATTCCTTTGTAAAACTGAATCATTCCTGAACTTCCACACTATAAGAAATAGATTCAGGCTTAACCGTAACTCCTGGAACAATTTGTCCATTTTCATCTACAACAACTTTTTCACCGCTGATTTCAACTATTTTTAATTTTTTCTTTAAATCAGTCCAGCTGACTTCATTCTTAATGCAATCATCAAGTTCGTTTTCAATAGCATATTGGAGAAGGTCATGTTTATTTTTCTGTTCCGGGGCTTCCTTACTCTTACGAGTTTTCGATTTACCATAAGGCGTACTAATTGTTTTCTGCTTTGGATCCACTTCAAGTTGTTCCATATGATAACGTCGGATATGAGTTTCAAAGAATGAAATGCTATTGTGGATGGGCTTTAATTCATTTTTCTCCCAATCAGTAATACGCTCACGTTCATCATTTGCTAGTGTTGTAATTTGCTTTTCTTGTGCTTTAAGAGCTGAAATTTTACGGAATGCCCAATTTAATTGATTAATATCCGTAACCTCAAACTGTTGCTCCGCATCTTGTAATTGGTCCACTTCCATTAATTCATTTTGTTGTAATACATTCATCGATATTACCTCCAAATTTATTTTTAAATTCTTTTGCAGTGTAAAGAGAGAAATATGTAAATCCATTTTTCGTAAATTCAACTTTCACAGGATACTGTAGAGAACCAGTCTCTTTCACTTCTAAACTACCTTTTTCATCTAGTAACTTTTCAAACAAAGCATCATTAACTTGTACTTTGTTATCACTATAAATGTCTAAAATCCCATTAGTCCTAGCCGAACCAAAAGCTTGTACATGCCCTTCAATTACGTTGATATCCATCAAAATTCCACCACCTTGGCATATTCCACTGTTTTGCGGATTACTTCTCCACCAACATCAATGGCTACTTGTTTTGATTCTTCATATTCAAATTCCATTGCACTTTTCACTAACTTAGTTACGACCAATGGATTCGCTTTACTAACAAATAAATTACCTACACTTACTAGATATATAGTTTTAGGTGCTAATTGTTTATCCATGCAGATTCACCTCGCTTAAAAGTAAAATCAGGTCCATTCGCTTTACCTTTACGTCCAGCTTCAGCTTTGGACATCTTAGGTGTAGTTATGGCTTCTTCTACGCTCATTTTCATTTTGTTACTTGTACGTGTATATAAAAGTGATTTACTAATTCCGTTAGCGGCTGCACGTTCAATTTGTTCCGGCGTAAATTTACACATTGATATGTAACCTCCTAATCTATGAATTTGGAATCATACGTGTTGCACCAGTAAAACGATGTACCAGGTGCAATTCCTCGTTTACCTTCTTAAAAATCAACCAATGTTCTGGATTTAATTTATAGGACTGAATATGAATCTTTTCACGTTTGTTTGGCTTCTTACCGTTCTTCACGCTTGTCCCTCCTTGATTGTCATTGGAGTAAATTCGAACGTCCCATCAACAATACTTTTTATATCAATCGTTAATTCAGTAAATGATTTTTGCTTTTCATCATAAAAACCAACTACAATACTTAAGGGTTTTACAAATTTAACGATGCATGGCGTGCTAATTTCTGTACGTCTGCTGTAGTTGTATTTACTCAACCAATATGCGGTACCACTTTTAATAGTTTCTGTATCAAATTGCGGTTTGTTTACTATCATGCATTTCACTCCTTTACAGGAAATCTATTCATGCTATAATGACTGTGAATAATTTTACTTAAATCACCTGTTGGCGCAGGTGGTTTTCTTTTTATACAGCTCGAAAGCATTCAACATTTTGTTTCTCAATTAAGTAATCCGTTAAATTTTCTTTAAGTACGACATCCTGACCAAACACAAAATATTTATCATCTTGCTGAATTTCACAACCATAGCAATCTTCAATTGGATGATCAGGTTCTTTAATTGATTCCTCTTCAGCAATCTCTTCCACAAATATTGCGTCGATATTATGTTTATTGAGATGGACCAACTGTTTGCTTAATCCTTTTGTGTCCCATTCAATTTTTTCAATAGAACCGAAACCATTTATAATTGTTTTAAATTGTTCTACTGTAAAACTTGCTTTAGCACCTGATTTAAAAACCAATGTTACTTCCTTCAATTAACTCACCTCCCTTCGAGTTGAAACCTTACGGTTCATTTCGTACATCTTGCGCTTTGCTTCTAATTCCATAGCCAGTAACAATGTAG
This sequence comes from Bacillus sp. (in: firmicutes), assembly GCF_031983925.1. Lineage (NCBI taxonomy): Bacteria > Bacillati > Bacillota > Bacilli > Caryophanales > Bacillaceae > Bacillus > Bacillus sp. (in: firmicutes). The sequence continues at coordinate 561,851 of NZ_DALYZR010000003.1, read as the reverse complement.
GGCTGTTCTTTGCTTCAGCACATCTTTTTCTTACTTCATGACCTTTCATGATTCTTGTTGCGGATAATACTCCGTTCATTTTCCTTCACCATCCTTGTTTATTTTTTAAATAAATCATCCACGGTTGTCTTAAAGTGTTGAGCTAATTTTTTTGCTTCCGTTAAAGTAAAATCACTCTTTCCTTTTTCTTTTAAGTAATAGGTCTGTTTCGATATATTTATTACTTTACCGGCAGCTTCCTGAGTCATTCGATTTTCTCTACGGGCTATAAAAAGATTTTGATACATAACCTCATCACCTCATTTCGACAATAATTCTCTTAAAAGAACAGTTTGTTCTTTATAAAGTGACAAAATTCGACATTTTGTTTTGAAAAAAAAGTGAGGATTTCTCCTCATCACCTCACTACCTTTAAACGGTAGTTGGAGTCAAAAAAAATCATCATCATACTTCCCGTCATTAATTATAGGCAATCGAATATTATCAGATGGTATTTTATATACTATAGATGCTTTCTTTAAAACATGACCCGGAATAGCTGTAATACCTTGTTCATAATTACGAAGTGTTTTCCCAGTAACACCAAGCATTACAGCCGCATTCTCTTGACTTAATTCAGCGTTAACTCTTGCTGCTTTTAATGTTATCTGCAACATATCATTACCTCCTTCCGTTAATTTCTACACTCAATATACTACCTTTAAACGGTATAGTCAATACTAAAAAGTATAAAAAATACCTTTTAAAAGTATTTTGCCTCTTTACACAACTACCGAAAAACGGTAAAATAGTATTAGAAAGTGAGGTGATATCAATGAGTAGCCAACAAGAAATGAAAGATATTATGGCAACAAATTTAAAAAAACATGCTAATAAAAAAGGTGTATTTCAATCTGATATTGCAAAAGAATTGGAGTTACCGGAAACAACTGTTTCAAATTGGTTTAAAGCAAAAACATATCCAAGACCCGATAAAATACAATTGCTAGCTGATTATTTTAATATCAATCGATCCGACTTAACTGAAGATAAGCCTTCTAATTTATATGAAGCTCCTATTCATCCAGTTAAAGTACCTATATTGGGAAAAATAGCATGCGGTTTACCTATCAGTGTGGAAGAAAATTTTGAAGGATTTCGTTATGAAATGCCAGATATTTTGCCACGAGGAGAAGTATATTATTTAGAAGCTAAAGGGAATTCCATGGAACCAACTATACCTAACGGATCGTTTGTATTAATTAGAAAGCAAGACGATGTGGAGAATGGTGAAATAGCTGCTGTACAAGTTAATGGTGATACGGAAGCAACTTTAAAAAGAGTAAAAAAACAAGGTAACGTTGTAATACTAATGCCAGATAATACTTCATATGAGCCTTTAATCATCACAGAAAGTACTCCGGCAAGAATCATTGGTAAAGCAATTAGATTTACCAGAGATCTTTAAATTTCTAGCGCTAGCAATTTAAAAATTAAGAGTAGACGACGGTCTACTCTTTTTAATACACAAAAGAGAGGAACTAAATATGACCATATACAAAGACGAAAAAAGGGGTACTTATTATTTTGTAGTTAGAGTTAGACAGTATGACGGAACTTTAAAGCAGGTAAAACGTCGTGGTTTTAAAACAAAAAAAGAAGCCCGTGAAGCTGAAGCAAAGATGTTGATTGAAAAAGAGACCACTTCAAGTTTAACTTTTTCCCAAATCGCTGATAGTTATTTTGAATGGTATTCACAAAGACGTAAACAGTCTTCAATTAACACTATAAAAAACGCAATTTATAATCACTTAATAAAAGAGTTTGGGAACATGAAAATGGATCAAATCACTGCAAATCATGTAATGCGTTACCAAAACAAAATGATGAGTAAATACTCGGCTGAGTACTTAAAAAAATTTCATACAACACTTTCAGCTATATTTAACTTCGGAATAAAATTTCATGGGCTAACTACCAATCCTGCTAGAATCGCTGGGAATTTTGAAAAAGACTCAAATAAGAGGATAAATTTTTGGGAGTTTGAAGAGTTTAAAAAATTCATTTCAGTTGTGGACGAGCCATTATACAAAGCCTTTTTTACAACACTTTATTATAGTGGTGCCAGAAAAGGTGAACTGTTAGCTTTAACATGGGCGGATATTAATTTCGAAGAGAAGACAATTGATATTAATAAAACAGTATATAACCGTCAGGTTACAGAACCAAAAACAAAGTCTTCTAAACGCATTGTCATGTTGCCTAATTTTACAATGGATTTATTAAAAGACATAAAAAAAAGGGCCAATTTATCGGTCCCAGTTAAAGATGATTATGTTGTGTTTGGTGAATTCTATGACTGTATAGCTACGACTACACTACATAAAAAATATAATAAATACCTAAAGGCATCTGAAGTTAAAGAAATTGTAATGCATGAATTTAGACACTCTCATGCATCATATTTAATAAATAAAGGCGTTAGTCCACTTGTAGTAGCTCAACGCCTAGGTCATTCAGATGTAGCAACAACTTTAAACACTTATAGCCACTTATATCCATCAAAACAATCGGAAGTAGTTGCATTTATGGAGAACGATTTGGTATAATCGTTACCAAATCGTTACCACGAACGTTTCAACCGTTGATAATATAACGTTAGTAAAGACCCTGTTCGTCAATTCCTTTTTTCTGTCTTATTTCACATTTAATTTTTCTTTCACTTTCGCTGGAAGCTCGTCTTTCTTCACTTCTTCCCAAGCTGATACACCTTTTTTATCTGAGTGGTATACGCGTAAGAATGCTTCTTTACGAAGGTTTTTTTGTGCCATAAATTCTAATTCTTTTTCTTTACCTTCTTTATCAAATCCAGTTAATTTATATTGGTAATCTTTATATGGTTCACCATTATCAGATTTACCATTATACTCTTTTCCATCTACTGTAATTTGAACGTAGTACTCATCTTTACCCATACGATTTAAATCACAGCCAACTAAAAGACTCGCAAATACAACTAAAATACTAAAAAGTGCAATATATCTTTTCATTTCCTTCACCTCATGTGTTTTTCTTATATTGTTATCTTAAAGCCCAGAGCTTAAAGAAGAAATTCAAAAACATGACATGAACATTACACTTTTGTAAGATAGTAATTATTTCTTCACTTTAGAAACCGTCATCCCGTCACCAATTGGAATAAGTACAGATTCTAAATTTGGATGAGCTGCTACTACTTCATTAAACTTCTTCATAACTTCTGTATAACGTTTTTGTTTCGCACCTTCATCAGCTACACTACCACCAGCTAGAACATTATCTGTAACAATTAAAGCACCTGGCTTAGCAAGCTTAATGCAGTACGTTAAGTAATTTTCATAATTCTCCTTATCGGCATCGATAAAGAAAAAATCAAATCGATTATTACCTGTAGCTAATATTTCAAGACTTTGTAAGGCAGCACCAGTCATATATGACACTTGTTTTCCGAATCCCGCTTTATGTAGATTGCTATGTGCTACCTTTGCATATTTTTCTTCTAGTTCCAGTGAAGTTAACGTCCCCCCTTCTCCAAAACCTTTCGCAAGACAAATTCCGCTATACCCACCTAATGCACCTATTTCTAAAATATCTTTCGCTCCAGAAATAGAAACTAACATCGTCAAAAGTTTACCAGAAGAAGGCGATACCGATATGGGCGGCATTTCGTTTTCTTTTATGGAAGCAATCACTTCATCCAAAAGTGTATCTTGACTACAAAATACGGAATCAATATAACGATTAATTTGTTTCATCAGATGCAGTCCCTTTCTCTAAATCTGCCTTCTCATCTAACATAGGCGCTTCTTCTGTTTCACTCTCATGTATTTCAAATAGTTGTGTAAATTCATTAATAACCATATCAATTGCTTTTAATTCCCCAATTAAAATTTGCTGAATAGACTGGAATTCTGGCTCACTTAACTGTTGTTTAATTGTCGCTCGTTTCAAATTCATCATTTCTAAAAAAGCAATTGCTCTCCCGCGTCGAAATGTTTTCGGCCCGCGATGATGCGATCCATCTCTCCCTTTATGACGCTCACCACGGTGGTGTCCTTCTTTCATGAACTTATCTTTTCTCATTTCAAATCCCCCTTTGTATACAAATGTATACGTTTATTTTATTAATCACAAGTGTATACGTTTGTATACATAATGTCAAAAGAAAAAGCCTTAAGGGAGATGAATTTTATCATTCATCTCCCTTAAGGCTTTTTCTCCACTATCTCTTTACTACCAATTTTTTATGTACCGATTACCGCCAATAACGTCTTTCACGCCAGTTTCGCCACTTATCATGGGCTTTATCACGTAATTTCCTTATACCGTTTATTACACCTTCTATTATGCATTCTATTATAATATCTATCACAATGTATCTTATAAATCTAAGAATAGGACCTATAATGTACTTCAATATAAATTCAAAAATATTTTCCAGCATATATCCTCTCTTTCTGCCCCTCAATTATAACTCGAAAAAAGAGAACTTTAAAAGAAGCTCAAATAACTAGCAATGAATGAATTGAACAACCTAAAGCTACTTTAGCAGTTTCGTTTTCAATATGTGAAAAGTAATTTCTAAATGATGAAGTGACTATATATTGTTTTCTAACTTTTGAGCGAAAGTTTTTTACATAAGTTTCATTTTGGACTTTTACGCCAAAAGAAAAGACCTCCTTAACGATTGCATTCCATCGCTAAAAAGGTCTTTTTCTATTTCAGCTAAAAACTTAGCACTCTTCTGGCTTACCAGCATTCGTCGCTGTACGGAAAGATGATCCACATCCGCATGATGCGATTGCGTTTGGATTGTCGATTGTGAATCCGCCGCCAAGCATAGATTGTTTATAATCAATTTTTACTCCTTTAACAATGGGAGCACTTTCTTTATCGATAACAAATTCGACACCGAAAAACTCAAGAACTGTGTCGTCTTCGTTTGGTTCTACTTCAAATCCTAAGCCGTAAGAAAGACCACTACATCCGCCGCCGTGTACAGCAAGGCGCACGTACTTCTCTCCATCCTCAGCATCTTTTAACATATCTTTAATTTGAAAAGCTGCTTGTTCTGTAACTTCAATCATGAAATACACCATCCTTTCTGTTCTCATTCTATTATACATCTTTACGCTTCTATCTTGTACTCATACACTCCGCGGCAAATTACTTCCGCTGGTCCTTTCATTAACACATTGCCTTCTTCTGTCCATGCAATCATTAAATCGCCGCCAGCTAAATGAACTGTAATTTCCTTACCACGTTCCATTTTTCCATTTAAAATAGAGGCTACAACTGCAGCACACGCCCCTGTTCCGCAAGCTTGTGTTACACCAGATCCACGTTCCCAAACGCGGAAGTTCATCTCTTCCTCATTTAAGATTTCGATGAATTCAACATTTACTCGTTCCGGGAACATTTCATGTGTCTCAAGGACTGGACCAAGCGTTGTAAGAGGTGCTTGGTCTACATCATCAACAAAAATAACTGCATGCGGATTTCCCATTGAAACAGCTGTAAATGCATAACGATGATTATTGTATAAGAAGTTTTCACGAATAAATGGTGTTTCACCTTCACCAAGCATCGGTATTTCTGCACGTGTTAAACGAGGTGCTCCCATATCGATTTTCGCTAATGTAACTTTCCCTTCTTCTACCGTTACTTCCGCCGTTACAATGCCAGCTAACGTTTCAATTGTGAAAACTGTATCTTCTACTAGTTTATGCTCATACGCATATTTCGCTACGCAGCGTAAACCGTTACCACAGCTCTTTCCTTCTGATCCATCATTATTAAACATGCGCATTTTCACCGGCGCTACGTCAGATGGACAAATTAAAATCATTCCATCTGCTCCAATACCAGTATTAATATTTGAAACCTTTTCCGCCACAAGAGCTAAATCTTCTTCAGGAATTTGTTCTTCAAACATATTTACATATATATAACTATTGCCAAGACCATGCATTTTTGTAAAAGAAAATTGGCTCATTTGTATTCACTCCAAAAATAATTTGTTATTTCAAGTATAAAATGCACGCTTTTAGAACACAATATGAATGTCCCCCGTTTCTCATATTTGACAACATTTGGCGATGAGCCAATCTTGCGCAAATTGTGTAAGAAAAAGCCCTTCTAAAAGGGCCTTTTTTTATTTATATACAGTATTATCTCCCTGCGAAAGAAGATTTTATCTCATAGAAAAAGAAAAAGGTGCTGCCGATTGCAACACCTTAAAACATTGGATTTTCATCCAAATACTCATATACATTATTAACAAGCTCTTCTACTGTAGCACCTTGTACTACTTCACCATTTACAAGTGCAAACGGTCCTTCAAAACAAATGCCACAATATCCTAAACAACCATACTCCATTACATCTAAATTCGGATCTTTTTCTAATTTCTCTAAAGCTGCTTGTGAACCACTTGCAAGGTTACCTACACAAAATTCAATTAATGGTTTAATCAAAATTCTCCCCCCTGTACTACAAAACAAATTACTTTCTGACTTCATCTATAAGAAAAAAACTAAGCTGTTTCTTGTTGTTTTCATTACACCTTCTAAACTATTTAGTTACTTCATTATTTCACTTCAAAATAGATGATTCCTTCTATATAACATGCTACTTGCGATGAAATGGTAACTAAATAAGAAAAACAGTTTACTCTACTTTTCTTCTTATTGTACAACAGAGTATTCATTCATGCATTGTTATTTGTTCACAAATTCGATATAATTTGATTGAGTAAAGTCAAAATATTTTATTAATATAAAATTTTATGATTAGGGGATATTTCAACAGAAAAGGGGTAATCCATCATGAAACACCTCGTAATATTAGGTGGCGGCTACGGTGGAATGAGAATTCTGCAGCGGCTACTTCCAAGCAACCAACTTCCAGATGATGTACAAGTGACATTAATCGACAAAGTACCATATCATTGCTTCAAAACTGAATATTATGCATTAGTTGCGGGTACTATTTCAGAAACGCATATTCGTATACCGTTTCCTGAACACCCACGCCTCAATATTCAATATGGCACAGTAACAAATATTGATCTCGAAGAAAAAGCTGTTCATCTCGATGGCGGCGAAGCGATCCAATATGATGATTTAATTATTGGACTTGGCTGTGAGGATAAATACCATAACGTTCCTGGGGCGAAGGAATATACACATAGCCTACAATCGATTGAACAAACACGTAAGACATATGAACAATTAAATAGTCTAGAACCAAATGCAACAGTAGCTGTCGTTGGCGCTGGATTAAGTGGCGTTGAAGTTGCAAGTGAACTTCGCGAGAGTCGTTCTGATTTAAAAATCTACTTATTTGATCGAAAAGATAGAATTCTATTCCCATATCCAGAGAAATTAAGTAGATATGTAGAAGAATGGTTCGTAAAACATAAAGTTACTATCATACGAAACTCTAACATTACAAAAGTAGAGCCAAATATTGTGTACAACCACGATGAACCACTTGAATGTGATGCAATCGTCTGGACAGCTGGTATTCAAGCCAATGAAGTTGTTCGAAACCTTCCAGTTGAACAAGATGGTAGCGGACGGGTTGTTTTAACAAAATATCACAATATTCCAAATAACGAGCACGTATATGTTGTAGGAGATTGTGCAGCACTTCCACACGCACCATCTGCACAACTTGCTGAAGGGCAAGGAGAACAAATTGTCCAAATATTATTAAAACGTTGGAATAATGAACCACTTCCTGACGAACTACCTGTCATTAAATTAAAAGGTGTTCTCGGCTCTCTTGGTAAGAAGCATGGCTTTGGTTTGCTAGCAAACCAACCATTAATGGGACGTGTACCTAGATTACTAAAATCCGGTATCCTCTGGATGTACAAATATCATAACGGTTAATACTTTACAGACTGTCTACTAAGTAGGCAGCCTCTCTTATTCGTTAAAATATAATTATCAGACACATCTTTCTCAATATGAATCATGATTTATTTTTCATTTTCATATTAAAAACTACCAATAAACAGTGTATGCTATTTATAAGTTGTTTTATTTCCTTTAAGGCCGAATTCATTCGGTCTTATTTTTTGTGTTGTAAATACTTTTACAGGAGGCATTCCATTTCACTTATGAACGTTACGAAACTAAACGATCGAATAGAAGCGAAGAAGAAAGAGTTGATTCATCTCGTTGAACAATATGGATTCACTCATCATAAAGTAATTTCTTTCAGCCAAGAATTAGATCGTTTACTTAACTTATTAATAGAAATCAAGACGAAGAAAAAACGTTGCTCTTTATAACCGTTACCTTCTCTTTTTTGATACGATAGAACTAGAATCAGAAAGGAGCCATCTATGTTTATATTAAAAGACGTTACATATAAAGATATACTGCACATTCCTTATTTACAGATTCAAAAAGAAAAAATCACATGTATAATCGGTGAGAGTGGGAGCGGAAAAAGCACATTGCTCCGTATGTTAAATGATCTACAATCTCCAACATCTGGAACAATTGAATATAACAGAAAATTGATTTCTGACTATCCCCCTATTCAATTACGACGTGACGTAGTCATGCTTGGGCAAACGCCACCTATTTTCGATGGAACCATTAAAGACAATCTATTAATGGGACTTCGTCTTTCTGAAAAACCATTTCCAAATGATGCCGCCTTGCGAAGTGCATTAACGACTGTTAGCTTAGAAAAAAATTTAGAAGACAACGCTAATTCATTATCAGGCGGGGAAAAACAACGACTTGCTTTTGCACGTATCGTACTTATGGATCCACCTGTTTATTTATTAGATGAACCAACTTCGGCGCTAGATAGCGATACAGAACGACGCGTTATGAAACAATTCACTACGCTAGCAAGAGAAAAGAACAAAACAGTTATCGTTATCACACACTCGCAACAACTTCCAGAAGAAATTGCAGACGATATTATTGAGATTAGTAAAGCAAACGGTGCAACTAGAAAGGACGTGCTCTCAGTTGAAGGGCGTTATTGAACTCCAAATTTGGCAACTTGCCGCTGCATATATTTTCATTCTTATTTTAATCGGGCTCGTGAAATTAAAAGGGATACCTCGCGAAAAACAAATCGCGCTCGCAACGTTCCGTATGACGATTCAGCTCGTACTCGTTGCCTATGTCCTTACATACGTATTTGAAAATAGTAATCCATTTTATACAATTGCTCTCATTACTTCTATTACTACCTTTGCAATTTTTAATATTTATAAACGAGTGAATATCCCAATGTCTAAAGAATTAAAACGAGTAGCCGCCCTTTCCATGGTAGCCGGATCAATTGGGCCACTTCTACTATTTATCTTTGTTATTATCGGACACGATCCGTGGTATGCACCGCAATATATCGTTCCGATTACCGGAATGTTAGTTGGGAATGCGATGACAGGTGTTTCTCTCGGTGCAAATACGTTCTTAAACAATATGAAATCGCAAAGAGGTCAAATCGAGGGGGCACTTATGCTCGGTGCCACACCGAAAGAAGCCGCTGCTCCGCTCATACGCGACGCTTTTGACTCCGCTATTTTACCAACAATCAATTCTATGGTCGGAATGGGAATTATAAGCTTACCGGGCATGATGACCGGTCAAATCTTATCTGGTGTATCACCATTTACAGCCATTCAATATCAAATCGCAATTATACTCGGTATTTCAGGAAGTACCGCTTTTGCTGTTATTATCTTCTTGCAGCTTGGATATAAAACTTTCTTTAATAAGCGGTGTCAGTTGAAGGAAATTGACTATGACGGACGGTAATCTGGCTTTTTGCTCGGTAAATGATGCACCTTTCTCGGTGAGTGAAATTATATCGACGATTTTTCGAATATATCTATCATAACTCAAAATATATCAACGATTTTTGAAATATATCGACTTACCGACAAAAAATGACAATAAACAAGAGGAGGCTAGTCGCCTCCTCTTTTTACTTACGCCTTCTTCACGAATTGTGATTTTAACTTCATAGCTCCGAAACCGTCGATTTTGCAATCAATATCGTGATCACCATCAACTAGACGGATGCTCTTTACTTTCGTACCGATCTTCACAACTGAAGAAGTTCCTTTTACTTTTAAATCTTTAATGACAGTAACAGCATCGCCGTCTTGAAGAACGTTTCCGTTCGCATCTTTTACAACTTTTGCACCATCATTATTTTCAGCTTCTGCTTCTTGGCCCCACTCATGAGCACATTCTGGACATACGAAAAGAACGCCATCCTCATACGTATATTCTGAATTACATTTTGGACAATTTGGTAAAGTAGCCATAAATTCATTTCCTCCGTTCATTATTTATACGTAAAAATCAAAATTGATGTTTACATCTCGATAAATAAAATTTGTACAGCATTTCTTTATAGTGCCATAGTCTCACGTTATTGACAAGCCTACCTGGAATTCTCATTTTTTATTGTATTTTACAAAATTTCAATTCGTATGGTGTTTTACAATAAAAAAGAAGAACCCTCACAAGATTCTTCTTTTCAAAATGGACGAGTTCTCGCTAGAACCCCCAACCATTTTCTTCGATGTAAAATTGATACTCTTCTAGCTCATCTTCACTTAACTTCTTATTATTCTCATATACTTCTTGCCATTCAAAATAGTCTTCATTAAAATAAACAGCAAATTTAATTTTCACATTTTTCTTCTCTGTATAATCATAGCCAGTAAATTCTACTACATCATAATCTTGTTCTTTCTTCACAAACTTCCAAGTCGGATTATCCGTCATAATCTCTAAAGTCACACCTTCACCACTTGAACGAACAACATTTTTAATATTTGGCTCAGTTGGTAATAAGGAAAGTCCAAAGGTTGCTCCGCCAAATACTAACCCTACTATAATGTGTAAACCAATCATACCAGCAAAACTAGCTCCACCCTTTGATTGTAAATAATATGCCTTCTCATGATCTGGCATATCTTCTCCCTTATGTAATACACGAACAGCGTGCTTATAATATAAACGGTTTCCTTGCCATCCAGTAAATATCATCATTCCTAATTGAAAAACTAGACCAATTGATAAAAAAATTCCATCTGGAATGTCTATAAAAGGAGGTATAAGTATACTAGGAACCGATAATAACATAAGGATAATAAAAAATTTATACATTTTACGGTAAGCTAACCAAAAAGGTGGGAAGAAAAAGGCTACCCAATTCCACGTATTCCCTTGCGCTGGATTTTCTACTTTGCCCCACTTAAAGTCATAATAAGCTGTATTCTTTTGAACAACTTTATGTAATTCTTGTGGAGAAATCGTTTCTTGTAAAACAGTGTCCTTCACGTACATCATCCTTTTCTCATATCTACATACGTGTATTTTATAGAAATAAAAAGAAGGAATCTAACAAAAAGTACATATATTTCATAAAAATGAACAGAAATCGAATATATTCCGACAATTATCCGTTTCTTATTCCATGTTACTTTTAAATATATTAGAATACTTATGAATGATAGTTTTAATACACTAGGTTAACCATTTTGTATATTTGATAATAAAAATGTTTCACATGAAACTATCCATATTTCGTATTATCTTTCCTCTACAAAATACGAAAGACGCCCTTTCAAAAAGGCGCCTTTTTTACAGTTGAAAATTTACTAATAAATTAAATGAATTGTTTAATACATGAATTCCAATTGGAACGAGTAAATTGTTTGTTTTCTTATAGGTGTAGGCTAAACATATCCCTATACCAAAAATATATAAAATACTCCCTACTGTAAGGGGATGCCCTAAAGTAAATATGAAAGCACTTATAACGGCACTACTAAGTGTAGAGAAGCGCTGAGATAATTTCATAAAAAACATACCTCGGAATACAAGCTCTTCCCAAATCGGCGCAAAAATCGTGAGTACAACTACATATAAAATGATTTCATTTTTAGTAGGCTCTATTACTATATTAGATCCCTCCACACCAAGCCCATGTGGTAAAACTAAATTTAATACCGCAAGATATATAAGCAGTACGATCATCGTCATTACTATTGTTACATAATGTTTAAAATGGTTGAACTGTATTGATTTTACTAACTGCACACAGTAATTTCTTGCTGGTGCATACATTACAATAATCATACAAAACGTGAAGGGTGAAATGAGATGATTTACATACCACGGATATAATGAGAATTCATATAAAAAGTTCAAATAACCAATTCCATACATTACCCCAAAAATAATTCCGATCATACCGATTACTTCTAGCATACTCATTTGTACATTCTTTTCTTTATATGTAACTAATTCCGTTTCCATCCTATCCCCTCCAGTATAATTAAACTTTTAAAACCATTATATACCAATTACGACACAAAAAGAGACGATACAATTTACTGTATCGTCCACTTCCCTCTACACGTCTCAATTAAATGCAATAAAAATCTCTTCGTCATATCTGCCCTTCTCCATCTTGAGAGCATTCGCTTTTCTTTTGGATTCTGCCGTATTCTCTCTACTTCTTTTAATAAAGGTCCCCATTCTTCCGATGAATGTTCTAACAAGTATTGCAATCCTCTATCTTTTGAAACGATTGTTTTATGATCTAGTGTATATAAAATACGCCCCATCGTAACGACCGCTGATTCTACCCATTCTTCTATAAAGAATAAATATGGCTGCTTCGCCTTCCCGCTCCAGTACTGTTCTACGTTGTATTTCATCGTATTTACTACATCATCCCACCTTATTTGGAACGAAAGGTCTTCTGCTTCTTTCCCGATCACTGTAATACCTTGATTTTTCAATGTCCACCATGTGACTGCATTAATATCCCAATGTCCTATATTCGCCTTACCATCTGCACAATACACGTACTCATTCATTTCATCATTGTATTTTCCTAAATCAGCAAGCGGAATATACATACCATCCATTCTTTTCCCTAACGTACTACCACTAAGTTTCTTATGAAGCTCTACAAGTTGCTGTTTTTCAGCTTCATTCACGGGATCACTTATTACCGTGACAAAATCAACATCGCTCGTTTCTGCATGAAATGCACCGAGTGCGATGGATCCGTAAATATATACCCCGACTATTTTTTCATCTAAAAAAATTTCTTTCAGTCCTCCTATGTACTGCTCCATCAACTGCTCTACTTCTTTCAGTAACGCATGCTTCACTACATTCTCCACATCTATCCCTCCAATAAAAAAAGCCTTTGCAAATTCGCAAAGGCTTCCTGCTTTATAAATATTTCTCGATTTCTTCGTAAACATCCTTCAAACGAGGATTTCCTTCTCCAACAATTTCTCCATTTACAAGAACGACCGGATAAAATAAATCTTCCTCCACTACGCGCTCTGCGAATGCTTTTTTATCTTCATCTTCTTGTTCTTCTTGAAAATCAATATACTCGAAATTAAATTTATTTTCTTGTCCTTCATATTTACGACCAATCGCCGCTTGTAACCACTCAAACGTTTCTGTTGAAGATGGCATTCCAACGCAGCTCGCACAAATTACTTTCGTCCCATACACTTGCACATTAACCATTTCTTCTCCCCCACTTCTTGTTCTAACAGTATATTCAGATACCTTATTACATAAGCACATCATTTTACAAACTCATTCCATACCCCTATACTGAAAAAACACGTTGTAAACATGATAAAAAATTTCGGCAATAAAACAAGAACAGAAAAAATAGATTTTCCCCTCTATCTTGATTATAATAAAACTGATGAAAGGAGTCGATAAAAATGGAAAACCCACATATGCAAGAACAAGTACTAGAAGTATTAGATAAATTACGTCCATTCTTACTTCGCGATGGCGGAGACGTTGAATTAGTAGACATTGAAGAAGGTATCGTAAAATTACGCCTTATGGGTGCATGCGGAAGCTGCCCAAGTTCTACAATCACACTAAAAGCTGGTATCGAACGCGCATTACTTGAAGAAGTACCAGGCGTTATCGAAGTAGAACAAGTATTTTAATCTAAAAGCAGAAGCGGCTCGTTCAGAATCGCCTTCTAAAAGGAGACCAAATTTGGTCTCCTTTTTTTATACAAATCACATTTATCCGTTAACATCATAAAACAAAATTGGAAATCCTTCTCAAAAAATGCGATAATTGATACTATATAGTGAATCGTTCACACATATAAAGTAAAAAACATAGGGGGACGACACATGCCAAAAATGGGGAACACGTTTTTAACAATTCAAGAACTAGAAAAGAAAAAAGAGTATTTATTAGACCTTTCATCCGTTATACCGACATGGAATGCGAGCTATCAATTTTTATTTAAAGAAATCCAGCAAGAATTATTGAGTAAAGTAAATGAAAAAATCGAACAACATCAATTCATTTTAAATATATGTGCAGATCAACAGGTAGGGGCATAATGTATTACATATAATTGTGGTATATAAAAAAGAGACCTCAATCGGTCTCTTTTTTATATTTTTAAGACAGCCAATCTAATTTTCTAATCCCGAGCTTATCAACTGGTAAACGAAGTGAGCCATAAAAATGTTTCATAAATTGCTCAGAGCGGTTCACATCGTGTAAAATGGCTTCTAAGCGATCCCTATATATGCTTTTTTGTTCTTCGTTTCCAGTTTGGTAATATCGTTCGACTGTTTCAAAATAGTGAAGCGGGAACAGGAGCCTTGCAAATAATAGGCGCCACCCAAATGAGGATAGCGAATAGTTCCGTTCATAATCTGTAACAAATTGAACGATTGTTTGCTCCCAGTCTTTCTTTTTTTCAATCATCATATAGCGGATTAATTCTGCTATATCTCGAGTCGGGTGATCATACACCCAGTCAAAAGGAAGTTTGAGACGCTTCGTTTGATGCCATAATAAAGGTGTGAATCGTTCTTGGCAAATTGTTGCTGCATCCGTTAGTTGCGGCGTATCATCCATCTCTGTATCAACAACGTATTGAATGGCATTTTCCGCAACTCCTAAGTAATACGGGAAGGATTCAATAAACAATTGATCGAATACGTCTGTAGGGTGGTTCATCACTTGTGACTGCCAAAACTTTTCTAACTGATCGAGCCTTTTTTCCCATAACGCTTTCCATTCACCAATGCGGCTTAGTTGCTCAATTTCTTCTGGAAAGAATGCACCTCGTTTATGGAATATGGAAAGCTCACTTCCTAATGATATAGCATGCCGCTCTAACGTACGCATACCTTTTAATAAGCAGTAATTTTGTTCTTCTATCTCACTTACATAGTAGCCGTGTATAGTCGGAACGAAAGTCGCTACAGTTATATCCCCTTGCTGGTTCATATAATCACTGAGCTTTTTCATCTCTACAAGTACTTCTTCCTCCATTTCTCCAATTGGAACAAGTACATAAATTTTGTTGCGAATCCAAAAGCTTTTATAGGGGCCAAGGGGGATTAATTCTTTAACATGCATATGATAATGCTCATAAATATGATGAATCATCGCAGTCGCCACCTATGGTTTTTCTTTATATATATGAGCTTGTGCTCGCCTTTCATTCCTATGCACATGATAAAGCAACGAAACGTATACAAATACTAAAAAGAAAAAAAGGTGATAAACATGAAAGAATCAAATCAACTACAAGAAAGAGCATTACAACTATTACAAGAACGCGGTGTAACAATTGACGATATTGCTGAGCTTGTTCATTTTCTTCAAAAAAAATATCATCCAAATTTAGAGATGTCAGAATGCCGTTATAACGTTGAGCGTGTATTATCAAAACGCGAAGTACAAAACGCACTAATTACTGGTATCGAACTCGATGTTCTCGCTGAAAAAGGAATGTTAAGTGAGCCATTACAAGATATCGTAAAACGTGATGAAGGCTTATACGGAATTGATGAAGTGATCGCACTTTCTATCGTTAACGTGTACGGTTCTATCGGTTTCACGAACTTTGGATATATCGATAAATTAAAACCTGGTATTTTAGAATACTTAAATGATAAATCAACTGGAAAGGTGCATACATTCCTTGATGATATCGTTGGCGGAATTGCTGCCGCTGCTTCAAGCCGTTTAGCGCATAGAGCTGAGCATTCGGAGTGAAATATGAAAGACCGTCAGTGTCATACTGACGGTCTTTCGTATTCCATGAGCATAAATTCTCTTCGACGGCTCAAAAAAATAGGACCTTGTTGAAAACCTATTTTTTTATATAGCGTAATCGCTCTTGTATTAAATGTCGCTACGCTAAGTCGAAACGTTTTCGGCTTATATTCTTTCGCTGCAAAAGCTATCCCAGCTTGAAAAAATATTTTCCCCAGCCCTTTCCCTGTTAACTCCGGCTTCATGCCAAGTCCGATATCCATTACATCTTCTCCACCATATAAATGAGCATCTCTTCCCCCTGGCACTTGTGCATTTTCCCCAAAACAAAAATAACCGATAAACTCTCCATTATCGTCACAACAGCCATAATACGTCCCATCTAATAATTCCTCTATTACTTCTTTCTCGCCTGAAAAACTATACAAATTATAAGGTTCTTCGTACGTCCACGTATTTATCTCATTTGCTTCTTCTACCGTCAGCTCATGTATTTCCACTTTCTCTTCCCCCTATTATATTTCTACTAACAATATTCGATACTCATCTTATAATTCATCTTTCTCAATATATTTTTTTAATTTCTCGCTTTATTTCCATGGAAGATATTTCTTATTATGTTACGATTAAACAGAATCATTTGAAATAAGGTGGTGACAATTTGAATTATTTTTCTTATCTCTCCTTAGAAGAACGTCAAAATTTTTTCTATAAAGAACCTCTTAGTTTTTCAAAAAATATAGAGAAAGAGCAATTAGCGTACGCATTAGGTGCTACACTATATACTCCTGGCACGAAAGAAACTATCGCGGAAGATATAATTAGAAAAAAACATGTGGAAGCTACCTCGATTATTTTTTGTCTAGAAGACTCTATCAGCGATAAGGAAGTAAAGTTTGCAGAGCAAAATATCGTCTTTCAAATACAGCAAATCTCCAACTTGGTCAGTGATAACATACTAAATCAAGCAGACATCCCCCTTCTTTTTATTAGAGTTAGACAGCCAAGTCAAATGAGGACAATTGTTACTGAATTAGGTAGTGCGGTTCATTGCTTATGTGGTTTTGTCTTTCCAAAATTCACACCCGTTAATGGAAAGTCTTATATCGATCAGCTTGCCTATATAAACAAGCTATATTCATTATCCCTTTACGGAATGCCGATTTTAGAATCCCCAGAAATTATGTATAGAGAAACACGTGTAAAATCATTGTTACAAATAAAAGATCTACTAGATTCCTATCGTGATTACATCTTAAATGTACGCATTGGTGCTACTGATTTTTCAAGCATATTTGGTATTCGGCGTAATAAACACACCCCTATCTATCATATTACTGTTGTTCGTGATTGTATTTCCGACATTATTAATATTTTCTCCAGAGCAACAAATGGATATGTTATTTCAGGATGTGTATGGGAATATTTTTCTAATGATTACGAAGAAGGGCTCATTCAAGAGGTATCGCTTGACCATGCAAATGGATTAATTGGAAAGACAGTCATTCACCCATCTCATATTAAAGTTGTACAAGCAATGCACATTGTTACAATGGAAGATTATTTAGACGCAAGGTCAATTTTACAACATGCAAATACGTATAACGGAGTGCTAAAAAGCAGTTTTGCTAACAAAATGAATGAAGTAAAGCCCCATTATAACTGGGCTCGCAAAACCATTTTAAAATCTAATATTTACGGGGTGCTACATGAAAACAAACAATTCACCGATCTCCTTATTACAAACGCAAAACAACACGTATAACGTTTTGAATAATATAAAGGTTCATGTAGAAGTACGTGATAATCCATATAACTTAGAATTAGACAATCTTTTTCAAATGGCTGCGAGAATCAATAAGAAGCGGAGTTTTTTATTTGTAAGTACAATTCTTGGAAAGCATCTTCCTATTAAACCTGCAGTCTCTCTAGCAAGTGGATTTGCTCTCGCTGCAAGATATATGGAAATACTACATAATACTTTTCATCCATTTCAAAAAGAAATTTTAAATCTTATTTCATTAGAAGTTGATGAAATTCCAGAAGAAATATTTCATTATCAATATCCCTTGCCAGAAGAAGTTTTATTTATCGGATTCGCTGAAACAGCAACAGCACTTGGCCATTCTATGTTTCAATGCTTTCAAAATGCAAAGTATGTACATACAACTAGGGAATCGATACCCAATCTCGAATCTGTCATTACATTTGAGGAAGAACATTCCCATGCAACATCACACCGTTGTTATGTGGATAAAAGCTTTTTTCAAAACAACAATCCAATCATTCTCGTAGATGATGAGATGACAACTGGGAAAACCGCACTAAATATTATCAGGTCTATTCAACAGCAATTTCCACGAGAAGAGTATACCATCGCTTCTTTATTAGACTGGCGTTCTAATACTAATAGAAGACAATTTAAACAACTAGAAGAAGAACTTCAAATAAAAATTCATGTTATTTCTTTATTAGAAGGCCGCATTCACACAACTGGCCAGCCATTGAATATTACAAAAACAGATACTCATATTGAAGAAACAAAACCTTATTTCAAAAAACATACGATTATTTGTCCAGCATTATCCTATACATCAAATTATATAAAATATACTGGACGCTTTGGCATTTCATCATATGAACAAAAGCACATTCATTCTTTTGCTCAAGAAGCAGGAAAAATGTTACAAAGAAAAAGAATTGGAAAACGAACACTCTGCCTCGGAACGGGTGAGTTTATGTATATTCCAATGAAAATTGCTGCTGAAATGGGTGAAAATATTTTATATCAATCTACAACACGAAGCCCTATCCACCCTGTTTCAAATGATGTGAACTACGCCATTCATAATCATTTCTCTTATCCAAATCCCGAAGATTCTACTATTACAAATTACTTTTATAATATTTCACCCCATGAATACGATGAAGTATTTGTGTTTATGGAACGTGATGTAGGAGAAGAAGCCTTATCACCTCTTCTACAGCATTTACAAACAGTTATTCCTTGTATTCATATCGTCTCATTTTCAAATAGCATAGAAAAGGAAGGTTGATAATTATGGTAAAGGTAAATTCCCATATTAGTAGTTACGATCCAAATGATGCTATTCTTCTATTAAAAGATATTAGTGATTTAATGAAAGAAAGTTCCACAGAAACGAGAGAACAAGCCATTCAAGCTGGCATACATTATTCTGAAATGTTACCAACGGAATATAAACCATCTAAAGCATATATGGATTTATTCTTTTCTTCCCTGCAACATTACAAACACAAACTAGCCATCGCTGTCGGAGTTGTCGCTGAACAAATTATACAGACTAAAGGAACGAATCTCGTCCTCGTCTCATTAGCGCGTGCTGGTACACCTATTGGTATTCTTATAAAACGCTACATACGCTATCAATATAACCTTGATGTACCTCACTATTGTATTTCTATTATTCGTGGACGCGGCATCGATGAAAATGCACTTCACTATATTTTAGAACATCATCCTACAGAAACAATTCAATTCATTGATGGCTGGACTGGAAAGGGCGCAATAAAAAAGGAATTGGAACAGGCAGTACATACATTTAACGAGAGAAATAATACACACCTTTCTCATTGTATGGCTGTACTTGCTGATCCCGGTTACTGTACTTCAATTTACGGTACACGCGAAGATTTTCTTATCCCTAGTGCTTGCTTAAGTGCGACCGTCTCTGGACTAATTAGCCGCACTGTACTAAATGACACCTATATTGACCCAAATGATTTTCATGGTGTTAAATATTATAAAGAGCTAGAACAAGAAGATTTATCAAATTTCTTTATCGATGAGATAACAGATTTATTCCCTTCTGTTCATTCTCATATAGATAATCAATTACATTATATTGCTTCAACATACACCGATCCATCTTGGCAAGGATTAAAAGATATACAATCTATCCAAACTCACTTTGAAATTGATGATATTAATCTAATTAAACCAGGAGTCGGTGAAACAACTCGCGTATTACTCCGGAGAATACCGTGGAAAATTTTAATACGAAAGCAAGACACTCCTGATTTAAAGCATATTTTACTTCTTGCTAAAGAAAAGAATGTCCCTGTTGAAATATATGAGAATATGACTTATTCATGTTGCGGACTCATTAAGCCTCTTAGGGGGAATACGATATGATTTTCGCCAGTGATCTTGATCAGACACTTATTTATTCCCGTAAATCATTTCGTGCTCATATAGAAGATAATTCAATTCAGCTCATTGAAACTTTAGATGGAAAAGAAATTTCTTTCATAACATATAAAACCATTACACTACTAATAAAATTGCAACTGCATTCATATTTTATCCCAGTTACAACAAGAACGATTGAACAATTTCAACGTATTACTTTATTCCAAAATGAAATCATTCCTGAATATGCCATTACAAGTAACGGCGGTAATATCCTTCATAACGGTAAGCAAGATGTTACTTGGAACAAAGAAATAAAAAAAAGAATTTCAGTAGAATGTATAGAGAGGAACGATATACTAAAGGAATTTGAACAAATCGCTCATAAAGATTGGGTTATATCACAAAAAACGGCTGATGATTTATTCCACTATTGCATCATTAAACGAGAGAACATTCCTTATGATGAATTATCATCCTTCACTTCCTGGTTAGACAAACAGGGCTGGAATCATTCACTTCAAGGTAGGAAACTATACTTTGTACCAAAACCAATTAACAAATGGGACGCCGTGCAATATATACAAGAAATACTACAAATGGATACTATTATTACAGCTGGGGATTCTTTACTTGATTTATGCATGCTTGAAAAGGCGAACTATGCCTTCGCACCACTTCATGGTGAATTAGGGGCAACATATAATCATTTACAACCCCATATTGTAAAAACAGATGCAATCGGCATATATGCCGCAGAAGAAATCGTAAGTAAATCACTTCAAATCATTCACAGTTCATCACCTACCTCATAATTGAAATATGCACAATTGCATACGCACGCCCATGGAACAAATGGTACAATTTATTCGAATCGCTGTTGCTACACTTCTTGATCAAAGAAAAGGCGTTAAAACGGATATTAGCGCCTTATCAAACTCAAGCAATTGGCACATTTTGTCATCTTGAAAGACACTCGAAAGAGTGTCTTTTTTTCTATACCTTACAAGGACTTACTCATTTCAAAGCATAAACACATAAAATAATGTAACTCTTTACACGCATGAATCCCTTTCTAAAAGTTGCGAAGTAGACTCAAAATAAAGAAGCACTCTTGGCTAGAGTGCTTTTTACTTTCAAACAAGGAGGTTACATAATATGGATAGTACTCTCGTATTTAACTTCGGCATTGGTATTGTTATCATTTTATTTGTTTTCTTTGTTCTTTGTATGAGCGGAGTGTAGAAAGACGATTTGAGGCGTCTTTTTATACATATGTATTACTTGACTTTCGCAAAAGAAGTAACAATAATGGTTACAGTGAAACCATTCACATATCCACAAATAGGAGGAAGAACAATGAAACATGTAATCGTTTATGCACACCCAAATACAGAAAGCTTCAACCATGCGATTTTAGAAACGGTAAAAAAGGAATTAGAAGAAAAAGGTCATGAGGTACGCGTTCGCGATCTATACGAATTAAACTTCAACCCAGTATTAGGCGCTTCCGATTTCATCTCATTTTCTCAAGGAAACACACCAGCAGATATTAAAGAAGAGCAAGAGCATATCTCTTGGGCTGATAGCATTACATTCATTTACCCAGTTTGGTGGGCGGGACTTCCTGCTATTTTAAAAGGATACGTTGACCGTGTATTTAGCCACGGCTTCGCTTATGCTTACGGTGAAAATGGCATCGAGAAGTTATTAAGCGGTAAAAAAGGATTATTATTATCTACAATGGGAAATACGAAAGAGGCATACACAGCAGGGGGTATGTTTGAAGCAATGAAGAAAACAGCAGATGTTGGTATTTTTGAATTTACAGGCATTGAAACAATTGAGCATACATTCTATACAAGTGTCCCTTCTGTGGATGATAGTGTGCGTAAACAATATCTTGAAGAGGTTAAAGATGTTGTGAATCGTGCGTTTTAAATAACATTATATCAGCGATTTTCTAAATATATCAGCGCAACTCAAATTATATCGGCGATTTTCTAAATATATCAGCGCAACTCAAATTATATCGGCGATTTTCTAAATATATCGACTTATCGACAAAAAACGACACTAATTACAACTGAATATTAGCCCACACCAATCGGGCTACCCGCAAATATTAGAAAAAAGCTGCTCCAAAGTTTGGAACAGCTTTTTTCATTACATCTTCTCAATCCATTCCGTCAAGTTATGCACAACTTGCGTCGGTTGAACTTCGTATTCTGTTAACTTCTCCACAGTTGTTACTCCAGTGTGGACAAGAAGTGTATGCATACCAGCATTTATTCCTGCTAAAATGTCTGTATCGTAGTTATCCCCAACCATTAATGCTTCATTCTTTTCTATGCCAAGCACTTTCAAGGCTTGTTCCATAATGATTGATTCTGGTTTTCCGATAAAGATTGGATCCACACCTGTTGATACTGCTACAACTGATGTTAATGAACCGTTACCTGGTAATAATCCGCGCTCAGTCGGAATGGCAATGTCTCCATTTGTAGAAATAAACGTTGCGCCGTTACGCACAGCAAGACAAGCTTTTGCTAATTTTTCATATGTGATGTCACGATCTAAACCAACAACAACGAAATCAGGATTTTCATCTACAAGTTCAAATCCTTTTTCCACAAGCGCATCGTGTAAACCTTCTTCACCAATCATATATACAGTTGCGTCTTGTTTACGTTCGTAAATGAAGTTTGCTGTTGCCATACTCGTTGTGAATACTTGCTCTGCTTTCGCTGGAATATCGAAACGAACAAGTTTTTCTGCCACTTGTTCTGGTTTACGAGTTGAGTTATTCGTAACGAATAAATACGGAATGCCGCGCTCTCCTAACGCTTTGACGAAGTCGCTTGCTTCTTCAATTTGTTCTTCTCCGCGATACATTGTACCGTCTAAGTCAATTAAGTAACCTTTATACATCGATTATGTCTCTCCTTCTATGCTAACGTTCTCACCTTATCATACCACTCTTATATTACCCGCTTTTCCAAAAGAAAAAAACGCTTTACCTTAAAGCGCCCCATAACGTTCATTTTTTCTCTTTTATTTGGTAAGAACAACTACAATCGCCCTCGCACATGTTTGCTAGCGTTTTCACATCTGCGTTCGCAAATAAACGATTATACATCTCTTTTTCATCTTCACACACTTGCGGGAATCTCTCTGCAATTTCCTTTAACGGACAGTTTTGTTTTTCAATTACGAAAGAGTTCTCTCCATCTCTCTTGATTTGAACCATATAACCATTTTTCTCTTGCATAGCTGCTATCTCTTGCACTTTATATGCTAAATTCTTTTGATTACTCACTCGCTTTTGCAACTGTTCTTCCATACGCTTCGTTCTCTCTTTTAAAACGTAACGAAGTATTTTTTCATCGCCCATTCGAGCTAAATCTTCTAGCATATCAATCGCAAATTGCTTATACTCTTTCGGAAATGTATCTTCTCCCTTTTCGCTTAATCCATACAAATAAGTTGGTCTTCCGACATGTTGCCTTACCATCTTGGAATAGATGAAACCATCTTTCTCAAGATTACTTAAATGTCTTCGAATTGCCATTTCTGTAATCTCTAAAATTTCAGCTAGTTCCGCTACGGTGTGCTCTCCCTTTACTTTCAACAACTGCACAATTTCATCTTTCGTCGTACGTGCTTCCCCCATGCTTCACCCTTCTCCCTCACATACAATATAAGACCCCCAAAAGGCATTCCCTGGGGATCTTATAAGCATAATTATTCTGGTACAAATGCAGATACAGGTCCTAATTCCTTCTCTAAATAACTGCGAATATTTGCTGGGTATTTCTCTACCACTGCAATATGTTTTTGAATCGTCTTATATAATTCATCATGATTCATTTGAATATAATCTTGCGTAAGCATTTTTCGAAGAAGGATAATTTCTTTCATCCCTTGTCCATCTTCTGTACTTATCACTCGCTCGTCCATTAAAATATCGATAATATCTTCATAACTTCCTGGATCGCGCATAATAAATCCATCAATCATCGCATTCCCTACATCTAATACACAATCAATCATTAGATGAGCTATGCGTTCTAATGCGTAAAATTCAAACTCGGTTTCATATATCTTTTTCTCTTGAAATGTACTTGTTGCTCGTTCTAAACATACTAGCATTTGTTCTATTTTCTTTCTGTCTACAAAATACATGAATGTCACCTACCTGGAAATTAAAGCATTTACATTTTAATTGTAACGCTTTCTTCTGAAAAAATCGACAATTTTTCGAATTCACCTTTTCTCCGTTATTTGTTATAGTTATATTTGTATGATTTTTGAAATTGGAGGAATGGAACCTTGGAACGTGAACTCGCACTAGAAATTGTCCGTGTAACAGAAGCAGCAGCATTAGCATCCGCACAGTGGATGGGCCGCGGAAAGAAAAACGAAGCAGATGATGCAGCAACTACAGCAATGCGTGATATGTTCGATTCAGTAAACATGGCAGGTACAGTTGTAATTGGTGAAGGAGAACTTGATGAAGCACCGATGTTATATATTGGTGAAGAACTAGGAACAGGTAACGGTCCAGAAGTAGATATCGCCGTTGACCCATTAGAAGGTACAAACATCGTTGCAAAAGGTCTTGCAAATGCAATGGCAGTTATCGCAATCGCAGATAAAGGAAACCTTCTTCATGCTCCTGATATGTACATGGAAAAAATCGCGGTTGGTCCAAAAGCAGCTGGTAAAATTAGCTTAGATGATCCAATTGAAAAAACAATTGAAATTGTAGCAGAAGCTAACAATAAAAAGATTCGCGATCTAACAGTTATCGTTCAAGAACGTGAACGTCATCAAGATATTATTGATCGTGTTCGTGCAAAAGGTGCACGCGTAAAATTATTTGGTGATGGTGATGTTGGTGCGTCAATCGCAACAGCACTACCTGGAACAGGTATCGACTTATTCGTAGGTATCGGCGGAGCTCCAGAAGGTGTTATTTCTGCAGCAGCATTAAAATGCCTTGAAGGTGAAATGCAAGCTCGCTTAGTTCCAATGAACGAAGAAGAAGAAGCTCGTTGCCGTGAAATGGGATTAGAAGACCCTCGTCAACTTCTAATGCTAGAAGACTTAGTATCTGGTGATGACGCAATCTTCTCAGCAACTGGTGTATCTGCTGGTGAATTATTAGACGGCGTAAAATTCCTAGGCGGAGATTTAGCTGAAACATACTCTATCGTAATGCGTTACAAAACAAGAACAGTACGATTCATTAAAACGCATCACCATTTAGATCATAAGCCACACTTAAACTTAGATATTTAATAAAAGGAGCCATGTGTATGGAAGAACGTTTCTTTCTGTACGACGACACTGTCGCTACAAAAACTCGTTTCGTAAGCTTTATGGGAGAAAATGAGCGTCACGATTTAGCGCTATTATACTCCGATCGTCATTACGGTAAAACAATTGTCCTTGATATGCAGCGTAATAAATTCGCAATCATCGGCGCTGACGATTTAAACGAACCAGGCTACTTAGAGCACGCATTTTCTATGACTGAAGAAATTGCAGAAGAACTACGCTCATTTTTATTTGAACTTATATAATTTATTTTAGGCACCAGCTTTTTAGCTGGTGTTTTTTATCATAAGAATTTTCAATTTTCAATCTTCTGTGTTATAATGAAAAATAAATCTATTTGGATAGAAAGGACGTTATCTACGTATGCCAATAACTACTTTGTAATGGACCAGCAATTGGATAGCATTACTCTCAAAAAAGCACCATGCTTTTTCAAGGGAGTAGTCTGCCCATTCCCATTACAAAGGAACGTATTGCATCTGTAGTATGATGTTTACGGAGGTTCCTCTTTGGGGAACCTCCTTTTATTTTTGTCTTTTCCTCATGTCTTCATACTACAAGACATCCAAATAGCTGTATTACGTTTCTTTGCCACTACTATAAGAGGTGAAGGAAAATGCAGAAAGTACAACTTTCTTGGAGTTTATATGAAAACGAACAAAACACAATCGAAAAGTATTGTAAAAATTGCAGACGCACTACCCTATTTACCGACACAAATATTCGTAGGCATAATGCCAACGGAAAAAATATATATCGTTTTGCTATTTATAAATGCCCGAAAGATCATACGTGGAATCAAAAACTTCGTATTTATAAATCATTTACTGATCATGTGGAAACAGTCGATATGCCTCAGCAAGATCAAACGGAAACAACTACTACCATTTCCATTACACAGCATAAAGAAAGTGGCATAGCCGAAATCACAATTGTATTAGACCTCGTTTTCGGTTCCCACCGGATGGATAAAACTTTATCCACATATATTTCCGACTGGAGCCGTACACGCATTGTGAATAAAATTAAAAACGGTGATATTCAATTGAACGGACAACAAATGAAACCAAATACAATACTTTCTGAAGGCGATCGTATCTCGATTTGTTTATAATGCAAAAAATCCTCTTACAATCGTAAGAGGATTTTTTTATTTCTTCACTTTTCGTAATACGAAATGTGCACAACCGAAGTTGCAGTACTCGTATAAATACTCCGATAACGTACTAATTTTCGTATCATATGTCGCACGCTGGTTACTATCATCAAAGAAGCCGCGCAATCTAAGTTGCTCATAACCCCAGTCCCCAACGATGTAATCATATTTATTTAAAATTTCTGCATAGCGCTCTTTAAATGCTTCTTCACTAAAACCGTCACGAAAGTTTTTAATTACTTCGTACTGCACATTATTAATGCTCACCGTAGCATGAATCTCTTGCTTTTGCTCCATCATTAACTTCCTCTCTAAGCATTCTTCTTTTTATCGTATCACAAAGCATACCAACCAACAATTTCAAATACAAAAAATTGAAAATTAGTGCATGCTATGGAGAAGGAGGTGATACATCGTGAAAAAACAAATTATCCTTTCTCTTCTCACTCTTTCCTTATTTGCAGGCTGCCAATCAACGAATAAAGCCGAAATGGAACGTGAAGAAGGAAGTCGTGTTCTTGTTTCCAATAAAAACGACATGTATCATACGGAAAATACAAATACACGGCTTACAAGAGTCGGTTATTCATCTAAACAAAAGCATGAAGTGTCTAACAAACAAGTAGGAGCCATTAACCGTGAGAAAGTCGCTGAAATGATTACAAGCATGACAGTCAAACTTCCTGACGTTACAAACGCTGCTACGCTCGTTACCGATGATGAAGTATTTGTTGTATACCGTGCAAACACAACAGATCCAAAACTCGTAGCGGATCAAGTATATCGAGCTGCTTTGTCCATCGTCCCTCGCTATTATAAAGCATATGTATCAACAGACCAAAAGTTGATTTCTCAAATTCAAGGCCTTCAATCTGGTGCCTTAAATGATACAGAATATACACAGAGCCTCGATATGTTAAAACGTGAAATGAGTAAAAATCCTCATTTGAACAATACGGGGGATCAGACTTTGAATGATATGATAAAAAAATAAAGAAGGTGGAGAAAACCTCCATCTTCTTTATTTTTTTACTATTTCTTACGATTTGCGTAAACCTCCATCGCATCACACATAAACTGAGCTAATCCTTCACCAAACTTATCGATATTTTTCGTAAAGCGCTCATCAGCGACGTACATTTGACCAAGTCCTTTAAAAGCATCTAATGAATATTCACCGAAGTTTTGCAAGTAATTGTACCATACTCCAATTGCTTCTTGTGCCTCTTTAGAATCTGGTGCACCATGTCTAAGCGCCGCTAAGTTTCTATAAATCGTATTAAACTCTTCTTGATTGTCTTTTGACATACCTTTCGCATATTCATTCGCTTTATCTACAGCTGCGTCTCCCCATCTTTCACGCGCTTCTTCTTCGTACGGATTATGGCTGAAATCGAAGCCTTCAAATTTCTCTTTGTTCGTCATTTCAATCTCTCCTTTTGTATGCTGAATTGTCTTATCAATCGTCGCAATCACTTTATCTAACCGAGCACGCTTTTCAAGAAGCATTTTTTTATGAAGCTGCAGTGCCTCTTTCCGGTCAAATGATGGACTCATGATAATGTCTTTAATTTTCTTCAAAGGGAAGCCTAGTTCTTTAAAAAATAAAATTTGCTGCAACGTCTCTAAATTTTCATTGGAATACAAACGATATCCAGACTCTGTCGTCTCGTCTGGGGTTAACAACCCAATTTCATCGTAATGATGCAGTGTGCGCACACTAATTCCAACTAAACTAGCTACTTCTTTTACCTTCATTGTCATGTGTATCTCCCCCTTAATACATACGATAAAGTATGACGCAACGTTAGAGTCAATAAGTAAATTCATTTTATCTTAAAAAGTTTCATCTCTCCTATATTTCATGCATAATAGATATGTACATATATTAGAAAGCGGTGAAAGTATGGTTTCAAATACTGTAATTGCCAGCATCATCTTTCAACTCATTGTCTCGATTCTGGTCCCAATTATTGTACTCGTTTATTTCCGTAAAAAATATAATATAAATTGGAAAGTGGTCGGCGTTGGTGTTCTTATCTTTATCGGATTTACCCAAATTCTCGAAACACCATTCCACCTATTTATGCGCGGTAATCCAGCAATCGCTCCAATTTTAGAAAATCCATTTGTCTTCGCACTCTATGGCGGACTCACTGCTGGTATTTTTGAAGAATTAGGACGCTTCGTTGCCTTCTTCTTCCTACTAAAAAAATATCAAGAATATAAAGATGGCTTTGCTTACGGAATAGGTCACGGCGGGATAGAATCCATTTTAGTTGGCGGATTCTCTGCATTCCAAGCACTTATATTTGCGAATTCAATTAACAACGGTAGCTTCGCCCAGATGGTCGAAAAAATGCCAGAACTAAGCCGCCTACAAGACATGTTAATTCAGCAACCTGCCTACTTATACTTCCTTGGTAGCTTAGAAAGAATTATGGCACTCGTGCTGCAAATCGCCTTTACAATGCTTGTCTTATACGCAGTGAAGCAGAAGAAATATATCTTCCTTGTGTACGCTATACTATTCCACGCACTTGTAGACTTCTTCGCGGCACTTTACCAAACGAAAACAATTAACATCTTTGTTGCAGAAGGAATCACCCTTCTCTTCACAATTGGTGCTATCATTCTTATTCGTAAAATGAAAGAGAAATTAATGAGTGTGCCGGAATAAAAAATAACCCACCAATTGGTGGGTTATTTTTTATAAGGATTATCATAGTGATGATAACTTTTGCCACTTTGCAGCTCCTTCTTTGTTTCTGCATCTATAACGATGTACTTGTGTAACTCTTCTACTTCATTTTGAGAAAAGGAAGCGAAAAAATAAACTTGGCGATCAGGGTGAATAAAAGAATCTTGAAGCACCACTTCACCCCGACAACCCGCGGCTGTTTTTTGTAGAAAAGAAAGTTCTTCATCGGGTACTTCTTTAAATAAAATCTTTTTTCGAACACTATACGCTGCATTATTGTATTCTTTATACATTTTCTTATCTAACTGTTCGTAAAACACATCTTCGCTCACAAATGGCTTATTTCGATTACTTGGATAACCTAACTTTTGATTGGACTGTGCATATGTTGTGGACATTTGCGTCAGAAAACACATCATGAGTACGATACATATCATTTTTTTCATACTGGCACCTCAATTTTCATTATCCACATTACTTTTCCACATATATAAATCACTATGCCGTTTCCAATAAAAAGGAATTTTTTTCGCATTTGTCGAAGTATATAGCGTCAACTTGAAAGATGGGGATGAATTATGAAGAAAATTATTGTAATACGACATTGTTCAGCAACTGGCCAAGAACGTGATGCCGAATTAACGACCGATGGAAAAAAACAAGCAAACACCCTTGCTACATTCCTCTTAGAAAACCAACTACAAATAGATCATATTATTTCAAGCCCATTTGTGCGAGCTATCGATTCTATTCGGCCCTATGCACTCCAAGCTAATTTGTCTATCCAAGAAGATGAACGATTAGCTGAACGCATATTAAGCGACGTTCCAATGGACGATTGGATGCAAAAACTAGAATCTACTTTTATAAATATAGATATTGCCTTTTCAGGCGGAGAGTCAACAAAACAAGCAACGGACCGTGCTATATCGATTATCGAAGACGTTTTAAAATTAAACCATACTACAATATTACTCGTTACACATGGAAACTTACTTACGCTCATTTTAAAGCACTTTGATCATACGATCGGCTTTCATGAATGGAAAGCTTTAACGAATCCTGATATGTACGAAATTACAATTGATGAACAATGTAGCCTAAAACGATTATGGAAAGCACCGTCCAAGTAATATCTCTTTCCAACACATTCAGTTGACGCCACGAGAAGAAACTGTACTAATAATAGAAAGGGGTATCACTCCATATGTACGAAGATGTACTTGCTTTACTACATAAAACAAATGTTTCTTATGAAAAGTTTGAACATGAACCGGTACTCGATTATGAGACAGATCGGATCGTACGCGAGAGGCTTGGCTTACAAGGCACTCCAAGTAAAAGCTTATTTTTAAAATCAAAGGCTGGAGATTATTACGTATTTTTCACGTTAGAGGGCACAAGGCTTAACCGCGGAGAGATGAAAGAACTAACGGGAGAACGCTTATCTCTCTGTTCTCCTGATGAACTGCGAGACAAAACTGGTTGTACGCCGGGATGTGTAGCTCCTTTCGGGTATTCACACGATGTAACAATTATTGTGGATAACGCTATTTATACGTACGATAAAATTTTAATTACACCTGGTGTACCTGAATTTACAATTGAATTATCCACAGAAGAATTAAAAAAGATTTTATTAACATGTTCAAATACTGTTTTGGAGTACAAACAAAAAGAGAGCTAATCATTAGCTCCCTTTTTTCATTATTTTGCTTCTGCTGTGTTTTCTTTTGCAGAACGAACTTGCTCGTCCGCATGGTAAGAAGAACGCACAAGTGGGCCAGCTTCACAGTGGCTAAAGCCTTTGCTAAGTGCAATTTCTTTTAGCTCTGCAAATTCTGCTGGTGGGTAATATTTAAGAACTGGTAAATGCTTCTTAGATGGTTGTAGGTATTGTCCAAGAGTTAAAATATCCACATTGTTTGCACGTAAGTCATCCATTGCTTCAATTAAATCTTCTCTCGTTTCACCTAAGCCCACCATAATGCTCGATTTAGTTGGAATATCAGGCTGCATTTCTTTTGCTCGACGTAAAAACTCTAATGAACGATCATATTTTGCTCTAGCGCGAACTCGGTCAGATAATCGACGTACTGTTTCAATGTTATGGTTTAAAATATCTGGTTTTGCATCCATTAACATTTTTAAGTTTTCTTCTACTCCACCCATATCAGATGGTAATACTTCGATTGACGTAAATGGATTTTTACGACGTACAGCGCGTACTGTTTCAGCAAAAACAGCTGCTCCACCATCTTTTAAATCATCACGTGCAACCGCTGTTATAACAACGTGCTTTAAGCCCATTTGTACTACAGAATCTGCTACGCGTTCTGGCTCTTGTAAATCAAGCTCAGTTGGTAAGCCTGTTTTAACCGCACAAAAACGACAAGCACGTGTACAAACCGCACCTAAAATCATAAATGTTGCTGTTTTTCTTACAGCCCAGCATTCATGAATATTCGGACATTTTGCTTCCTCACAAACTGTATGAAGATTTTTAGAACGCATCATTTTCTTTAAGCCTGTATAGTTTTCATTCGTGTTTAACTTAATTTTCAACCATTCGGGCTTGCGCTTATATTCTGTTTGTTTTGTCATGGTTATCAACTCCGCACAATATGAAATAGTTTACCGTGTTCGCTTCTTTCAATGTAACATATCTATTCTAACGTATGAAAGCGATTTGCTCAAATGAAGATTCTAAGATTTTTTCCAATCGTTCCCTATAATGAAATACTCCGTATATCCCACACTAAAAAGAGTGATGATGTGAAAGGAGTCTATTTCATGCTTCGAAAAATTTCTCTTTTGCTTTCGATTTGCTTTCTTCTCCACCAAAACATCGCTTACGGTGAAGATAATCAGCAAAGCATATACGAAAAGCGCATGGCACTATATAAAGAAACCGAGCAAGCTTCAGGCATTCCGTGGTATTACTTAGCTGCAATGGATCAATACGAAAGAAATATACGGAGCGTAAGAAAAGATATTCCGAAAAAACCAGATGCCATCATTTCCCTTTATTTCAAACCAGAAATATGGGCTGGACCTGTTAATGGTAACGACACTCTCCCCCATACAATTGCTCTATTTGGCGGGTTAGGTTTAGATGGTGACAAAGATGGATTTGCAAATGCAAATAACGACCGTGATCTTTTGCATACAGCAGCAACGATTTTAAAGAAACAAGGAACGTCAGAAGAACGTATTAAAATCATGCTCTGGGAATATTATAGACGTGCGAAAACAGTTGAATTAATTACCGAATACGCCCAAATTTATAAACATTATGGACGTATTAATTTAGAAGGAAATGCGTTTCCTCTCCCTATTCGCAGTGACCATAGCTACCGTAGTACTTTCGGCGCTGGAAGAAGCTTTGGAGGAAGAAGAGTTCATGAAGGAACTGATATTTTTGCAGGCTATGGCGTACCAGTAAGATCCACTTGCTATGGCATTATTGAAACAAAAGGCTGGAACCGCCTTGGCGGATGGCGCATCGGCATTCGCGACCTTCATAATAATTACCATTATTACGCTCATTTAGGCGGATTCTCAAAAGAAATACAGCTTGGGCAAATTGTCGAGCCTGGAAAAGTAATCGGATTTGTTGGTAGCACCGGTTACGGCCCTCCTGGCACAGCTGGAAAATTCCCGCCCCACCTACATTTCGGCATGTATAAAGACAATGGTTATACAGAATGGGCTTTTGATCCATACATGCATTTAAGTCTTTGGGAGCGAAAAGAACGCGCGAATACAAAACGATAACCGTAGCACATTGCTACGGTTATTTTTTATATTCGACTAACTATCCGTTTTCTTTTTATCAGGTACAGCAACACTTCCGCTTCCATAATACGTAGGCACTTCCCCTTGAACGATACGCGTCGCAATCGGAACATCTTGTTTTACTTTTATTTCTTTCGTATGAAATGGAATAATGACTTGCAACGTCACTTCCATCTCCATAATAATTTGAATCGCTGTCGTATTGATTCCGTGCGGCTCAATTTTTTGTTTAATATCCGTATTCACATGACCAATCGTTGTGAAATCAATTGGAATGTCGGGTCCGATATTTCCAAGAAGTGCATTATTTGTTACACGGCCAAACGGAACTGCCATCGTTGCCCCATTTTTTTCAGAAATACCTAGCCCCTTCAAATTCCCTTGTTCTACTTGCTGTAAATATTTTTCTATGTATGTGGTCGTTGACGTTACGATTTCATTTACTTGCTTCGTATTTAAATTAATTGTGGACACTTTACCGTTTTTATCATTTTGTACTTTCATTAATGAATCGACATCGAATCCCTCATCGATCCTATCTTTTACCGCCTTCGTCATAACCGCTGTCGCCATTTTATGTGTCTCTACTTCTCCATATTTCATTAATGTCGGCTGAATGCTGCTATTCACAATCCATAATCCTTGCACGAGTAATATAATAAAAAGAATAAACGACATAAGCAGTATGTGCCGAAAGGAAATAGGTCCCCTTCGAAACCGCGAATTTTTCGAACGAAATATACTCATACAAAACCCTCCTTCTTATATCATTTCTATGCAAGAAGGAGGGACGATATATGCTTATCTCATTTTTAATAATGCTTCTTTTCCGATTGTGCCAGCCGTAATACCTAACGCTTCGGCTTCAATCGTTACTGATTCTAGCGGTGCTTCAAGAAGTTGTTCAATCGTTCTTACACCAACCGCGCGGCCAGCAATAATACCTCGATCCCCTAACTTCTCATTTAAAAGACCTACATCTAATGCACCGCACATAATATATCCTTTATCGCTCATTACAGCTAGCAAATTTGTCTTTGGAAGTTTGACGCTAACCGCAATAAACGTATAATTATCGATTATAATTGGCTCCACATTAACCATAGTTCACACTCCTCTCTTTCTTATCTGTATGACAAGAGAAAAATGAGTGTTACAAGTTAACTAGCCTATAGTTTGACGGAAGATGTATAAGTTATTAACATGTCTGTTAACACATCTCTAAGTAGTTCTGGCATATAATATTGTTTGTCAGAAAGTGTGGATAGCTCTGGGTATAAGTAGCCGAATGTAAACATATCAATCGTTCCTACTGTATATATACGATCTAACTCAAGCGATTCTCCGTTAATCAATACATCTTCGAGTAAAATTTTATTCCCAGGAATCGTATCTGGAATGACTTCTACACCAGCGTAAATCATTTTTCCCATTACTTTCCCGCGGAATCCGAATCCTTTTACCTCAAGGTTCTCCATATTCGGGCGACGTGCTTTCAAGATCACTTCTCGTAACGTTTTCCCAGGCACTTTCAATAAACATGGATTAATGGGATGTGGACAAATTCTGTGAATATCTCCGCGCGTCACAACGCCTTCTTCTAATCCTTCAAGAAGTACACCAGCGTTCACCATGCCAATCTCTGCACCACACCAGTTTTTCAGCGCATTTGCTAACATGTGCGAAAATGCTGTCTCATGAAACCAATTAACCGGTAATGATTCCTTTAAATGAACGACAGGCTCTTCCATAATATGTTCACTTTCTTCCTGCAGCGCTTCAATTGTGGATAACGGTTTGCTATAAGCACCTAAACGTTCAGTTTTAATCGCTCTACCATCCTTTTTCAACAACTTCTTCGTCTCTTTATCCACAGTAAGTTGAACGTGCCCAACGTAACGTCCCCACTTCTCACAACAGCATAGTAACGTATTATTCATAAGAACACCACGCTCAAATAAATGATGCGTATGTGCCCCTAAAATAACATCTATATCATAATGCTCCGCCATATGCTCATCCATGCTTTTTCCAAGGTGAGAAAGGACAACCGTTATATGAGCCTCACCTCTCACTTCTTCTAAAATAGACTCTAAATGCTCGATTGGATCTTCAATATGCCAATCTAACATTTGATAAAACTCTGGATACGCAACCGTTAATCCGATAAAAGCAATCGTAATCCCATCTGTCGTTGTATGTAATTTATAAGGCTTTGCCCACTCTGGACGTACCCCTTCTTTTTCAAATAAATTCGCGACAAGCACCTCAAATCCAGCATCATCATATAAACGATTCAAATGCTCCTTCGCTAACGTAATTCCTTCATTGTTTCCGATCGTTACATAATCATATAACGCCTCATTTAAAAGCTTCGTATTGCCAAGCCCATTCGTCGCTTCCGAAATACTATGAAAACGATCCACATGATCGCCGATATCTACAGTCAAAACGGTCTCTCCCGCTTCCTGCCTTCGCTTTTTCTCTCCTTGTACAAACCGAGAAATTTGCGGCCAATTTTCAAAATGACTATGTATATCGTTTGTATGATAAAGGTGGATAATTGTTTCTTTATTTATATTCAGAGAAAAAACCTCCTCTCAGTTCCTTACTGCCATTTACGCTATGCGCACGCAATAATCCTGTAAATACTTTTCGTCTTTTCTTGCTATTTTACATTGTACTCGCATTGTGAGAAAAAGCAAAAGATTGCCCTTTTCATATGAAAAACTTTCTTTTTTAATTGTTGGGTTAGTTGGTAGAACGTGGGGGGGATTTGTCAGAAAGTTTGTTGAGTGTTTTACGAGGTGTTTGGTGGATTTCCTTGTGGGGGGCCTTGTGGGGGTTTGGGGATTCCTTGTGGGGGTTTGTCAATATCTTAGCCTCAACTACTTCCATTCGGCCACTTCATGCATATCATCTAAATATTGAGGGGTATACGCCCGCTCTGCTATGTCGTAATTTGTTGATAAGTCGATATTCCTTGTCGAATCGTCGATATATTGAAATAATCGCTGATATATTGAAATAATCGTCGATATATTTGAAAAATCGCTGATATATTGAAATGTATACTAGCAGGGGTATACTCATGCACATATACCTTGTAACACGACATATGTCGTGTTACAATCTCATTATAAGGTGGTGAACCATAAAATGGATAAAGAGATATTAAAAGGAAGTATTGATATTTTACTTCTCTCCATCATTAAACAGCACGATACGTACGGATATGAAATTATTCAAAAGCTAAAAGAAAACAGCAATGATTTATACACAATGAGCCAAGGTACACTCTATCCAGCACTCAAACGTCTGGAACAAAAGGATTTAATAAATTCCTACTGGGGTGAATCTGAAACGGGTATGAAACGAAAATTTTATCGCATCACTACGAACGGAAAGAAAATTTTAGAAGAAAAACTAACAGCGTGGGATTCAGTTACAGCTCTTATTAAAACTTGTCAGAAAGGAGCTTTAAATTAATGACGATTGAAGAATATATAAAGAGTATCGTTCAAAAAACAAACCTATCCCAATCTGATAAAAGCGAACTATACTTCGAAATTTATGATCATCTCATAAGCTTAAAACAAGAATTTCTCGATCAAGGAAAATCTGAAAAAGAAGCTACTGCATTAGCCATTCAAAACTTTGGAGAAGCCTCTACTTTAGGAACTGAAATTGAAAAAGCGATGCAATCTTCTACACAAAAATATG
Source organism: Bacillus sp. (in: firmicutes) (assembly GCF_031983925.1). Taxonomy (NCBI): domain Bacteria; kingdom Bacillati; phylum Bacillota; class Bacilli; order Caryophanales; family Bacillaceae; genus Bacillus; species Bacillus sp. (in: firmicutes). The sequence goes on along the minus strand of NZ_DALYZR010000003.1, from coordinate 524,856 downwards.
TACAGTGGATTGGCTGGGGATTGTTTTTACCGTATTCGTTTGTTTTGTTATTTAAACTATTGCTCGGGAGGTCAGCCTTTTACTTTGGTAATCTGAAGTACTTCTTTGAAACAGGTGACTGGCATGCTATACACGGTGGGTTAATAAACTTAATTCCTTTCAGAAGTACAATCAACTATTTAAGTGGATTCGATCCTACTCATTTACTAGATCCTTATAATATAGAAATCGTACTTATGAACACATTAGGAAACGTCATCATATTCATCCCATTCGGATTCCTGCTACCTTTATTATTTAAACAAATTAACAATGTAAAAATAGCATCCAAAATTTTTATTAAGTTCATTTTATTAATTGAATCGTTACAACTCCTTACCTTTACTGGTGTTTTCGATATTGATGACATCATACTCAATATGCTAGGAGCTTTAATTGGCTACGGTTCTTTTGTTGGGACGAAGTATATTTTGGAACGTGTTAAATCTGTGGATAAGGTGGATACGATTTAGGTTCGGGGTATATGACCTGTTCTTCCTGTCGTAATTTGTTGATAAGTCGATATTCCTTGTCGAATCGTCGATATATTGAAATAATCGCTGATATATTCGGAGTTATCGTCGATATATTTGAAAAATCGCTGATATATTTAGCCAGAAACCCACCTGGGTATCTCGGCTAACCCCACCCCAAGCCAAGCTCACACAATAAAAAAAGCGCCCTGCACAGCAGGGCGCTTTCTTCATACATATATTAACCGATAGAACCTTCCATCTCAAACTTGATTAGGCGGTTCATTTCAACTGCGTATTCCATTGGAAGTTCGCGAGTGAATGGCTCGATGAAGCCCATTACGATCATTTCTGTAGCTTCTTGCTCAGAAATACCGCGGCTCATTAGGTAGAATAATTGTTCTTCTGATACTTTCGATACTTTCGCTTCGTGCTCAAGTGAAACGTAATCGTTTTTGATTTCGTTGTAAGGAATTGTATCAGATGTAGATTGATTATCCATGATTAACGTGTCACATTCGATGTTAGAGCGAGAGTTTTTCGCTTTTGGTCCGAAGTGTACGATACCACGGTAAGTTACTTTACCACCATGCTTCGCAATCGATTTAGAAACGATTGTTGAAGACGTGTTTGGTGCTAAGTGAATCATTTTTGCACCAGCATCTTGGTGTTGGCCTTTACCAGCAATCGCGATAGATAATGTTAAACCACGAGCGCCTTCGCCTTTTAAGATAACTGCTGGGTATTTCATCGTTAATTTAGATCCGATGTTACCGTCAATCCATTCCATCGTTGCGTTTTCTTCACAAACCGCACGTTTTGTAACTAGGTTGTATACGTTGTTCGCCCAGTTTTGGATTGTTGTATAACGGCAATATGCATCTTTCTTAATGATGATTTCTACTACCGCACTGTGAAGTGAGTTAGTCGTGTAAACAGGTGCTGTACAACCTTCTACGTAGTGTACGTGTGCGCCTTCGTCTACGATGATAAGCGTACGCTCGAATTGTCCCATATTTTCAGAGTTAATACGGAAATACGCTTGAAGTGGTGTATCAACTTTCACACCTTTTGGAACATAGATGAATGATCCACCAGACCAAACTGCAGAGTTTAATGCTGCGAATTTGTTGTCTGTTGGTGGGATTACTTTTCCGAAATGCTCACGGAAAATATCTTCGTTCTCTTTTAATGCGCTATCTGTATCTTTAAAGACGATTCCTAGAGCTTCTAGGTCTTCTTTCATGTTGTGGTATACAACTTCAGATTCGTACTGTGCAGATACACCAGCTAAATATTTTTGCTCAGCTTCTGGAATACCTAATTTATCAAATGTCGCTTTAATTTCATCAGGTACTTCATCCCAAGACTTCTCAGATTTCTCAGATGGTTTTACGTAGTACGTAATTTCATCGAAATCTAAGTCGTTTAAGTCGCCGCCCCATTGTGGCATTGGCATTTCATAGAACTTATCCAGTGATTTTAAACGGAAGTCTAACATCCACTGTGGTTCTTCTTTCATACGTGAAATCTCTTCAACGATCTCTTTTGTTAAACCGCGTCCAGCACGGAAAATCGAAACGTCTTTGTCTTTGAAACCATATTTATAATCGCCGATATCTGGCAGTTGCTTCGCCATGTTGGTGTGTCCCTCCTTAGATAACCTCGTTTTTAGGAACCTTTAACATTACTTATCTTCGTTTAAGCCCTTTTCTAACGCTTTCCACGCTAATGTTGCACATTTAATACGTGCAGGGAACTTGCATACGCCTTGTAATGCTTCAATATCTCCTAAATCGATGCTGTCATCGTACTCTTTTCCTAGCATCATGTCAGAGAAAATTTTAGAAAGCTGAAGCGCCTCTTCAATTTTCTTACCTTTTACTGCTTGTGTCATCATGGAAGCTGAAGACATTGAGATAGAACATCCTTCTCCTTCAAACTTCGCTTCTTGCACAATACCTTCTTCTACTTTCATCGTAAGTTGAATACGATCGCCGCAAGTTGGATTATTCAAGTTAACTGTAACACTATCTTCTAGCACGCCATGGTTACGAGGATTTTTGTAATGATCCATAATAACTTGACGATATAACGTATCTAAATTATTAAATGACATTTGTGAAATACTCCTTTGTCTTGATTAGCGATTCAACAAATGTATCAATTTCTTCTTTTGTATTATATAAATAGAAGCTCGCACGTGCTGTTGAAGAAGCTTTCAGCCACTTCATAAGCGGTTGTGCACAGTGGTGTCCTGCGCGAACTGCAATGCCTTCTACATCTAATACTGTCGCTACATCGTGAGGATGTACGTCTTCAATATTAAATGTAACAAGACCAGCGCGATGCTTTGGACCATAAATTGTAACGCCATCTACTTCTGATAGTCTTTCTAAAGCGTATTGCGCTAATTCATGCTCATGCTTTTCAATATTATCAAGACCGATTTCTTCTAGGAAATCAATTGCCGCACCAAGTCCGATTGCATTACCGATAATCGGTGTACCTGCTTCAAACTTCCACGGAAGCTCTTTCCAAGTAGATTCTTGTAAATCTACGAAATCAATCATTTCACCGCCAAATTCAATTGGCTCCATATTGTTTAGCAATTCTTTCTTACCATATAATACGCCGATACCTGTAGGTCCGCACATCTTATGAGCAGATAATGCGTAGAAATCACAGTTTAAATCTTGTACATCTACTTTCATATGAGGTGTACTTTGTGCACCGTCAACGACCATAATTGCGCCATTCTCATGTGCGATTGCTCCGATTTCTTTTACAGGGTTAATCGTTCCAAGTACATTAGAAACATACATGATAGAAACGATTTTTGTATTCGGTGTAATTGTTTGACGAGCATCTTCTATTGAAATTGTCCCATCTGGTTGAAGCGGAAGATATTTTAAAGTTGCACCAGTTTTCTTCGCAACTTGTTGCCACGGAATGATGTTACTATGGTGCTCCATGTAAGAAATAACGATTTCATCGCCTTCTTTTACATTTTCAAGACCATAGCTAGCCGCTACTGTATTTAATGCAGTTGTCGTTCCGCGCGTGAAAATAATCTCTTCCATTGATTTCGCATTAATAAACTTGCGAACTTTCTCGCGTGCACCTTCATACGCGTCGGTAGCTTTCGTACCGAGCGTATGAACACCGCGATGCACGTTAGAATTGTATTCTTTATAGTAACGTTCTAACGTTTCAATGACTTGAATTGGTTTTTGAGAAGTTGCTGCACTATCGAAATAAACAAGTTGTTTGCCGTTCACTTTTTGATCAAGAATTGGAAACTGTTTGCGTATTTCATGAATATTCATTAGCGAACTTTCCTTTCAATTACCTCAACAAGCTGTGCCTTTACTCCTTCAATTGGAAGCTCATTAACTACAGGTGCTAAGAATCCATGGATGACTAAACGTTCTGCTTCGCGTTTTGGAATACCACGGCTCATTAAGTAGTATAGTTGAGTTGGATCTACGCGACCTACTGAAGCTGCGTGACCTGCCATTACATCATCTTCGTCGATTAAAAGAATTGGGTTTGCATCACCGCGTGCTTTCTCATCTAACATAAGAACGCGAGAAGATTGTTGTGCATTTGACTTAGATGCACCGTGTTCAATCTTACCAATTCCGTTAAAGATAGATGTTGCACTATCTTTCTGTACACCGTGTTTTAAAATCCAACCTTCAGAATGTTTACCGAAGTGAACAACTTTAGTTGTAAAGTTTTGTGTTTGGTTACCACGGCCAATTGTTACTGTTTTCGTATCAGCATATGAACCGTCGCCCATTAAGTTTGTAACGTTCTCTGAAATTGTGTTTCCGTCATTCATAAGGCCTAGAGCCCAATCAACGCGGCCGTCGCGTCCAACAATACCGCGGCGGTTAACGTAAGTTGTTACGTCTTTTGCTAATAAATCAACCGCACCGAATTTCACTTGTGCGCCTTGTTCCACGATTACTTCTGCTACGATATTTGCAATACCTTTAGCATTTTCATTTGCAACGTAGTTTTCTACATAAGTTGCAGTACTGTTCGCATCAGCTACGAATAATACGTGGTTATATACGTTAGCTTCTTCGCCGTCTACTAAGAATACAGCTTGAAGTGGCGTTTCAAGAACAACGTTTTTCGGAACATATACGAATGCACCACCGTTGATTAATGCAGCATGAAGTGCAGTTAGACGATGCTCGTCTACCTTCACGCCGTCTTTCATTAAGTACTTTTGTACTAGTTCAGCATGCTCTGTTGCAGCTGTTACGATGTCTGTGAAAATAACACCTTTTTCTTTTGCTTCGTCTGCTAAAGAAACGAATGCAGTTGTACCAGTACGTTGCACTAATACGCTGTTATTTTCATCGATTAAGTTTTTCACTGCTTCTGGAAGCTCTGTTAAAGAACTTACAGGCTCTTGCTTAGCAGCGTCGCCTTTTCCGATAAAGTCCCATTTGTCAATTTTCGTTTTATCAGGAGTTGGCATTGGAAGTGCAGTTGCTTGTGCAAGAGCTTGTAAGCGGAACTCAGTCAACCAAGCTGCTTCGTTTACTTCGCTTGCGCGTTGACGGATTGTTTCTTGATCGAAAGGTAATGTACCGATTGTCATGTTTATGCTCCTCTCTTACGCTTCTTGCTCTGTTGTTTCGTCTTCAATACCTAATTCTTTTTTAATCCAGTCGTAACCTTCAGCTTCTAGACGTTGTGCAAGCTCAGGGCCACCAGATTTAACGATACGACCGTTCATCATAACGTGAACGAAGTCTGGAGTGATGTAGTTTAATAAACGTTGGTAATGCGTAATCATTAGGCAACCGAAGTCTTCGCCGCGCATTTCGTTAATACCTTTAGATACAACTTTTAATGCATCGATATCAAGACCTGAGTCAATTTCGTCTAAGATTGCGATTTTTGGCTCAATCATCATTAATTGAAGAATTTCGTTACGTTTTTTCTCACCGCCAGAGAAACCTTCGTTTAAGTAACGTTGTGCCATTTCTGGATCCATTTCTAGGAATTCCATGTTTTTATCTAATTTACGGATAAATTTCATAAGAGAAATTTCATCGCCTTCTTCACGACGTGCGTTAATTGCAGAACGTAAGAAGTCAGCGTTTGTTACTCCGCTAATTTCACTTGGATATTGCATTGCTAGGAATAGACCTGCTTGCGCGCGCTCGTCTACTTCCATTTCTAATACATCTTCACCGTCGATGATGATGCTACCTTCTGTTACTTCATATTTTGGGTGACCCATAATTGCAGAAGATAAAGTTGATTTACCTGTTCCGTTAGGTCCCATAATTGCGTGGATTTCTCCACCTTTTACTTCAAGGTTTACACCTTTTAAAATTTCTTTGCCATCAATTGATACGTGTAAGTCTTTAACCGTTAATGTAGAACCAGCCATCTCAATACCTCCATTAATCCTATATATACATTTTAAAAATTCCTAAAACGTTCATATTCTCATTTTATTCTCATTCTAATTTTATATCAAATAAAATGATATCGCAAACGATGAAAAAAAGTAACAATTTTTTCACAAATGTATATAAGTATTTCACTTGCATCCTTATATGATACACCTTTCTTCTTATTTATATAAAGAAAAAAGGACTGGTAAATTTCCAGCCCTTTCCTTATATCTATTCACTTACCGGAAGTACAGCACCTTTATATTCTTTATTAATAAAATCTTGAATTTCTTTTGAATGCAGTACTTCTACTAGCTCCTTAATTTCTTTTTTCTTCTCGTCACCTTTACGAACTGCAATAATATTTGCATACGGAGAGTCTGATCCTTCAATCGCAATCGCATCTTTTGTTGGATTTAATTTTGCATCAATTGCATAGTTTGAATTAATAAATAATGCATCACCTTCATTATTTTCATATAACTTCGGTGAAAGACCAGGCTCTACATCTGTTTTAAACTTTAAGTTTTTCGGATTTTCTACAACATCTTTTACTGTTGCTTTCACAACATCTACTCCGTCTTTTAATTTAATAACGCCGCCTTTTTGTAACAGCGCTAGCATACGGCCACGCTCCGCTACGTTATTACTCATAATCACTGTCCCACCATCTGGTAAGTCTTTTAAGCTTTTATATTTCTTAGAATAAATGCCCATTGGCTCTAAATGAATTTTCCCTGCGTTTACAATTTTATATCCTTTTTCTTGAATTTCTTTATCTAAGTAAGGAATGTGCTGGAAGTAGTTTGCATCAATTTCCTTATCCGCTAACGCTTTATTCGGCAGCACATAATCTTGGAATTTTTTAATTTCTAATTTAATACCCTTTTTCTCTAATATTGGCTGTGCCTTTTCTAAAATAACAGCGTGCGGTACGTTAGAAGCTCCCACAACAAGCTTATTCTCCTCTTTTCCTCCGCAAGCAGCTAATGTAAATACAGACAGCGCTGTAAAAACTGACAATAGAATCTTTTTCATATGATGTCCCCTTCTCCCGTATAATTATGTAGTTATAAAAAGGGCTGGCATACACCAGCCCTTTTACAGCAATTATTCTTTTACAGGAACAACTGCCCCTTTATATTCTTTATTAATGAAATCTTCAATTTCTTTAGAATGTAATACTTCTACAAGAGCTTTAATCTCTTTCTTATCTTTATCGCCTTTACGAACAGCTACTACGTTTGCGTATGGTGAATCATTACTTTCAATTGCAATTGCATCTTTTTCTGGGTTTAACTTCGCATCAATTGCATAGTTCGAGTTAATTAGAACCGCGTCGCCTTCTTTATTGTTATACACTTGTGGCAATAAACCAGGCTCAATATCTGTTTTGAATTTCAAGTTTTTCGGGTTATCCGCAATATCTTTTGGAGTTGCTTTAACTGGATCTACCCCGTCTTTAATTTTTAAAATACCTTCTTTTTGTAAAATTGCTAAACCACGTCCATGGTCAGCAACTGAATTACTCATAATAATTGTCGCTCCGTCTGGAAGTTCTTTTAAGCTCTTATATTTTTGAGAATATACACCAATCGGTTCTAAATGAATCTTTCCTGCTACTTCAAAATCATATTTTTTATCTTTCATTTCTTTTTCTAAATACGGAATGTGCTGGAAGTAGTTTGCATCTAAATCCTTATCCGCTAACGATTTATTTGGTAATACGTAGTCTTGGAATTTTTTCACTTCTAACTCAATTCCTTTTTTCTCTAATAAAGGTTTAGCCTTTTCTAAAATAACCGCATGCGGTACGTTAGAAGCCCCCACAACTAGTTTTTTTTCATCTTTATCTTTTCCGCCACAAGCAGCTAACCCAAAAATTGAAGTTGAAATCAGTGCTGTAAGTAATAATTTTTTCATTTGAAACATCCTCCCGTTTTTTATTATCGTTTATCTATTCGAGTCGTTACACGATCACCAATCCACTGAATGAAAAATACAACTAGTAATACACAAATTGTCGCAACGATTGTTACGTCGTTATTTCCTCGTTGGAATCCTTCTAAATAAGCAAGTGTTCCAAGACCACCAGCACCAACAACTCCCGCCATTGCTGTATAGCCCACTAAAGCAATTGTCGTAACCGTAATACCAGATACTAACGCTGGTAACGATTCTGGAATTAACACTTTCAAAATAATTGTGCTTGTTTTTGCTCCCATCGCTTTTGAAGCTTCAATTACACCTTTATCAATTTCGCGAAGTGCAATTTCAACCATTCTTGCATAAAATGGTGCCGCTCCAATAATTAAAGCTGGAAGTGCTGCACTCGCTCCAAGAATTGTTCCAAGCAAAATCTTTGTGAATGGAATTAATAAAATGATTAAAATAATGAACGGTATCGAGCGGAAAATGTTTACGAAAGCTCCAATCGCTGTGTTAACCGCTTTGTTTTCCCATAAATTATCTTTCGCTGTCATAAAGAGTAACAATCCTAAAATGAGTCCTAAAACAAATGTGGCAAGAGCGGCGATTGCCGTCATATATAACGTTTCACCAGTTGCTTCTAACATTTGATTCCAATCAACATTTGTGAGTAACTTATCCATGTGCAATCACCTCCAGCTCTACTTGATCTTGATGTATTCCCTCTATTGCTTGCTGAATCGCTGTTTCCTCACCATTTAAATGAACAACTAAACTACCGTAAGAGCCGTTATTCGTTTGTGCGATATTTCCTTGCAAAATGCTAACTTCTATATCACTGCGTTGCATTAATCTTTGAAGTACTGGTCTTTCTACCGCTTCACCGATAAACTGCAAACGAACTACTTTTCCATCTGGATATTTTTCAATTAAACTTTCAATCGTTTCATTTGTATCTTCAGAATCCGTTAACTGCTGTACAAATCGTTTCGTAATGTCTTGCTGCGGATTACGGAACACATCAAGTACTGGACCTGTTTCTACAATCTTCCCTTTTTCCATTACTGCAACACGATTACAAATCTTTCGAATTACGTGCATCTCATGTGTAATGAGTACAATCGTTAAACCGAGACGTTTATTAATATCTAATAATAGATCTAAAATTTGATCTGTCGTTTCTGGATCAAGAGCTGACGTTGCTTCATCACATAAAAGTACTTGCGGATTGTTAGCTAACGCTCTCGCAATACCAACACGTTGCTTTTGTCCTCCGCTCAGCTGAGATGGGTACGCGTCTCCTCTTCCTTCTAATCCAACAAGATGAATTAACTCATCCACGCGTTTTCTTCTCTTCGCCTTATCAACACCTGCAATTTCAAGTGGGAACTCAATATTTTCACGTACAGTTCGTGACCAAAGTAAGTTGAAGTGTTGAAAAATCATTCCGATTTCTTGCCTTGCCTTACGAAGTTCGCTTCCTGTAATCGCTGAAATCACGCGATTTGCAATTGTAATTTGGCCTGAAGTTGGTTTCTCCAACTGATTGAATAATCGAATTAAAGAACTTTTTCCAGCGCCACTATATCCGATAACACCAAATATCTCACCTTTCTCTATTTTTAAATTGGCATTATCTACAGCAGTGACATCACCGCTTTTTGCTTTATATATTTTCTTTACATTCTCTAATAGAATCATGGTGTATCACCCCTTTTTTGTTTGGATCGACTCCGCAATTTTTTATGTTTAATGCGTGTAGTCCACCGTTATCACTACTTTTATTATTTGAATGTCCTCCACATTCAAACAACAAAAAAACCTTTCTGCCTTAGAGAAGCAGAAAGGTTTATGTGCGTATATAACAACATTATCCCTCTCTCTCATCTCTCAAAGCATTTGCTTTGCAGGAATTGGCACCATTTCAACATAAAGTTGACGGTTGCCGGGCTTCACAGGGCACAGTCCCTCCACCTCTCTTGATAAGAGAAATCAGATTACATTTTCGTCTGATTTGTAATTTATGAAATTATCTATATTTTATGAATTGAATTGTATCAATATCCACACACCATGTCAACAGAAATTTTCGCAAAAAATGAAACTTCAGAATTTTAAGCACCTACTGACATCGGTTTACATATATGAAACATCGATTCAACTAATAGCATCGTTCGATACGTTCCCGAATATTGTACACGTCCATCGTTCATTAACATTTGCAATCGTACATTGCCGTTCACCAATTCTTTTACATCTTCTTCATCTACACACACAATTTGCTCTGTTCCTCTTTCTTCTTTCAACAGCTCTATATAATCTCTTGAAATTTGTAACGAACAACTTTCATCTCCAAAGCGGAAATTAACAGTTTTTTCTCCTTGTCTTAAAAGCGGTTCTAAATGATATTGACCATTAGCGTAATTTACAAATGATTGCAGCAAAGAATATAATTTCACTCTAAATCACATCCTTCATATCACTTTCTATTACACATACCATTCCCTCTCACTAAAGAGCAATCCTGTTATTTTCGCTCGACAAATACTGTAACCACCCTGCATCTCGACATATTTCCCGAGAAATATGTCGAGGCGGCAAAAACTTTGCCGCCTACTTTAATTCCGTATATAAATATTCAACCGAATGAAATGCGTATATCTTCTTCATCAGTGTCCCATTTTCAAAAACAAGTAAACAAGGTACACTTTCGATCCCATACTCTTTCGCGAAATGCGGAGCATAATTTAAATCTAACATTCCAATTTTCAAACCTTCAATTGTCATCTCAACGACAGTTAACATCTTTTTTGCTAATTGGCATGTTCCACACATTGGAGTATATACATATAACACTGTTTTTTCTTCATTCTCTATTAGAGCTGTAGCTTCGGCTCCTGTCCAGTCAATCACTTCTATCATTCCTTACCGTAAATATTCTGTATAAACGTCAATGTCAGCTCCCCATAATACATTTGCTAAGTGTGAAGATGGCGCAGTTGCCACTTCTCGGTACGAGCGATCAATATAAATATGCTCTGCTTGCGGGAATTCTTTTCGAAATTGTTTCCTTAACTTTTCTCCAGCATCATCAGCATCCACTAGTACATACACTTCCTTATCAAAAAACTGATCAACGAGCTCATCCATTTTCGACAAACCAATTGTACCATTTGTACAAACAATTTCCACCGGTTCCCGAATAATAGATTCAATCTTTCTTCTATCTGATGTACCTTCTACAATAATGACTTTTTCTACATAAACCATATGTCATCACCCGATCACCATATACTATACAACCTTTAACTTAGTATATAGTATATTCGTTATTTTCATGTTGTTTCCTGTTTATTTTTGCAAAAGAAAAGCGCAAGCGGCTCGTTCAGATTGCGAGGGGGATGGAGCTTCTGACGTAAAGGCGCTTTTTGCCTTGCAAGAAGAAGCGAAAACAGCTAGAACTATATAAAGCTTAAAACAAAAAAGTTTTTCCAAAAAACGTTCTCCCACACGATAATTAGTATATGATTCTACGTTCATTATTTTACATAAAATAAAAAAGGACAGCACAAAGGCTGTCCTTCAGTCGACTATAATTAGTCTTGGTTTGTCATTTCTGCATATTTTTCAGCAGTTAATAACTTCTCAACTTGGCTTGCATCAGAAAGTTCAACTTTAACCATCCATGCACCCTCGTATGGAGATTCGTTAACAAGTTCTGGTTGGTCACTTAATTCTTCGTTTACTGCTACAACTTTACCGCTTACAGGTGCGTATAATTCAGAAACTGTTTTAACAGATTCTACGCTTCCGAATGGCTCGTCAGCTTCGATTGTTGCACCTACTTCTGGAAGTTCAACGAATACGATATCGCCTAGCTCACTTTGTGCAAAGTGAGTAATACCGATAACAACTTCATTACCTTCAGTTTTTACCCATTCGTGTTCTTCAGAGTAACGTAAATTATTTGGAATGCTCATGACTGTACCTCCAGTGAATGTATTAATTATGTAAAAATACCTTATTGGTACTTTTTCCACACACTTTCAAACTGCTCTTCGTTAAAACCAAGTGTTACCTTCGTTCCATCTGTTACAATTGGACGTTTAATCAACATGCCATCAGATGCTAAAAGCTCGTACATTTCGTCTTCACTTGCATCTTTTAACTTATCTTTCAGACCAAGTTCACGGTAACGCATTCCACTTGTATTAAAGAATTTTTTTAATGGTAATTCACTTTTTTCATGTAAATTACGTAAATCTTCTTTTGATGGTGGATTTTCAACAATATGAATCATCTCATATGCTACATCGTTTGCCTCAAACCATTTCTTTGCTTTTTGACATGTGCCACACTTTGGATATGAATAAAATGTTACTGTCATAAATTCACCTACTTTTTTACTAACCTTTACCTTTATCATATAGAAAACGTTTTATTATTTCAAACGATTATTCGCTAAACTTTTACTTATTTCGTGATAATTTTTAATAATCCTGCAAATTTTTCTTATTTTTCCGCCATTTGTTAAGGAAAAATAAATATATAAATTTTTTTTAGATTCTTCTCTTATCACTCGCCGAACATATATCTTAAACAAACGTTTGATTAACTCCCCTTTTTTCTTTGTTAACCCTTGAGCTGTATCGCTTTCTTCCTACCGAACATACTTCTTAAACAAACGTTTGATTAATTCCCCTTTTTTCTTTGTTAACCCTTGAGCTGTATCGCTTTCTTCCTACCGAACATACTTCTTAAACAAACGTTTGATTAATTCCCCTTTTTTCTTTGTTCACCCCCTGAGCTCCATCAGTTTCTTCCTACCGAACATACTTCTTAAACAAACGTTTATTTAAAAAATAAGAAGCCTAGTTTACAGGCTCCTTCATTATCGACTTAAATAATCTGCAATTGTTTGAAATACGACGATATACATATTATGAATGCTTTCTTCAGTATTTCCGCCATTCGATAAACCCACTGCCCATTGTTGTCCTTCACCACTTCCGATATTTGCAAACCCTTGCGTATACATCGCATTTACATCTTTTCGGGCACTGTTATACTCTATCCCTTTTGTAATAAAAATCGAATATGATTTATCTTGTAAACCGATAAAAAATACTGGTTTCTTTAGTGATGAAAATACATTTTTATATTGCTCTGTTGAGGCTTCTTGAAAGTGATCTTTCATTATGAGAAAACCATCTACTTCCTTAGATTTCTTTTCCAGTTCCTCTAACTTCATTTCCTCAAACTTTACATTCCTAAACGTATCTTTCGGTTTTTCTCCAACAACTCCAATTACGAGTGCTCTTCCGTTATATTCTAATTTCTCTCCTTCTTTATCCTTTGCACACCCAGCACTCGCTAGGCATATCAATATAAAAACTAAGAAATACGATAAACGCTTCATTTAGCACCCTCCCCTTCTTTTCAGTCAAGTGACAAAAACGTAAGGTTCATTCAAGAAAATGTAAGCAAAATCGATAGCCCAAATTACGTTTCTATATTATAATCAATTGAATTTACTTACATTACTAAACATAGGAGATTATCATGAAGAAATTTAAACTTTCATCTTTTCTTCCGTTAAGTTATATACTTCTACTCGTACTCGTAAGTCCCCTTTACGATGTATTAAATAAATCGACTGTACACGCAGTAGATGTCACAACTGTAGTAGATGATTGGATTCCATTTGTGAAAGCATTTATTATTCCTTATTTACTTTGGTTTCCTTACTTATACGGCGCACTTATTTATTACTGCTTTGCAGATCGAAAACAATATTATGTCACTTTAAGTAGTATCATTCTCGGAAAACTTGCTTGTTTTTCCATTTATTATTTTTGGCAGACAACTGTACCACGTCCAACCGTCGTTGGATCAGACGTGTTTTCTGAACTAGTCCGCTATATTTATAGTATCGATCAACCGGTAAATTGTTTCCCGAGCATTCATGTTCTTACTACATTTGTCATTATGCTAGCTGCCTTTAAACGTAGAGAACAACATGCTTTTGAATATTACATTCTTACCTTCTTCGGTACGCTTATTATTTTATCAACGCTATTTACGAAGCAACATGCATTTGTAGACGCCATCTCTGGAATGACGCTTGCAAGCATACTATACTTCGGCGTTCAGCTGTTATTAGCAAAAGAAACAGTACGTGTTCCAGTAAAACAAAATCAAAAAATGTAAAAAGCAGACTGTGGCTTCTCAGTCTGCTTTTCTCTATATAAAGGGAGATTTTCAAGTTAAGATTGCGGTACAGTCATATCACCAGAGTGAATACGACCTGCTTTTTTAAGAGCAATGTAAAGTATATAAGAAACAGCTACTGGAATGACGATATAAGTGATTACCATCGCTGGGACAACTTCCCATCCTTCGCTGGAAATTAAATTAATTGGTGCGATAAGGGAACTTAATCCAAGACCTGCAATTTCTTTTCCTGCTTCCAGTTGGAAAATTAATGCTGATACTGGACCAACTATCGCACTGGCGACAACAGTTGGGACGAGAATCATTGGATTTTTAGTGATATTTGGCAACTGTACTTTCGGAGTACAAAGTGCTTGAGCTAATATGCCGCCTAAATTATTTTCTTTCGCTGAGATAACAGAGAATCCGATAAACTGAGCAACGCAGCCTGCAAGAGCAGCACCACCTGCAACACCGTCTAAGCTAAGTGCGATCGCTAACGCAGCTGATGAAGCTGGGGAGATAAGTAATAGTCCCCAAACTACCGCAATAACGATAGAAGCGATGAACGGGCTACCAGCTGAGCTATCTTTAATGAATGCTCCAACTGTATTTAAAACAGGAGTAATATTATGAGATAACCAAATACCGACTAAACCAGAACCTAATATGGCCGCAAATGGAACGAGCATCATATCTAACGCAGTTTTTCCACTTAAACGTTTACCAATATATACAGCTAAAGTCGCTGTTAATAATGCTCCGATTGGCTCACCTGTTTTAATAATTAGACCTGCTTCAGTAATTGAAATGGATCCGGCACCAATCGCTCCAGCTACCATAGCCGAGAAGATTACAAGGCCATTTGCACCGAGCATAAAAGCAATTCCGGCACCAATGGCTGGTGCCATAAGTGATTTTGCAACAACTCCGATTGTAATAAGCAACGGAATATCAACAATTCTTCCTATATTTTCGATCAGTAAACCAATTCCGAGGGATACGAAAATACCTTGTGCAATTCCAGCAGAAGCTTTAAATACACGAGACATTATATATTCCTTCATTTGTTTCACCTTCTCCTATAAGTTAGTAACCAATTGTTTTCATATAATCACGTAAAATGTCGTTTGATTTTGCGAATCGAGATTCTTCATCTTCTGTTAAGTTTAGTTCTACAATTTCTTTTATACCGTCTCTAGTAATAATAGCTGGTACTCCTGTGCAAAGATCATATTCACCATACTCACCATCTAAAATAGCTGATACAGCAATGACACGGTAATCATCGTTAAAGATTGAGCTCGCAATATATGCTAGAGAATTTCCGATTCCGTAATAAGTTGTTCCTTTACGTTTATAAATTTCCCATCCAGCTTTTGCAGTCTTCTCAACAATTTCATCTAAATCTATTTCACCAAATTGATCTTTTTTCTCTTCTAAAATTTGCAGAATTGGTTTTCCACCAACAGTTACGTGTGACCAAGCAACCATTTGAGAATCACCATGTTCCCCTAATGAATACCCGTGAATACTACGAGGATCTACATGTAACATTTCAGATAAAATTGTTCGTAAGCGAGAAGAATCTAGTGATGTACCAGTACCGATCACACGATTTCTAGGTAATCCAGATAATTTCCACACTTGATATGTAATAATATCAACTGGGTTCGATGCAAGTAAGAAAATACCGTCAAATCCACTTTCCATTACGCCACCAACAACACTTTCCATAATCTTCGCACTCGCTCCTAAAGTATCTAAGCGACTTTGCCCTGGCTTTGGTGCTGGTCCTGCTGTAATAATAACAATATCCATATCTTTGCAGTCTTCATAGCTTCCTGCATATACTTTTGTTCTTGTATTTGTAAAGTTAATGCAGTGTGATAAATCCATCGCTTCCCCAACTGCACGTTCATGATTTATATCAATTAATAATAGCTCTTCGCAAATGCCTTGATTCACAATGGAATATGCACAACTTGATCCAACTAATCCAGTACCGATAATTGCAATTTTTCTTGTATTTCGTTTCATAGCAATCTCTCCTAATTGATCATATAATCTATTTCTTTTGTTCTTTACACTCCTAATTATAGAGATTCCCACGATATAAACCATGGATACTTTGTGAAATATTGAGCAAAGTTTTGTCCTTTTTGTGAATTGTTATATTACATTTTCGTCATATTTGTTACAACTGGAAAAATATTTATTATGTATTTATTGACATATACAAAAAGAAAACGAGCGAATAGATTCGCTCGTTTTCTTTTTTCTGTTATTCCGCACTTAATTGGCTTTTTAATTGTTGTACAATCATCGGATTCGCAGGTGCTGCTGGCTTGTAATAACTCTTTTGCTTTGCATACTCATACATATTACGTTGACGCATCTCATCCTGATTACGAATTTGAATTAACGTTTGGTGTAACTGTTCATTATCAGACTGAGCGATATAATTTGCATAACTTGTTAAACTTGCATTTAATCCTGCTAAATAATCATTTACCATATCTTTTTCATTCATCTTTCGCTTCCTCCTATCCTAAGAAAGTCATTAATTGTTGTTTCGTATTTCGTGCATCTTGCGCATCTTTTTGTAGCATTTGTTTCAGTTGTGGATCCGTACACGTCTGTGCATACTGCTCCAACTTGTTAATAATTGTTGCATGTCCACCAATTAAATGACGTAAGTTTTCTACTTCAAGCTCTGTTAAATTTTGCATAGAATACTCCTACCTTTCTTTATTCGTTCACTGTTAGTATTTAGCTATTTTTTGATTGTATACATAAATTAACTTTTTCACGTGCATACAAAATAAAAGATGAATAGCTAAGCCATTCATCTTTTATACTGGTTATGTATTTATTTTTATAGAGATACAATCATACTTATACTCACAAGTAAGTTCCATACAATATGTAAAATAATACCAGGTATAATAGATTGTGTCTTTTTGTATAACATTGCAAATACCATTCCCATAATCGTTGCCGTAATTAGAAGACCTCCATGAAGAATTCCAAAAACGAAGGAAGAAATCATGATACTAACTAAAAAATTATATCTCTTTTCTAAAAATCGATATAAAATACCTCGAAATAAAATTTCTTCTTTAACCGGTGTAATGATAGCAACACTTAACACATATATAATACTTTGTATGCTATTTTGAAGCCCTAAACTCCCTAATTGTTCCTTTTGTTCTGCTGCACTTTCAAAACTAAATACATGTAACATTAAATATTGTGATACTGCAATGATAATAAAACCAATTAATAGATATAAATATGTCTTCCCACTCTTCAAAACGGATAAATCCCAAATAGATTTAATAAAATGAAGAACCGGTTTATAAGCTAATAAAACGATAGCAACAACAGATGCATCGAATAAGAGCAAATAATATCCTTCTAATTTAGTACTTAATGCTTCTTCTCCATAAATCCCAAAGGCTAAACCAAGGAATAATCCTCCTAGGAGTGAAATCCCTATAATCATTGCTATCATTACAAATAGATTTTTATATGTTATATTCTCTATTTTTCTTTCTGCACTATACGCTTCTAACACTGTTTTACTCACAGTATCCCTCCAGTTATTCTCATTTATATCATTAAAATCCTTTAATTTAAATATAAAGATAATATAACAAATTTTACAAAAAGAATAATATGCAATTTTACATATTATAAAAACTTTATATTTTATAGTTTTAGGAATAGAATTGCTATGCAATAATTATTATATGAAATTTCAAAAAACACTTCCTATTCACCATAAACCTCGCATCATATAAAACTTAATAGTTAAAGGAGCAATGAACATGAAAACCCACGACTTCCTTACAGAAATCCAGAAGGGCTCTGAGCCTAGTCCATATCAAGATCCTATTGCATTTATTTTCGTTTGCCTTTCCTTAGCCATATACACATTTTTTAAACCTGCTAAATAATATTATTTAATAAGGAAAAACCTACCATTCTTTTGGGATCATATGCACTAAAAAAACCTTAGAATCATTTCTAAGGTTCCCGGCTATTCATATTCAAGACACTATACTGATAAGTAACGAAAGAATTAATAATCCAAATACCAATCCACCAGTTACTTGTGCTATAAATTTCTTTTGTGCGCCCGCACTTGAAACAATATATCGGAAGTATAATATACCACCTACTGCAATAAGAATACATTCCAATATGATACTAATAGCCGGAAATCGCCACAATCCAAAACCGAGCATAGGTAAGTCTCCGTAATTGCCCGGAAGTAACGGCAAATCAGCACGGTGCACAAGTAAATCTAAAATCCAATGACTAAAAACTACAGCCCCTATAACAAAACCACTCCGCTTGCCCCAAAACCTTTTCCCCACTATTCCTGCAACAAAAGCAATAAACAGTGCTCCTATTAAAGAATGTGTGTAATCCGCATGAATGATTGCTTCACCATAACTATTCCTATTAATAGGTTCAATTGTCTCTACTCCTAAAATATACAGCGGCAAAAAAATGATATCCAACAATTGTGAGCTTACCATAAGAGCCCAAAGTGGTAGTTTATGTGACTTGGCTTTTACTGCTGCCGCTAAGCCAAAATGTCCTGCAAACATTTCACTTCACATCCTTTTGTCATTGTCCCTCCAGCAAATCAAAGCCTGCTATATAAAAAGCATCCTCAGCAACAACTTCATGTTGTCTCTCCTCTTATTCACTCTCTCATTCCACGTAATCCTTTAATAAACGTTTCCAACAATACATGTAAACTTATATCCAAATCTAACGGCAAACCAAATCCGCCCTGCTGTTCAATCGACGCAAATCCATGACAAATACTTCTGAATCCACGTGTCGCATGAAGTGCATTCTCTCCTTCTAAGCCGTACTGTTGTAAAACTTGAAGACAAAGCTTTACAATTCCGTCACCTGCTTTTCTTACTTCTTCATCTCGTAAAAAGGTTGCTTCATATAGTCCAGGATGTTTGCGTACGAATGCTACATACGCTTCTCCTAAAGCATGAATTGCTTCATCCATCCGTTTACCCTCGGCCGCTTCTTCCAGTTTGTTATACAGCTGCTTGATTCCGTAAATACCAAGATGTTTCCGTACATCTTGTAAACCTTTCACATGATTGTATAGCGAAGGTGAACGTACCCCTAATGTTTGCGCTAATGAAGCTAACGTTACTTCTTGTATTCCATTTGTATCTGCAATTTCTGCTGCTGTTTCTACAATTTTCTGTAATGTAAGTCCGATTCTCGGTGACATAAATTAACCCTCTTTTCTACTTTCTATATTTCGCTTAGCTTCCTTAATAGCAAGCTCTATGACAGCCCCTGGATCGTTTATCATTTTCCCATGCCCTGCCGCAAGCAAGGACGGCTCATATTCTCTTAGCTTCTCTGCACTTTGTAATGATATTTCTTTACTCCACGTTGCCATCGCTGGAAACGGAAACCAAAATTTCATTTGTCCCGAAACAGCCGTACCTCCTCTCGTTTGGAATGCATCCCCAACAATAAGAGCTTTATTTCGTACATCAAGAAACGCCATGGAGCCTGGCGTATGTCCCGGTGTCATAATCGCAAGAAGCGATCCAACTCGGTCGCCATCCTCTAATAAAACATCAGGTACCGTTTTTACTTTTTTAGGTACACCGCCTTTTATCGGTATATTCGGTTCATCCTTTTGTAACGTCGTATCTCCTTCTAACAGCTTTGCGTCCCTTTTAGAAATATAGACGGGAACATGAGGAAGTACTTCCTTTAATGCGTCTAATGCACCGATGTGATCATCATGCGCATGTGTTAATACAATATTCGTAATTGTTTTTCCTATTTTCTCAGCCGCCTGTAAAATTCCTTTTGCGCTATATGGCAAAGCAGCATCAATTAAAGTTAAACCATCTTCTTCCTCTATAAAGTAACAATTCACAGGAAACACTCTTGGCAAAAATGACAATTGATATACCGTTTTTTCATGCATCATTCTCATATTCCCATCTCCCTTTTCACGAAAACTAATACCATTAGTTTTATTATACTAATGGTATTAGTTTTATGTCACTAAAAACTTTATTTTTTCAGAAAAAAAAGAAAAGCAGTCGTTTATACGACTACTTTTCTTTAAAAATATTAAACCGTGTAACGCTCATCTTCTAAAATTTTCGCAGCAATTTCACGTTTCTTCGGAATTACGTTAAGTGGTGTGTGACGAGTTAATTTACGTAATGATGATAACATCATGCGTAACATGTCGCCGTTTTCAACTGCGATAAGTGTTTCTTTCGCATCTGCTTCGATTTCGTTGAATGCTTCTTGGCAGAATACTTCAGTGTATAACACTTTTTGTTTATTCTTTTCAAGACCAGTTGTTTTAATTGCTTTTTCTGTACGAAGAACAGCTGACTCCATTGCGTATAGGTTGCTTACGATGTCAGCGATATTCACAAGAATTTCTTGTTCTTTATCTAATGCTTTACCGTATTTTTGAGCAGCTAATCCAGCTACCATTAAGCCGATTTTCTTCGCGTTATTTACTAAATATTTTTGAAGTGCTAATGGCTCATCGCCTACTTCTTCTGGCATCATCATCATTAACTCTTCTTGTAATTTTTGTGCTTTTTGAAGAAGTGGTAATTCACCTTTCATCGCTTTACGTAAGAACGTACCTGGTACGATTAGGCGGTTAATTTCATTCGTTCCTTCGAAAATACGGTTAATACGAGAATCGCGGTACATTCTTTCAATCTCGTACTCTGCCATAAATCCGTAACCACCGTGAATTTGAACACCTTCATCTACTGTATAGTCTAGTACTTCAGAACCGAATACTTTGTTTAAAGAACACTCGATTGCATATTCAGCGATAGAAGCTGCTACTGCTTTACCGTCTTTTACTTCTTCTTCAGATAATGTGCTCATGCGGCTTTCGAATAAGCCTACTGTACGATATACAGAGCTTTCAGCTGCATATGTTTTTGCTGCCATATTCGCAAGTTTCTCTTGAATTAATGGGAAGCGAGCGATTGGTTGTTTGAACTGTTGACGTTGGTTTGCATATTGTGCTGAAATTTCTACTGCACGTTTCGCAGATCCAACTGTACCAACACCTAATTTATAACGACCGATATTTAAAATGTTGAATGCGATAATATGACCTTTACCGATTTCGCCAAGTAAGTTTTCTTTCGGTACTAACGCATCTTCCAAAATTAGCGTACGAGTTGAAGAACATTTAATACCCATTTTCTTTTCTTCTGGGCTTGTAGATACACCAGCATAGTCTTTCTCTACGATAAATGCTGAGAAGTGCTCTCCATCAATTTTTGCATATACGATAAATACGTCAGCGAATGCAGAGTTTGTAATCCACTGTTTTTCACCATTTAATACGTAATGTGTACCTTCTGCATTTAAACGTGCCGTTGTTTTTGCACCTAATGCGTCAGATCCTGAACCTGGCTCTGTTAATGCGTATGCCGCTAATTTTTCACCAGTTGCAAGTAATGGTAAATACTTTTTCTTTTGCTCTTCGTTACCGAATAATACGATTGGTAACGATCCGATACCTACGTGAGCACCGTGAGTAATTGCAAAGCCACCAGCGCGAGAGAATTTCTCTGCGATTAACGCTGAGCTTACTTTATCAAGACCAATTCCGCCGTACTCTTCTGGTACGTCAGCGCCTAATAAACCAAGTTCCCCAGCTTCTTTTAAAAGACGAACAGAACGATCAAACTCATGTTGCTCTAAATATTCAAGCTCTGGAAGAACTTCATTTACGATAAAGTCCTCTGTCGTTTTTGCAATCATTTTATGCTCAGATGAAAAATCTTCTGGCGTAAACACTTGATCAATCGTAATCTCATCTACTAAAAAGCTACCGCCTTTAACCGCATTTCCTACTGTTTTTTCCATGAAAATTTCCTCCTTCATATTTTCATAAGCCGCTTCTCTCATTTTGAAAGAAGCTGGCTCTCCCTTTTGTTTTTATAAACCTTTGTTGCTTCCATTCTTTGCATTGGTGACGTCTCGTTCTGAACGGGCCACCTGCACTTTTTTATAATCCAGTTCCAGTGGCTAGAACAGTCGGTCGTTTCCCCCCTTCCTGTGAGGCAAAAAGCGCCTCTTCGTCAGGGCTTCCAACGCCCTCCTGTTCTGAGCAAGCCACCTGCACTTTTTTTATAGTAATTCAAACACTCCCGCTGCTCCCATTCCGCCGCCGATACACATTGTTACGATACCGAATTGTTCGTTGCGGCGTTTCATTTCGTGAATAAGAGATAGTGTTAGTTTTGCTCCTGTACAGCCAAGTGGATGTCCAAGTGCGATTGCACCGCCGTTTACGTTTACTTTTTCTTCATCTAAACCAAGTTCACGAATAACTTGAATCGATTGAGAAGCGAATGCTTCATTTAGTTCGAATAAGCCAATATCAGATAGCTCTAAGCCAGCTAGTTTTAATGCTTTAGGAATTGCTGCGATTGGGCCAATTCCCATTACTTCTGGTGGTACACCCGCTACTGCAAATGAACGGAATTTCGCAAGTGGCTTCATACCATCGCTTACTGCTTTTTCACGGTCCATTAATAATACAGATGCTGCACCATCACTCATTTGTGAAGAGTTACCAGCTGTTACAGAACCGCGAACGTTAAATGCTGGACGTAATTTACCTAAAATGTCTATCGTCGTTTCTGCTCTTACACCTTCGTCTTGCGTGAAAGTGATTGTTTCTTCTTGCAGTTTGTTATTTGATCCAACAGTACGTAACGTTACATCTACAGGTACTGTTTCATCAGCAAAGTTTCCTGCAGCTAATGCTTTCGCAGCACGTTGATGACTTCGTACTGCAAATGCATCTTGCTCTTCACGAGAAATTCCATATTTCACAGCAACTTGCTCTGCTGTATGTCCCATACCCATATAATATTCTGGAGCTGCTTCTACAAGGCGGCTATTTGGACGAACAACGTGTCCCATCATTGGAACTAAACTCATTGATTCCGCTCCGCCTGATAATACAGCTTCTGAGTGACCAAGCATAATGCGCTCTGCTCCGTAAGCGATACTTTGTAAACCTGAAGAACAGTAACGGTTAATTGTAATAGCTGGAACATCGTAAGAAAGTCCTGCTAATCCGCCGATATTACGAGCCATATTTAAACCTTGCTCTGCTTCTGGCATCGCACAACCGAAAATTAAATCATCGATTGGTCCTTCATAATTCGCACGCTTTAACGTTTCTTTTACTACTAACGCCCCTAAATCGTCAGGACGAACTGTTTTTAATGAACCCCTCTTTGCTTTTCCAATTGGTGTTCTTGCTCCCGCAACAATGACAGCTTCTCTCATGAACGATATCTCCCCTCGTTATTAGTTACGTAATGGCTTTCCTTTTACAAGCATGTGCTGCATTCTTGCTTGTGATTTCATCTCACTTACTAAGCTAATAAATGCTTCGCGTTCTACATCTAATAAATACTGCTCATCAACTTCTGTTCCATACGGCACTTTTCCGCCCGCAATGACATATGCAAGTTTCTTCGCAATGTGAAGATCGTACTCTGAAATGTAACCAGATAAATGCATTGCTTCTGCACCAAGTGCAAGAGTTGCATATCCTGTTTCACCAACAACCGGTATCTTTTTACGAATCGGCGCTTTATAACCAGCTTCATATAAAGCAAGTGCTTTCTGTTTCGCATCGTATAGTAAGTGATCACCATTCACACTAATACCGTCTTTATCACCTAAGAAGTTATGAGAAACTGCTTCTTGTCCTGAAGTGGAAACTTTCGCCATTGCGACTGTTTCGAACACTTTATTTGCAACTTTTTGTAGGTCAAACTCTACGCCGTTTGCCATTTTATTTAAGTGCTTAATGTATAGCTCTTTATTACCGCCTCCGCCAGGGATTAAGCCAACGCCAACTTCTACTAAGCCCATATACGTTTCACTAGAAGCTTGAATACTCGCTGCTGGTAAGCAAACTTCTGTACCTCCGCCAAGCGTCATACCATATGGTGCTGCTACAACTGGCTTAGAAGAGTATTTAATTTTCATCATTGCATCTTGGAAGTTTTTCACAACCCACTCAATTTCAAAGTAGTTGTCGTCTTGTGCTTCCATTAAGATCATTGCTAAGTTCGCACCAACGCAGAAGTTCTTCGATTGGTTACCGATAACAAGACCTTTATAATTCTTTTCTACTTCATCAACAGCGTAGTTAATCATTTGCGTAATATCCATACCGATCGCATTGCTCTTCGAATGGAATTCTAAACAAAGGATGCCGTCTCCTAAATCAATTAAGCTCGCTCCGCTATTTTTCTTTAATACGCCATTTTTCGCTTTTAATTGCTTAAGAGAAATTGCTTTTTTATTACGTTCAATTAGCTTATATTCGCCATTATCGTAATAGTAGCTATCTCCGTTATCATGTTTGTAGAAAGTAGTGAAACCTTTCTCTAACATTTCTTTCACCCAAGCAGGAACAACTACGCCGTTTTCTTCCATCTTTTGAACGGACTTTTCAACGCCAATTGCATCCCAAACTTCAAACGGTCCTTGCTCCCAGCCGAAGCCCCACTTCATCGCTTGGTCAATTGCAACGATATCGTCAGCAATTTCTTTATGCAGTTTTGCAGAGTATAAAAGAGTCGGTGTGATGATATTCCATAACAACTCTCCTGCGCGGTCTTTCGCATATACAAGCGCTTTCAATTTATTCGATAAACCTTTTTCTTGTTTACTTAACTCGATCGATGCAGCTTTTAATTTTTTACGAGCTTCGTACTCCATCGTTTCTGGATTTAATTCTAAAATTTCTTTTCCTTGTTTTAAGAAGAAGCCTTGACCTGTTTTGCTTCCAAGCCATTTTTTATCAAGCATGTCATGCATGAAAGCTGGTACTTTAAATACATCGCGCTCTTCTTCTTGTACGTTTTCATATACGTTATTTGCAACGTGTACGAATGTATCTAAACCGACAACATCTAATGTACGGAACGTTGCGCTCTTCGGACGACCAATAAGTGGGCCTGTTACTGAATCAACTTCCCCAATGCTATAGCCGCGTTTTACCATCTCTTGAAGAGTTACTAATAAACCGTACGTACCGATGCGGTTTCCAATAAAGTTTGGTGTGTCTTTTGCGATAACAACGCCTTTTCCAAGAACGTCTTCGCCAAATAGTTTCATGAAGCTTAATACTTGTGGATCAGTTTCTTTTGTCGGTATTACCTCTAGAAGTTTTAAATATCGTGGTGGGTTAAAAAAGTGTGTGCCTAAGAAGTGTTTCTGGAAGTCGTCTGAACGACCTTCTGCCATTTTTTCAACTGAAATGCCTGACGTATTCGAGCTTACGATAGAACCCGGTTTACGAACAGCATCTACTTTTTCAAATAGTTTCCTTTTAATATCTAAGTTTTCAACTACTACTTCAATAATCCAATCTACATCAGCTAGACGCTCAAGGTCATCTTCTAAGTTACCTGCTTCAATCAGTGCTAAATTTCCTTTCACTGTCAGAGGAGCTGGTTTTTGCTTTAATAGTTTTTGTAGTGCCGTATTACTAAAACGATTTCTCACACTTTTATGTTCTAATGTAAGTCCCTTCGCTTCTTCTTCTTTCGTAAGCGCAGGTGGTACAATATCAAGCAATAATGTCGGAATACCAATATTAGCTAAGTGTGCCGCAATTCCTGAACCCATTACGCCTGACCCTAGAACAGCAGCCTTTTTAATTTGGAACATCCAATTCTCCCCCTATTCTTGAATGAATGCTCATTCAATTTTTCGACATAAGTCGCAATCAATGAGTGAGCCTCTACTAATAAATATATGATACTGTTTAAATTTTCGCAATATATTTATTGATAAAATTTTCTGAAATAAATATTTTTCTTTTATTTGCCCATGCTATATATGTATTTTCTTCACTAAAATACACTTTCCCTTTTTATAATCTGACGAAACTGGAGGAATATATATGGCAAAACTTAAGAAGAACCCTTCAAAGGCTGGAATTAGCGCAGCAAGTGTGACAGGAAACGCTGGCCCAACTGATCGAGGCGTAGAAAAAGGACGTCAAGGCAATAACCAACAATATAAGAAGCATAATATGGGCGAAAAATAACGCTATATTTTTGGGCAGAGAACGTGGCATAATGGGTAATGGCTGCTTTTTCTGCCCAATTTATTTGTAACAAATGAGGGAATTATAATGAAACGAACAATAGTTATGATTGTAATGATTGCCACACTATTTACAGGGATGATTTTCTTCTCTTACGCACAAAGACAACAAGCTGTAAGAGCTGATCAACCTAATATCACTGGGCAATACGGCATTACAATTGATGCAGACACAGGTGAAATTTTGTATGGAAAAAGAGAGGACGAACGCTCTTATCCGGCTAGTATAGCCAAAATGATGACAACCCTTCTTTTACTAGAGAATGTAAAAGAAGATGAAGAAATTACAGTTACAGAAAACGCAATTAAAACAGAAAGCCAAAGTAAGAAAATTAAACTTCGTGCTGGGGAAAAGTTAAAACGTGATGAGGCATTAAAACTGATGCTTATCATTAGTGCAGACCCAATAGCTGAATCCATTGCAGAACATATTGCAGGATCAAAAAATGAATTTGTAAAAATGATGAATGCTAGAGCGAAGGAACTTGGTACAAAGCATGCGACTTTCAAAAACGCAAGTGGTGCTGATGCACTAGGAAACAAAGTATCACCATATGACATTGCTATAATTACGAAAGAAGCATTAAAATACCCAGTTGTTTTAGAATATATGAATTCAACGCGTACAACTCTACATACTTCAGAACGCTCTCCAAAGATTGCAAACTATGGACGAGAAGAACTATATGACGATCCATATGCAATTGGAAGTAAAAGCGGTCTATCAGCACTCGGAAAATATACAGTCGTAACAGTGGATGAGAAAGACGGTAAACGTGTCATTAATGTTGTATTATCTTCCACTCGCAAGCAACTGTATCCTGATACGAAGAAAATGGCACATTACGCATTTCAGCAATTAAAATAACCAAGGAGTATTTTCTCCTTGGTTATTTTTTAACCATACCTTTTAATACGAACGCAACGTTTGCTGGACGCTCTGCTAGACGACGCATGAAGTAACCATACCAGTCGTTTCCATAAGGTACGTAAACACGCATTTTGTAACCTTCTTTTACTAGCTCAAGTTGACGCTCATTACGAATACCGTATAACATCTGGAATTCAAATTGATCCCTTGGAATGTTGTGTTCTTCGGCAAGTTTTTTTGTATATTCAATAATCGCTTCGTCATGTGAAGCAATTGCAGTATAATTTCCATTTAATAAGTGCATTTTAATAATCTTTTTATAATTGTCATCTACATCTTTCTTGTCCGGGAACGCCACTTCTTCAGGTTCTTTATAAGCCCCTTTTACAAGACGTAAATTAGGATTATAAGCATTTAAGTCCTCAATATCTTTTTCTGTACGATATAGGTAAGCTTGAATAACAGTACCAATATTATCGTACTCAGACTTTAACTGTTTAAAGATATCAATTGTCTTTCCACAGCGTGTATAATCTTCCATATCAATTGTAACGAACACACCATTTTCTTTTGCAGCTTCTAAAATGCGGCGCATATTGTTCATTACGATTTCATCAGAGATATCTAGCCCCATAGAAGTCATCTTTAAAGAAAGTTGCGAATCAAGACCTTCTCTTCCAATTGCACGGATTGCTTCAATCGATTGGTTAGCCATTTCATTTGCTTCCGCTTCATTATCAACGAATTCCCCTAAATAATCGATTGTTACGCAAAGTCCTTGCTTGTTTAATTGTTTAATAGCTGCTGTCGCTAATTCAATTGTCTCCCCTGCGACAAAGCGACCTGCACCAAAGCGTAAACCGTACTTTTTAGCCAGTTTTGTTAGCGCTTTATTTTTAGATAAGAAAAGAAACGAATTTCGCATTAATTGTTCCATGTAATTCACCCCTATGACTTAATTTATCTGTTTTTTACCCCTCTTCGAAATTATATCATTGTTTAAAATTATTGGATACAAATAATTATTTAGATAATTTATAAAATACTATAAAAACATTTAAAAACCTATATTCTCGCTTATAAATATGCCTGAAATATTTTTCGACATTTAGAAAAATAGAGTTTAATAGGCACAAAATAGGCATGCCGAAAATATTCGACATGCCTATAAAACCCTTTATATTCCATGTAAATTATATGAGGATATTAATACAGAAAACTTGAGATTATATTTACCTCGAGTTTTTTTATTGCTCATTTCTCTTCTCTTCATTCAGCCTTTTAATATGTGTAATTAACTGCACCATCTCTTCTTTCGCATCGGGATAAGTTTCATTCCAGTGCTTCACTAAAGCTGGCATCGTCTTTGCTATGTAAGAATACAGTGCCCACTTCTGTACCTGTTCTTTTCTCTCTTCATTGCTCTCTCCAAGTAATAGTTCCGTGTATTTCTCTAACAACCCGTCAAATTGTTCGTTAAACTTTTCACTCATCTTATCTACCTCCTATATGAAAAAAGCAGCGAAGATCGCTGCTTTTCTTTATAATTTTGATCGAACAGAGTTTAATTTCTTCTCCATTGTGCTTACTTTATCACGACGATCATCGATACGAATTGTTGTTGCAACGCGCTGTGCACCTTTCGTATATGGAACTTCATGCATTTGTTGAATTACTTCTAGAATGACAGGAAGATCTCCTTCAATAATTGTATTCATTGGTGTTAATTGATATTTCACACGATCTGAGTTTTTCTCTAGCACCTTTTGTACTTCTGCTACATATTCACTCACACTTGGATTACTTGTTCCTACTGGAATAATCGATACGTCAACAATTGCCATAGTAGTCTTCCTCCTATACTTGCTTCTTATATATCCATTGTCTATTTTACCGAAATACGCATCATTTTACTAATTTGTTATTCCTCTATTTTAAACTGCTCAACTAATCTTTCTAAGTCTCTCATATGCTCCGTCAAGCTTTCCATCGTATGAGCTACCTTTTCTAGATGGTTCACTTGTGATTCAGTTGCAGCATTTACTTCTTCCGAAACAGCTGCGCTTTCTTGACTCGTACCAGCGATTGTATGCATGACCGCTGTAATTTCTCCTTGCTCGTGACCGATGTTATGTACCTCTTCTACAATTTGTTCCACTGAAGTACTAATTGTATTTACAACTGACATAATGGTACGGAATTCCGCCTCTGCTTCTGTCGTAACATTATTTTGTATATCCGCAATGTCTTTCAATTTACTTACAACTTCTACAACTCGTCTTACCTCTACTTGTACATCACCAATCATCGTCGCAATTTCTACTGTTGCTTCTTTTGATTGTTCCGCTAATTTTCGAACTTCTTCCGCAACAACAGCAAAGCCTTTACCTTGTTCACCCGCACGTGCCGCCTCGATTGAAGCATTTAAAGCAAGTAAATTCGTTTGATCTGAAATACCTTTTATAAGCTCTACAACATTTTGAATCGATCCAACCCTTTGCTCTAACTTTCCGGATGCTTCCTCTGTATGAACAACAATCGAAGAGGATTGGCCCCTCGTACGAACTAAATTACGCATCGTATTTAATCCTTGCTTAGATGCCTCTTCAGCTTTGCCAGCCACACCTTTTATTTCACCAACAGAGTTATTCATTTGTTCCACTGACTGCGCCATATTCTCGAGCTGCTCTGAAACTTCATCTACACTATTAGCAAGCGTAGAGGCTCCTCCGCTCACGTCATCCATTGCACCTGACACTTCTCTACTAGCTGCTACAGTTTCATTCGTTAAATAATGTAGATTATTCGTTGATTGTTGCACGGTTGATACACTATTTTTAATTTTGCTTACCATTTCATTCATTTGCTCAACCATATGATTAAAATGGTTCGTCAGTTCTCCAACTTCATCCTTACTTGTCACTTTCATTTGCAACGTTAAATCACCTTCTGCTACTTTTTGAACGTGATTCGTTAATAGTTGCAGCGGTCTTGCTAACCTTCTTGAGAACAAGTATGAAGCTGCAATTCCAACGAATAAGCTAATACATGCCATTATAATGACTGTATTTCTCGTACTATTTAATAGCCCATCAATCGTGTCCTTCGGATAAACAATCCCAATTTTCCATTTCATCTTATCAAACAGTTGACTATAGGCTACTACATCGTTCCCTCCTAATGTCGTCACTGCAAATTTTGTTTCATCTTTATTTAAACTTTTTACAAGTGATTCTTTTGAAACATCTTTTCCTACTTGCCCTGGATATACAATAGCAATATTTTTATCATTTACGATAAACATTTCTCCGCCATTATTATATTGAATATTATGGAGTAGCTTTTGGATTGTTCCTAATGATACATCCATTGCTACTACCCCTAAAACAGAGCCATCTTGTCCGACAATAGCTTTTGACACTCCAATACTTAACTTACCTGTCGCGATTTCATATTGTGGTTGCCCCCAAATAATCGATTTTGTATCAGATTCTGATGCTTTATACCACTGACGACTCGTTGGATCATACCCTTCTGGTACTTTTCCTCCGTCAGCAAGATTTGCACTCAACGTTTTTTTATCTTTCGTTCCAATGTATACGTCTAAAATATCAGGATGGTTCTTTTTAAATCTTGAAAACTCTTTTAAAATAAAGCTTTCTTCTTCTGGAGTCACTCCATCTTGTAACATGTTTTGAATATCATCATGGCTTCCATAATGACCCATATCTTCTTCAATTCGCTGCATAAATGCAGTTAACTGCTCTGTCACAAGATCCATCGTATTTTGAGAATACTGGTCTAAGGAGCGCACTTCCTTCTCTTTCTGTAATTGATACATAGCTGTACCTAATATTACGAACATCATAGAAATAAGTACCGAAAATACTACCGCAATTTTTAAACGTAAACTTCTTAACATCTTCCCCCAAGCATCCCCTTCGCATTGAATTAAAAACTTATTAATCATTATATTAAGTATAATGGATAAAATTAAAAAATTGAAATTAATTCTCACCTCAATCTCATCAGAAAACCTACTACCACTTGTGTAAAAACAAATAGTTCATTATCCTTAAGCTATATCATCTCATTCGTTCGGAGGGAACTATGTTACAAAAATTCGGTTTCTCACAATATGAAAGCCAAGCTTACGAAGTTGTCGTATCAAGCAACGAACCATTAGATGCTACAACGATTGTGAAGCATTCTGGTGTGCCAAAAGCTAAAATATATGAAGTGCTTGCACGCCTGATCGATAAAGGAATGGTAATGGATTCTGTTTCAGAAAAGAAAAAGCTGTACACAGCATTACCACTCAAGCTAGCAATTGAAAAATTAACGACAGAATTCCAATCTAATATTAAAGAATTGGAGACAACTATATCAAAAAAATCATTTACAGATGACCGTGTATGGAGCTTAAAAATGCAATCTTCTATTCGCGTTCAAAGTAAAGAGCTCATCGAAAGTGCAAAAGAATCGATTCGCATTTCAGCTTGGAACGATACTCTTTTAGAATATCTTCCGTTATTAGAGGAAAAAGCAAAACAAGGCGTCAAAACCGAGTCCCTTATAGTGGGAAAAGTCGAAACAGACTTAGAAAACATGCATTTTCTAATTCCAGCTGAAGAGCCTAACGCATTAGAGCGCTATTTACTGCTCATCGTTGACGACCGCGAAATTTTATTTGCTGGTGTAGAGCAAGAGTCATGGCAAGCAATGAAAACAATGTCACAACCTTTCGTAAAGTTCTTTACAGAATTTTTCTATCACGACGTTGCACTTGCAAAGATTACCCAGAAACACCATGATCTCTTTATGGAAGATGAGGAAATTAAGAGTTTGTTGATGAAGTTGAGATATTAAAAAAACGCCTCTATTACAAGGCGTTTTTTTCTACATTTCTTTTCTATTTTTCATCCTTAACACATAAGCACCAGCAATAATAAAAACAAGTCCTAAAACGGATAAAACCGTAAATTCATTGCCGACGCCGCCTGTAGCTGGTAATCGCACTTCATTATGAGTACTAGGTTGTTGCATCGGCTTCACATCAGCGGAAGGTTTCACTTCTCCATTTGGTGTTGGCTTATTTGGCTTAGAAGGAAGCGATGCCTTTTCTTCTTTCTTATTTTTCACAATATGTTTAATAATTTCTCCATCCTCTTTTATTTCAAATGCGAATGTCTCTTCATTTATTACATATCCATTTGGTGCTATTGTTTCTTTATACGTGTACTTTCCGTATGGTAGTTTGAATTTCGCTACACCTTTTTCATCCGTTTTCCCTTTTACTACTTCTTTCCCTTGTTCGTTGTAGATTGTAAATTCTGCATTTGGTAATTTCGTATTCCCATCCGCTACATCTACTTTCGTTATTTCTAACTCACCTTCTACCTTCTTATCTTGAACGATATGTTTAATAATTTCTCCATCCTCTTTTATTTCAAATGCGAACGTCTCTTCATTTATTACATATCCATTTGGTGCTATTGTTTCTTTATACGTATACTTTCCGTATGGTAGTTTAAATTTCGCTACACCTTTTTCATCCGTTTTTCCTTTTACTACTTCTTTCCCTTGTTCGTTGTAGATTGTAAACTCTGCATTTGGTAGTTTTGTATTCCCATCCGCTATATCTACTTTCGTTATTTCTAACTCACCTTCTACTTTCTTATCTTGAACAATATGTTTAATAATTTCTCCATTCTCTTTTATTTCAAATCCGAATGTCTCTTCATTTATTACATATCCATTCGGTGCTATTGTTTCTTTATACGTGTACTTTCCGTATGGTAGTTTAAATTTCGCTACACCTTTTTCATCCGTTTTCCCTTTTACTACTTCTTTCCCTTGTTCGTTGTAGATTGTAAATTCTGCATTCGGCAGCTTCGTATTCCCATCCGTTACATCTACTTTCGTTATTTCTAATTCACCTTTTACATTTTCATTTTTCAGCTCTAATACAGCTGTTTCACCAGTTTTCACTTCAATTTTTTTAACGCTTCCGTCTAACACATATCCAACTGGCGCTTGAATTTCTTTGACGCTATATATACCGATTGGAAGATTACCTAACTCCGCAATCCCCTTATCATTAGTCGTAACATTTTGTTTAAAGTTTTCATTAGAAACTTCAAACACCGCTCCTTTTAATACTTCCTTTTTTTCTCCTAATTTCATAATCTTTAAAGATCCTACTGATTCCCAATTTACAACTAAATCTGTACTAATTTTCTCACTATTTCTTTGTAACAATACCGTTGTATTTTGAACTTTTTCTGATCCTTTAAAAGCCATTGCTTGTAAATTTGTTAAAGTAGACTTCACTTTCATTTTAAAATTACCACTACTCGTATTTTTCGGGATTAGAATTTTGAATTTTTCGTTAATTGTTAATATACTTTTCTCTTCTCCATTTTCATTTACAATTCGAAGCCCTTTAGGGGCATTTTCAGGAAGAATTGTATAAGAGCCAGAAACCGCATTTGTTTGCACTGCATAAAATCCTGTTTCTAAATAATCACCTTTTTGTGTAGCAGTTTGCGGATCTACAAGATTAACTTTAAAGAATGTATCTTGTGATCCAGTTTCTTTTTTTGAAGCCTCTACTAAACGCTTCATAAGATTATGTACACGTTCATTTTTTGCAACTAAATCTTCTTCCGTTAATTCATTTGCTGCAATCCATACTGCTAATTGTGTAGCATAATGCGCTTCTTCCGTTGTCGCTACACCTAATTCAGATGGGCTTTTTTGAGGATATCCATTTAATAAAACACGATATACGACATCAGATGTTTTCCCCATTTCAGGCAAATCATCCCCATTGGGAGAACGTAAATCAGGCGTTAAACAATACGCAATACTCCCCGAAGCCGTTTTAATTATTTCGGTCTTTATTTCACGCTGTTTCGAATTACTATAGCTCCAATCCATCTTATATGTTTCTCTGTTCATTACTTCTGCCTTTACTTGTGGCATTGCAATTCCTAATAAAATAATAAGAGCACTTAAAAAACTAAACCATTTTCCTGCCATCTTTCGTTTCATTCTCTCCACCACCATATATAAATTTCTACATGAATCAATCTTACTGTTTCATTGTACTTATAGTAAAAAAAAGAGAATAGGTGGTTTTTTTGTAGTATCTTGTCGAATTGTTGAGAAAGTTTCACCGTAATAAGCAACTTTAAAATTGTTTGTTGTCATGCTGCTATTGACAAATAAACATTAAACGTTTCCAATTTTCAAACATAATAAAAAAGACACTTTATAAGTGCCTTTTTAACTTACGGAAAACAAATTTCAAACGAATACATATTACTTATCTTTTTCCTTTATCTCCGTCAACAACTCAATCATTTTCTCATTCTGCCTCACTTGTTTCTCTGAATTTTGATAGATGAAACGGACCCATCTTAATATAAAAACAACTATCAATATCGGTAGTAGCGCAATTATCATGCCGAATACCGAGAAATTAGACATCATTTTCCATCACCTCGCTATATACACCTTTCTCCATCCACCCACCAAATCCTTCCATTTTTTACAAATAAAAAAAGAACCTATCAAACGATAGATTCTTCTTTTGCAAACTGAGTAGAACGTCCTCTCGTAATCGAGAAAATCGCACAAAGTAGCGCTAATATAATAAAGCCGCCCCCTACCCAAGCGTTATATATAACAGATGATTTTTCAATAACAACTCCACCTACTGTTGAACCGAGCGCAATCCCTAAGTGAAGGGCAGAGTTATTTAAACTTTGCTGAATACCAGCTGATTCCGGTGCAATTTCAATTAAATAATTTTGTTGTGCTGGTGAAATAGCCCAGCTCAGCATGCTCCAAAGTCCCATCATAATAATGAACAGCGGGAATGAGAATGTCATCATCGGCAATAGGAAGATTGCACACGCAAATACGATAATAATTGAGATAATACTTTTCTTCGATCCCCATTTATCAGCAAGCCAGCCTCCGAAGCCGCCCCCAATTACTGCTGCGATTCCGAAGATGAAGTAAAATACACTAATCCAATTCGCTTCCACATGCATAACATCTTTTAAAAATGGTGTTAAATATGCATATAGTGTTAAATGACCCGTTAAAAATAAGAACGACGTTAACTGTGCACTGACGATTTTTTTATCTTTTAACGTAGCAATTTGCTCTCTTATTGATACTACCGATGTCGGTGGTACTTTCGTTAAGAATAATGAAATACAAGCGATTGCCATCACTGTTAAGATTGAAATGAGCACAAATGGTGCACGCCATCCATATGCATTTCCGAGCACAAGGCCAAGCGGTACTCCAAGTACAAGTGACCCACTAATCCCCATGAAAATGATTCCAATTGCACGCGCACGAAAATGCGGTTCTACAACGCTAGAAGCGAGTGTTACTGACAGTGCAATAATAAGCGAACCACTCGCCGCACAAATCACCCTTGAGAACATTAACATCCCATAATTCACACTACATGCTGAAATAATATTTCCGATTAAGAAAATCGATAATGCCCCAACATACAATGCTTTTCTTTCAAATTTCCCTGTTAATGCTAATAAAACAGGACCTGATAAAGCAAATACTACTGAAAATATTGTGATAAGCTGACCAGCTGCACTAATAGATACTCCTAAATCATTGGCAACTAAATCAAGCGTTCCTCCTATAATTAGCTCAACCGTTCCGACTACGAAAGCCGCGATAGCTAAAATATACACACGAAAATTCAAGTCTTTCCCCACGCTTTCTATTTTGGTTACTACGACTATAGTAACCAAAATAGAAGTTGAACACAAGTACAATTTTTTTACAGTAAAAAAGGTAGGCGCATTATACGCCTACCCTTCACTCATGACACTTCATTTTTATTCTTCTTATTTAAATACCAATATACCGGAAGCCCCGTAAATACAATTCCAATTGATAAGAAACAACTTACCGGATCATTGATAATGGCACTACCAATTACAAAGAGCGAGCCGAAAATCGCAACGATTGGTACGATTGGGAATAACGGTACACTGTATGCACGCTCTTTATTCTTATTACGCTTTCTTAAAATGAAGACGCCAATAAACGTCATTACATAGAAAATATAAATAATGAATACGGAAATCTCAGATAGCTTATTCGGATCGCTAATAATCATTAAAATAATTCCTAAAATGATTTCAACAGTAATCGCATTTGCTGGTGTTTTAAATCTTGGGCTTTCCTTTGCAATAAACTTAGCAAATGGAAGTTGTCCACGTTCTGCCATCGACATCGGGATACGTGGGAACGTTAAAATCTTTCCATTTAAACAACCGAAAATAGAAACGATAATACCAATACTAATAATTTTCCCACCATATTCTCCAAGTAGCATTCCTGCAGCTGTCGCTGTTGCATTTTCTCCAAGGTCTACAATTTGAGTTGCTGGTAATACATTCAGTAACGCCAAATTAATTAATACGTAAGCAGCTGTTACAATTAAAATCCCAACTGTCATTGCTTTCGGTAATAACTTTGTTGGATTCTTCATTTCCCCGCCAATCGAAGCAAGTAAAATCCAGCCATCATAAGCAAATAACGTTGCTAAAATTGCCATCCCGATACTTTGATTTTCTGATATCGGTACAACTACGTTAAAAATATCGCTATTCCCTTTCCAGAAACCTAACACAACAATTAATACGATTGGAATCATCTTTCCGATTGTCGTAATCGTTTGAACGATACCTCCGTATTTTGTTCCCATACTATTTACAACGCCAAGGAACACAACTGTTCCGATCGCGATTGGTAAATTCCATACTTTATCTAAATAGAAAAAATTAATCATTAAAGAACTAAAGTATAACCCTAATGTTCCAATAATAGCTGGCCCATAAACAATCGTTTGCATCCAGCCTGATAAATATCCCCAAAAACTTCCGTAAATCTCCTCTAAATACGTATACAACCCACCATTTTTCGGGATTTGCGCTCCAATTTCAGCTACTGTTAAACCACTTGCTAACGTTAACAGACCACCAATTACCCAAGCAAGAATCGCCATATTAGAACTCCCCGAGTAATCTAATACGCTCCCTGGTTTCATAAACACACCAGACCCAATAATCGTTCCTACCACGATAGAAAGTGCTACCGTTAAACCAATTTTGTTCTTCTCATCATGATGCATGCTGCGTATCCTCCTTCCAATCCTAGTGTGATGCAAAAATGAAATAAAAAAACACTCCTCCCTAAAAAAGGGACGAGTGTTGTATTCGTGGTTCCACCCTTGTTTCAATTCGCAAAGTAACACACTTCACCAATTTCTCAAGTCTACATAACGGTTTTTGCCGGCAAGCAATTACTAGATGTTCGTTCACTGCTGCAGTTCAGAGGTGGTAATCTATTTTTCCGTATTAGGAAGCTCACAGCCAAAGGCTTCCCTCTCTGAGAATCGTAAAAAATTGATCATGTCCTCATCATCACTTCTTGATGTCGAATTTTGTAGTTATTGTTCATTATATTGAATTGTTAGAAAAAATCAATATATTTTTTATATAACATATGAAATATTTCTTTTCTTATATTATAACAGAAGTTACGCCACTTCTCTAATTCCCTAAAAATGGTATAATCCATATAGGAGGTGCATCAATCATGATTGCTGTTTTTTGTATCATCGCTACATTTCTTTCTGTTCTATTCGCTATCATGTTCAGGTACAAGTATCCTGGTTATAGCATTTTAGCGGTAGCTATTATACCAGCTGTTTCCTTCTACGTATTAGGTAAATATCAATATACGGAAGTGTTTATCGGCTTTGCAATCTTCTACTGCGTCTTTGGATACATACTAACAATGAAAAGAATTTTATTAAACCATTAAAAGGGACCGATTTCTGTCAACAGAAATCGGTCCTCGCATGTATCTTCCGGTTGCCCACACGAAAGATACATAATTCAATTATTTACCTTCTTTTTTCATAAAAAACTTATGATGCGGAAGATCCACATTTAATGCCTCTAATTGTTTCTTTTCATTGTCTAAAATCGCTTTTGCTTTTGTTTTTGTTGCCTCATCTAATCCCGCAAAGATGTCTTCATGCTTCTCTTTCTCTGGGAGTTTCACACCTAGTTTTGTTAATTCTTCTTTTGCTTGCTCATGCGTTAATTTCCCGGACTTTTCCTGTTCAAAAATAGACTTTGCTTTTTCCTTTGTTGCTTCATCTAAGTTAGCAAGTATGTCTTTATGCTTACCCTTCTCTGGCATTTTCACGCCTAACTTCGTTAATTCCTCTTTTGCTTGTTCACGTGTTAATTTGCCGGATTTCTCTTGCTCTAAAATTGATTTTGCTTTTTCTTTTGTTGCTTCGTCTAATCCCGCAAACATTTCTTTGTGTTTACCCTTTTCCGGGAACTTCACGCCTAATTTTGTTAATTCTTCTTTTGCTTGTTCACGTGTTAATTTCCCAGACTTTTCTTGCTCTAAAATTGATTTCGCTTTTTCTTTTGTCGCTTCATCTAATCCCGCAAACATTTCTTTACGTTTTTCTTTCTCTGGAAGCTTTACACCTAGCTCCTCTAACTGTTTCTTTGTATCATCCATAATCGTTTTTACTTTTTGTTTTGTAGCGTCATCTAAATCTTTTTTCGCCGTTTTTGTAGATTGCTCAGCTGCTGGAGTATTCGTTGCCGCGAATGCCGGGATGCCGACTCCCCCAATGATTCCGAATGATAAAGCACCTGCAATCGCTAAATACCCAACTGTTTTCTTCTTCATAGGAAATTTCCTCCTTCATATTTCTAATGCATGTACACTCTCGTATACAATGCCTATAGTAATGTTGGTTTCTTAAAATTTCCTTAACGACTTAACAAAAAAACACCGCTCATGATGAGCGGTGTTTTTCTATGCTTTTTGTAATTGTAATTCTTCACGTTCCATTATTCTTCTTAATACAATTGTTTGTGTCATTGTAAATAAGTTACCTGTTATCCAGTACAACACAAGACCCGATGGTGCCGCAAATCCCATAAATAAAATCATTGCCGGCATCATAATTTGCTGCATTTTCAGCATCTGTACTTGTTCTCCAGCTGTAATATTAGACTGGAAAACCTTCATCTGAATAAATGTCGTTAACGCTGCAATAATCGGTAATATATGATAAGGATCTGCATGTCCTAAGTTCACCCATAAAAACGAAGATGTGCGAATCTCTTCTGTTCGGCTAATCGCATAATACAAAGCAGAGAAAATCGGCATTTGTATAAAGATTGGCCAGCAACCAGCAAGTGGATTCCAACCGCCTGATTTCATTAGTTCTGACATTTCTTTTTGATACTGTTTTTGTTTTTCAAGATCTTTACTTACATCACCGTATTTTTTCTTTAACTTCTGCAATTCAGGTTGCATTTTCTTCATTTTCGCTTGGCTACGATATTGCGAAACAGCTAATGGAATCATTGCTGAACGAATAACGAGCGTCATAATAATGATAGCAATCCCGAAGCTAGCTCCCGGTATATGATGAGCAACAAATTGAATCATAAACGAGATTGGATATACAAAATAATGATCCCAAATTCCCGTACTATGTGCATCAATTGGGGCTGCATTACTACAACCAGATAAAACAAAAACAAGTAATAATGATAAACTAACGAGCGCAGTTCGGTATGATTTTAACATGTTCATTCCTCCAATGTTTCGTAATTATTTAGCGAAACATTGGTGTATACGGACCGACCTCGTCATTCTCTTCACTTGATTCTTGTCTGCGTACAGAACGAATCATTCCATATTTATAAAAAATTGAAAATAGCGGTACATTCCCCGCACTATCTTCACACGTATCAACTAACGCAAATGCTCTTTGTCTACCGCTTGATGCTTGCTGACGCACAAAGCGAGAAACGTTAGCAAGGAAGAAAACTTCTAATAAACAAAGTGCTGTCGTTACAAACGATATATATAGAATTGCATCCTGCAATAAAAATTCCATCGCTTCACATCCTTAATAAGGTCATTTTAGCACATTCGGCAAACATTCTCTATTTCCTTTTATCGTCAAAAAAAGTATTTTGCATATTTTCTCAAGAAAACAATAATTAAGAAACATTGTATTCGCTTTCTTTAGTATATTCACACACATCCATGAATAGGCTTGATTTATTAGAAATTTATAAAATTTTTGCATTATAATAAAACTATTGCCAGTTTTTGAAAAAACCTTTATTCTCTTCTTGTAATCAAAAATGAATATGGAGATGAAACATACTATGGGTCAACTAGGAGACGCCGATTACGTTCCCGACACCGCCTTTTTATCCTTCCCAGCAGCTAAAACATTTCACTTAGAATTTATCATACAGTTGGTTGTTATTTTCGTAGCTTCTATTTTGTATGCAATTTCTATGAATATGTTCTTTATCCCGCATAACATGATTAGCGGTGGATTCGCTGGAGTAGGGATGATTATCGGTTATTTAATGCACTACAATATCGGTGCACTTATCTTTTTACTAAACATTCCTCTTCTTATTTTAAGTCACTTTTACTTAGGCAAGAAGACAACCTTTTTAACAGCGTACTTTGTAGCTGTATCATCATTAGCGATGAACATTATCCCTGTACACCAAGTTTCAGACGATATTTTACTATCTTCTGTATTCGGCGGTGTAATCTGCGGAGCAGCTTCAGGAATCATATTCCGATTTGCTTCTTCAACAGGTGGATTTGATGTCGTTGGATTGATTGTAGCGAAATATCGCGATGTTTCAATTGGAGCAATCATATTTGTATTCAACTTAATCTTACTTGTTGTAGCAGGATTTATTTTCGGATGGGATATTACACTTTATACGTTAATTAGTCGATTTGTAGTCAGCAAAGTGATCGATGCTGTGCATACGAAACATATTAAATTGACGATAATGACAATTACAGAAAAAGGCGAGGAAATAAAAAGCGCCCTACTACATCACGGCATACGTGGCGTGACGATGGTAGATGCTGTCGGCGGCTATACAAACCATAAGAAAAAAATGATTTACACTGTCGTGACTCGCTATGAGTTAGGCGAAATGAAACGTATTATCCGTCAAGTGGATAACAAAGCATTTATGAATATTACTGAAACAGTTGAAATTGTCGGCCGTTTCAAACGTATATAAAAAAGGTCAATACATGAAAGGGCATAACATATTAGTCATATATAATATGTTATGCCCTTTGTTATTCAACTCACGCGCCCTTTAGCATAATAAAATCACTACGTTTATTATGACAAATCAGAGGATAGCATTCCATATACAATACTATCTGTCCATTCATCTTTATTCCAAAAATCTTGTATGAAATGTGCTTCCTTTCTCATGCCTATTCGTTCACACAATTTTTGTGAAGCTATATTACGTGCATCAAGATTAGCTTGTATGCGATGTACATTACATTCATTAAATAATTTAAATACCAAACTACTTACTGCTTCTGTTGCCAAACCTCTCCCAGCTACTTCATTTGAAAAACTATAACCAATCTCAACAGTGTCTTTCATATTTGTGTACCATACAGATAAATCACCAACTACTTTCGTTTTGTATATAACTGCTAAACTTAATATTGAGTCTTTAGTAAGTACATTATTTTCTAGCTTCTTATTAAATCTTTTCTGCATGTCTTCATGAGTCCACTTATTATGTAATAGGAACTTACATGTATCATCATTATTATAAATAGCAAATACATCCTGTAAATCAGTACTCTTAAAAGGTCTAATTGTTAATCTTTCTGTTGTGAATTCCAAGTTAGCTCTCCTCCCTTCCATTCATGGCATAAAATATTTTTTATAGTATTTAAGTCCCCTTCTTATATCCCACCTTGATTACATATTTCATCATAGTAAATGAAAATCCTTCTTCCTCTAAACTGCACCGTTACTGGTATTTCCTTGCGCTTTTTATTTTTTACACTTATTACAAAATCAGATAATTCTATTATTATGCCTCTAAATATGTTATAATGAAAACAGACTCACAAAAAAAGAGTATATAGACTTGGAAGTTTCTCTTATTTTACAAGCAAAAAGAAACGAGCAGTCGGGTATATTTCAGACACCATACACGTAACGGTTTAAAAAACCGATCACTCTTCAATGATCTTTTTATAAAAAGATACGTACAACTAAAACTCACTTCAATATACTATACCTACCTTTTTGACTTCCAAATCATCTTATTACATAAGGAGATGAACATATGAATCAATATATACGATATACAATAGCTGTCCTGTTTGCTATTATCGGCGGAACAATCTGCTTCTGGACAAACACTCAGCTTGGAGAGAATATCATTTTTAATGGAATCGAAACACTTGTAAGCGCTTCAATTTTAGGTGGATACATTTTCTTCCTCTTTAATCCAGAAGAAAATGC
Organism: Bacillus sp. (in: firmicutes); assembly: GCF_031983925.1. Classification (NCBI taxonomy): domain Bacteria; kingdom Bacillati; phylum Bacillota; class Bacilli; order Caryophanales; family Bacillaceae; genus Bacillus; species Bacillus sp. (in: firmicutes). The sequence goes on along the minus strand of NZ_DALYZR010000003.1, from coordinate 482,259 downwards.
GCAAAAAACAATGTTATTAACAATGATCGGAATCGTTGGCGGATGTATTTCCTACTCAATGACTAACTATACATTACCACTTCAATTAAGCTCAGCTTTCTTCCACGGTCTATGGACTTGGTTCATTGCATTCTGTCTAGCTGATATATTCAACCTATTACAAGACAACGAAGAAGAAAACGGTCGCCAAATTGAAAGTAACTCGTAAGCTGGAAGGGATTCTTCCAGCTTTTTTTATGTTGGCTTGCATACCACGGCATCACAATAAAAAGAAGTTACCCTCACGGCAACTTCTTTTCCATATACCCCATCCAGTATCAACCGGATTATATCAGCGATTTTTCAAATATATCGACGATTTCTCCACTTATATCAGCGATTTTTTCATTATATCGACGGTTCGACACAGGATATCGACTTACCGACATTCTTCGACATTCAAGACGCTCAACATACCCTATCCCCCAAGCAATTTACTGCCGAACTCTACGATTAAAAAGATAATTAATAGGATCGCGAGTATTTTTAATGCTACATATGCCACTTTAAAAACAACATAAATGAGCAAGACGATTAAAATAATCGTTAAAATTTCCATCTAGAATTCCTCCAAGCTTTGCTCTTCACATCTTATTTTACTCGCTCCACACTTTTTATGGAACGGCATAAGACGACATAGAAAAAAGAGGATACCTCACCCATCGTAAGATACCCTCTTCTTTAGCTGCTCAAACCATTCTCTCTCTAATTGTAAATATCCCATTTCACTATTCTCAGCGCTCTTCAATTCTTTATCCGCTTTCTTCATATAAATGTGTGACGCTTCCATATCGCCCTCTAAATATTTAATAATTCCTTGTGTACGATAATATCCGTTTAGGTCCATTTTTGTAATAGCCTTCCCATGTTCCTTCGCTTCTTGCAAAGAAAGACGATCCATCTCATAAAGAGCTTTATATAAAAGGTACCAACTATGAAAACTACTAACGAAAAACTTATTTTCTTTCGTTACAGGTAGTTGAACAATTGGTTCTATATACGGTATCGCTCTTTCCATTCCTTCTTGATCAGCTCTAGCATAAAAAACGAGCATAAGTCCGCTCATTATATCTCTTATACTTTTATCCTCTTTTAATTTCTCCTTACTAATTTCTATTAATCTCTCATCCCAATCTTTCGGCCTTTTATAACTAAATAATTCACTCGATACTTGAATGTTATATAAATGCTGCTTAGCCTTTTCATCATCTTTAATTAAAATAAGAAATTGCATGCCATCACTCAAAAACGTTCCTTTTATCGGTACGATTGTAGCTGTAAAAATGACAAAGTGTAAAACAGAAAAATATAAAAGATATTGATAATAACTCACCATGTATATGTAACCGGAAGTAATACCAAATAATAAACTCGTAATCGGTCCACCTAAAGTCATCCACGCCCATTTTTTCGAAAGATTCGGTGTCTCTATAGAAGGCGGCACTAACATCGCCACGCCTCCAAAGTACGCCCATAATTTATTTTCTCGAATGCGTACTTTCCTCTTCTCTTTTTGAAAAGTAATCGGCCCTACTGTCATAAATTTAAAATTCAAACCGCCTATTAAACCAACTACTACATGTCCTAGCTCATGAATGGCTAACACTAACAATGCAATTCCAACTATTGCCCATAGGTTCAAAATTACTTCTAATTTCCCAGTTCGGATTACTCCGTATAAAATGGACAGAATTAGCGCCACTGTCATTGAGCCAGCTGGCCTTCTTAAAATATCCACCTTTTTCTCCCCTTAATAAATCATTTTTCTATGCATTTCGTACATGAATTTTCCAAGATGCAATATCCAAATAAATGAGATTAAGCCAATTAATACAAAATTGATATCACTAGCCACCGTATATATAACGGCAGCCCACCATACATATGCCAATATTGTATTCGTAAATTCATATGCTTTATATCCAGCCTCATGCACAATATGTTTTAATCCTTCATCTGCGTTTTTCGTCCACATTTTCATAGATTCCATATATGTTACACCTTGTTCAGGATATAGCTTATTATAACGATTTTTTGTTATGAGCCCACTAATCACTACAATAGTTAAACAAACGATAGAAGCTACTAAATTCCACACTGCAAATGAAACATTTGTATCCTGCAACAGTGCACGTCTACATGCAATAACTGCATATACAAACCATGCTTGCGTAACTATATCACCTACACGTAAATATATACTTATAATGCCTAATTTTCTGCCTTGTACACTCTCCTCTTCATCACGTGCCTCCGCTAACATACGTGTATTCTTCCAAGTGTAGTACATCATTAAGATTCCAAAAATGGTGCATATACCTATAAATGTATTAGATGATAATTTTCTCGGTTCATCCGAGAGTAAATCTAAAGCTATATAAGATGTTAAAAACCCACCCATCATACTTAATGCCATTTTCCCCACAAAATCAAATTGTTTTTTTCGCTTACTCTTCACCATCATCTTCCCCCTCCACCAACATAAATATTTCCTCCACCGGTACGTTGAAAATTTGTGCAATTTTTAACGACAATACGATAGATGGTGCATAATCCCCGCGCTCAATTAAACTAATCGTTTGCCGCGATGATCCAATCGCTTTCCCTAAATCCCCTTGTGATAAACGATGCTTTGCCCGCAATTCTCTCACTCGATTTTGAAGCTTCATGTCTTCCCTCTTTTTCATTTATTTAATCAAATTGTAAATAATACCCTTATTTTTGTCAATTATAATTGTCATTTTGACGTTAATAATTGACAATTATAACCTATGGGATTTTAAACTGATAAACAAACAAAAGCTTATTAAAATAAAAAAGGCAGTGCATCTGCACTGCCTCCCTAATTTTTGACATAGAATGGATTCCATATTAACTTGCGTTTTGTAAGAATGCTCGTTTTAACTGTTTGCGGAAACGAACTCCTAACGTAATTGCTACAATCGCAATCACTCCAAAAATAATTTTACCAATGTGACCTTCTAGCACTCCAAAAATATCATGTAAGTTTCCACCTAACCAGTAACCACCGATTAAGAAGAATGATACCCAAAATAGAGCACCTGAGTAAATTGTAATTGCAAAACGGCGGAATGGTAAGTTAATAATTCCTGCAAAGTATCCTGTAAAGTGACGTACACCAGGAATAAAGAAACCGATAAAAATCAAGAAGTATCCATACTTATCAAACCACATTCTTGTTAAGTCGATTTTTCTTTGTGTTAAAAATACATATTTCCCATACTTTTGAACAAAGGGCATTCCTAATTTATTTCCTAAAAAGTATTGGATTGTCATTCCTACACTTGTCCCAATAAAGGATAGGATAATTAAAATCGGTAAACTTAAATCACCCTTATGTGCTAAAAATCCCGCATATGCTAACGTTGGCTCTCCCGGAAACGGAAGTGCAATATATTCTAACAGCAAACCAACAAGTACAACATAGTACCCGTATTGCTGAAATAATTCATGAATCCATTCCATGTCATCTCTCCTTTCAATCACGTGCAACTTCTTACTAATATTGTATAAAAAAATTGTCGAAATAACTATCACAATAGCTTACATTTTTATTACATTTTTGTAAGGCTCTCACTAAACTTTTACGTTCATTATGTACTCTCATTTTAAAACAATTTAACAAGTATACACTGCGAAAAATTAGGACCTTAATATGCACTTTTTATCCATTTTTTAACACTTAAAAATCGTTATATTTTGTTCTTAATAAAAAACCACTACAAACTCATACTAACTTCATATTAGCTTCATATACGTATTGTAAGATTATATCGGAATTTGTTGAAAAATTTAACCAATATATGACTAAACATTAATTTGAATAAATATTAATCGCTTTTCGAAATTGAAAAAAGGGTGAATAAAAAATGGAAGCTTATAAAATGCACGATTTTATTAATACAAATGTTGAATCTCACCAAAATGAAACCGTTTTTAATTTGCACATATGTGAAACAAATGAATTTGACGTAAGTTTAACAAAGTCTACAACACTGTCTTTTATCGTTTCAAAAAAGAACATTAAGATTGTTACGAAAAAATGGATTAATTCAAATCAAGAAAGCATGATTGGCAAAAGCTACATCATTCCAACGAAAGCTTTTCACTACTTCTTACCAATTATTTCTGAAACTGAAGATGAATTAAATATTCAAATTCAAAGTTTTGGACTACATGGCGAACTTTTATTAAATGAAAGATTACTTATTGATAAAAACAACAAACACAATGCCAAAATTACTACCTTCTTTGAAACATTAGATGAAAATGTAAATAAAGTATTACGAGGATTGCAAATTCATTGTATGTAAGACTACTACAATAGTAAAAAGGAGAACATAATGAAAAAACTATTATTAAGCGCACTATTATCATTAGGATTTTTAACTATTCCATTCACAAATGCTGAGGCAGCTGCAACAAATGATCAGCTTATCGTGAATACACAGTTAAATAAAATGGATTATTATCAAAACGGAAAATTCATAAAAAGTTTTACTGTCGCTACTGGAAAGGCAGCTACTCCTACACCTAAAGGGACTTTTCAAATCGTAAATAAAATTAAAAATCGTCCTTATTACACAGGCAAAATTAAAGGCGGCGATCCGCGCAATCCACTTGGTGACCGTTGGCTCGGACTAAACATGGCAGGAACTTACGGAACAACTTATGCGATTCATGGTACGAACAATAATCAGGCAATTGGTAAGTGGACAACACTAGGTTGTATTCGTATGTATAACAATGATATACACTGGTTATTTGAGCGTATTCCCCAGCAAGCTACTGTCACTGTAAAATAACCTCAAAGCGCGATTTACGTGTAGCCAAGAATTTTATGTCTTGGCTTATTTTATTTCTTCATTTACAGTAGCAAAACAACTGTATTTACATATATAATAGGAATAGATTGTGTTAGGTAACATCCAAACATTGATAAACATGGATATTAAAATTATACAGTTATAATATTTTATAAATTTTATAATACATACTATAATAGAATTACTGTAATTCTTAAATATTCAGTTTCACTAAACAACTCCCCTTGCTACTTTCATGATTATTTTATGGCAGGGGCTTATTATATGTATAAACAATCTGAGTCATCGAAAAAATGATGAATTCGAATATTGCAGTTAAAAGCGTTATTTAGGAGGTGTTACTATGACGCATATACTGGTGATTGAAGACAACCCAGATATACAAGAACTAATTCGTGAATTTCTAATGGCACAAAACTTTACTGTTGATGTCGTTGGTGCTGGAACAGAAGGTATACTTCTTTTCCAAAAAAATTCATACGATCTTGTCCTCCTTGATGTGATGTTACCAGATATAGATGGCTATAGTATTTGTAAAATTATGCGAGGACAATCTGATGTACCAATCATTATGTTAACAGGCTTACATAATGAAGAAAGTGAAATTAAAGGATTTGAATTAGGTATTGATGACTATATTACGAAACCGTTCCATTACACCGTATTTATTAAACGTGTAGAAGCTGTATTAAGAAGGGCAGCAACGAAGGAAGCCGAAGCTGCGACTATACTACAATTCCATGAATTGATGTTAAATTCTACAGCATACGCCGCTTATGTTCATGGTAATCAAATTGAATTGACAACAAAAGAATTTGAAATTATTTATACTTTACTGCAAAATCGAGGAAAAGTATTATCAAGAAGTGATTTGTTGAATAAGGTATGGGGCTATGAACATTATGGTGATGTAAGAGTTATAGATACACACATTAAAAACTTACGAAAAAAATTAGGAATTCCTTATATTAAAACGGTGAAAGGCATTGGCTACAAAATCGAATCGTAGCAAAGACAACATCACCAAAAATATTTTCATCAAAACCTTATTATTTTGTATTCTTTTATCACTTTGTCTTTATCAAGTTATTTACTTCTTAGCTTCAAACTACGATAAAGAACGTTTTGCGAAAGAAAATGGAACGCATACTACAGAACAAGCGGATTCAGATAAACAAAACGACCAAAGTAAAACGAATCAAAATAAAGCTGTATCACAGGGGGACATGTTTAATTTCCAATCTGCTATTATAGATTATAATTCTCTCTCTACAGCTATCAATCACCTTTTGCAGCCTAGCCAAACTGCAAAAGCAAAAGAACATACTCAAAATATTTCGGGGAAAAATAGCGCTTCTGCTCCACTTACAGAAACGGAAAAGCAAGTCGCTACTAATGATGCCTTACATAAACAAAATGCAGCAAGTAAAGCAAATGATGCACAAGATAATCCAAAATTAACAGATGTACTGCAGCAATTAGCTCCACATATTGGCGCAACAATGCTTGCACTCTCTCTGCTTGGATCTTTAATTTATGCAAAACTAATTGCTAAACCTTTTCAATATATGAGTGATGCTTTAAAAGATATTATGAATCTTGATTTCTCAGATAAAAAGCTACTCAACAAAAATACTGATCAAACAGATTTTAATTTACAAGTAGCTGCTTCACAAATACCAAACATAGTGAAGAATTTGCATGCGAGCAATCAAGATTTAAGAAATGAACTCAAAAAGGAGCAACAATTAGAACAATCCCGTAAAGAATTTATGTCTATGGTTTCCCATGAATTAAAAACACCAATCGCAGCCGTTATGGGACAACTAGATGGCATGATTCACGGAATTGGAGCTTATAAAGATAGAGATAAATATTTAAAACGCTCCTATGAAATGATGCAAGACATTAACATATTAACGGAAAAAATGTCGGAATTATCCAAAATACAAAACCCTCAATTTAAACCTGATTTAAAAGTTATCTCATTAACTAATATTATTGAGGACGTTATGAAGAAAGTAGATTATTTCGTATCTGTAAAGCAGTTAAATGTTCAATCTAACATTAAACAAGATGTACAAGTTTTAGCTGATCCTAAATTTATTCAAACTGCCATTTTTAACATTATTTCAAATGCAATTCATTATACAATTGACCATCAGCATGTATATATAAAGCTTTATGAAAAGCCAAACGGTTACGCATTAGAAGTATTAAATACAGGTTCACAAATAGATGAGGATAAACTTGCCCATTTATTTGAGCCATTCTATCGCGCAAACCCTGACAAACACGGCTTAGTACAAGGTAGTGGTCTTGGGTTATACATTGTAAAACAAATACTAGATAAACATCAATTTCCTTATGGTATACAAAACACGCCTCAAGGTGTAAAATGTTCTATTGTATTCCCAAAAGCAATGTAAAAACCTACTACAATTTCATATCCCAAATTCATACTTCGTATGAGTGGCGGAATTTTGTAGAGTATATGACTCTGTTTCGTTCGCCCGTTATCCTTATTTGGATAGCGGGCGTTTTTTATTATGTAAAAGGAGGATTTTCATGGAGAAATTTAAGTATTCATTACTCGTTTTATTCGGAGCTTGTAGCTACGGCGTACTTTCAACTATTTTCAAACTCGGATTCATTGATGGATTTTCAGCCCATCAACTATTAGGAGGTCAATATGTCTTCGGATGGATCGGTCTTCTTCTGCTCGTTCTTTTCGTTTCACGTCATAAAGTAACAAAAAAGCAATTCTTTTCCTTACTAACAGTTGGCACAACGATGAGTATGACCGGTATCTTCTACGCTATTTCGGTAGAAGAACTACCAGCATCTATCGCTGTCGTCCTACTTTTCCAGTTCACATGGATTGGTGTCGTTATTGAAGCCATTGCAAATCGAACATTTCCAAGTCGTGAGAAAGTTATATCTATCATTATTTTATTTACTGGTACATTGTTTGCAGGCGGTGTCTTTGAAGGCCTCGGACAAAACTTTTCCACAAAAGGTATGATCTTTGGTCTATTAGCCGCTGTCTCTTTTTCATTCTATGTTTTTGCAAGTGGGCGTGTTGCTACAGAAGTTCCGCCTTATACGAAAAGCTTTCTTATGGCAACAAGCGCTACTCTTATCGTATGTCTATTCTTCCCGCCAACCTTTTTAACAGACGGTGCTTTGCAAGATGGCCTATGGAAATATGCTTTCTTCCTCGGGTTGTTCGGCGTTGTCGTACCTGTCATTTGTTTTTCAATTGGCGTACCGAAAGTAGGAACAGGACTTGGTACAATACTAGGAGCAGCTGAATTACCAACGGCCATTATCGCTTCTATTACACTTGTACATGAAGTCGTAACGTTCATGCAGTGGATTGGGATCATCTTTATACTACTTGGAATTTTTACTCCTCAGCTACTTACGGCTAGGAAAGAAAAGAAACATAGTAGCGTGCATAGTGCATGAAAATAGAAACTTGCATATAAATGTAAATACAGTTACAATGTGGTATAATTTCAAATCTATTTGGAGGTATAAATGACTATTTTAAGCGTAGCCTTTTTTGCCATTATGTGTATCTTCTTCCTAATAAGATATATGAAAGAAAAGAAATTTTACGATGTGCTCCTCATTCCCATTTGCATATATGCTGGGGCAGTCAAAACCCCTTTGGTGGAGTACTTAAACTTTAATACCACATTCAAAATAACATATGATATTGCAGCTATTATTCTCGTAATCCTTGCTGTGCTGTTCTTCTTAAAGGATAAGAAAGAGAATCCTACTGCATAACAAAAGACCTTTCATATATTTGAAAGGTCTTTTTCTCTATCTCACTTTACTGCTCCATATAACTTCTCTATCTCACACTCAATTTGTTTTACATCAATCCGTTCAAATAGTGGCTGTACACTATCAATTCTATTCGGCAACGTGTTTTGAGGCTCCCAATTTCGTTTCACAATTGATAATGTGTTTCTAACTCTTTCACTTGAAAATGGTAAAAACGGTTCAAGGAGATTTACAAAATTAGCGATGAGATACACACAATTATAAATCGTTTCTTCGCATGAAACTGGATCATCCTCCCTTTCTTTCCAAGGCTGCCTCTCATCAAAGTATTTATTTGCAAAACGTACTGCATCAAATATTGCTTCTAGCGCCACCTTAAATTTAGTTTGCTCAATCGCCTCTCCTACATGTTTATATAATCCTTCTATTTTATCTTTCAGCTCTACATCAATACTTCCCTTCGGCACGATACCACCATAGTACTTTTCAATAAATTTTAATGTTCGGTTCACAAAGTTTCCGTATGCACCTAACAATTCACTATTATGACTGTAAATAAATTCTCGCCATGAAAAGTCAGTGTCACGATTTTCTGGTGCGTTCACTGTTAAAAAGTAACGAATAGAATCCGGATCATAGCGTTCTAATATATCAGGCACCCATACTGCCCAGTTTTTACTCGTAGATAATTTTCTTTTTTCCACTGTTAAATATTCATTCGAAACGATATGACGAGGAATTGTCCCTTCTCCTATTCCAAGCAATACCGCTGGCCAAATGATAGAATGAAACGGAATATTATCCTTTCCGTGCACATAATATGTTTTCGCTTCTCTATCCCAAAACTCTTGATCATCTTTCCCTGTTTTTTCAGCCCAATGTTTACTCGCCGAATAATATCCTGTCACTGCTTCAATCCATACGTAAATTTTCTTATCTTCATACCCTTCTACTGGAATTGGTACCCCAATTGGTAAATCACGTGATACAGCCCTATCTAGTAACCCTTCCTTTACGTATCTTTCTGTTAGCTGAATTGCATTGTCGCGCCATGTTCCTGTTTGTTTTGCTGTTTCTACAGCCACTTTGATTTGCTCCTGAAATGTATGCAACGCGAAATAGAAATGCTCTGTTTCCTGTACGGATGGTGCACTGCCACATAGCTTACATTTCTTTTCTAACAAATCGAGTGGATCTAAAATAGCTGAACACGCATCACATTGATCTCCTCTTGCTGCTTCATGACAATGCGGACATATTCCTTCTACATAACGATCAGGTAAAAACTGCGTACACGTTTCGCAATATGCTTGTTCCACTGTTTTTTTATAAATATGGCCTTCTTCTAATAAACGTAAAAAAACTTTTTGAACCGTTTTATGATGGTGCTCACTATCTGTACGTGTATAGCAATCATACGTAAAACCAAGGTTACGAAAACATCGCTGGAACTCTTCATGATACTTATTAGCAATTTCCTTCGCCGTCACACCTTCTTGTTTTGCCCGAATTGCAATTGGTGTTCCATTGCAATCACTTCCCGACACATACAACACATTCTCACCTTTTGCCCTGTAATAACGTGCTAAAATATCTCCAGGTAACAAACTCGCAATATGCCCAAGGTGTAATGAGCCATTTGCATATGGCCAAGCTCCTCCAATAAAAATACTCATCTTACATTCCTCCTTTTAAATATAAAAAGCCCCGCCCCTATCTAAAAAAAGATAAGGGCGGGGCTGTATAAACAGTCGCGGTACCACCTTATTTCGCCAATTACTCACATAATTAGCCTTAACAAGTACGGAGCTATATGCTCTTATACTGTGGTTTTGATAACGAGTACCAACTCTCGTCGCCGCCTACTATTATCATTTCATAAGTTCAGGACGAAGCTCAAAGGCCATTGTTCAAATGAATATTCTTGCTTCTTCTCAGCTACCGAAGCTCTCTGGAAAGAATGTGTTCATCCTACTTTTCCTTTTCAACGCTTTTACGTATAACAAGTATTGTACGACTTAATAACAGAAAAATCAAACTTTTGTCCGAAAAGAAAAGGAAATCCCATCCTCCCGCCGAATACCTATACGTTCACAAAAGGAGTGATATGATTGAATCAAAAACAACTAAGCGCGCGGAATGAAAAAAGCTGGAATGCAGCTGCTTATGAAGCTTGGACGAATCGCCACGGGGCGCCAGCAGATTATGCAAAAAAGCTTATGGAAGATCCCATGCGCGAGGTAGATCACTATTTACCTTACATACAATCTCCAAAAGGAAAACGTATTATTAATTTACTCGGGTCAAAAGGAAATAAAGCTGTTGCTCTCGCTCTTTTAGGAGCTGACGTAACGGTTGTTGATATTTCAGCAAGTAATGCAAAATATGCAAATGAACTTGCGGACGCAGCAGGTGTCTCTATTCAGTATGTCGTTTCTGATGTATTACATGTGCAACTATCAGAGTCATTCGATATCGTATTGCTGGAACTTGGTGTACTCCATTACTTTCTCGATTTAAAACCGCTTTTTCAAAAAATTGCTACCTTGCTTAAGCAAGATGGAATGCTTATCCTTCGTGACTATCATCCTGTTTACACGAAATTATTAGGAGTCGACCACCCATCATTTCAGGCCAATGGAAATTATTTTGATGAAGAATTGATTGAAGATGATGTTGCTTATAGCATCCTTCTTACAGAAGCACAGAAAGAATCGCTACCTAAAACAACTATCCGTCGCTGGACGCTAGGAGAAATCATTACAACGCTCGCGGAAGCACATTTTAAAATTGAAAAACTAGTTGAAGAACACGGGTCACATCAAAGGTGGGTCTTCCCTCCTACTGCACCGGAAGGAATGGAAGAACGTGTGCCAGGCCTATATACATTAATTGCAACAGCATGCAAAAAAGGATCCCTTCACGGATAGGATCCTTTTTGCATGCTCACGCATATAAGTTGAGGTTGGAGATTACCATAATTCTGTAGAATAGGACACAAGATATTTCAACATTTCGTCTCTGACTTACGTCGTCAAAAAGGGGTATGACCAACATAACGAAGAGTAATGTTATTAGTTGATACTGATAATCGTTATCAACTAATTAGAAGTATACATGATGTTTTTTCAAATTACAATAGCATTTCTAATTTTTATTTATGAATTTTTCGATATACAAATGTATACATTTTAAGAACATTTACTCATACTGATTTGCTATCTTCCATTATCTGCTATAATTTTCATTGAACAGATTAATAACTTCATAATAATGTTTTTATTAACTCTGTATTAAAATTTATAAATCATAATAAATAGGTTTTAAAAGGTAGGGGTAACGATGAAATATGTTAGCATTCGAAAAAAACTACTGTTCACACTCTTAAGTATTTGTTCCTTATTTAGCATTGCTCTTATTGTTATTCTTTCATTCGCCATGAATCAAGCAAATGAAGTCGAAACCTTAAAAAATGATGTATCCAAAAGAGCAACCATTTTAAAAGAACGTGGCGATTGGTTCCAAGCACAAGTTGCTGGTTTACAAGAATATTTACTGTCACATGATCAAAAAGGATTGGATAAATTCAACCGAGAAGGAAAAAAACTAGCTGATACGAGAGAAAAAGTAACTAGTGATAAAAAACTTTCGGAAGGAATGAAAGAAGCCATTTTAATGGGTGGAAAATGGCGAAGCGTCATAGATAATGAAGTCCTCCCTCTCGCTCGCGAAGGAAAATGGGACGAAGCATCCAAAATCGCTTTAGCTCAAACCGATTATGTAAACGACCTTTTAAGTCGTTTTACGAAATATGCAAATGAAGAAAATGATAAACGTGACGCATTAATTGCTGACGTAGAATCTTCTTCATCTCTTATTCAATATATTATTTTCTTCTCACTTATTACATGTACAGTAACATCTATTTTATTAGCATGGTGGTTCTCTGGTAAACTCGTTAAACCGATACGACAAATTGATGAGAAATTAAAAGAATTAGCTTCTCAAGATGGTGATTTAACTGCTAGGCTGCACGTAACGAGTAAAGATGAAATCGGTGATATCGCCAATTCCTTTAATCAAATGCTCGCTAACTTACAACGTATCATACAACAAGTGCAACAAACATCAACAAGTGTAAAAGAAGCATCTGAAAATGTGTTTATTGAAACAACTGCTTCTATGGAAAATACAGCAAAAACGCAAGAAACTATGAATGCTCTTGAGCATAATATTCGTTCACAAGTCTCCAGCATCGAAGAAAGTTCAACTGCAATGGACGATATGGCAACGAGTGTTCAACGTATTGCAGAATCCGCATCTTCTGTTGCTAGCCTAGCTGTTACTACTTCAGAAAAAGCTGATAGTGGGAATAAAGTCATTGAGAAATCTATTACACAAATGCATACCATTAATGAAGCTGTGAACGCTACATCACAAGTAGTGGAACGACTCATTACACATACAAATCATATTGATACTGCACTTCAATCTATTTCTAATATCGCGGAACAAACGAATTTACTTGCTTTAAATGCTTCCATTGAAGCGGCTCGTGCTGGTGAACATGGAAAAGGCTTCGCTGTTGTTGCCGATGAAGTACGAAAGCTTGCTGAACAATCTCAGCTAGCAGCAACTGATATTAACCATTTACTTCATCAAATTCAAGCAGATACAAAAATAGCAAATGAAATGATGACGCAAGGTCAGTCAGAGGCTTCTGAAGGCATTACAGTCATTCGTACTGCTGGATCTTCATTCTCAGAAATTGTTAACCACATTAACAAAGTCTCTACACAAATGCAGGAGGTGTCTGCAACTGCTGAAGAAATGGCCGCAAGTTCTGAAGAAATGAATGCAGCTTTAAATAACATCGCTTCTATTTCAAGTGAAGTTGCCGCTGAAACATCACAAACAGCAACTTCAGCTGGTGACCAAGTAAACAAAATGAGTGTCGTTGCTAAAAAAGCATCTGAAATGAAAACGACCGTACAAGAACTTGAAGTTCTCGTTTCTCATTTCAAAACAAATGCTTAAAGTGAAAAAAGAGAGATTTACAATCTCTCTTTTTTCACTTTAAAATATCTCTTTCTATCTCTCATTCCGTCTGCTATAATTCCTAAAGGAAAGAAGAAAGCTTTATTCCAGACGGAGTAAAGCTTTCTTTCAATTTTTTACATTAATTAATTCTAATACTATGATTTCACAAAGGAGGATTTTATTATATGAGTTTTATTAGCATTCGAAAAAAACTAATGTTCATGATGGGAACGATTTGCGCTTTATTTGGAATCGCCTTAGCTTTTATTTTATTTTTTGCTATTGATCAATCTCGTCAAGCTGAAGCATTACAAAAAGAGATTTCCCCCCTTGCAACACAATTAAAAGAGCGCGGGGATGCTTACCAAGTACAGCTCTCTGCTTTAAGAGGGTATTTATTACAGCACGATCAAGTTGAATTAGACAAATTTAATGAAATGAGTAAACTTCTTGAAGATAAGAAGGATGAGCTTCTTTCAAATCCTAATCTTTCTCAATCTGTGAAAAGCACAATGGAATCAGGATCGGCTTGGAGAAAATTTATTGAAGAAAAAGTTTTCCCTCTTGCAAAAGAACAAAAGTGGGAAGAAGCTTTACAAGTAGCTTATGCAGAAAATGGTACTGTTTATAAAGTAATTGGTGACTTCACAAATTATAGTAATGAACAAGCTAAGCTACGTGATCAATCTATCGCAAAAATTGATCAATCTTCACTACAAATTGAATATGTTGTCTTCTTATCACTTGTTATTTGTATTATCGTAGCTATCACACTTGCATGGTGGTTCTCTGGTAAACTTGTTAAACCAATTCAACAAATTGATAGCAAGCTAAAAGAATTATCATCTCAAGAAGGTGACTTAACAGCCCGCCTACAAGTAAATAGTAATGATGAAATTGGTACGATTGCAACATCATTTAATAAAATGTTAGAAAATCTACAACATATTATTAATCGTGTTCAAAAAACATCTGTGGAAGTACAAAACGCTTCTGAAAATATGCTAGAAAAAACGAATATATCACGTGAGGCAACAATAAAAGTTCAAAGCTCGATGTCTAGCTTAAATGCAAGTATTCAATCGCAATCTGCTAGCATGGAAGAAAGCTCAACTGCAATGGACGATATGACAGTAAGTGTTCAGCGCATTGCTGAATCTGCTTCATCTGTAACTGAACTTGCTGTAGCTACATCTGAACAAGCTAACGATGGAAATACTGTTATTCAAAAATCTGTTTCACAAATGACAACGATACACGACGCGGTAAATGCTACGTCAGAAGTGGTCGAACGTCTAATCACTCATACAAAATATATTGATACAGCTGTACAATCTATTTCTAATATCGCAGAACAAACAAACTTACTTGCTTTAAACGCCTCTATTGAAGCAGCTCGTGCTGGCGAACAAGGAAAAGGTTTCGCTGTCGTAGCTGACGAAGTTCGAAAACTTGCTGAACAATCTAAAACAGCGGCAACAGATATTAACCAGCTACTACATCAAATTCAACAAGACACTGAAACTGCTAACTCTATGATGTCGCAAGGCCGTTCGGAAGCATCTGAAGGCATTCATGTTATTCGTGAAGCTGGCAATTCTTTCACAACAATTGTAGAACAAGTAAACAAAGTATCTACTCAAATGCAAGACATCTCAGCAACTGCTGAAGAAATGGCTGCAAGTGCTGAAGAAATGAACGCTTCACTGAATAACATCGCTTCTATTTCTACCGAAGTATCTAGTGAAACAGCGGCAACAGCACAATCTGCTGAGAAAAAAGTCGTTACGATGAATGAAATGACACAAACAGCTAAACAAATGAAACAAACAGTTGAAGAATTAGATCAACTCGTATCTCATTTTAAAACTGAATAGCCATTCCAAAAATATTCCTCTTCCAAGAGGAATATTTTTTTGAGCTCATTTCCTGCACTTTAGACATATATCCGTTATAATGAGAATCGATATCATTAATATGTAGGGGGTGCTACACATGTCACAACAAGCATTTGAAGAAAAGTTATATGCAAGCTTAGAAGCTGTTATTGACCCTGAACTCGGTGTTGATATCATTAATCTTGGATTAGTTTATGACGTTACAGCAGATGAAAATAATAATGCTGTCATTACGATGACGATGACTTCTATCGGTTGTCCAATGGCTGGGCAAATTGTATCAGACGTAAAAAAAGTATTATCAACGAACGTACCTGAAGTCAATGAAATAGAAGTAAATGTCGTATGGAATCCGCCCTGGTCTAAAGAACGTATGTCACGTATGGCGAAAATCGCATTAGGTATTCGCGACTAAATACAGAAAGACCTGACATCCTAGTCAGGTCTTTTTCTCTTATTATTTTACACCTACTGCATCATAAGCTTTCGTTACAGCTTGTACAGCTTTAGAGTTTTTACCATATAAATCTTCAGCTGACTGAAGTGCTGCTTGACGCATCATCTTAAAGTCAGAGTTTGCAGTTAAATATTTCGTAAGAGCACGGTAATAAATTTTTTCTGTCGCTTCACGGCCTACTCCTGTTACTTTCACGCCGTAATGCTCCCCGCCTTCAGATACTAAGTATGCAGCTTTATTGTTAATGCTACTGTTAATGTGAACGCCGCCATTATCAGCTGTTCCAGTGTAGCGCTTATTGTAGTGATCTGGGTAACCTTCACCTGGTTTTAATGGATTCGGAATAGATGCTGGATCTTTCAATGAACGAAGTGCATCACCAGGTTTACCAGGTGTATAAATGTCAGCACCTAAATCCCAGCTCTTCTTCTCAACCATAACACCCATAATATCAGATAACGATTCATTTAACGCACCCGGCTCATTTTTATAAACAAGATTTGCTGTATGCTCAGTGACAGCATGCGTTAATTCGTGACCGATAACATCTAGTCCAGCAGATAATGGAATGAATGTTTTACCATCGCCATCACCATACATCATTTGCACACCGTTCCAAGCTGCGTTATTCCAGCTTTCTCCAACGTGAACAGTAGAAATTAGCTTCGCACCTTTATCATCGAAAGAGTTACGATTAAATGTCTTTTTGTAGTAATCATATACTTTCCCTGCATTTACATGCGCATCAACTGCCGCTTTATCTTCGAAGAACTTAGATTTACTCTTAACTTCTTCTCCCGTATACCCAAGAATTTGTGAGAATAGATTAAACCAGTTTTCGTCCATATTCTCTGCATCAAATGTATGGATACCTTGTCCTCGTTTACCATCAAATAAGTTGAATTCTCCTGTTTTCGTATCTTGAGCAATTTCAAATGATTGTTTACCGCCCAATACTCCGTAACCAAATCCTGTAATGTTATCTACAGCGTTATATTTCTCAATCACATTTCCATTTGTCGCATCAACAAAGTAATGCCAATACCCTGGAGCTGGCTTTGAAATCGATGCTTTCACTAAGTATGCAAGATAGTAATTCCCATCTTTTTCATACACATATAAATCTTTTTTCACACCGTCATAATTCTTTACTTTACCAACTTCTTTTTCAATATCTGCCTTTGCAATTGTTTCTGCTTGCTCTGCACTAATCTTTGCAAATGCAGGAATATTTTTATCCTCCAAATTCGGAATAACTTGTCCGAAGAATGCTTTTACATTATTCTCTTTATCTAGTGTAACTGTTTGATCTGAACCGTACACAGGAATATTATTATGTTTCTCAACTAGCTTCACGTGTGTTGTACCGGATTCAGCATCTTTTTCTTCCCCAACGACATTAAAGTGTTTATCCATATTTCCTGCTAATTTGAACATATCTTTCTTACTCTCTAAATATTGAAAGACCGTTTCTTTTTTATCTAGTCCTTCCGGTGCTTTCCATTCTTCACCTATGTATGCAGGCGTTTTAAATTCTTGATGGTATTGAATTTTTTGTTCTTCCGCTTTCGTTGTCGTTGCTCCAAATGTTCCAAATCCCCCGGCGATAACAGTTAACGCTAATGCTGATGAAATGACTTGCTTTTTCACTATAACATTCCCCATTCCCATAAAGATTTTTGACACTTTTATACAATTCTTGTTTTTCAAGTTGATACCTTTCCCTAAAATTTGAGAAAGTTTTTTCTGACAATTCCACTCAAAAAAAGAGGACATCTATCGGATGTCCTCTTTTCAAACCTTTTATTGTTTTTTCAATTCAATTGCTAAATAGTGAGATTGCTCTTTCGCTACAATATGAATATCTTCTTCTATCGCTTCTGCCGCATCACGCATAACAAGTGTCTCACCATTGATTACACTACTACCTTCAATTTGTACAAGATACAATTGACGGCCTTCTTTCACTGGAAAATGAATTTCTTTTCCAGCATGTAACGATAAAGCATATAAATTCGCATCTTGATGAATTTGAATTGGTGCCCCGCCTTCTACTTGAGATACCATATGAAACCATTCATTTTCACGCTTGCTCCAATCAAATTTAAACTCACCATAGTTTGGTTTATGGTCCGCGCGATCTGGTAAAATCCAAATTTGTAGTAAACGTAATGTTTCATTTCCTAAATTATGCTCACTATGAAATACACCCGTACCCGCACTCATATATTGAACATGTCCACGCTCAATTGTTCCGCGGTTCCCCATGCTATCTTCATGTGTTAAAGCACCGTCTACAACGTACGAAATGATTTCCATATCGCGGTGGGGATGCATATCAAAACCAGTTTGCGGTGCTACTAAGTCATCATTAATTACACGTAATGCACCGAAGTTCATGTTATTAGGATTATAATAATTTGCAAATGAAAAATGAAAATGTGTATTTAACCAACCGTGATTTGCTCTTCCCATATTTTTATGATCAACTTTTCTAAACATATCCTTCACCTCATATTATCTCGAATTCGAGATTTATTTTAAAATTTTTCTCACTGTAACTTTTTTAGTAATTGTAGTAATTGATGTTGTTCTTCTACATTTAAATTTTGAAACTGCTCCGCTTGGAATGTTTCTTGAGGCGGGATGATTTCTTCATATAAAGCTCTTCCCTTTTCTGTTAACGAAATATATTTTGTAGTACCTTCTTGTTCACGACGAATCCATTCGAGCTGCTCCATTTTATTTAAAAGCTGCGTAATATTTCCCTTCGTAACAAATAGCTTATTTCCAAGCTCTTGCTGCGTTAAACGGCCATGCCCTCCAACTTGAGCTAGTACATCAAACTGAGCGGCAGATACTTTCCATTCTTTCAAATGCTGATTCGTCTCACGAATACTTTTGTTATAAAAACGTGATAAACGAAACCATAGTAGTAAACCTAGTCTATCTTCTGTTTTCATTTCATCACCTCGCTCATTTCATACCATTAGTTTAGAACTAAACTTCATAAAAGTCAATTACTTATTTTTAGTAAGAAGCAAAGAAAGCACAGCGCTATTTCTCCACTATGCTTTACATTAACTTTCTATTTTTATATTCATCTAACTTCCTCTCCGCGAACTTTCTCGCATCTTTCTCAATCCATCTATCTTCGTACAATTCACTTCCAACATACAATACTTCGCTCTTATGCTGCATTGCATGACGAAATTCATGCAGTAGTGTTTTAAGGACTTGCTCATACTCTTCCCACATACAAACAAAAATTAATTGTTTTTCTTTATGATAAAAACCACCTACTGGGAATAAAAATTCCTCTTCTTCTTCTCCTAGTGATAAAAGGACATGATTCACATCACACGTATCACAAAAAATAACCGGTGTTTTACATACTTCAATCAGTGAAAATAAATCGTCTCTAAGCCTTTTGACATCCCAAGGAAGCTCCGAATCCAACACATACCAATTCTCCACCTGTTGATATACATTTTGAAACTGGAGTTCCATTTCTCTTTATTCCCCTTTCCAAGCACCCTTTTTCTATATGTATGCCACAATATGGTAAATATTAAACGTATTCTTTCATCCTTGAAAAAATACCAATAAAAAAGGAACCTATGTCGTCATAGATTCCTTTTCCGTAATCACTTTTTCATACATATCTTTTACTTTTATTTTTTTAATTTAGTTAGTCTTCGTATCCCACTTAAAGATTTTATTTAAAAATTTATATACATTCTTTGACTCTTTTGTCAGAAGTGGACCTAAGATAGATAGTATAAGCACGTATAGTGCTGAGAATGGCTTCAAGACTGACATTAAACCACCAGCGATACCGATATTGGCCATAATGATGGAGAATTCTCCTCTTGAAACGATTGTTAATCCAATATTTGTTGACGCTTTATGAGATAATCCAGCTTGTCGTCCTGCAATCATCCCCGCTATAAAGTTCCCGATGATTGTAAGAAGAACTGCACCTAACGTTAACCATATCGCTCCGCCCAATGAAAACGGATCAATGCTTAATCCGAAACTGAAGAAGAAAATAGCTCCGAAAAAGTCTCTAAATGGAACAACGAGATGTTCAATTCTGTCACTATGCTCTGTCTCAGAGAAAACTAATCCTAAAAGAAGTGCTCCAATTGCTTCGGCAACGTGAATTGTTTCCGAGAATCCTGCAATAAAGAATAATGAAGCAAATACTACAATAATGAAAATTTCATCCGAACTAATATTAAGCAATTTATTTAATAACGGCGTCGCCTTTCTAGCTACAATAAAGAATAGAAGCATATATCCTAAAGCAATTCCAATTGAAGTAAGGGCACCTAAGAATGAAGCGTGATCCCCTAGAACTAATCCAGAAACGACTGATAAATATACAGCAAGGAATATATCTTCGAACATGATAATTCCTAAAATTAATTCGGTCTCATTATTACCAGTTCTTCTTAAATCCACTAACACCTTTGCAACGATAGCGCTAGAAGAAATCGTAATAATCCCCGCAATAATTAAGATTTCTAGTAAAGGGAATCCCATGATAAATCCGTACAATAACCCAAGTGAAAAGTTAATTAAAATATAGATCGTTCCGCCAATCGCAATAGAACGTCCAGATTTAATTAGTTTTTTCATCGAAAACTCTAGTCCTAGATAGAACAGAAGAAACAGAACGCCAATCCGTCCAAGGAAGGAAATGACACTTGCACTTTCAATAAACTTGAAATCGATCACACCAATTGTCGGCGCATGTGGCCCCACTAACATCCCAAGAACAATTAAAAACGGAATAACTGAGAATTTAAACTTACCAGCAATTACTGCTGCAATTGCAACTAATACTAACGCTGTACCAACTTCAAAAATTAACGTATCCATCTAGTCAGTCCCCCTATTCGAAAGTAACTCATTAATAATTTTTTTAATTTCTTCTCTCTCACCTGAAACTACAAGCATATCGCCTTCCTCAATTACTGTTTCTGGTCCTGGATTAAATAGCTTTTTCATATTCTTTTTCATAACTGCAATAATCGTTACGCTATATGTTTTTCTTATTTCCAGATCGCCGATTGTTTTTCCGATTGCTGGCGCAGCATTCTCCACTTTAAACCACTCAATCGCCAAACCTTCAAAAACCATTTCAACATTTTCTAATGCTCTCGGCTTATATACCATTCCACCTAATATGGCTGCAATTTGTCTTGCCTCTGAGTCACGTAATGAAATACTTGAGATACTTTCTTCATGGTCTGAATCAAAATGATACATTTCTCTACGCCCGTCATCATGAATAACAATCACCATCTTCTCGTTACCTTTCGTAACGATTTGAAACTTATAACCAATACCCGGAAGTTCACTTTCTCTAATATTCATATTTAGCTCCTCCACAACAATTTTTATTTGAATTTTCTGTTTTTCTGCCTTTTATTCATCCAATCAACTTTAGAAACTCTAACCATTCAGGATACCTGTGATTTGGAAATCTTTTATTGTAATAATAAGTGGCTCCTAAAAAGATACTTAAAGATGTAATGATAAAAAATATATTACTTCTCATTTTCAAACTCTTAAGGCTTACTTTCAATAAAGTTTCTTCTTTCAAATTATCCCCTCTTTCTCGCTTTACATTTAGTTTTTTAAAATGGAAACAATTCTAAAAATATTACGATGTAACATAATCATAACATAAAATAACTTTAAGTAACATAATTTTTAGAAAAATTGATTCTCGTATATTTTTTGCATATAATTTTCTTATTACGGAAAAAAGGAAGTGTATTATATGGTTGATATCTTTAGCAGATTCCTTGAGGTAACGAATAATATTTTATGGTCATATATTCTTATTGCAATGCTAATCGGCTTCGGTCTTTATTTTTCTTTTAAATTAAAATTTGTCCAAATTACTCATTTCGGTGAGATGGTCGGTTTAATTAGTAAAGGATTTAATCGAAAAGAAAAAAAGAAAGATAGCATCTCTCCGTTCCAAGCATTTTGCTTAAGTGCAGCAGCACGTATCGGTATCGGAAATTTAGCTGGTGTAGCATTAGCTATTTCAATGGGTGGACCTGGTGCAGTGTTTTGGATGTGGTTTATCGCCATCCTTGGAGCAGCTACTAGTTTCGTAGAATGTACGCTCGCGCAAATTTATAAAGTAAAAGATGGAAGCAGATTCCGTGGTGGACCCGCATATTACATGGAAAAAGGATTAAACAAACGCTGGATGGGTGTTTGGTTCTCACTTCTTATTACAGTTGCATACGGATTAATTTTCAATTCTGTACAAGCAAATACAGTAACAATTGCATTTGAAAATGCTTTTGGACTAGAGCGAACGATCGTAGGAGCTCTATTAGCTTTATTAGTTGCAGTTATTATTTTCGGTGGCATTAAGAGCATTTCACGTATTACGGAAATGATTGTTCCTCCAATGGCAATCATTTATATTGGTGTGGCTATTTTTGTCGTGATTAACAACTTTACTATGTTACCAAGCATTTTTATGGAAATATTTAATGGTGCATTCGGTTTAGACCAAGCCATCGCTGGTGGTATTGGAGCAGCAATCAAGTACGGAATTCAGCGCGGTCTATTCGCAACAGAAGCAGGTATGGGTAGCTCCCCTAACGCAGCCGCAACATCAGATGTATCTCACCCTGTAAAACAAGGACTTGTTCAAGCATTAGGTGTTTTCGTAGACACATTCTTAGTATGTACATCAACAGCATTTATCGTATTATGTTCTGGACTTTACAAAGGTTCAAATTTAAAAGGTATCGAATTAACACAAAATGCATTAAGTTCACAAATCGGACCGTGGGCAAGCACTTTCTTAGCGATTATTATTTTCCTATTCGCTTTCAGTTCGCTTCTAGGAAACTACTATTATGGTGAAACAAATATCGCATTCATTAAAGAAAGCAAAACATGGTTAATGATTTATCGCGTGGCAGTTGTCGGAATGGTATTCTTCGGATCAATCGCTGCCCTTCAAACAGTTTGGAGCTTAGCTGATTTATTCATGGGACTAATGGTATTCACAAACTTAATTGCCATCTCATTCCTAAGCAAATTCGCCTACGCAGCATTAGTAGACTATATTAAGCAAAAGAAACAAGGAAAAGATCCTGTTTTCGTTGCAAGTTCTATCCCTGGCTTACAAAATACAGAGTGCTGGGATGGACAGGATATAGAAGAAAAACAGAAGGCTGTGTAATAATTAAAAGCGGAGGCGGCTCGTCCAGAATCGCAGGCTATTTGGAGCTCTCGACCTTGAAGCGCTTTTTGCTTCGAGCGAGAGAGCGAAATGCCCGGAGATTCTAGCCGCTGGAGCTGGATATCACTAAAAGTGAAAGCAGCTCGTTTAGAACAACAGCTATATATCAAACAAAATCCCTATTACTTCAACGTAATAGGGATTTTTATTTACAACAGTTCATAATTTGTTCAAATTAATTCCAGCAAAAGGGTTGATTTATACGAATTACTAGATTATAATAATTATAAATTAGTAATTGATATCACATAACAACTCAAAAGGAGATTGATCATAATGAACAAACAAGTAATCGAAGTATTAAACAAACAAGTAGCAGACTGGAGCGTTTTATTCACAAAATTACACAACTTCCATTGGTACGTAAAAGGACCTCAATTCTTCACATTACATGAGAAATTCGAAGAACTTTACACAGAATCAGCTACTCACATCGATGAAATTGCAGAACGTATTTTAGCAATTGGCGGCAAACCAGTAGCAACAATGAAAGAATACTTAGAAATATCTTCTATTCAAGAAGCAGCATACGGAGAAACTGCAGAAGGGATGGTCGAAGCAATCATGAAAGACTACGAAATGATGCTAGTCGAACTGAAAAAAGGCATGGAAATCGCTCAAGACTCTGATGACGAAATGACATCTGACCTACTACTAGGCATCTACACAGAACTAGAAAAACACGCTTGGATGCTACGTGCGTTCTTGAATCAGTAATACTTAAAAGCGGAAGCGGCTCGTTCAGAGTCGCTTTTTTCTATGGAATGGTCGCGCGTATCAGTACATGAAATTTATATCAACGATTTTCCCTATATATCGACGATTCGACATAGGATATCGACTTACCGACAAATCACGACAAGATCTGCGTCCCTCTCCCCTACTTTCATCAATATATTACAATCTCTTTTATGTTAAAATATAGTAACATAGATTCAAAAAAAGCTTTTCCATATTCATCATTTACTACTTAAATGGCGGGAGTGGTTCAGTTGAAAGACTACTTAATTAGAGCATTTTTTGCGTTAATAACAGTTGGGATTGTCTTACTTATAGCTAATATTTTCAACATACGTATCGAGGTGAAAGACTACGCTTTCCTCGTTGTAGTAGCAATTGGTGGCGGCTGGGGTGGCTGGTACTTGTATAAAAAACAAAGTAATCAAAATGATAAAGGCATTCCAAAGTAATACGGAATGCCTTTTTTTATTTCCGCCTATAATAAATAATGAAGTTCAAACCGCTAATACAAACTATCCCAATAAACATATCAAACGACAACGAATCTCCACCTAAATTATACTCATCAACAATAAACCCAGACATAAACAACGTGATCGCCGAAACACCGATACACAATATCGAAATAAACCAAAGAGAAAATTCATTAATTCGCTCTTTCTTCTGTATTGAAACAATTAACATAACAAGAATAGATGCTGCTAAAATACATTTAAAAACCGGCCTTAAAAACACGAATTCTTCCATCTATTTCTCCTTTTTCAAAAACATTACATCTCAACGTTAACATATTTAACCAAATTAAAAACACATGCCTTTTGAAGATAAAGTGACATGTGTTTCCAAAACTCTCTATAAAATTGTATTATGATAACTGCTTCCACTTCGTTCCTAAAACAGGACGCTCGTAATTTTGTATTTCATGAATTAATTTATCGGCTGTCTCAGCTGAAACGATTAACTCTTTATTTGACGGATTCATAAACCCTTCTTCCGCTGCGCGTTCAACCATTTGCAAAATTGGTCCATAAAAATCTTTTATGTTCAATAAACCAACTGGCTTATTATGTATACCAATTTGTGACCAACATACTACTTCAAATAGCTCTTCAAACGTTCCGTATCCCCCCGGCAGTGCGATGAAAGCATCCGAAAGCTCTGCCATTTTCGCTTTACGTTCATGCATCGTTTCTACTTCAATTAATTCTGTTAACCCTGTATGAACGATTTCTCCTCGGAATAGACCGCGCGGCATAACACCTGTTACACGCCCGCCTAAACGAAGTACTTCATTTGCTACTTCTCCCATTAATCCAACGCAAGAACCACCGTATACAAGCTCATAATCGTTCTCAACAAACATTTTCCCTAACGCTATTGCCTGCTCTTTAAATTCTGGTCTCTCCCCTAAGTTGGAACCTGCAAACACACAAATCTTTCTCATCCTTACACCCCGAAACTATATATTGTTATGATACAATGAACATTGTACAACATATTGAGGGGATGAGAAAGAAATGGATATCGTTGCATTTCAAAGATGGGTTGAGGAATTTTACGAAAAACGAAGCTGGTCACAGTATAATGCCTTTATTCGCTTAAATTTCTTAACAGAGGAAGTTGGGGAAGTTTCACGCGTTGTTCGCGCAATCGAAATCGGTCGCGATCGTCCTGATGAAGACGCTAAGACAGAAGAAGAGCTAAAACAAGAACTAAAAGAAGAACTTGGTGATGTACTATCTAATCTTATTATTCTTTCACAAAAATATGATTTAGATTTGCAAGACATTATGGACGCACACGTCACAAAGCTTTCGAAAAGGTTTGAAACATCCAAATGAGAATATTATCAATTGTGATATAATATTCTTGTCACAATACTAAGGGGGATTTTATGTTATCAAAAAAATTGCACGATGCATTAAATGATCAAATGAATTTTGAATTTTACTCTGCCCACGCTTATATGGCAATGGCTGCTTACTGTACAGCCGAAAGCTATGATGGATTCGCTAACTTTTTCCTTGTACAAGCTGAAGAAGAACGTTTCCATGCGATGAAGCTTTACAACTATATTAATGACCGCGGTGAGCGCGCTATTATTACTGGATTTGATAATCCGAATAACGAATATGAATCTGTACTGAACGCTTTTGAAGTAGCACTTGAGCACGAGCGTGAAGTAACGAAACGTATTTACAACCTATCTGATATCGCCTGGGATGAGCGTGAACACGCAACAATTACATTCTTAAAATGGTTCGTCGATGAGCAAGTAGAAGAAGAAGCTTCATTCGATAGCATCATCCAAAAATTAAAACGTATTACAAGCGATTCAAACGCATTATTTATGTTAGATGCTGAATTAGAGAAACGTACATTTACGCCTCCAGCTGAGTAGTATTTCAATCACCTTAATGAATGGATTAAGGTGATTTTTTTATTTCTTCTCTCAGCTGAATAACCCTCGCCACATCTTTCTTATAAAACCTAGAAACCTTTTCAACAAAGTCACTATGAGTAAAAGTCCCATCGCCTTCTTCTACTATGCTCAAATATCCATGTATCAATTTCAAAAACGCTCTAGCATCTTCTCCAGTTAATTGATCAATGTTATCTATAATCTCATCAAACTCCTTTAAAATATCCTGTTCTTCCAACCTAATTCCCCTTCTCTGTATTATTTATCATACCAAAACAAAAAAAGTCGTTTATCCTCTAAGTGAGAGATAAACAACTTTTTTACTATTTATTAAAGCATAACCCCAACGATAACCGCTGATAATATACTTACTAACGTTGCACCGTATACAAGTTTTAATCCGAATGATGATACAACGTTTGCTTGTTTGCCATCGATACTCTTCGTTGCACCTGCGATAATTCCAATTGATGAAAAGTTCGCAAATGATACAAGGAAGATAGATAAAATACCTACTGTACGAGCTGATAAATCACCAGCTACTTTACCAAGGTCAAGCATTGCAACGAATTCGTTCGTTACTAATTTCGTTGCCATAATTTGTCCTGCTGTTAACATCTCTGATGTTGGGATACCCATTACGAATGCTAATGGTGAGAAAATGTATCCTAAAATGCTTTGGAATGTGATTCCGAAAATTGAATCGAACACACCATTAATTGCTGTAATTAATGCTACGAAACCGATTAACATCGCCGCTACTGTTACAGCGATAGAGAAACCAAGCATAATATATTCGCCTAACATTTCAAAGAATGTTTGCTTTTTATCTTCTTGTAATTCTAAAATGTCGTCTTCTTCTTTCACGTCATATGGATTAATAATATGAACGATAATGAATCCACTAAATAAGTTTAATACAAGTGCCGTTACTACATATTTTGGATCAATCATTTTCATATAAGAACCGACAATTGACATCGATACTGTAGACATGGAAGATGCACAAAGTGTGTATAAACGATTTTTCGGTAATTTGCTTAATTGATCTTTTACTGTAATGAATACTTCCCCTTGACCAACAATCGCAGCTGCTACTGCATTATATGATTCTAGTTTTCCTAAACCGTTCACTTTACTTAATAGGAAACCGACTGCACGAATGATAATCGGTAAAATTTTAATATGTTGTAAGATCCCAATTAATACTGCTAAGAAAATAATTGGTAATAATACTGTTAAGAAGAATGGTGCTTGTCCATCATTTGCTAGACCACCAAATACGAAATTAACCCCTGCCTCCGCAAATTTTAAAATAGCGCCAAATCCATCTGCAATCCCTTTTACTAATACAAATCCGACCTTTGTATTTAGTAAGAAATATGCAAGTACCAATTGAATGACAAGCATAAGTGCAATTGGTTTATATTTAATTTTCTTACGATCTGAACTGATAAGGAAACCTAGTACAAATACTACAAGTAAACCGACTAGAAACATTACTATTTTCATATGTGAATCCTCCACTTCTCCCACGAGTTATCGGTCGTATAACGAATGACGTCTGACCATTGATGTTAAAAAAATTTAAAACCCCTAAATACTATTCAACTATTATCTAAAATCAGTAAGCGTTTACATAAATTGCAATTTATAAAAGGTAGCTTCTTCTCTCCTACCATACTTGAAAGTCTGAAATTGATACCACCTACAAATCAAATTGTAAGCGTTATCTAACTGAAATGCAATATAAATTTTAAAAGATTTTTATATGTTAATATATTCCTAATTAATTGGTTTTTCTATGCAAATTTACCATAAAAAAATGGCCCTAGCTATGAGCTAGGACCATCTTTTTTATAACATAACACCAACGATAATCGCTGATAGAATACTTACTAATGTTGCACCGTACACAAGGCGTAAACCGAATGATGATACAACATTTGATTGATTTTCATCGATACCTTTCGTTGCACCTGCGATAATTCCGATTGATGAGAAGTTCGCAAATGATACAAGGAATACAGAAAGAATTCCAACTGTACGAGCTGATAAGTCACCCGCTACTTTTCCAAGATCAAGCATCGCAACAAACTCGTTTGATACTAATTTCGTTGCCATAATTTGTCCCGCTGTTACCATCTCTGCTTGCGGGATACCCATTACGAATGCTAATGGCGAGAAAATGTATCCTAAAATAGCTTGGAATGTAATACCGAAAACTGAATCAAACAAGCTATTGATTGCTGTAATTAATGCTACGAAACCAAGTAACATCGCTGCTACTGTAATCGCGATTGTGAAACCAAGCATAATATATTCACTTAACATTTCAAAGAATGACTGTTTTTTCTTATTTTCTAATTTCAGTGTATCTTCTTCTTCTGTAATATCGTACGGGTTAATAATATGAATAATAATGAAACCACTAAATAAATTTAATACAAGTGCTGTCACTACATATTTTGGTTCGATCATTTTCATGTAAGAACCGACGATTGACATCGATACTGTTGACATAGAAGATGCACATAATGTATATAAACGGTGTTTTGGGATTTTACTTAATTGATCTTTTACTGTAATAAATACTTCTGCTTGCCCAACAATAGCAGCTGCTACTGCGTTATATGATTCTAGTTTTCCTAAACCATTTACTTTACTTAACAAAGTACCAATAGCACGAATAAATATCGGTAAAATTTTAAAGTGCTGCAGAATTCCAATTAAAACGGCAAAGAATACGATTGGCAATAACGCTGTTAAGAAGAATGAAACCTCTCCTTTATTAACAAGACCACCAAATACGAAAACGATTCCAGCTTCCGCATATCCAAGAAGTGCGCCAAATCCATCTGAAATTCCTTTTACTAAAATATAACCAATTTGCGTATTTAATAAGAAATAAGATAATGCTAGCTGAATAATAAGCATAATTGCGATTGGTTTATACTTAATCTTCTTTCGATCGGAGCTTATAAGAAAACCGAGTACAAATACAACGAGTAATCCTACAAGAAACATAACAAACTTCATTAATAAAATCCTCCATTTAACTCTTCATTAACGTTGAACGTCTGACCACTAAAAACAAGAAATAATCCGAACTTTCCATTTCTCCTCCAAAATCTTCAATCGGATAAGAAAAATCATAAAACCTCTTGTTTCAAAGGCATTTTCCATTCTAACATAAATCACAACTCATATCCGCACTTTTCTTTAAAAAATTACATTTTATTAAGAAACATTCATTAATGTTCGTCTTTTACTTCTTACAAAGATTTAGATAAAATAAAAAAATGGGCATCAAGTTTCACTTGATACCCATTTCCTTATACCGCTTTTTCTTTATCTGCTACTTGCTCTTCCCAGCACTCTGTATTTTTCAGGCCTGGAATTGAATTCGCATAGAAGACTGGATCTTTTCCTTGTTTCTTTTGCTTTACATAATCTGATAATGCTGCAAAAGCATACTTAGAAAGGAATACGATTGCAACTAAGTTAATAACAGCCATAATACCCATGAATAGATCAGCTACATCCCAAACGATTTGAATTGTTGCTACAGACCCTAACATAACCATACCAAGTACAGCAATGCGGTACGCTGTTAATAACACTTTACTTCCATTTAAGAATTCAATATTCGTTTCACCATAGTAGTAGTTACCTACTAATGAACTAAATGCAAACAAGAAGATTGCAACTGCTACAAATATAGATGCCCACGGTCCGATATGTTGACTTAATGCTTGTTGCGTTAATTGAATACCATTTAAATCAGCTGCATTATGCACATCTGATAAAAGAATGATAAATGCTGTACAACTACAAATTAATAATGTATCTGTAAATACCCCTAAAGTTTGAATGAAACCTTGTTTAACTGGGTGCGTTACGTTTGCAGTCGCTGCTGCGTTCGGCGCACTACCCATACCTGCTTCATTTGAGAATAATCCGCGTTTTACCCCTAATAAAATCGCAGCACCTAATCCTCCACCTACTACTTCTTTAATTCCGAAAGCATGTAAGAAAATTTCTTTAAATACATACGGAATTGCCGTAATGTTTGTTACAACAACGAATAATGCTACTGCTACATAAATAATCGCCATTACTGGAACAATCATTTCAACCGCGCGTGCAATTCGCTTTACTCCGCCAAAAATAATAACTGCAAGTAAACCAGCCATTACAAGACCTACTAATCTACTATCTGTTTTGAATGCCCCATCAAAAGCAGCTGCTACAGTATTAGATTGTACAGCGTTAAAAATTAATCCGAAACTTACTGTTATTAATACAGAAAAGATAGCTCCAAGCCAGCGCTTATTTAAACCCTTTTCCATATAATACGCTGGACCACCACGGAACGTATTCCCATCTTTCACTTTATAAATTTGCGCTAATGTGCTCTCTACAAATGCAGAAGCACCCCCAATTACCGCGATTAACCACATCCAAAATACTGCTCCTGGTCCACCTGCTGAAATTGCAATAGCTACTCCGGCTAAGTTACCAGTACCTACACGAGAAGCTGTACTCATACAAAAAGCCTGGAATGATGATACACCACTCTTCTCTTTTTGTGCTTTCCTCGTTTTCGAACTCGCCCCATCCCCAAGCAATCGAATCATTTCACCGAAGTAACGAACTTGGACAAATTTCACACGGAATGAAAAGTAAAGTCCTAACCCAATTAACATCGCAATAATGATATATGACCAAAGGACATTATTTATATCCCCAATTACCTTAGCTAAAAAATCCATAATTGCATTGCCCCCTCTTCCTAACAATAAGAAAATTATATTCTAAAAACTCTTAGTAATCAAGAACTTTATGTTAGGTTTTCTGACATCTGTACGTTAACGCAATTAACATTCATGATTTTTTTACGTAAAACTATAACCAATACGCGCATTTATCCAATACTAAATCACTCGCCCTA
Organism: Bacillus sp. (in: firmicutes); assembly: GCF_031983925.1. Lineage (NCBI taxonomy): Bacteria > Bacillati > Bacillota > Bacilli > Caryophanales > Bacillaceae > Bacillus > Bacillus sp. (in: firmicutes). The sequence goes on along the minus strand of NZ_DALYZR010000003.1, from coordinate 450,775 downwards.
TGCGACCAGTCATACCTTTAAGACAGTACGTTCCCTACAAATAACATGAAAAATGAACAACCAAAAATTATATTAATCATTACCTCTTACTCTTTTCATCATTTACTACAATAAAAAACGAGCACCGAATTCATCTCGATGCTCGCCTTTTCATTATACTGCTTTTTCTTTATCCGTTACCGCTGACTTATCCCAACACTCTGTGTTCGTTAAACCAGGAATAGAATCTGCACGGAAGACTGGATCTTTTCCTTGTTTCTTTTGCCTTACATAGTCTGCCAATGCAGCATACGCAAATCGTCCAAGAAGTGTAATCGCAATTAAGTTCGTGATTACCATTAGTCCCATAAATAAGTCCGCCATATTCCATACAACTTGAAGCGTCGCAACAGAACCGAATAATACCATTCCCACTACCGCAATACGGTAAATTGTTAACCAAGTTTTACTTTGTTTAATGAATTCAATATTCGTTTCACCATAATAGTAGTTTCCTAAAAGTGAACTAAACGCAAATAAGAAAATAATAATCGCTAAGAAGCTACTTGCCCATGGGCCAATTTGTGAACTTAATGCATTTTGTGTTAGTTCAATACCTTCTAAATTCGTTGCTTTATATGCACCAGAACATAGTACGATAAATGCTGTTGATGTACATACTAAAAATGTATCTACTAATACTCCAATCGTTTGAATAAAACCTTGTTTCGCTGGATGCGTTACATCAGCTGTTGCTGCCGCATTCGGCGCACTACCCATACCTGCTTCGTTCGCAAATAATCCGCGCTGAATACCATATTTCATCGCAGCACCAATACCGCCACCTACAGCTGAATCTAAACCGAATGCACCTTTAAAGATTTCCGTAAACACATCTGGTATTAAATAGAAGTTTTTAATGACAACGAAAATCGCTACTGCAATATAAATAAGCGCCATTGGCGGAACAATCATTTCCGACATACGTGCAATACTTTTTACACCACCAAAAATAATAACCGCAACTAATGCAGCTAATACAACCCCAACAATATAACGCTCAATACCAAAAGCATTTTTAAATGCTAATGTTACTGTATTTGCTTGTACTGAGTTAAAAATTAAACCGTAACTAATTGTAATAAGGATAGAGAACCAAATTCCCATCCAACGTTTATTTAAACCTTTTTCCATATAATAAGCAGGGCCACCACGGAAGCCACTGCCATCTTTTGTTTTATAAATTTGGGCAAGCGTACTTTCTACGAAACTTGAAGACGCCCCAATAATCGCAATCACCCACATCCAAAATACTGCTCCAGGTCCTCCCATAGAAATCGCTAACGCTACACCAGCTAAGTTACCAATACCAATACGGGCTGCTGAACTCATACAAAATGCTTGGAAAGAAGATACACTACCTTTTTTACGCGTCTTTCCAGTTAACCCATCACTCATTAAACGAATCATTTCCCCTAAATGAGTAATTTGTACGAATTTCAATTTAATAGAAAAATAAATCCCTAAACCAATTAACATTGCTATAAGAATATATGACCAAAGAATTGTATTTGTTGATGAAACGAATTGTTCCAAAATATTCATACAATTAACCCCTCCTTTTCTCCATAAAACGAATTATATTTAAAAAACATTCAAAAATCAACATTTTTCGACAATTTGCAATTTCCAAATATTAGACAGTCTTGCAGTAAAAATATCTCTATGACTGTTCTCCCTCTAACTGTGCATACTAAAACAAAAAATAATTCACAAACAACCCTATTGACAAAAATAACACCCTGTAACTATAATGATTACATCAGGTTGTAACAAACCTAATTACAACAAATTCATTTACTTTCAGATATACACTTTAACAAAACACTTTGGAGGGATTTATTATGAAAATCGGAATTATCGGAGCAACTGGTAAAGCAGGAAGTCGCATTTTAAAAGAAGCATTAGATCGCGGACATGAAGTAACTGCAATCGTAAGAAACGCTGCAAAAATTACAGAAGAAAATGTAAAAGTTTTAGAGAAAGATGTATTCTCTCTTACATCTAACGACCTACAAGCATTCGATGTAGTTGTAAATGCATTCGGTGCTCCAGCAGGCGAAGAACACCTTCACGTAGATGCAGGAAATGTACTAATTGAAGCTATGAAAGGTACACCTAACACAAAATTACTTGTAGTTGGCGGCGCTGGAAGCTTATTTGTAGACGAAGAGAAAACAACACGTGTATTTGATACACCAGGTTTCCCGAAAGAATACCTTGCAACTGCTCAAAACCAAGGTAAAAACTTAGAAATTTTACAACAAACAAATGACATCACTTGGACATTCATCAGCCCTTCTGCACTATTTGCATTAGGAAAACGCACAGGCTCTTATACAGCTGGTAAAGACAACCTTCTTGTTAACGCAAAAGGTGATAGCTACGTAAGTTACGAAGACTTCGCAGTCGCAGCACTTGATGAAATCGAAAATCCAAAACACGTAAACGAACGCTTCACAGTTGTTTCTGAGGCTGAATAATAAAGAAAAGCTCGTAAAACATAATGTTTTACGAGCTTTTTTATTATCTCACTTGTTCTAAACCATTTGGAGTAATCTTAAAGGAAATCTCTTTAAATTTCTTCGCGTCCCCTTTTCCAAGTAACTCACCAGTTTTATACCAACTTAAACGATCAGATTCTGCATGATACACTTTTATCGTATCTCCATACTGGAATGGTGTACCGTTTACTTGTTCTGCAAAATTCTTTGAAGTTTCTTGCCCTTCTGCTGTTACATGTTTTTTCTCGTTTCCATTTCCATCGTAAATCGTAAGACCTATATATTGTTCATTTACAAAACGATAATGAATCGTATCATTTGTAAATGTTGCATGTAATTTCTTTTCATCATGATTTAGTGTAACAATCGAACGCGTTACATTGGACACACCTTGATATACTATACTATCTCCATATGTAACTTCTACAGGAACTTCTGTCACTTGCCTATTTCCAAAACGATCCTTTGTCTCTACTTTTACTTTTTGTGCACCGATTTTTGTTGTATTTGGTTTCTCTACAAAGCCAATTACTTCTCCATCTTTCACTTCAACAAAGTTTTTTGCATCTAATATTTCACTGTTTGTTCCAATTACTACTTTTTGCGGCAATGCTTTTACTTCTTGCAACATGTCCATTCTCTCAAAACCTTTTTCTGTTACTTTGAAGAATAGTTCTTTTGTTCCTTTTTTCTCACCTTGACCAGTAAGATTATTATTTTGATACCATTTCAAGCGATTTGGTTCTGCATGAAATACTTTCACTACATCTCCATACTCGAACTGCATACCATTTACTTGCTCTGCAAAGTTCTTTGAAGTTTCTTGTCCTTCTGCTGTTACATGTTTTTTCTCTTTTCCTTCTCTATCATATAAAGTAATTCCCATGTAGCGCTCTTTATTAAAATACTGATGAATTTGTCTATTCATATCAGTCGCATGGAATTGTTTCTTTTCATGCTTTAACGTTACAACTGAAGCAATTTTATTGTCGAATCCTACATATGCGATACTATCTCCATATGTTACTTCTAACGGTACTTCTGTCACTTGCTTATTCCCGAAACGATCTTTCGTTTCTACTTTTACTTTTTGTTCTCCGACTTTTGATGTAGTTGGTTTCTCTACAAAGTCAATTACTTCACCGTCTTTTACTTCAACAAAATTTTTGGCATTTAATTTTTCAGTATCTGCCCCGACTACTACCGTTTGTGGTAATGCTGTTACTTCGTGCAAACTACTTTTTAATTCAAACCCTTGTGGAGTGATTTTGAAGAACTTTTCTTTTTTATTCCTATTTTCTGCTAGATTTACTAACTTGTCATTTTGATACCAACTAAAACGCTCTGGTTCCGCATGAAATACTTTCACAATGTCTCCATATTGAAATTCAATCTCTTTCAATTGCTCAGCAATTTTTTTTGAACTTTCTTGCCCCTCTACAGAAATATTTTTCTTTTCATTACCTTCTTTATCGTATACTGTAATCTCTACATATTTTTCGTTTTTAAATCGATGATGGAGTGCATTAACACTGAAATCAACATCAATTTTCTTTTCATTATGAAGAAGTGTTATAACAGAACTCACTTCATCACCAAAACCTTTAACTACCATAGCATCCCCATAACGAGAATTGACTGGAACAGTTATTAAATTCTTATTCCCTTTATTATCTACAATTTCTACTAATACTTTCTGTTTTCCATTCTCTAATTTAGGCCATATAATCTTACCTGTTACTTTTACATCCTCACCTAAATTTTGAACGAGTTTACTTGCTTCTTTCTCATCAAACTCTGTACCCACTACAAGGTTTTGCACCTCACTTGACGGTTCACCGTATGGAATTGCGTACGCTTCAACTTGCTTTTCACGAATATCATTACTATCGGTAGCTTTCCATATTTCTTTTTCTAACTTAGGTAAATTTAATTTTTCTATTTTCTCTCTAGTATCATCATTTGCACTTAATCCCCATTTTTCAAAGAAAGGAACTAAATTTTGTCCTGCCACTTTTGACGTCATGTAAATAAACATCTGCTTTTTCTCTTCATCAGATTTAGGCAGTTCTGTATTATGTAACAAACGATACATTTGGTGCAATTTCGGATAGAATTGATCTCCATAAGCTAAATGCAATTGCCAAAACATAACTAATTTCTCAAATTCATTCATTTTCTCTTGCGCGTCTGTTTGACCTAAATAAGCAAAAGCTGCCTTGTAGCGCTCTTCTTCTTCCAGCCTTGTTTGATGACCAAACTTAGTTTGAACTGCTAAAGAGTAAATATTAACGGTTACCTCTCCCAGGTCTTCCCACTCCCAAGGTGCCTGCTGATGTAAATGCCCAACTTCATGCCAAGGCCCCCATCCATCAGTTTTTAACTCTTTACTGTCTAATACATACTTCATCGCATTCTTAACATAAGAAGTGCGGTAATAGTATGCATTCATCCAATCGCCCTCTTCTGGATATCTATTTTCAACAAATTGAACATAGTGTTTTGGCGCTTTCGCCACTCCTACACTCTCTTCAGATAATCCCGAAATCTTATTTTCTATGCGAATGATTTGATCATGCAGCTTCAATAATTCTGTTGGATCTGTATTTTTCATATAATCTTGTACAGCGTCATAGCTTGATGTGATTAGGCTTCTTTCTCCTCTTAATTCCACTGCATATGGATTCTCATACTTTTTCAGCATTTCATCCCAATCTTTTTTCGTATGCTTTCCTAATATGAATAATGGAAAATGACTTCCACCCTTAGTAACTTCAGCTGTGATATCACCTTGATTGTTCGGGTTATAGAAATACAGTATCCCGCCCACTGGAGATGATATTACATTTTCACCAGGTGTTAAATCAAATTCCTTAGGGTCTTCTTCATCATACGCATGTGTTCCTATAAAAGCTTTAATAGACTTATCACCTTTTATTTTAATTTTCATTTCTTCATTTGGCTTTGCATAAATCCCAGTTGGTTCATTTGCCGCTAGTTCCCAGTCCACCTTTAAACGATCTCGTTCCTCAGTGACATCACCTTTTCCAGGCACATAAAACGTCCTCTGCTCCAAACGACTCTCTTTGCTCTCTTCCAACTTTCCACCTTTAACCTCTTCCAAAGGCGCCGCATATCCTTTTGATGCTTCAAAAGCTACTGGTGATAATAATGTAGATATGCATATACCAGCTACTAATACCCTACTCTTTTTCTTCTTCGACATAATCTGTGTCCCCTGTTCCTTTATTTAGAAAAACCATCCTATATATTTATTTAATGAAAAATCCTATTATTTTTATAAAAATATGTAATAAATAAACGAACACCTCGCGCACCTGTATCTATTACTACCGCATTTCCCTCCATGTATTCGCTTTCTTACATTGTAAAATTTTTATGTAATATGTCCTCCTCACTTCTCTCTATTTGTGATGAGTTCTCTTCGTACATAAAAAGAGAATAGTAAAAGATATCATTTAGTATTGTCATCTATACATGTAAAGTTATAAATAGCAATAAAGTCTTACATTTTCTTCATATATGACCATCTATAGGTAGTTTTTCCAACTGAATTTTACACGCTTTACACTTTGTTTGATAGCCTTTTCAATTAGAATAATGTTACAATTTTGTGAATTTAATCTATTAATCTTAACGTTTGGATTTTATTATATTTCGTTATTTTTAAATAGCTTTTATAACATAAAAAAAGTGCTTTGTTTAGTTAATAATTATTTTAATATAATTTTATATTTCATATATAAAAAGCATTGGTTCATACCAATGCTTTCATCCTTACCTTTTATATTGATTCGGTTTATGCGGTTCGTTTGGAGTATGTGGTTTATTATTATCATGACCATTTCCTTTTTTCCAGCTCACCGATAACTCAGGACTTGTTTTTTCCTCACTACGCTCAAGTAATACGACTGCATTTTGAATTGTCGGTGTACCTTTATGCGCAATGCCTTGTAGTTTCGTTAAATTTCCTATTACTTTAAAGCTGAATCCACCAGCTGGTGTTTGTTTTGGAATTAAAATGCGGAACTTTTCTCCTACATTAAATTCCGTTTTTGCTTCGCCCTTTTCATTTACAAATCTGGCTCCCGCTGGTGCACCTGTTGCTTGCACTTTATACGTTCCACTTTTGGCATTTGTTTCTACTGTATATAAGCCTGTTTCAAAGAAATCATTTTTCAATACTGCTTCTTGTTCTTCTGTAGGAGTTACACTCATCGTAATTTCTTGTAATTCTTCACTAGCATTTGCCTTGGCAACGATATCTTTCGTTACCTTTTCTACATTTTTATTACGGAAGTCTAAATCATTAATATCGATTTGTTTTAATGCATTCCACACTGCAAGCTGCGTTGCATAATGTGCTTCTCTCCAATCTGAAACACCTAATTCTTGCGGGCTCTTTTGTGGATATCCATTCAATAGTACACGGTACACATTAATATCCACTTTCCCCATTTCCGGTAAATCTTGACCGCTTGGAGATTTCAAATCTACATTTAAGCAAAAAGCAATTTTGCCATCTGCCGTTTTAATAAGCTCTGTGCGGATTGGTTTCTTCTTGGACTTACTATAGCTCCAATCCATTTGATACTTTGTATGGTCCATAACTTCTGCGAATGCTTTTTGAAGTGGGAATAACACAAATAAAACACTTAAAAACATAGCTAAAATTTTGAACGATTGCTTTATATTCATGTTTACAGCCCCTTAATAACAAACTTAATACTAAGTAGTATTTATTTAGAAACTATTTTTATGCACAAAAAAAGAGTGCTTTTACACACTCTTTTTTCTCACCTTCATCTTAGAAATCAAAGTTATCAGGATCTGGACCAACACGGTGATTTTGGTTTAACGCATCGATTTTTTCCATGTCCTCTTTCGTTAATTCAAAGTTAAACACATCAGCGTTTGCAATAATACGGTATTCTTTCGTTGATTTTGGAATTGTAATTACTCCATTTTGAAGATCCCAACGTAAAATCACTTGAGCTGTCGTTTTACCGTGTTTCTCTGCAATTGCTTGTAATGTTTCATTATCTAATAATTGACCTTGCATTAATGGTGACCATGCTTCCATTTGAATACCTTGTTCTTTACAGAAAGCTTGTAATTCTTTTTGTGTTAAACGAGGGTGGTATTCTACTTGGTTAATCATTGGTTTAATTTCTGCATCTTTCATTACATCTTGTAAGTGATGGATTTGGAAGTTACTTACGCCAATTGCACGTACGCGCTCTTCTTTATAAAGTGTTTCTAACGCTCTCCACGTATCTTTATATTTCCCTTCTACAGGCCAATGAACAAGATATAAATCTAAATAATCTAGCTCTAATTTTTTTAAGCTTTCTTCATATGCAGCAAGTGTCGTTTCATATCCTTGATCCGAATTCCACACTTTTGAAGTAATGAATAAATCTTCACGAGAAATGCCTGCTTCTTTTATACCTGCACGAATTCCTTCACCTACAGCTTTTTCATTTCCGTAAATTGCAGCTGTATCGATGCTGCGGTATCCTGCTTTAATCGCTGATTTTACAGCTTCTACAAGTTCTGGCCCATCTTCTACTTTAAATACGCCTAAACCGAACCAAGGCATTTCTACACCGTTATGCAATGTTGTTGTACTTTGTAAATTTTTCATTATATTTTCTCTCCTTCTATTTCACTTGATCTCTTTTTTCTAAAGTCATACTCCACGCCGTTAAAATAACAGCACCTACTACCATCACACCGCCTACCCAAGCTGTATGAATTAATCCTAACGAGTTCGTTACAATACCACCTAAATAAGCACCGAGAGCGATTCCAGCGTTAAATGCCGCAATGTTAATCGCGGATGCCACATCAACAGCGCTAGGTACAAATCGTTCAGCCAATATAACGACATACACTTGTAGTCCTGGAACATTCATAAATGCGAATAGTCCCATAAAAATAATTGTGATGAATCCAGCGACTTGAAACGGCGCTGTAAATGTTAAAACAAATAATACAATTGCTTGAATAAAGAACATGTAAAATAACGCTCGAATCGGATTATGATTTGATAATTTCCCGCCAACCATATTCCCAATCGCAATTGCAATTCCGTACACTAACAAAATAATTGTAACGGTACTTGCTTTAAATCCTGTCACTTCTTGTAATAGCGGCGATAAATACGTAAATGTTACGAATGTTCCCCCGTACCCTAATGCAGTAATGATAAATACAAGTAATAGTCTTCCATTCGTAATCAGGTTAAACTGATCGCGAAATGATACAGACGTACCTTTTTTTAAATTAGAAGGAATGAGCATACTGTTAGCGATTAAGGCAACGATTCCAATTGCCACAATTACCATAAACGATGCTCTCCATCCAAATTGCTGACCGATAAATGTTCCAATTGGCACACCTGTAATGGTCGCAACCGTTAAACCAGTAAACATAAATGCAATTGCACTTGCACGTTTATTCTCAGGTACAAGCGCAGCCGCAATTGTCGATCCTATCGACATAAAAACGCCGTGTGCAAACGCAGATACAACCCTTGCGATAAGTAACACAGTAAAGCTTGTTGCCACTGCCGCAATTCCATTACCAATAATGAAAATAATCATAATCCACATTAATAATGTCTTTCGCGACATACTAGCTGTTACTGACGTTAATACCGGGGCACCGAACGCTACTCCTAACGCATATAAAGAAACGGTTAAACCCGCTGTTGTAACAGAAACATGTAAATCCTCTGAAATAGATGGTAATAAACCGACACTAATAAATTCGGTTGTACCAATTCCAAACGCACTAATGGCTAGTGCTAATAAAGCAAACATACTTCTTCGATTCGTCTGCATAGCCGAAGAAGATACTGTATATGAATTCAATTGAACCCCTCCTTAATACGAGAAATCCAATCATAATAGTGTGAAAAAAGGCCTTTTTTCTTCTACAAAAATAACTTTATTGCTCATATATGCTATTATGAATGGCTTCGCTCTTTTTTTGAAGAACGCACTTAAAAGTACGATAGGTACCAAAAAGTAACATAGGCACTTTTTAGTACCGTACTACTCATTTCCCTCTTACGTATGCTATTATGGAACATATTCAACATGATAAAAAGTACGTACTTTAAAGTGCTATAGGTACTTTTTAGTAACATTTAAATGATTTAGCTTCTTTTGTTGGAGAAATGCAATCTAGATTCATCAAAGGAGATTTTTATATGAAGAAATATAACATTCCCGTTGAAGCGACTTTAGAAGTTATCGGCGGAAAATGGAAAGTCGTTATTCTTTGCCACTTAACGAAAGGTACAAAGAGAACGAGTGAATTAAAACGTCTCATGCCTGGTATTACACAAAAAATGTTAACGCAGCAATTACGCGAACTAGAAGACGACGGCGTTATTCAAAGAAAGGTATACAATCAAGTACCACCGAAAGTAGAATATTCCCTTACAGACTACGGTTGGTCTTTAGAATCCATTCTTGATTCCCTTTGTACTTGGGGCGAATGCCATCTTGAAAAAGAAGGTAAGACATCGATGCTAATTGCAGAAAGTGAATAAAAGGAAAAAGGAAAAAACGAACGTGAATTTGTTCGTTTTTTCCTTTTTTTGTTTATATATATGTACATTTCTAACTGGAACAAAATATTTTATACGCTTCCATACCTTGTCAGTACTACGTTATACGCTCAATATCAAATAATTAGGAATCATTTTTATGTTAACATAGGTGTATATAGTATATAATATAGGATATATATTATATACACTTTCCGGTAACGGAGCTTTTCCATTATGCGGACAAGCCATATATCGGACAGTTCATAAATAATAAGTAAGACGTTATGGTTTTAGATTTATGTTTACAGCTTACTTGCTGTCATAAATTTAAAGGCATTTTATTGTGTTTTGTGAAACTTTGTATAAAGTTTCGTAACCGTTTACTATCTTACTTATCAAAAATAAGAGTATTGCTATCGTAAAGGAGAATTGGAGATGCCAGAAACTATGACTCAAACAAAGCCAGAACAAGAAACTGTACAAATTTCTGCTAGCCAAGGACAACTTGATGTACTTGATCAGTTGTTAAAACCTGAGGTACAAGAATCATTAACAACACTAGTAGAACAGCTTCCAAAATTAACTGAGCTTGTTAACATTTTAACTAAGTCTTATGACTTCGCTCAAACTGTTGCTACTGATGAAGTATTAAAAAGCGACACTGTTGGTGCAATCACAGAGCTTGTAGAACCTGTAAAAGATACAGTAAAAAGCATGGCTGCTACTGCAATCGAAGCGAAAGATCGTGCTGACGAAAGCAACGAAGTTATCGGCCTGTTCGGTCTATTGAAATTATTAAAAGACCCACAAGCACAAAAAATGTTCCGATTTGTGAACGCATATCTTCAAATTAGTGCAGAACGTAACAATAAATAAGTTAACTTATAACAACAATTAGTAAAGACGGGGGATATCATACTATGTCAAAACAAATTGTCATCTTAGGCGCTGGTTATGGCGGTCTTCTTGCCGCTTTAAACGTACGTAAATATTACAGCAAATCAGAAGCACAAGTTACAGTGATTAACCAATATCCAACACACCAAATCATCACTGAACTACACCGCCTTGCAGCTGGTAACGTGTCTGAGCAAGCAGTTGCAATGCCACTTACAAAGCTTTTCAAAGGTAAAGATATCGATCTTAAAATCGCAACAGTTGAGTCATTCTCAGTTGATAGCAAAGAAATCAAATTAGCTGGCGGCACTACTTTATCTTACGATGCACTTGTAGTTGCTTTAGGAAGTAAAACTGCTTACTTCGGTATTCCAGGACTAGAAGAAAACAGCATGGTATTAAAATCTGCTGCTGATGCAAACAAAATCTACAAACACGTTGAAGACCGTATTCGTGAATACGCGAAAACGAAAAACGAAGCTGATGCTACAATCGTAATCGGTGGTGGCGGATTAACTGGCGTTGAGCTAGTTGGTGAGCTTGCTGACATTATGCCTAAACTTGCAAAAAGCCACGGCGTAAATCCAAAAGAAGTTAAACTTCTTCTTGTTGAAGCAGGTCCAAAAATCCTTCCAGTATTACCAGACCACTTAATCGAACGTGCAACTACTAGCCTAGAAGCACGCGGCGTTACATTCTTAACTGGTCTTCCTGTAACAAACGTTGCTGGCAATGAAATCGACTTAAAAGACGGTCAAAAACTTGTTGCTAACACATTCGTTTGGACAGGTGGCGTTCAAGGTAACCCACTAATCGGTGAATCAGGTCTTGAAGTAAACCGTGGTCGTGCAACAGTTGATGCATACCTACAATCTACTTCTCACAAAAACGTATTCGTTGCTGGAGACAGCGCTGTTGTCTTCGCTCCAGACGGACGTCCATACCCACCAACTGCACAAATCGCTTGGCAAATGGGTGAGTTAATTGGATACAACTTATACGCAGCACTAGAAGGCAAAGCATTCGAAGAGTTCGCACCTGTAAACTCTGGAACACTTGCTAGTCTAGGACGTAAAGATGCTGTTGCTACAATCGGAGCAAGCAATACTCCACTTAAAGGCTTACCAGCATCATTAATGAAAGAAGCAAGTAACGTTCGTTACTTATCACACATTAAAGGTCTATTCAGCTTAGCTTACTAATCTGAATATAAGCCCGAATCATGCCCTGCATGGTTCGGGCTATTTTTATCCGTAATTTTCTCTAACTTATTTATTCGTCAAAAAAATGATATACCCTTTAAATTTATCTAAATATACTGACTTTTTCGCAATAAAAGCTATCCCGTTTTGGAACAGCTTTTATTGTCACCTTTTGTCGGTAAATCGATATATCGAGAAAATCGCCGATATAATTCGAGTTACGGTCGATATATTCGAAAAATCGCCGATATAATTTTTCCGTCTTGTTTACTATCCTAACTTCACAAGGCTGTAGTTCTTCTTCCCTTTACGAATAATAATAAATCGTCCATCAAATGAATTTTCTACCGTAACATCCGTACCTACATCCGTTACTTTTTCGCCATTCATAGAAATAGCTCCATTATTAATATCTTCGCGTGCTTGTCGTCTAGATGGTTCGATTCCTAAATCAACGAGCCATTCTACGATATTTTTCGTCTCTTTTGAAGACTGAAATGTTGGCATTTCTTTAAAGCCTTGTTCAATTTCATCGGCTGTTAACGATTTAATATCTCCGCTAAATAACGCTTCTGTAATTTTCACAGCTTGTAGCAACGCTTCTTCTCCATGAACAAATTTCGTCATTTCTTCCGCTAATACTTTTTGCGCTTCACGTTTATGAGGCTCTGTTTCTACCTTCACTGCCAACTCATCGATGCGCTCTTTCGTTAAGAACGTAAAGTATTTCAAGTATTTAACGACATCACGGTCATCTGTATTCACCCAGAACTGGTAAAATTCAAACGGTGTTGTTTTTTCAGGATCAAGCCAAACTGCACCACCTGCTGATTTACCAAACTTCGTACCATCTGATTTCAATAATAGTGGAATCGTCAATCCGAATACCTTCGCTTCGTGCCCTTCTAACTTACGAATTAAATCTAAACCACTCGTAATATTTCCCCATTGGTCACTACCGCCAATTTGTAGTTGAACATCTTCTTTCGTGTATAAATGATGGAAGTCCATCGCTTGTAAGATTTGGTACGTAAATTCTGTGAAAGAAATTCCTGTATCTAAACGACTTGCTACGATATCTTTTGCTAACATACTATTAATGCTAAAGTTTTTCCCGTAATCACGTAAAAACTCAATAATATTTATTTCATGTGTCCAATCGTAGTTATTTACCATCTTTACTTCACTATTTCCGCCAAAATCAAATAGCTTTTTCATTTGCGCTGTTAACGCATCCACATTATGTTGAACTACTTCTAACGTTTGAAGTTGGCGTTCTGATTGACGTCCACTCGGATCACCAATGGTTCCTGTTGCTCCGCCAATTAAAATAACCGGATGATGGCCAGCTAACTGAAATCTTTTCATCATCATAAACGGAATCAAATGTCCGATATGCATACTATCACCAGTCGGATCAACTCCGCAGTATAGCGAAATCTTTTTCTCTTCTACTAGCTTACGTAAACCTTCTTCGTCAGTCTGTTGATTAATGGCGCCGCGCCATTCTAATTCATCAATAATGTTCATCTTTTGTCATCCCCTTTATTTTTTAAAAACAAAAAATCCCTATGTCTATGACATAGGGACGATGATTCACCGTGTTACCACCCAGTTTGTATAAATAGCATAGCTACTCATACCACTCTCAGCAATAATATCGATTGCCAATCCGCTTAGCATTACCTAAGATACTCCAGAGTGTAATTCACAAGTTTGTTTGTGCTAGGTTCCAGCATCCCCTAGCTCTCTCGTTAACAGTGACAAACTGCTACTGGGCTCTTTCAACGTATGTTATTTGTTAAATTATTAGCCATTATATTGAATTGCAAACAAATTGTCAACAATACCCAAATGTTATTTTAAAATAATTCGCAGTTTCATACGTATATGTTATTCTTTATCTTCTCCAATAATCCTTACTTCACGCTCTAACTTCACGCCAAATTTCTCTTCAACTGTTTTTTGTACGAAGTGAATTAAATCGATATAATCTTGTGCTGTTCCGTTATCAACATTCACCATAAATCCAGCGTGTTTTAGAGAAACTTCCACTCCACCAATTCGCTTACCTTGTAGTCCTGATTCTTGAATCAATTTACCAGCAAAGTTATTAGGTGGGCGTTTAAATACACTACCACATGAAGGATATTCTAGAGGCTGTTTTGACTCACGTTTAAACGTTAAATCATCCATTTTTGCTTTAATTTCTTCATATACACCTTCTTCAAGTTCAAATCTCGCTTCAAGAATAATGTAATGATTGTTCGCAAATACACTCTTACGATATCCAAATTCAAATGCTTCTTTCGTCAAAGTACGTAGCTCTCCATCACCTGTCATTACGACAGCTTCTGTTAATACATACGAAATTTCACCGCCGTATGCACCCGCATTCATATATAATGCTCCGCCGACTGAACCTGGAATACCACAAGCAAACTCAAGCCCCGTTAAGTTATGTTCTAGTGCAATACGTGATACGTCAATAATTGCTGCACCGCACTGTGCTACAATCGTCGTTCCTGTTACAGTAACACCTGTAATATGAATTAAACTTACTGTAATCCCGCGAATTCCACCATCTTTAATAATAACATTCGATCCATTTCCTAAAAACGTAACTGGAATATTATATTTGTTCGCATATTTAATAACTTCTTGAATTTCGTCATAATTTGTCGGTGCAACAAAAACATCTGCTTTTCCGCCAACTTTAATATGCGTATGATTCTTTAACATTTCATCTTGTTTCACATGACCTTCAGGCAATACCGTACTTAAATATTCATAAACCTCTTGCATATTCATTTTACGATTCCTCTATTTCTATATTCTTTTTATCCCGTTATACGGGCCCATAATATCCCCACATACATGAAATGAACCTAAAGTGGTGGATACAGTGTACCCAAAATCAATTCGAGACACCTATTAACCTCTTAATTTATAAGAGGTGCCACTCATATTAAAATATATATTGCATAATAAAGCAACCCAAATGAGCTACTAAACTTGACATGTCATCAGAAAGACAACAATTTGTAAAATATATTACTTTTTCAAAACACTACCCTTCAGTATCTTACTATACCACACGAAAATAAAGTGGTATTTTTTTGTAATTTTTACTTTATTTTCATCAATAAAAAAGATGCTTTTACCTATGTAAAAACATCCTTTTCATTACTTATTTTAAATTACTTTTCGTTCTCTTCTTTTTCTTTATCAAACCATAACAGTTCATCGTTATCCACTTCACCATTATAATTGATTAAGATTTCTTCTCCTGCTTTTATATCTTTATAAGCATAGAAGTTAAATGTATGATTCTCAAAGACAATATCATACGTCGCATTCGGTGTATATGAATGATTGAATAACATGCCGTATCCTAAAAGGATTGCCGTATGATTAATCCCATACTCAAATGCGTAATCAGCAAGTAATGTTTTCTCAATGTGTTCATGCTGTTCATTCGGATAAGAGATAACTGGCGCTGCGTGTATCAACTCACCTTTTTTAATATCACGAGTTGCAAATACACCTCTATTAAATTCTCCATCACTAAGTTCAGAAGTCTTAACTTCGATCATATACGTCACCTATTTAATTCTTTCTTTGAAGTATTTTAATTCCGCTATTAGCTGAATTTCATCTTCTTAAGCTTGGCAGAAAACGAGCAGAAAAGCAATTAAAATCCGAGCAAGTCTTCGTTTAAATGAAAAAAGGGCACAAACGTTGCGCCCTTTTTAAGTGATATTACTTTTCTAAAATATCTTCTAACAATTTCACTTGCTCGCTAACAGTATGTAATGTCTTCACAGATGTATCATTTCGATGTTTTTCTTCTTCCACACTTGCTAACACTTCTTCTGTAGCCGCAGAAGTTTGCTGGATTACATTGGAAGCATGTGTAACATCCTTTACGATATTCGTCGTTTTAACTTGGAAACTTTCTTGATGACCAACGATTTCTCTCATTACATCATTAATTTCATCAATAAATTTCCCTAAATCCGTTACATTTGTTAAAACACTTACTAGCATTTCATTACATTCTTCTTGTACTCTTTCTGATTTCTCTACTTGCACTTCTACCTTACTTGCTTGATTACTAAAATCCTTCAAAATCCCTTGAATTCTTCCCGCAGAACGATTCGATTCCTCAGCAAGCTTTAATACTTCATTCGCTACAATAGCAAATCCTTTTCCATGCTCACCCGCTCTTGCAGCTTCAATATTTGCATTTAAAGCTAGCAAACTCGTCTGACTTGAAATATTCGTTATTACATCTACAATTTCATTAATTTGTTTCGATTGCATCATTAAATCTCTAAATATAATTCCTGATTGTGAAACAACATCATTTAAACTTCTCATATTGGCTTCAAAATTTCGTAAAGTATGTACACTACCTTTTGAAATTTCTAAGCTTTCATCAACACGAATCGATGCATTTCTTACTTGTGAAATGATTTGTTCAATATTTCCCTCCATATCGTTCAATACTTCTACCGAACGATGCATCATCTCTGATTGTGATTGCGTGCCAACTGCTACCTCTTCAAAAGCAAAATTGATTTCACTCATTGACTCCATCGATGTATTCATATTTTGTCTTAAATAATTGAAATTACGATCTAGTTTCACAACCGTTTCCTCAATAAGCCTTTGCGTTTCTTCTAACTCCTGAGCTTTTCTCATTACTTCTTGCTTCTCATCACTTAAACGAGCCAGTAAGTTAGAACCAATTTTCGTGACGCCCCACATAGCGATTGTCACGATCGCTAACAAGCTTGCGAAGTTTGCAGCTTCAGATGCTGCTGTATAAGCAAAAAATTGCTCGGACCAATAACTACAAAGAATAAATGTGATTACAACTGCCACTCCGCCGAGAATTACAACGAGACGTTCACTTAAATAAATAAGTGAAACGGCTAGTGTAAAATAGACCATTTGAAATACAGCTGGGCTTTCATTAAAAGCTTGTACCATAATGAAAGACATCGTAAGTAACATAAACGTCATGATATATTTATACATCGCTTCCATGCTTTCTATAAAAGTAAGAAGCGTTCCAAATACAACGACAGAAATACCACAAACCCAAAACGCGATTGCTCTCTCTGTAAAAATATATCCGTAATACCCAATCGCGATGATTCCAAGGAAGAAACTACAAATTGTAATAAACAGCAATAAATGATTTTTCTGTGATTCTTTCTCAAGGTTAGAAAAACAAGTTTTCTTTAACCATTCCATATATAGTCCCACCTTCTGCACTTAATTACTTCAGCTTAAATACCGCACTCACTGGGTTATGATCACTATTTTCAAACTTTAAATCTTTTCCTTGCACATTTACAATCTCAACATTCGGTGAAACGATAAAGCCATCAATAATCGTGACGAAGTTTTCACCTTCTACATACTTCTTCACATCGTCTCTCACCGTCATAACAGATGAGTCTACAGCCCACTTAAAGCCACCATCAGTAAAGTCCTTCGGTAACTCTACCAACCATTCAGGACGCTCTTTCACAAACTTCGGATCACTTAATTGAACGTTAGAAAGTAATTGATTCCAATCTCCGCCCATTATTACGTAATCACCATTTTTATAATGCTTGTTCATATATTCTTTTAAAAACTCTACTTGCTGTTTTCTAATTTTCCCGCCTTCATCATACGCAGACAAATGTAAATTTACGAGTCTAACAAACTTCCCATTACTAACAGGAATTTTATGCTCAACAATCGCTCGATCTAAATCAAACAAACGCTTCGGCCAAGGCTCCATTCCAGGAAGTTGGAACCTCTCCGCTGTTTGAACTTTATATTTAGAAAATGTACTTAATCCAGCCTCCGCATATCCCATTGGACTTGTAATTGGGACAGGGACCCATTTTGTATCATAGTTCTTTCCGAACGATGAAGCATAATCAGGTAATCCATTTTTCAAAAATTCATGCCCATTTACATCAAAAGATCGCATTGATTTTATATCGACTTCTTGTAATAACGCAAAATCACTATTCTCATTTTGTAAAAACGAAAGCATATTCTTTAAGTTAACTTCCGTTTGCTCTTTACTACTTGAACCAGACCCCTTTCCTCCATCCATAAAGAAGTCTTGGTCCTTATCTAATCCGGCATATCCAATATTAAATGTTGTAACTTTAAATTCATTTCCTGTCGCTAATACGCGCTCTTTATTATTTTCCACCTTCAAACTTACAACATCAGCAGGCTGTTCTTTAGTAAGTGTCATATACCCTAAAAAACCACCTACAACTCCTACCCCTACTAAAATACATATAAGTACTATTTTTAATAACTTCTTCAAATAAACGCCCCTTTTCTAAAACACATAACTTAATTATCTTTATTTTCAGTTAACTAAAACTGAATGACAGACATAACAAATATTTTATCATATCAAAAACCTTATATCACTATATTTAGTTTATAAACAATAACTCTTGCTCTTACATTATCAAAAATACAAAATCCCCTAACTCCTTCACTGGAAATCAAGCGCAATGTTTAGTACACTATATGTAATAATTATAGGCGATGGAGTTCGCCATAAACGCTGCTTAGCTAATGACTCCTACCAGTATCACTACTGGTAGGAGTCTATTTTTTTGAGCAAGCTATTTAAAGAGGTGAGAAAATTGATTTATATTATCGTTGGCATTGCTGGCATATTAGGGGCCCTTTCTCGTTATTATTTAGGTCTTACGATTCATGAATTTTGGCATCATACATTTCCACTAGCTACATTACTCATTAACTTAGTTGGCTGCTTCTTATTAGCATGGCTGACTACGTATATCGCTCAGCGAAACATCTTGCCTGCAGAAATTATCACAGGCATCGGGACTGGATTCATCGGTTCCTTTACGACATTTTCAACATTTAGTGTAGAGACTATTCAATTGATCAATCATTCTGAATGGAGCATAGCCTTCTTATATGTATCATGCAGCATACTTGGTGGTCTCATTATGTCTGGTCTTGGCTATACATTAGGCGATTTCTTAATTAAGAAACATCTTACGGAAGGTGATCATTTATGATGGAAGCTTTATTAGTAGCAACAGGAGGATTTTTCGGTGCGATTACACGATTTGCAATTAGCAATTGGTTTAAAAAAAGAACTAAAACTTCCTTTCCAATCGCTACATTTCTCATTAATATAACAGGAGCGTTTTTACTCGGATATATAATTGGCAACGGAGTCACTACAGGTTGGCAATTATTGTTAGGCACTGGATTTATGGGGGCCTTCACGACGTTTTCAACATTTAAGCTAGAGTCCATTCAGCTCTTCAATCGTAAAAACCTTAGCATACTATTTCTATATTTAAGTGCTACTTATATCATTGGTATCCTCTTTGCATTCCTTGGAATGCAGCTAGGCGGAATATAAAAAAAGCGACTCTTATCAGTCGCTTTCTTTTTATAAGAAGTAAGTCCCGCCATATGGAATGGAAAGTAACCCCGCTGGATGCACATCATAATGCACACTTTGCATTGGAAGTTGTGAGTATGGCATATACTGTCCTTGCATCATTTGTGCCAAATATGCTTGTTGCTGCATTTGAATCACTTGATTCACAGCATGAATGGTTCCCTGTGCCCCAGCCAAAGTAATAGCTGCTCCTACTTGTCTTCCATTATAAAAATGATGGTTCATCATGATTCATCTCACTTATTCTTTTTCTTCCATATGGTATGTTTCTATCTCATAGTGAGTGTTTTGTCCCTATCTATTGCCCTTTTTCAGCTTTGAAGTAATAAATCCAAATAATAATACACCAATACCACTAAAGAACAATACATAACTTATTGGTACTAGGAAAAAGAAAGGTTCTTCAAGGAATCCATTCGCTCCTACTTTACTGTTTGAAGCATGTATAGCTAAAGTAATAATCGCTAAAATCATGAAAGAAATAGCTACTACATATTTGTTTTTCATCTTGTACTCTCCTTTAATTTTCATTGATCTTATTACCATCATAATAAGCCCGGAGGTATCACAAGTCAATAATTATTTATTGTTTTTCGATAAATGATTTCTGTTTATATTACAAAAAAGCTATAGACACAATATTATCTATAGCTTTTTCAATCGGTTATTTCGTTCCAAAGTATGCCTTTTGGAACATACACATCCTTATTGCATTATGATAGTTACCATCCACGAAAAACTCATCTAACAGTTCACCTTCCACCATAAATCCAACCTTTTTATAAACATGTACAGCTTTTTCATTCTCTTTATCAACAACTAAATAGAGTTTATGCATATTTAATACAGAAAAAGCGTAATCCATCGCTAAACGCGTCGCTTCCGCTGCATAACCATATCCTTGATAGTTCGGATCAATAATAATTTGGAATTCCGTTCTACGGTGAATATAATCGATTTCCACTAACTCAACTAATCCAACCATTTCATTGTCCTTTTCAACGATAAATCGGCGTTCGCTTTGATCATGTATATGTTTATCGTATAAGTCTTGCAGCTCTACAAATGCCTCATACGGCTCTTCAAACCAATACGACATAATATGTGCATTATTATTCAATTCGTGTACAAACTTTAAATCTTCTCGCTCTAATGGACGCAATTTCAATTCCTGACTCATTTCTATAACCTCCAAATAAAAGAAACCTCTTCACTTAATTTCTCAATTTTTTTCAATTTCAAACGCCCTATTTACATTGTAAACTTTCAAGTAACTTGAAGGTCAAGATTTAATCAGCCCGATCCCCACCTAACTTCTTTGCTTTCGCTGCATTTTGAGGTGGGGGTCTTACTGCCCATTAAAGCGGGATAAAAAAGTAGTGCAAACCTTTGTCTGCACTACTACTCTTTTCTCAAATCCCTCATATTAGATATGTATAAAGCGATAACTAAAATAAGAATTGCTCCTGCGTATAATAACGTCTCCATCGGTTCCTCATGAGACACAATAATTAATCGAATTAACGCCGTGATTCCAATATAAATAAAATAACGTAACGGAAAATGGTAGTTCGACTTAAAATACTTAATAATCAATGCGATGAACTCGAAGTATAAGAAATAGACGATAATACTTTCAACCAATTTATACGACGTATATTCCTTTGTTGAAAATATGTATTGAATAAATGTGATAGTCTCGTTAATTAAAAAGATAGATAAGACAATGGATAATATAATTAACGCTATATTCAATATCCACTGTAAAACGCTAGCTATGTAATGATCGATATTAAACTTCATTTCACACTCTCCTTCACGTAAATACTTATTTATTATAGCAAAATTATAATTGGAGGTGGGTTAAATCATATTTTCGCCCTTTGTTGGTGCCGGTGTGTGGGATGTTCATTGTTTTGAGGAGTCTTTTAACCGCAGAACTAGATTGCATATTAAGAAAGTCCCTCAATTTGCTATTGGTAGTTATTGTTCCAAACAGAAGTGTGTAGTCTTGTAAAGCACGTAAATGAGCATTTTTAGACGTACTATTACAGTTTGAGCAACGCCAGCCCTGTTTTTCTTTTAACATTGCCATTGTAAAACATTCCTCACACTGCACGCCCTTTAGTAATTCCTCTTTTTTTAATTTATATTGTACAAAAATATTTTGTCGTTGCGGAATGTGCTCATTCATAATCTGATTTATAAGTCCATCTACATTACCAATTATATCTTCTTTATATTGATTTTCCATTTGTTTGATTCTATTAGGTAAATTTGCACCGTGGATAATTTTATTAGGAAGCATTTCATCTGAAGTTTTAATAATTGTACGAGGAGAACTAATTACAATGAGAGATTCAATCGGAATATTATATAAACCATGCAAACTCAGCCATTTTCTCAGCTGCACCTCTTGCCGTTTCACTTGTAAAAGCGGATCTGGAAAACCCTCTTCTGAAGCACCATCTACGATTCGAATGAGTTGATTAAACTTTGCATCAAAAATTAACGTACCAATGATATTTTTTATTTCAAGAAAAAGAAGAAAACATGAAGAAATTATGAGGGCATCAATTTGGAAATAATGTTTCTGATCAAACAATCTAATGTCATGTAAAATGCTATATTTTGTTTCAGATAGAAAACTAAGCGGATATTCAATTGCCTGCTCTCCTTTATAGCCAGCCATAAATTTCGCTAAATTTTCAGCCACCACGTTCCTTTTTGGATGATGAGCAGGCAATCTTCTAAGTAAAGCTTCTAATTGGAGCAAATGTACGGGCATTTTCCGTTCTTTCACAATCATCTTTATCCCCTCCAAAATATATCAGCGATTTTTCAAATATATCAGCGCAACTCCAATTATATCGGCGATTTTCGAAATATATCAGCGCAACTCAATTTATATCAGCGATTTTCATAATATATCGACTTACCGACAAAAAACGACACAACAAACACTCATAAACAGTATATCACCACATCTAAAATCGCACTGTAAGCATAATGTTACTCCTCCCTTTTGATTACGACATTTTAAAAACGAGAGAATCACATTCACCTTATGTAAAATAACTTTTTTATAAATGCAATCGCAAAAAAGCTGCTGCCTACAAAATATAGACAGCAGCTACAGTATACATTTTATAACTAATAAACAGCGATCGGCCCATAAGGACCATCAATAATCTCTATTTTTGTTTCAAAAATATCTGTCAAAAGTGTTGGGTCCATAACCTCTTCTACTGTTCCAAAAGCAGCAATTTGTCCATCTTTCATAGCACAAATTTTGTCAGAGTATTTTGCTGCAAAATTTATGTCATGCATAACAGTCAAAATTGTTCTTCCAAATTCATTAGCTGCACGTCTCAAATGCTCCATCATTTGAACAGAACGAGCAACATCAAGGTTGTTCAAAGGTTCGTCCAAAAGTACATATTCCGTCTCTTGGCACAATACCATCGCTACATATGCCCTTTGTCTTTGACCACCAGAAAGCTCATCTAAATATCTATTCTCTAAATTCGTTAAATCTAGGAAGTCGATATATTTAGAAATAATAACTTCATCCTCTTTAGTTAATCTTCCCTTTGAATAAGGAAAGCGTCCAAATCCAACTAATTGTCTAACAGTAAGCCTCGTTACAAAATGATTTTCTTGTCGCAATATAGTCAAAACTTTTGCTAAGTCTTTTGATTTGGATTCAGAAACATCCATATTTGCTACTTGGATTTGACCTTCATCCATATCTAAAAGTCTTCCTATCATCAAAAGTGTCGTAGACTTTCCAGCACCATTTGGTCCAATTAAAGAAGTAAAGCCCGCTTTTGGTATTTCAATATCCAAAGGTCCTATTTTTACCTTATCAGTATAGAACTTTTTAACATTATCGATTTTTATCATAAAGCCCTCTTCCTTAAAACTATAGTTAAGAATATAATTCCACCAAATAATTCAATAATAACTGAAACTACACCTTGAGCATTGAATACATGATACATTAAAAAGTATGCGCTCGTCATTATTAAAAATCCGATTGCAAAAGCCATTGGGAAAATATATCTATGATCATAAGTTGCCGCCGCCTGATAACTCAAAGTTGCTACTAAAAACCCATAGAAAGTAAGTGGCCCAATTAAAGCTGTTGAAATAGACATTAAAATAGCTACTAATACAAGCGTATAAATTACACTAGGTTGATATTTAACTCCAAAGGAAGTAGCAACATCCTTTCCTAGTGATAACACATTTAAATTCTTAGAATGAGCAAAAATTAATACTGCTACAATTATAATCATCGGAATGACAATAGGAAAATATGCAGGATCTGCATGATTAACAGAGCCAAATAATTTTGCTTGTAAAAGATCAAACTCTGAAGGCGCAAGTAACTTTCTCATGAAAGTTGACATAGAATTTAGTCCAGCACCAATAATAATCCCGACTAAAAGCATAAGTTGTAAATTCCCGTATTTACCAGAAAGTAGCCATCCATAAAGTATCAAACTCATGAGGACCATAACAAAAATTTGAAATAAAAATGGACCAATCCCAGTAAAATTGATCAATGCACTAGCACCAAAGAAGAATATTGTACTCGTGTGAATTGCTGAATAAAGTGATTCGAAACCTAAAAGCGAAGGCGTAATAATTTTATTATTCGTAATGGATTGGAAAGCAACTGTCGACAAGCTATGGCAAACAGCTGCAATAATCATTGCAACAATAGCTACAATCCTTCTCTTAACAACTGGGATAAAAGAAGGTGAATCTATCGGAACTGGATTGTTATACACTAACAGTCCATATGAAGAAAGGAGGCCTAAAGCAATCAATGTTATCAGTACAATCCAATAACGTCTTGCTTCCTTCTTAGAACGAAAAGCGCTAGCTGATCTACTTTCATTATGAAGGCTAGAATCGACTTCGACATTTTCTTTATTTCTATAATCTAATGTGATCATCGTGGCCTCCTTGGTTTTCTTTTTCTCAATAAAATAGTAATAAACACGACTGCTCCCACTGATGCAAGTATTAAAGAAACAGGTAATTCAAAAGGCTTTATAATTGTTCGAGAAATGATATCACAGGCAGTTATTGTACCCATTCCGATCAGACACACCCAAGGTAAATTACTTCTAAGATCATCACCTCTAAACATGGAAACAATATTTGGAACAATTAACCCTAAGAAAGGTAAATTTCCAATAACAGCTGCAACAATCCCAACGGCAAAAGAAATAAGAGCTGTTCCAAAAAGAACAATTCGGTTGTAATTAACGCCAAGGCTTGTTGCGACATCTTCTCCTAGTCCAGCTAAAGTCAATCTATTCGCATACATAAAAATAAGCAAAGTAACGATAACAATCAGCCATAAATATTCGTATCTTCCGACCTGAATGTTAGCAAATGAACCTACAAACCAAGTTTCAATACTTTGCGTCATTTGAAAAAGGAGTCCCAAAAAAGTAGACACTGCAGAAATAACTGCTCCAAGCATCAATCCAATAATCGGGACAATTAAAGACGAACGAAGCTTAACTCTTCTTAAAAATAGAAAGAAAATCATAGTTCCTATAAAAGAAAAAATGATTGCACCAGTCATTCTTTGAACTAAAGTCGGGGCAGGGAATAGTAAATACACAAAAAGCAGGCCTAAGCCTGACCATTCAATAGTTCCCGTTGTAGTAGGTTCAACAAAACGATTTTGTGTAATAAGTTGCATGACAAGCCCTGCCATCGCCATTGCAGCTCCAGTAAGCATTAATGCAACTGTTCTCGGAACACGAGTGATGAAAAACATCTCCATTCCATCCTCTTGTCCACGTATATCATAAACGCCAGTAAACAGTGATATAATCCCTAAAATTAGAACAACTATAATCGCTATTATAAAAGATTTTGTCCATAATTTATTGTGATTATAAAACTGGGGTTGAGAAATATTCTCAACCCTAGAAATTATATTTTTTGACACTGCTTCGTACCCCTTTACACTACTTAGCTAAAGTTTTTGCGATATTTCCAAATAACTCTATATAAGTCTGAATTGATTCATTTGTGTAAGTATCTGCTGGTGCATAAATAACTTGTTTTTTAGAAACAGCAGTTGTGTTTTGAAGAGCTGGTGATTTAGAAATAACATCCTGAGCAGGAGCTGACTTAGCTGCATCAGATGTTGCAGCATCACGATCTAATACGAACAGCCAATCAGGATTTGTTTGTGCAATAGCTTCAACAGAAACGTCGTCACCTTTATGACCTGCAGTAGAATTAGAAACTTCTAATGCTGGAGTCCAACCGAAAATTTCATACATTGGTCCCCAAACACGACCAGAATGTGGAGCAGCAAAACCAATATTACCACCAGTAACGATAACACTCATAACTTTATCTTTTCCGTTATAAGCAGATTTTGCATTTTCAATAGATTTATCAAAATCAGCTACTAATTTTTTAGCTTCTTTCTCTTTATCAAAGATTTTTCCTAAAGTAACTGTAGAATCTTTAAGTCCTTTTACTAAGTTTTCTCCAGGCTTAGTAGCCTTCTCAGAAACATCAACATTAAGATCAATAACTGCTGCATTTGGTACTAATTTTTTGATTTCTTCGTAATGGCTAGCAAATCTTTGACCAACGATTACAAGGTCAGGGTTTGCAGCTGCGATAATTTCAAGATTTGGTTCGCGGTGATTCCCGATATTTTGAACTTTTTCATCCTTTTTATATGCTGAATCAGCAGGCATGACATCCTTTGGAGCAGCCGCTAATTTAATTCCCCAATCAGCTAAAGTTTCAAACGTTCTATTATCTAAAGCAACTACATTCTTTGGATTTACAGGAACTGTAACTTTTCCATGCGCATCAGTGATTTCTACTGTTTTTGGCTTATCACTACCATTATCTTTAGTAGCCTTCGAAGTTTCTTTACCTGGATTTGAGCAAGCTACTAACATTAAAGTGAAAATTGCTAGAATACTTACTAATTTTAAAAGCATAGTTTTTTTCATACGTATACTCCTTATTATGTAATTTATTTCGAAAATGATGACTTCCAAAGATTGAATTAGATAATAACTGCTATTCACCTAAATCAATATTGATAATCATTTTCATTTGAATATCCTGTAAATAAGTATAGTCATTAATTATGTGAAAATCTTGTGAATGGTGTGAGTTAATAAAATTAAACATAACTTAGATATAATCTCAACTAATGCGCAACAAATTCATCCCCCACACGTACTAACCAGTAGATTAGCACCTTATAAACTGTGATTTCTACTGTAAAAAAAATGACCATTAATAGCTAATTTTTCATATTTCACATAAACTATTTTATCATTCAATCATTGAATAGCCTCTGCCATGTATCGTTTGAATATATCTGTCTTTCTTCTCACACTTTAACTTTTTTCTTACATATCCAATATATAAGTCTACTACATTTGGATTTACTACTACGTTATATCCCCAAACCTGATTCAAAAGCATTTCACGGCTCAATATTGTGTTTTTATTCTTGATTAAAAATACAAGTAAGTCGTACTCGCGTTTCGTAAGCGAGAGATTTTTACCGCCTTTTTTCACAATATTGCTAGATACATCAACAAGGAGATCTTTAAACTGAACAAAATTCGGCTCATTTTGCTGAGTATAATCACTTCGCCTTAAAATAGCTTGAACTCTTGCTACTAATTCTTCTTTCGCAAATGGTTTTCTTATATAATCATCCGCTCCTGCTTGTAACCCTGCTACGCAATCCTTGCTAGAAATATTGTCGGTCACAATAATGATCGGTGTCATTTTAACAAGTCGTATTTGCCTGCAAATTTCTGGTCCAGATATGCTTAATGAATCCCAATCTAATATGATAATATCCCAATCTTGTTCATATACTATATTTAAACCTTCGTTTTCATTGTGAAGTTTTAAAATGAAATGGCCTTCTTCCGTTAAACCGCTTACGATTTTCTTTGATAAAGACCTTTCATTTTTAATTACTAACACCTGCCTCACCGATGGTTCACCTCTACTTCAATATAACTTGGTTAGATAAAAAATTATCTCCAAAAATAATTTAAGATTTATAAGTATTAAACTCCTAAAAAAAGTCATTATAACAGCTTATTAGGAGAACTCTATATAATCTTACAATAGGTATAGATAGAAACACAAAACATATTAAGATTTGAATAAAATGATTTTATTAATAGAAACTCACCAATTGGGCTTTTACGATCAGCTATAGTATATATCTGCTTATCATCCATAACCATTTCTTTATTTTCTGTTTCAGGGGTACTGCCCATCGCTATCAAGCTAAGCCCATACAACGCTAATTATAGTAGAGGTTGTTTCTTTTTTTAAAAGCTACGTGTAGGAAATAGTTGTAATACGTTAGACACAGAAACAGACATAAAAAACGCCATCCTTTCCTTTGATTCTTACCGTAAACTAAATAGGTGATATCTGTAACGAGTGTTTTCCCTAGGGTGTTTTGTTTAAATTCCCTATTTAATCAATTCGGTACTATTTGATGTTCTTTTGTAGATTTTAGCATCCTTTATAAGGATTCGCTTTGCGAACCGGACAGACAATCTCGTATTTCTTCATAAAATTTGAATTTCTCTTTCTGTAAATAGCTTTTTTGTCACTTTCAACATTCTCCGATCCAAATTTTCCTTTTATTATACAAAAAACACCCTATAGAATAGACTTTTTTCAATTGTCTATTCTATAGGGTACATTTTAAAATGGATGTCTTCTTTTTTTGTAATAGGAAAGTATTTCTTTACGTTACCAAATAAATCTAATAAAAATTACTTTATTATTATATAATGAATTAATAGTTATATTCAATCAATAAGACTTATTTATAACTTGCTGATCCATCAGTCATAGATACCCAGATACCTAATCTATCTTTCAAACTATCACCAGTATGCATTCTTAAGTAAATTGTTTTAGCTGACATATTTTTATAGTTTGTATATTTAAAGTATAAGCTTGATTTTGCTGTAATCTTCTGTGAACGATTTTCAGTCTTACGACTAATTGCAAGTTTATCATCACTGAATGTACCAGCTATAGTATGTATATTTTTACCATATACTTTATCGATGTAATTGTTTCCATTATGAGTGTTTAAATATACTCTAGCACTATACGACGCATTACTAAGCGCATTTTTACCTGTAACTTTAATTGTTTTGAAACTTCCAGAACTATAAGGAGTAGCAGCTTCTTCATCATTTTCAATATCTAATTCAACAATGTTATATGAACCGTCAGGGTAACGATTAACTTTTTTCGGGTTTTCCGCAGTAGCTGCAAATGGATTATTAACCATTTCTAATTCAGTATAATTAAATAATACTGCTTCACCTGATGTTTTCTCTGAATCCAGAGGCTCATCATTTTGTAATTTCGTAATTACGCTTGAAATATCAGATTCCGAAGCACCATCTTGTCTCATTTTTTCTGCAATTTCATTATAATCTCCAAACGTTTTTTCATCGGCTGAGGCTGCCTTTCCTCCAATAAATAGTGTGAAAACAAAAAGAATACTAAATAATGATTTTTTCATTTTGTAAATTCTCCTCTATTGATTTCTTTTCTAAAATAATTTAGAATGTTGTAAATATTGAATGATATCTTAAAAAAGGGAGTTTTTGTAAATGTTTGAGTTTACGCTATATGGAACACCAATTCTTATTTCTTTTTTAGCAGGATTTTTAACATATAAATTGTTTAACAAATTATATGTTGGTCTAACAATTTCTATCGTAATAGCATACGGTATGTCTTTTATGTTTTCAGAGCAAAAAGTATTTTTTACTGGAATCATAGGAACCTTACTTTACTTTGCGACAGCGACCTTACTGGAAAAAAAGAAATAAAATTAATGACTCGTTTTTGCCAAAGATAGTTTCATTGTCTTTGGCAATATTTTTTTGTATAGCAAACTCACAAAAATCTTTCATCAATCCTCCTTTTCCCTATACCACATTAATTTGTTGCTCTTCAAAATTAGATTCAATGTATGAAATCTGATCTTATGTAAGTACTTCAAATTTGTAAGCTATGTTACATAGCATGCTCATTTAGGTGGAGATTGTAGATACAGTCGTTTAGACGCATGTTACATATCCAGTTTTTGTACCTAATTCTCTCATGACATTTCTTAAGTTTAAAAAATAAAATATAAAATACCAATCAATATCTAATTTTGTTTTTATTTCCCAAAATAGGGGCTCTATGTATAAGTCTAAAGATAGATTGATTAAAAAACAAGGCTAGTTATCTATACAACTGTTTGTTATAATTCTAATAAGAAATATATTATATTACACCTAGTGTACATTTCAGAAAAAACATAAATTATTAAAATTATTCCATGTAGACTAAATGTTTTAGTCTGTGCTTATTGCTGGATTTTTAGGTCTAGCATCCCAAAAATGAAAAAAACAAGCGGAATTTTCATAAATAACTGTAAAAAAGTAAAATTCTCGTTATGGGGGTGTCTTAAAATCTTAGGAGGCAATTACAATGAATAATGGACGTTATCAGTGTGGCTGGCAAAAAATAATGGAATTATATGGATAAGGCGGGCAGCGTGTTATAGATTCACTAAAAGATATTGCTCCTGATCTCGGTAAATATGTTGTTGAATTCGCTTTTGATGATATCTATCCTCGAGAAGGATTAGACCTCAAACAACGTCAATTGGTTACAATCGCATTATTAACTACACAGGGTGGCTGTGAACCACAACTTAATGTCCATATTAATGCGGCACTTAATGATATTGTTTTCTCCATCTCTTTTTCGTTTTAGGAGAGATTTTGTTTTGATAGCTTGATAGGGATGGGGTACTGCCTCATCCCTATCAACTTAAGTATTTTATAAAAGCACAAAACAAAAAGAACCATCCCCCCGCCAACCTGGCAAAGTTATGGTTCATATCATACATGTAAATTAAAGAACAATTTGGCCATGTAATTAATCAATTAATGACCAAATCAAGATCAATTCCCATAAATATCTCTAAATCTTATATACTTATTTAATTATAAATTGTCTTAAAGCAATATATTTAACCATAATTTGGCCAAAAATTAAAAGTCATATCCAAGTTCTTTCCTTACTTCTGTTCTATATCTCCTAAAAAAATGTTCCTTAAACACAACACTTTTCGGATAATAATTTACTACTGTGGTATCCGTAGGAATAATACCTTCATTATGTAAATGTATCATAAAATCCTTTATATTTCTTTTTTCACGCTCTATCCTTTCCTTGCTTTTTTGTTTCACATATTCTAAATGATTATTTATAATCTTTTGACATAGATCCGGGAAATGTCTGCGGGCTACTTTATAACTAATTCCAAATTTCTTTAAAGCCGTTTTTATTCCCCATTTGTACATACTTTCATCTTCGATAATATCCCCTATTCTCTTCTCTAAATTCCTTATTTCTTGTAGTTTCTTTTTCTTAAGAAATTCTCTATATTTCTCATCTATCAATTTTTTTAAATCTGGAAACTGCTTCGATAATATCGAATGATGAAAACCATATAAATCCGCAACTTGACTAAACGACATTATATTCCTAGTTTTATCAAAATTATCCAAATACAGAACTAAAATATGTTCCATCTTATCTTTATCCTGTTTTTCAAATTTTTTATAAGTTTTACTTCTTTTCTTTTTCTGCAAGTATGGAGAAATTGCTTTTAAATCAATATCATTCAAAAACAAGGTATCTATAGACACTTCTAAAATGGTACACATTTTGGTCCAAAATTCAATTGGTGGAATATGAATTCCATAAAACCACGTTGTCATTCTTTTCCTATCATAATTTAATTGCTTCGAAAAATTCGTAAAAGATACATCCTTATTTTCATTCAATAATCTTGTGAAAAAATAATTTATTTTTTCTTTCAAGGGTACTATCGTTAAAAAAGAACCACTTTTTATTAAATCAAGATATGTTCCAACAATATTTTTATCAGATTCATGTATGTGTTTGAAATTATAGTATTGATAATATTCCATATTTCCTAGATTACTATTACAATACGGACAATACCCTAAACGAATGTAAGTAGTAAAGTAAGGTATTCGCTTTTTACAACACGGACATTCTTCTTGCAAATATAAGTTATGAATATTGCAAATTTTAACATCCTTTAAATTCCAGATTAGTGGTTCATAAACTATAGAGCCCTTTAATTCCCACCCACTAAAACAAATTGGGCACCATCTTTTATATCCATTTATCAAAGTTGATTTATTTAAAATTGCTGACCAATTCATTAGGGTTAACTGGTTTAAATCACTTTTATTTGTCAGTTCTTCTAATATATTTACATACCTTTGAGCTACCTTACCAATTCCATTAATATATTTTCCTTCCTCGGTCTTGAAAGAATTCCGTTTACTAGTCTCCATAATACAAGGATAGATTGTTCCAAGCATCAAATTAGTTAGTGATATATTATGAGCATGGGCTAAACGACTAATATAACTAGTTAAACATTCTACATAAGCTGTACCTTTTTCCATAGGTTCCAATCCATAAAGTTGACTTCTTTTTGAATACAAGTCCAAATCATGTCTATCTTCAACTATAATAATATCAAAACTATTCTTCATCCTTATTTCCACCTACTTGATCCCTATTCGGTTTTCTAATCCCTACACCTTTTTTCTTTGAATGTTTGTTTTTCCTTATATCTGTGTTATCAATACCTAATTTCTTCCTTACGTCTAGTATCTTTTCTGATGTTTCTATAAAACAGATTTCTCCTTGTGCCACTTCATCTACAAGCTTAGAAATTTTATTTATTGATAATGCTGTATTTCTCAAATGATTCATTTCTAACACATCATCATTATTCTCCAAAGCTAATTTTAATGCTCTACTTAACCAATCTTTTAATATTCCTACACATCCTATAGTTCTCTCATATATGAAATCCCAATACTCTAATAAATTAGGTGATTTTTCTATAGGCAAACATTCTAGAAGTCCTCGAATAATACCCAAATAATTAATAAAGTCTTCTTTATTAGATAGATCATATCTAGGAAAGTGGATATCTAAAGTCCTTCGTGCCAATTGACCATTTAGGTTAACAAAGTTTTTTAATTCATATGTACCCACTAATAACTGAGGAACCTTAGTCAAATTTGATAATGATTTAAGCGAATCTAATTGGTCTAAATACTTCCTTGCTGATGGGACCTTAATAAAATGTTGTGCCTCATCAATTATAAATACTTTAGGTTTACGATAATAAAAAGCATTTTCTAATGATCTACGTAATTCTGGAGAAGTTAAATAATGAGCTTCCCTTGCTCTAGGTTTCCTCTTTGATTCAATTTTATCTTCATAAATAATTTTCTTATCAATTAATGGTTCCTCCATAGAGCTTAGTACTCGTACGTAAAAGTCCTTCCAATTAAAAACACCACTATCAGGAGAGATAAGTTCTACAGACACAAATGGAAGAATAGATTTATCTTTTTCTAATTCAACCATCATTTCATTTAGAATTTCT
This sequence comes from Bacillus sp. (in: firmicutes), assembly GCF_031983925.1. Classification (NCBI taxonomy): domain Bacteria; kingdom Bacillati; phylum Bacillota; class Bacilli; order Caryophanales; family Bacillaceae; genus Bacillus; species Bacillus sp. (in: firmicutes). The sequence goes on along the minus strand of NZ_DALYZR010000003.1, from coordinate 417,492 downwards.
TTCTTTAATTCATATATAAGTGTTGATTTTCCAACACCGGATGGTCCTAACACCATAATAATCTCATTTCCAGAAGGCTGTTCTATCAATGATTTAAGCTCGGACATTATTTGCTTCATTTTTGGATGAATAATTTTTACACGTTCGAATTTTTTCATCTTCCCTTCCATAGTAGTTTCTTCTTTTATTATAGAAGTCTCTTTAATCAATACCCTTACCTCTCTTTCACAGATTGATTAGCTTTCTATAATCTTGAAACTTGGAATATCCTCTATGTCTATCTCCCTAAATTTGGATAAAGATTTTTGAACCTCCATGTCATCTGCCGATAAAACTTCCCCAAACGTACCACGGGATTTTTGATTTTCTTGTTCAATAATAGCTTGTTTTATTACCTTTTCATGACTTTCAATTGTTGGTATAAACGTTGCTATTTGTTTAAGAGATATTCTTCCTTTAATACCTAATTTATATCTAATCTCTTCGGTAATTATTTGTAATTGTTTATGTGTTTTTCCCTCTAGAAGATAATAATATTCTGATATGCATTTAACCCATTTCTTATTAACATATGCATATAAAATTCCAACATTAAAAGGATCGTATTTTAAATCCACATTAGTTTTTTCAATTTTCGGATTTTTAAACCCCTCATTCCAGTACCAAACATTATTAAATACAACACCCTTACCAGGCTGCACTAAGCCTTTTCCTCTAGGTGTAGATGGCAAAGTTGATAAAATGAAGTTTTGATCATATGAAATCAAATTCATCTCCCTCTTTCCTCCTATTGCAATTCCTATATCAAATTGATTTTTAGGTGTCGTCCCTAGACCAGCATGTATTGTATTTTCATAATAGTCAATCCATTCATAGAATAAAGCATTTAACTTTTCTAATGTCCAAATTGCAGAGTTTTTTGGATTTGTACTCTTTGTAACAACTCTTACCTCTTTTGTTAATTGGGTATTCCCTTGTAAATTATGTATAAATAAGGAATTGGTTACTCCAAATAAACGCTCTATAACACTTCCAAATCTAGCCTTAGCTGGAGGTCTTTCCTTCTTATTAATGTTGTATTGCGCACATAATACATCAAAATATAAACTATGAAATTCTTTACCCCCATCAACTACCAAATTGTTTGGAAGCCTTCCGTTCCTTCTTACACACTCTCGTAAAACCATCATAATTGACCGATAACTAGGGGAATCAAAAGTTATGTAATGAGCTAGAATTTTTCTACAATACGCATCTATTAGTAAAGTAAGATATGGTCTACGAGTCACTTTTTCTTTCCCATGCATTAAAACTAATTCTATATCTAATTCTGTATGATCAATATGTGCGATTTCAAACGGTCTATCACCATGTTTAGGGGTATATCCTTCTAGATACCAAAACTCTTTTGAATATGCAGCTCTTTTACCTTTTCTGCTTTTTACTACTTCATAACTTGAATAGCCATTAACATACTTTGTAAAAGTTACATAACTAGGAATACTAAGCCCTTTCTTTCTACATTCCTCTATCAATAAACCATAGACAGCTTTTACACTCAATTGCTTAATATTGTGATAATACTTTTCTATAACTTCTTTCATTAAATCTTGAACAACCGTATCAATTTTCGGCATCCTATTTCCTCTTTGTTGTTTCTTTGGTAGCAAACCTAAAAAACCATTTCCATATAATCTTTCAGACTCTTCAAATGCCTTTTTCCATCTTCGTATAGTTCTATTACTATATTGGTTATTCCCACCTTCTTCACTATGCTCTTTCAGTAATTTATATCGACCATAGGCCTCCTCAAGTGCCTTTGGTGAAACGCCTTCTAACAGGGTTTGTCTATATTCTTGTTGTTCATCTATGTTATTATTCTGATTTAGAAACCGAATAGCCCCTTCCTCATCAAGAGTTTTAAAATTTTTTTGAGAAATATTTACTAAATTATCTTTTTCATCTACCAATGATATAATGTTATTCCCTACATGTATAACATTATAGATTTTTCCATCCCATACTAATTTAGTACCCTGTTGAAGGAGATTAGGAGCTACTGTATATGCTTCTTCTCTATCTGTATTTTCAGCAAAATTCATTTCATATATTTGGGACAATTTTTGATTTAAGAATAATGGAGCTTGATGATGCTCAGTTAAAACATACTTATTTAAATCAAAATAGACATATTTTCGAGCAATTATGGAGTAAATATCATCTATAGTTAAAGTATAGTAAGATTCTAAAACTTCCTCGATTGTAATACCATACTTAGAGCTGACAATATCTCGCATTAACCTTATTTTCTGTTCATCTAATTCTATCCATTCTGATGCAGTTATATAATCCTCAAGCACTTGAATATTTCTAGAAAAATTCCAATTAATCTCTTTAGAACTCCTTAAATAAAACTTCAAACCAAAACGTTCCGCAAATTTTTCCCCTGGTGGGCACCTCCAATTTCCCTCCAAATCTCGCATATACCGATTTGGAGATTGTTGACTTAATTTTAAAAGTTCTTCTTCCGTTTTCCATTCTTCCCATCCAGCTTCATTTTCCCTTATAACAAAAAAATCTGGAGTAGAATTAACAGTCACCTTACGATTATTCTTAGACATGTATTCTAAAAAAATTGGATTAGGTTGATCATAGTATTCTAAAACTGACAGATCATATTCCATCTTATATATTGCATTCAATTCAATTCGATGACTTTCATATTGAATAGTCACCCCCATCTTCCTACTAGGATAACGTCCTGGTACATTCCCACGACCACTTTTTACTTTTCTACTTGGAGGAGACATCCTGATCTGATTAATTAAATCTTGTGCTAAATCAGACATTCCATTATCCTTACACCATTTAATAAACTCAGTCTCTTGTAACATAAATTCACTCCTTTCAAATATTAAATTGTTTTTCTAATTCTAAACGAACTTGATAGAAGTACTCTTTCAACTGGCGATTTTTAAAAAGAAACGGTAATTTTAACTCCTGCTCTAATAATTTTCTAGTAGGAAAAACATCTTGTAAAAAGTAGTTATAACAGACTTCTTGTATCTGCTCTTTTAAATTGGACATATAAAGAGATCTTTTTTCAGCTTGTATTTGATGATTACGTTCTGAGATTTTCTTACACTCCTCCGGAAAATTAGTATAAAGAAACTTTGTGCTACATTTTAAATCTATAGCAATATCAATTATTGTCTTCACATCATCTTGTTCCTTACTTATTTCATTCAAATAAGTAATAATTTTTTCATTACTTAATGTGCATCTATCTCTTTTTTCTGTTTTTTCATTGATATCATTAACTAATACATCAGGTGTTATCTTGATTTTTTCACACTCTTTATACAATGTTTGTATTGGAATATTGAAAATATAAGCAATATCTAGAATCTTATTTAGCGGTGGGATAGTGCTTTTATTTAGCCATCCCCATGCTGTTGTTTTAGGCACACCTATATAAGTCGCAAATTGCTTCACATTTCCATTAAAGCCGCTTTGAAGAATTAAAAACAAATTTTTATATAATGTATGAATACTAAAGCTATTTTCTCTAAATAAAATTTCTACATTTCGGGAAGTATAATAATCTTTGTGGTCTGTAAATTGAAGAGTATTAAGTGAATTAAAAAGGTGCGATTGGCAATACGGACATATACCAATTCTGCTCTTTCTATGCAAGAATGGAATTACCTTATTACAAGTAGGACATGTTTCTTCTAAATAAATTTTATGATTTATACATACATTATAAGTCGTAAGAGACCAAATTAATGGGTAATACAACAATCCCTTCTCCATTAGTTCATTCAAACATTTAGGACACCAAGCTAAACTTTTTCTTATTAAATTTCTAACAATGAACACTTCTTTAAATTTTGAAAGAGTCAACTTCTCTAATTTTTTTATACTTGTAAGATATTCCAAAGTAGTTATCATATCTTCGGCATTCTTTCCAATACCATTAATTGTCCTAGCCCCATCATAAAAACGATTTCCCCCTCTCTCGATACTATTTAACAAATACTGTTTCTCCAATATTGGTGCTATTTCGTAAGCTAATAAATCTCCTAAATGAACAGCATGCACTTCCGCTAATCTAATAAGATAGCTCAATAAAGATTCTACAAATGGAGTATTTATTCCTTTAGGACATAGACCGTATAACCGACTTCTTGTTAAGTCTTGAAACAATCAATCACTCCTCTATCAAAAAATACTAATTTTAAGAATATTTTATCATAAGCTACTAAAAATCATAATCCCACGATTAAAAAAGAAAAAGCACTCGTCAGAGTGCTTCTCTTTAATTCAACTTCTTATCCTTAATATTTTATATGTTACTCTTTAAATTACATCTCTAACTGGTAATTTACTAATTTTCCATTATGACATTGTATACTCTCAATTAATCCATAGTCTCGATCTTTGCTACCATCAAAATTAGCTAATAGTTTTTTATCCATTTCAAAGTGAAAATTAAATTCCGTTTCTACTCGTTTCTTCAGTGTATATTTAGCTACCACATTTTTTTCTTTATCATATATCTTTAATATTCCATAACAATCTTTTTCATTTATTGTATGATATATCTCCTCTTTTAATTTATTAGTGACTATACATGTGTAGGATTCTCCAACCTCTGTTTTATCCATTTGATTTGCTAAATTCCCAAAACAAGTTAGAATTCCCTTTCTATCTTCACTTTGATATAACTTTATCACAAATCGAAAATTAGAAACTGTTATAGGTAAAGTAAATGTTACCTCATGTTCAACAATGCTGGAAGCAGGGTTTTTATAAACCTCCAAAATTGGAAAATTTAAAGAGAAAAATTCCATAATATCAGCTTTATTCCCAACTAAATAATCTACGTCACAAATTTTATCTATTTGAGGTAAATATCCTTTTCCTAAAGGATCCTTATTCATCCTAATTAACTTTAATGCAATGGAAATTAACATTAATGATAGACACACTATAACAAAGAAAGCCCCACTACCAATCTTCAAAAAGTTACCTATAGATAATTTAAATCCCTCTGAATAATTAAAGCCTCTATAAAACTTTAGTGTTGTTCCCCAAACCAATATAGAAAAAAAGGTAATAATTAAATATACGTAATACAGCACACTTAAAAAATGATCTTTTGACAAATTATTCTCATAGTTAATTAATGTATTTCTTAAATCTCCTTTATTTAAGGAGTATGGCTTTAAAATTCTTTTTAAACTTTTAGAAGCTGTCACTAGTTTATTTTCAAAAGTAAACGCAATAAATAAAGCTGAGAAGGATACTAATGACATTATGCCTGTAAATAACCAACTCAATAAATTTGTAAGATCTTTATAATCATTATAACTCTTATCATTATAAGCATTACCTAAATCTAAGAAAAATACTAAAACAAATGGGATTAAGAAAAAAATCCACATCTTCCATTCCTTAAACAATATCACTAAGGCTTTCAATAACATTATAAACAACCTCTTCTTTTACTACATCAGGAAATGATACTACAGATTCACTATCCAAATAAAAATATGTTTTCCATTCATTAAAATAATAAGTAAAACTAGTTACTTCTCCATTTATAAGATGCTCTCTCAACTCTTCAGAACCTATATCATTGATTTTTATTTTCTTCACTTGTGTATTTTCATAATCATCGAAAGAAATTGGTTTTTTTTGTAACAAATAAATGTTTACTAAATCAAATCCCCAACTATCTTCATTAATAAATTTATCCCTACATATATCAAACAAATTTATTTTTTCCAAATGCATCGATATTTTTTTTTCTAATTTACTTATGACAAACCCTATTTGACTCTCTGAACTTCCGAAGCAACAAAGAATTTTTCTTTGTACAAAATATAACAGAAAAACACTTTTAGGTTCCCGCGAGATTATTTTATCTTGAACCTTAATAGGGTCTAACCATTTGTATGAAATTTTTATAATTTGATCATTCATGTAAGAAATATCATATTTATCGTAAGTAATTCTTTTTGGAGTAATAGAATGTAATTTATCTATTTGAAAGTCACTATTTACCCTATATAATATACAATCTTTTTCCATTAAAAACATTCTATCACTCCTCTATTTTTTATTATTCAACTATCGCTATTTCTTCATCTTCAGAAAGCTCTTGTTCCTTTTCTTCTTCATCATAACCAATATACTTTTTAATTTTTAATATATCTTCATTAGAATCATCATAACCCACTGAATCTAAAATAATTTTGTTTTCTTCATAAAAACTATAAAGCATCTCTAGATTATTTTCATCATCTAAATCCCATTTTTCTAGATTTCCAGCAATAGATTTAATGATTTTTAATGAGCTATTTTGAATTACTTCATTAATTAGTTTATCCCCGTTTATAAACTTTTCATAAATTTGTTTCAATAAATCTGAAGTTCCTTGAACATTTTTTAGACCAGTACTACATAATTCTATATACTCTGACTGAATAATGTCTATAACTTGTTGTTTAAATATATCATCATCACTATCAATTACAACAATTTTTAATATATCTTCTTCTTTTCCTTTTAAAGAAAATAGAGTTGTAAAATCTACATCATTATATGTCATGTCAACTTTAAATGATAAAATATCGCTCCCTAAAGTGATATACTGACATGCTAGCTGAGAAGATAATAAATTCCGACCGTTTATAGTGATATTACGTATACCATCTGTTGTGTGTTTTTTATTTTTTGTATTAAATTTTATTTCTTTGAAGCGTGAAAAAATTCCTTTTTCATGTAAACGAGTGAAAATGAAATCTAATAGAACTGCTGTTTTAAAGCTTGCGCTTCCAATTTGGTTTATTTGATTTATACTTTCTCTAATTCTATAACTTTGAATAGGCCATTTTAGTACAAATCCCAAATAATCTTTAATTACATTTTGTACCTCGTTATTTCCAGAGAAAATTGTTAATACCTTTGCAGTTTTATCTAGGCTAATTTTTATTCTATAAACTGCAGATAGGGTATCTAAACATCGCTCTCCTCTCCTCCAATAATCAGAATACTCTTTCAACCTAACAGTTAATTTCAACATTGAATCCCCATTTTCAATGTCCTCAATCGATATTAAATACTTATCTTGAAAAGGCATATTATGTACACCTGCAATTGAAATCCCTGACTCGGCTTCAGTTAAAAAATTTAAGTGATTAACTTTATATGTATAAGCTGGTAACCCAATTGATTTAGTCATTACTGCCATCTCAACAAAGTCTTCTACTTCATCAGGTTCAATTAGAGTTGTTAGGGATAAAAATTCCTCTCTAATTTCATTTTTTTTATAATTCTTTTTTTCAGGCTCCCAACCTGGACGCTTTAAGGTGATTATATTAGCAACATGTTCCTTTGGTATCTTATTAAACACTCTTTCTAAAATCCCACTAATATTCATACCAACTTTTCCTCCCAATGTATTGTAATTTAATAATCTAAAATCATTACAATACTTTAAATAATTTTATAAGCCTCACTATCCATTGTACCAAAAACACCCAATTATTTCCCCGATGAAATTCGTCTGGTATACAATTTCACAATAAATTCTTTTGGAGCACTCTATATTCCTTATAGTTAGATAGGTATTCAAAAAGCTACTTCCTCTTACCTTATGATATAAAACCACCCATGCGTTCAAATTAAATAAATTTCATTTATTAATAATTCGCACTAAATATCTAATACTTTAGTTTTGCTAAGAAAATATATATTTTAAATTCAGTTATTTTCTTTTATCATCATGGGCCAATAATAATAAAATAAAGACAAACCCTAACGTTTGAACTGGAACGACAACCTTAGTGTGTATCAAAATCCAAACACTCCCTAATACCATTAAAAGAGCTACTAAAAGCACTAAAATTCTTGTATATAAAATATAATTCAATATACTATTCCGAAACAATAAAGACATAAGCATAAAAAGAAGTAAAAACAATGCGAAGACATTGGTTAAGTGGCCTTCTTTAATTAAAAATAAAATATAAGTAAAAAATGAAGAAATAACCAGTTTTATATTATAGGAAAATGCTTCAAAAATTTCATTTCCCATTTCTTCAGAATTAGTGTCGAAAAATGGTTTCAACATATCTTTGAATTCACCATCAAAATTTATGCTCGCCTTAATTTCTGGAAAAGAACCTACTATTATTGGAATAAAAATTAAATATATTACTAGTATTAAATGCGTGCAAACTAAAAGTGGTTTTCTTACAAATTCACGATTAACAACCAAGTATCTATACACATGAACATAATGTATTAGCATACAGATAAAGAATATAATTAATAGATTCATCTTTAGTTTACTAAAAAGCGGGAGTGAAAGAGCTAAACAGGTTGAAATGATTAATAATACTATCCAAAAGTTATTTTTTTGATCCCTTTTAATCACTTCAGCTTGATTCGTAAAGTATTGTTTAACACTCATTCGGTTATCATTATAACTTCCAATATATATATTTTGATTCTCAGAAGATTTCCTTAAAGAAAATATTAACAGTACCATATCAATCGTGAATCCTATTATTGTCAATACACTTGCTGTATCTCCTAACATAATTTTTATAATCCCCTTTTTTATTTTTTAGTTTAAACAAACCCAATAGCTAGTATCTACACATACAATAAATTAATCCATTATCATCACCATTTCCCACTCTTTATTAATATATCTTCACCCTAAATTTAGGAAATGGAAGGTGTTAGTATCATCAATACAACCCCTTCTAACCCACTTAACATAATTTGCTTTAACAGCATATTTTCCTTTAATTTTATTTCGCATGAGTTCCTTGCTAACATCCAACTTGAAGGAAATTTTATCCTTCAAGTTGATGAGCTCATATTTCAAATATCCACTATCAACTCTTTCAATATCATTTGATTATTATTTTTTATCCAACATCCGTTTTAATCTTAATTAATTATTTAAAACATCTATTACATAATGTAAAAGGACACTATATAGAACAGTATTTATCCGAACTAAAACGTCCATTTCACTTTATTTCCCCTTAAAATATCTAAACATAGTTATATTTCTATTAATTTAGTACAAAACTTCTCCTTAATATTCACTATGTATTACCATATTTTTCAAAACCAAATAATATAGCACTAGCATCAAATCATAGTATGTTTAACATTCCTATAAATTCCTTACTTTTAAGGGTAGTATTTTCTATATACTTAATACCCTCAAAATATAGAACACCGTCTATATATTCTAATTTTACTGCCTGCTTCCGTTGATCCCAGTTAGTTAATTTACATAACTGATTATCTTTAAATTCATAAATGTACACATTACCTCCATCAATAATTGATTCATATACATCACCAATAATAAGAGCAATTAAGGACTCACTAATCCAAACAGCATCTTTGGGTATATATTTTTCATCTATCGGACCTATAAGCTCCTGTTTTTTTCCTGTGTATAAATCCACTAAATATAAACTACACATTGTTTCCCATTCAAAAGGAGCTAAAAAAATAGCTTTTAATCCCTTAGGGGATATTTTAGGTTTTGAAGAAATACAGTTAGCTAAAGTTTTTCGTGCCCCATATTCTGTAACTAATTCAATTTGATTATCTGAATGTCTATACCTTAATTGATACATCTCTTCTCCTTCTTTATTTTCTATCATTAATTTCTATTTATCACTAATTATATTGTAATAAATTGGTACTTACAAATTGATATTGCCTTTAATTTATAGATTATAGTATAAATTATTGAACCATTATATTATAAATTAATATTTTAATATGTTACAAAAATGAATTTACCATAAATTCAAAAAATTACCATTATAAATTAATAAACTCAATTTATTTACATTGGTTTTATTTTCCCATTTTTATGAAATGTCCATTAGCATATTTTCCCGGAGAATTGGCAAGGAAACCTTAATTCAATCATGCAATTATGCATAATGTTTACAAATATAAATTTAGTAAATAATAAATATGGTAAAATAATGAGTGTGGATACACCCTCTAAAGCAGATTCTATCGAACAGCATAATATATTAATCATTTTAGAGGATATAGCGTCACTCTAATACCAATCACAATTTTCTTATATTTTATGCGCTAACGATTTATTGTATATAGATGATTCTATTTTATAGGATGTGTTTACACATATAATAAGGGGATAATACGTTAAATTTATATGAAATGAACGTAGTTCAAGTTGGGGGAAGGCATCTGAAAGGTGTCTTTTTTCTTACATTATCCCAATTTTTGATACATTTAAATTCAAATTTTTCTTGAGGGATTTTTGCAAAGTCAAAAAAGGATATCATGCAATTGTTGTACTACGCATCGATAAATAGTGATTTCAATATAAATTTTCTAATGTAGCGATTCATGAGTTCTACTCTCTTCGTTGGCGAATCAAAATCTTTTTTAAAGCGTGGAAATCATTTTTTCAGATTCATCACAATTTAAATATAAAAAAGGAACGGTTAGAGTGTCATATCTACGAGAAATTAATTATGATCTTATTATATTTTGCGGTGATATTCTAGATGCGACAATTACTACTCGTTAAAAAACAAAAAATTGACTGAACAAAAAGCAATATATATGATTTACATTTACCTTTCATTACCATATAAACAAATACAGGAGCAATCAAAAAATTAACAACATTCTTCGTTTATTTCGCCTGCTTGATAAAATGGATAGAAGTCGTATCGATATCGGAAGAAAATGATATTTGATACCTTAGGTATTGCATACGTACAACATTTATCAAAATAATATAGTTTTAAAAAACTTAGCCCGTAAGGTTCATTTGGTATGTCATTTTTCCATATATATCTTTTTCTCGAATTGTTACAATTTAACTTTTAATATATTATGTTTCCGTTAGCTTTATGGCGATGTTATCGTACTTTTTTTATTCTCTCTAAGATTTCGAAATACGCCCATAACCACATTTATTCATGATAATTAAATTTAATTTTTTCTTTTTGGGATAGGCTTGTTTTCTTAAATTGATAAATGTGTTGTGGGAACCTATGACAAAAGAAAAAGCAGCTAGTAGAAACTAACTGCTTTTTGCAAAAAAATCCAATGCAAAGGTACCTAAGAAAATAATTATCCACTTTTTTTCAACTATCTGATTTAATACAATTAATAAACTTATAATCTGCAAATCAAATTAAGATACTTGATATTAGCCAAATCATCCAGAAAAGAATTAAGCATTCAATTAAAATCCAAAATACTTTTTTTTCTGTTTTTTTAAATTCTTTTATTAAGGAAAAAATAGCACTAATTGCTACAAGGATGAAAAGAATGATTCGTATCATATCTGGCATTTTACCCACTCCCAGTGTTTGATTAGGTTCATTATATATTAATTTAAATATAATGAGAATTCCCCAATAAAAACTAAATGACATTTTAACAAAAGAACACGTTCCAGAGGTTATTGATTTTCTAAAAGAATTAAAAAAATCCAATGAAGACATTACATGATTAAATTCACAATAGCAAGGCAACAATACATCCCAGATTGTTGCCTTGCTGTAAGAGGAATCAAGAAATTCAGTTCTGTTAAAAAGCTTTAACAACTAGGCTAAACTTCTGCAAAATTGGGTGAGGAGAATCCTAAATGGGATGTTTTAAAGAAAAATAATGTAAAAAAGATATTATTTTGGCAGCTGCCCTTCCTGTACTATTGTCGCTTTTCTTTAAGCTTTCTTGATACCTCTGAAATGTTGAAGGAGCGTAGTATTTCAGTTCATTTTACAACTACCCTGCGCTAAATCCATAAATATAATCACCTAATCTATCAAATTTGAAAGAGGAAAAATTAAAGCTTAAAACTATCTTGACACTTGGGATGCAACCTATATAAAAATTAAAAAAGAATGGCGTTACCTATACCGTACAATTGATAGAGAAGGGTACACATTGGATTATTTAACTTCGTAAAAATGGGATCATGAGGCTACATATATCTTTATGAAAAGGCTAGTAAAAATATCTAGAGAACAAATGTTCCTAACAACAGATAAACTACCAATATTACTTTTTGCATTCAAAAAATTAAAAGAACACATCATTTATAAACATACAACACATTGTACAATCAAGCATTTGAATAATTTTATAGAACCAAACCATAGACATGTCAAAGGCCACTTTACCAAATCTACAGGATTTCAAGGTCTTCACTACCCTTCGCGTACCTTGAAAGAAATCGAAACATTTCATGCTATATATAAACGAAAACGCAGTTTACAACCAAACTGCGTTTTCATTTACAATGAATTATTTCAATCACCAAAAATTGCATAACATTTAAATATAATTTAACGAATTCCCCAACCACTAATTAGCTTTGCAACAGAGCTATTTCTAAAAAGATATTTTCCAATTCTTCTCTAAAAGGTCACCCTAAGGAGAAAGAACAAATCCACATACAAACGAAATACTCAAAATAAAAATTATAGATATTCATATACTAAATTCACTTCTATTTTTCCACTATCATCAATGCCTGTTATTACTCTATTCATATTGTTTGCACTACTAATTAGATATAAAATCTAATTTTTTTAATACAAAGTTCCATATTGATTCTTCTCCTACTACTATAGATGCTTTACCTGTCATACCTATATATACTTGTTGCAACTCTTTTGAATCTATGTTTGCTTCTAATTCATACACATAGTCTTTCATTTCCTTATCAAAAATAGGATATGATGATTTGTATGTTATTTTCCCTACTTGCTTAGTGGAATTTTTTAATCTAAAGGAGTAATTTACCGTATCTCCTTCTTTAATACCGGCTATTTCTTGAGGATGTATTAATATTTTTATCTTTTTTTTGGCTTCTTTTGGAATAATAGAGACCACTTCTTGTCCATACTCAATCAAATCTCCATTGTTAAATATTTTATGTAATTGTACGATACCGTCTTGGGGAGCTTTTAAAGTTATTTTTTTATTTTGATGGTTCATTTCTCCTTCTTCACCTTGTTTCTCTATAACTTGCATTAAAGCTTCTCCCTTCTTCACCTTATCCCCCGTATGAACGAACATTTCATCTACGATACCTATACTTTGCGCTCGAACTATACCTATATCTGATTCCCCCTGTACAATTGCCGTTCCTTTACTAACTATCTCCATTCTACCTAAATATATCCAAATTAAAACTCCTAAAAAAAACAATAAAAGAAAGCCAAGCAACCAAGTAATAAAGCGAGGCGGCTTCTTCTCTAACAACTCTATGCTATCCGTTAACTCTTTAAAGGAATAAATTTTGTTCATGTTGATTTCCCCACATTTTATATGATTATTTTTCTATATACCTATATGCTCTACATGCACAGTTTGATTCTTCCAAAGACGATAATATTCAGATTTCCGGAATAATAATTCTTCATGTGAGCCTTGCTCTAAAATGTTTCCTTTTTCCATTACAAAAATCTTATTAGCATGCTTTATTGTACTTAATCTATGTGCAATCATAATAATTGTTATACCTTGCTTTCCCAATTCTTTTAACATATCTGTAATACGCTTCTCAGTCGATGAATCTAAATTACTTGTTGCTTCATCCAAAATTAAAATATCTGGTTTCTTTAAAAGCGCTCTTGCAATAGCTAACCGTTGTCTTTGTCCACCTGACAAATTCGATGCATTTTCCTCTAAAAAAGTTTCATAACGTAATGGCAAATCACTAATAAATTCATGAGCAGCAGCTTGTTTACAAGCTTGTATTACTTCCTTCAATGTAACTTCACTTTCTAGGCCAAATTTTAAATTGTCAAAAATAGAAGCACTAAAGAAAAATGATTCTTGAGAAACATATGCAATTCGGTTTCTTAAGGCACTTCGATTAATTTCCTTAATATGATAATCGTCATAATAGATATTACCTTCTTGTGGTTCATAATAGTTCATTAAAAGTTTTGAAATCGTAGTTTTCCCTGATCCACTTTCTCCAACAAAGGCAATTTGATCTCCTGGCTCGATAGAAAAACTTATATTGTTTAAAACATTTTTACGTGTGCCGTATCGGAAAGAAACATTAGAACATTCTATCTGTCCAGACAATCTCTTAGGGGATACTTTATTGTATTCCTTATCACCTTTTTCTGCTTCTAATTCTAAAATTTCATTTAATCTTTCCCCAGCAACTAATGCAGATTGCATTGTAGGTTGTATTCCAATTAAATTCTCAATAGGATTTAAAAAATAAGCCAGAAGTGCATTATATGTAATTAACTCACCAATTGTCATATTACCATGTAAAACCTGTATAGCTCCGACCCAAAGAATAACGGTTCCTCCAATTAATTCAATGCCTAATTTAAGAGAGCCTTGTAAATTCGATAATACACCTCTCTTAAATACATGTCGCATTAAATTAATAAAACGACCTTCTGTTTGGAAAAAAACCTCTTTTTCTGCATTATAAGACTTTACGGTAGCAATCCCATTCAATGATTCCACTAAATACGATGTTAATTTTGCATTACTTTCCATTTCTTCTCTATTAATATTTTGATATGGTTTATGAAATAGAAAGATAATCAATACATAAAAAGGAACAAGTAACAATGTCACTCCAAACAGAATCGGACTATGTGAATATAATAAAATTGCTCCTAACATGACCATTACAGTATCAATCATCAATGTAACAGTTATTGTAGACAATGCTTCACGTATTTTGCTGGCATCCATAAATCTAGAAATAATTTCCCCAACTTTTCTTGTTTCAAAAAAATTCATAGGTAGCCCTACTACATGACGATAATATCCAAGCATCAATTGAATATCGATTCGTCTGCTTAAATATAAAATTAAATGTGTCCTAAAATAAGAAAGCAATATTTTAAAAATATAGAGCACAATAACCCCAATAGATACAAAATGTAGCGTCTGTAACAACTGATCCGTAACAATATCATCAATTAAAAATTTAAAATAGAAAGCACCAGCAAAACCAAATATATTAAAAAATATTGATGCAATAAACATTGGCAATAATAAGTTGACCTGTGGTTTTAATAATGCCATAAACTGTGAAATTGTTCCTTGAGTCATATTCTCCTTTTTAAAGTCTTGTCTAGGCATCATTAATACCAAAATATTTGTCCAAATCTTACAAAAATCTTCAAATGTATAACTTACAAGACCTTTTCCTGGATCAGCCACATAAATTTTATTTTTCTTTACTTTATAAATGACTACATAATGTAATAATCCGTCATTCATCACTACATGTGCAATGGCTGGTAGCGGAATTTCTTTCAACGCATCTGAATCAGTAGCCCTGACACCTTTTACTTCAAATTTCAATTTCTCCCCAGCTTCTAATAACCCCTGTATATTTGTACCATTTAAATCTGTCCCAGCTATCTCACGAATTTTTGAAATAGATATAGAAAGTCCATAATATTTGGATATCATCGCTAAACATGCAGGGCCACAATCCTGTAAATCATTTTGCGCTATAAATTTTAATTTTCCTCTCAATTTTTTTCCTTCTTTCTTAAGTAATAATTTAAATCTTTCAAACTAAAAAAGAATCTACTTTTCAGTATATTAACATTTTAAATTAAATTAACGATAAATAACAGTATATTAAAAGAATAATTTCTTTTGAGATAATTCAAAAAAGTTATAGACAGATACATATAATATTGTATAATATTGTATATGGTAATAAATAATATATTATCATATATAACATTTGCGATTGGAGCGATTATAATGAAACTAGACACAACAAAATTAGAAGCATTAAACACAAAAGAGGTTACAGAAATTGAAGGTGGCGGAGCTGGAAAATGGATTTTCAGAGCTGGCGTGTGGTTCTTCACTGAATACCCAAAATCTGGAGGTCCAGAAATTGAAGCAAGCTATAAGTATGGACAACCTGGACGTAGAATGTAATTAAAAGTTTTTATATAAAAAATCCCTATTAAAAATTTAATAGGGATTTTTTATAATTTTAATAAAGCTCTTAAGGTAGATTTTCCTTTCTTAAGAGATACTTGTAACAAGTAAAAAAGATACTAGTTTCATGAAAAATTAATTTCAGGTTGATGGTGTTGCAAAACTAAAATAAATATGCAATGTTATGAATTAGAAAAACTAGCTGAACATGCAATAGATAGCGATTTTGACCATACCAGCGTGGCTGTTCCAGCCCTTTATCTTTGAGTTTACTAAACTGTTGTTCAATTTTCCCACGTTCTTTCATCAATTGTTTGCCAAGGATGGTTTGTATAAAATGAGATAATACACGGCGATGTGTACTCTTATTTTGTTCACCATTCCTCGGATTGATTGGATTCATGGCAAAGACGTTACATGTTCGCGCAATTTCATAAATGCGTTGACTATCATAAGCAGCATCTGCAACGGAAAATAACACATTTTGGTCTTGTATATCCTGAAGCAATACAGGAGCCATTTTGCTATCATGGACGTTCGCTGTTGTAAACGCGTAAGACAACACAACACCTTCTGGTGTTGAACAAACATGAGCCTTATATCCTTTATACCAACCATAACGGGTAGATTTTCCCCATTTCGCTTGTGAATCATATAAACTACTCCGTAAGGCAGTACTATCGATTAATACACAAGGAATCAGCTCTAAATTTAGTTCCTGAAGAACCTTTTCATGAATGATTGGAATACCCTTTTCACGAAACCAAGTACCTACACGTGAAAAAGTAGAAACGTGAGGAACGAAATATAAACCACAAGATACACGGAATGAAGGATATTGATGCAAGAAACGTGTTAATTTGCGTAAAGAGTCAATTTGAAATACAGTTTTCAAGAAAAAACATTTCAGTAAAGCTTTTCTACAGATTGGTGGGCGACCTGTCACAGGCGGAACGCCTCCAATAGTTAAACTGTCTACGTATGCAAATAAAATCTGTAAAATGGATTGATTCTCATCAAATTTGGTTATCATACTAGTAAATCCGTCCTTTCTGGGGATAGTTTGGCTTACTATCATTCTTCCAGGAAAACGGATTTTTTTATGCATTCATTTTTGGATATTTATGAGTTTTGCAACAACCTCCAGGTTATCACAATTAAAATGTTTATAAATATATCTTTATATTTATAAACTACTTATTTACTTTCAAAAAGGTTTATTTCTCATTATAGCCTTTTAGCATGTTTCTTTCGAAGCGATTGGGATATAAATCATTTATCATTGCATATGGACTTCCATTCCAGTAGTTCTTTAGTGGCGTCCACAATTTTTGCTTTATTAACCATTTTTGACTATAAACACTTAATAATTGTTCCACTGTCAATTTTTCTTTTTCTTCAATAGTCCACCTTAGTGCTTCTAAACCTCTTTGTTTAGTCCAAAAACGAGCTGGCGTTACCTTGAATTCCCATTCTTTAAAACGATTGGGATATAAATCATTTATCATTGCATATGGACTATTATTCCAGAATATTTGACATGCTGACGCTAAATTATTTTCATTTAACCATCTTATATTATAAGATTCCAACAATTCTTCAATAGACAAACTTTCTTTTTCCTCGATAGTCCATTTTAATACTTCTAATGCTTTTTCTTTAGTCCAGAATTTATTAGGTGTCATTGTTAATTCCCATTCTTTAAAACGATTGGGATATAAATCATTTATCATCGCATATGGACTTCCATTCCAATACATCATTAAAGGTGCAGCAAGTTTATTTTTTTCTATCCATTTTTTATTATAAATTTTTAATAAATCTTCATCCGATAATTGTTCCTGTTGTTCAATAATCCATCTTAATATTTCTAATGCCTTTTCTTTATTCCAAAAGTTTAAAGGTGTCATTCCAAATTCCCACTCTTTAAAACGATTCGGGTATACATCATCTATCATTTTATATGGGCTATTATTATACCTATGTTTAAGTAGACCTCGTAATCTATATTTTACAATCAATGGAGTATTCCATTTTCGCTTGATGTCTTCTTCTTCCCATTTTAAAATTATTTCAATTAAATATCGAGTCACTCTTCGAGCTAATTCATTATCTTTGTCTTCTTTCCATGTATTTGCAGGGAACCTACTTTTTTTTCCATCTAATATTTCTTGATAGATATCCTCTATAGCAACTGCTTGTATCAACAATTTCTGCCCCCCTAAAAAATATTATGATGTTCATTTCTTAAATGATTCCAATAACTTACGAATAGTGTTAATTATAATAATATCATATAAAATGAAATTATTTAGTATTTTATATAATGTCAAATAATTATTCCAGTAAATATTTATTTTAAATTTCTAATTCTTCAGTTATACTAAAATAGTATAATTTTATCTGAGTATATAAAAGGAGCCTAGAATTATGGAAAAACTAGAAACAAAAGATATTTTTCAGACTATTCCGCAAAAGGGTTTTTTTGGACATCCTAAAGGATTACTCACTTTATTCTTCACAGAATTTTGGGAGAGATTCTCTTATTATGGTATGAGAGCCATATTACTTTACTATATGTATTATTCAATTTCACAAGGTGGTCTAGGAATTGATCATGCAACTGCAGCATCAATTATGGCCATTTATGGATCTCTAGTTTACATGTCCGGTATTATTGGGGGCTGGATTTCCGATCGTCTATTGGGATCAAGTAGAACTGTTTTTTGGGGTGGGGTTTTAATTATGATTGGCCACCTTATTTTATCACTACCTGGTAGTATAAGTACTTTATTTATTTCTATGGTATTTCTAGTACTGGGGACAGGGCTATTAAAACCGAACGTATCTAGTATTGTTGGGAACCTATATAGTGAAACAGATACACGCCGAGACTCCGGATTCAGTATTTTCTATATGGGAATTAACTTAGGTGCATTTTTATCTCCTTTTATCGTTGGTACACTAGGTCAACAGTACAATTTCCATCTTGGTTTTGGGGTTGCTGCTATCGGTATGATGGTAGGATTACTCTTCTTTGTACTGACAAGAAAGAAAAATCTTGGCTTAGCCGGTGCTCAAATACCCAACCCTTTAACAGTAAGCGAACGAAAAACTGTACTTAAGCAATTTAGTATCGGTATTATAGTTATAGCCTTAGTGTGTTTTGCAACTATACCAACAGGGATCTTAACTATTAACCGATTTACTTTATTAGTAAGTATTTTAGGAATAATCATTCCTTCTTGTTATTTTATTTTTATGTACCGTAGTCCCAAAACTACAAAAATTGAAAAGTCACGTCTTATTGCATATATACCATTATTTATTGCTGCTACAATGTTCTGGGCTATTCAAGAACAAGGAGCTATAATTTTAGCTACATATGCTGATCAACGTACTCAGTTACAATTTGCAGGATTTAATCTACAATCTTCATGGTTCCAATCATTAAATCCTATTTACATCGTTTTATTAGCACCTGTTTTTGCTTGGTTGTGGGTAAAACTTAATTCGCGTCAACCCAGTACAGCAAATAAGTTTGCTATAGGATTATTGTTTGCTGGTTTATCATTCTTAGTTATGATTATTCCAGCTTATGTTCATGGCACCCAATCTTTAGTAAGTCCTATCTGGTTAGTAATTAGCTTCCTTTTAGTAGTAATTGGAGAACTTTGTTTATCACCCGTAGGATTATCAATAACAACAAAATTAGCACCAGCTGCTTTCTCTGCTCAAACAATGAGTTTATGGTTTTTAACTAGTGCAGCTGCACAAGCTATAAATGCACAAATCGTTCGGTTGTATACCCCAGAGACAGAAATTATTTATTTCGGTGTAATTGGTGGCCTTTCAATACTACTAAGCGTGATTTTATATTTTATGGCACCAAAAATTCAAGAATTAATGAAAGGTATAAAATAGAACACCGGATTTTCATATCTCCCACTAATCTTCAAAAATTCTTTAAGATTTTACAAATGCACTAGTAGTAATTACTAGTGCATTTTCTCATTAATTGACCTATAAAAGATATCCATTTATTTTTTATTATCAATTGTTTAATTAAAATAATGATTTGGAACAAGCATTATTGGTTTAATCATTTTACATCCAAATGTTTTAATTAAATAAAATAAACGTGTAGACTAATGGCTAAACTTCATCAATCAAATAAAATCCCTAACAAATACTATATCTTTTTATCAAAAATTCAATAACACATTGAATTTCTCTCTTATCTGCAGTTTAATTTTTGGCATGATATAAAAGTATCATAATACCACTACAAAGTTATATATCTTGTTCTTCTCCATTAACTTTTATCTTCCATATGTATTACCAATCTATTAAAGATTGCTTATTAGACATTGCTTCAAACCGTAGCCTTGCTTATTATTTAAAGTTTTCCCGATACGATTTGACCATATCATAAAAATGGTTTTCGCCAATTATTGTATTAACAAAATTCCATCATACAACACTGCACAGTTGATGGTACCTCCTTTAATCCTTTGAAAAACATATAGTTTATAGAGATCTAATTTACTTGGCTTTCTCTCTACTTTCTTTTTTGATGATAATTCCTTTTGGTTAGACATATTCCCGAATAAAATTAGAATAAAACTCCATTCATTCAGATATTGCTATAATTGCCTAGACCTTTTGATGAACTGACTAACTATCTCCACAATTTCTTCAATCCATCATTTATATTATCTGATATTCACAAAAAAATTCAGTTTTCTTTTCTTTCCATACATAATCATTTTATGTCCTCACCAACATTAATTTCAGCCCTAAATCTAATTATATTTTATTATTTTCAAATAACTATTGAAAATTAATCTTTCTCTTTAACACTATTTCCAATTAGAATATAGTTATTTTTCAGTAAATAAAAATTAGATAAACGGATAAGAATATTCTAAAAAAACTAGACAAAATGAAAAAATTGTATATAATAGTATTTGTATATAAGATTTGGAATATACAAATACATTTTATAATAGGAGGAATTTTTTATGAAATTAAATACAGCAAAGTTAGAAGCTTTAAGTCAAAAAGAAATCGAAAAAACTGAAGGTGGCGCTCCTTATTATATTTACGTAGCTGGAAAATGGTTTTTAAAAAACTATCCAACATCTGGTGGACCAGAAATCGAAATGAGCTACAAATATGGACAACCTGGCCGTAGAATGTAGTAACAAATCCTACTAAGAATTTATCAACAATATATCTCTATATCTTTATAACTTGTAGAAAAGAAAGGGGTATTAAAATGAAAAAAACCACATGTATTGAATTAACTTCTAAAGAACTATTAAATATTAATGGTGGGAAAACTATTGCAACAAACGCAACATACTATCCTAATAAATGGGCGAAATCAGTCGGAAAATGGATAGCATCAAAAATTAAATAGCGTGTTATATAATTTCCAAATAAACCTTAAAGTTCTATAAAATGCAACCTTTATAAAGAACATTCAAAAAAATCTATGCTACATTAAGAAGATGATTTCTGTACTCAACAGGAGTCATCTTCTTTAAATTCCATTGGTATTTATATTTATTATAGTATTTTACTTAATTCTTAACTTCGATTTTCGGCTATGCTAAGGATTCACATGACTTATGTATACTTTATCTTTGAAGTAACCCCAAAAATGATTCTGATGGGACATTACCCCCAACAATTTTCTCCTTCTTGACATGTATTGACTTAATCCATATTTCTTGACCAACTTTTAATATGTAGAACTTGTATAGTGAGCTCCTTGTTCAAAATGAATAAACGTTCCTTTAGCTAATTTTATTCGTCTATTTTTTTAGTTTTACAAGGGGTACAGTAACATCACCATCAAGCTAAGAAAATTGTACTTACAAAAATACGTATAAATTCATCTCCTGTTATTAAATCAAAAATTGCATACGAAATAGCCCTAACGGGCTACAACTTTTTTAAAGTGTATTCATCTTATTTTTCTATATACTGCTCGTAGTAATACCTAAGGTATCAAATACAGCTTTCTTCCGATAACTATTTTATTTTCGTCCATTTTATCAAGCAGGCAAATAAATGAAGAGAATAGAATTCATGAAAAAATTCTTTTGAAACATATTCCGATAGAATATTTGTAATATATACATTGATATCTTGTAATTTTTTGTTGAGTCACTAAAAATCAAGTTTTTCTTTTGTCTTTGTAAAATCAAGTTTTCCTACGTTGCGCTTCTTGATTAGGAATAAATCTATAAATCACAGTTTTTACGGAAAGC
The DNA here is from genome assembly GCF_031983925.1 of Bacillus sp. (in: firmicutes). NCBI lineage: Bacteria > Bacillati > Bacillota > Bacilli > Caryophanales > Bacillaceae > Bacillus > Bacillus sp. (in: firmicutes). Next base: position 395,212 of record NZ_DALYZR010000003.1, on the reverse strand, counting down.
TAATAATCACCCCCAACATAAGAGCTCCTTTTTGTTGGATTGCACTCTAGATCTATCAAACTAAAATAACCTAAATCTCGTATACAGAGGTCCTATAAAGCAACGGTATGTTGAACTACCTTTCCATAATTCATATCATTTTCTTTCGCAGGGCTAAATGTAACATGTAAAAATTGACCACTCGATCAATAATATTATAATTGTATTTTCACTCCAAAAGCCTTCCCGTTTCCACCTGAACCAGGGGAAACTGCTGTTAGTTGAGCTGAAACTTAAAATGTAGTGACATCTAAAATTCTAATCCACCAAAAATATCTTGGAAAAGAAGAGGGGAGTGACATAGTAGCTAATAATTATTTTTTTGTAATAGGTGTGGGAAGCATGAACGTAAAAATTCCAATGCTTTTGCGTTTAATCACCGCATAGCCTTGTCAGAAAATAACCAGCAATATCTTAGCCCATTCCAATACATAAAGCAGCTAAGTAAAAAAGGGTTTAAAAATCCAAAAAATATTTACAGTTCATAATAAAGAATATAAGGCGGAGAATGAGAAGTTGAAAACGAGAGAACTTCTTACTTCAAAACCAAGGGAATCCTTTTATAGATTTCCCGAGTATATGGACAAAAGAGAACTTCTTCGTTATACACAATATCTGATAAAAAATTAAAAATTCGATGTTTTTGTATTCATAGATAATAAAACAAAGCATAAATTGTCCTAATATAATTTAAACCATAAGTTGTCCAAAACGGACAACTTATGGTTTAAATTACAAAACAAAATAAAAAAACCACCAAATATGTATTGGTGGAGACGGTGGGAGTCGAACCCACGTCCAAAAATATCGGCACTTAAGCTTCTACGAGTGTAGTCGATATATTAGCATTTCGCAAACTCTTCAGCCTATCGACAGGCTTCCAAGTTGCTAGTCTGGTTGTTCTCTTCCTTTGTCCTCAGACGGCGAACTCCGGCGTAGTCCACTTAGTTTGAGTCCCTTACCCTACCACATGGACGATGGAGGGAGGAACCTTTAGTGCAATTAAGCAGCTAAAGAAAGATTGTTTTGTTTGCCAATTATAGGCTTTGACGTTTTAACGAGGCCGATCCCCTCGACTCGCAACCTAAGCTCGAACTATCCCTGTCGAATCCGTAACGTCCCCATGATAAAAATGGAGCATACGAAGAAAATTTCGTGATAGCTACTAAGAGCTGTTTTTCAATGTGCAACAATCTTACATAAGTTATTATAACATACGCGCGCCGTTTTACAAATGTAAATATCTGTATTACATCTTTTGACGATCACGGAACGCGCGTGCAATTTCACGTTTTGCTTCTTTCTCTTTTAAATCGTGACGCTTATCATATTGTTTCTTACCTTTTGCTAAACCAAGTGCCATTTTCGCAAATCCATTTTTCAAATAGATTTTAAGTGGAACTAATGCATATCCTGTTTCTTTTGCAGCTCCTGCTAATTTATCAATTTCTTTTTTATGCAGAAGTAACTTTCTCGTGCGAAGCGGATCATGGTTGAAACGATTCCCTTGTTCGTACGTACTAATATGCATATTATGAACCCATACTTCACCATTATGTACACGAGCAAATGCATCTTTCAAGTTCACGCGTCCAGCGCGAATCGACTTAATTTCCGTTCCTTGAAGGACAAGCCCTGCTTCGTATGTTTCTTCGATGAAATAATCATGAAAAGCTTTTTTATTTTGTGCAATAACCTTACCTGAACCTTTTGGCATATAACGTCCCTCCTCTATTTTTACTATTGTAACAAATGTGAACAAAAAGCGAAAGTGGCTCGCTCTCAAGCCACCAAGAAAAAAGAAAAAGCCTCGCTTTTCATCAAAGCGAAGCCATCCTTTTCTTACTTACGCTTTTTCTTTTTCTTCTTAAATCCTGGTACGTTTTCGAAGAATGCTTTTTTCTTCTTGCCGTTACCATCTTTTTTCCCTGGTTGACTAGCGGACGCGGATGCAGATCCTCTTCCTTTACCTTTGCCACCACGGTCAAATTTTCTACCTGTGCCACGTTCTCCGCCGCGCTCATTACTGCGTTCGCTACGTCCGCCGCGTTTCTTTCTGCCTGTTCTTGGCTGTTCGATCACGACTGGACGATCTTTGAACTTACGACGAGGCGTACCTTTCATGCCAACGATTTCAAAGTCGATTGCACGCTCGTCTTTATTTACGTTAATAACGCGAATTGTAATTTCGTCACCGATGCGGAATACGTTACCTGTACGTTCTCCAATCATTGCGAAATGCTGCTCATCATAACGGTAGTAATCATCCGTTAAGTAGCTAACGTGTACAAGACCTTCAATTGTATTTGGAAGCTCTACGAATAAACCGAAGTTTGTTACAGAGCTAATCATACCGTCATACTCTTCGCCGATCTTATCAACCATATACTCTGCTTTTTTCATTTCGTCTGTTTCACGTTCTGCTTCAACAGCACGGCGTTCCATATTAGAAGAATGATCTGCAATCTCAGGTAATTTTTCACGCCATTTTGCTTGCGTTTCATTATCGACTTTACCATTAATGATATATTCACGAATCAATCTGTGAACAATCGTATCTGGGTAACGACGAATTGGTGATGTGAAATGCGTGTAGAACTCAGTTGATAGACCAAAATGTCCTAAGCTTTCTGCATCGTAACGTGCTTGCTTCATAGAACGAAGCATTACTGTCGAAATAACTACTTCTTCTGGTTGCCCTTGAACCATTTCAAGAATTTGTTGCAGCGCACGAGGATGTACTTCATTCGCACGTCCTTTTACCGCATATCCGAAGTTCGTTACAAACTCGAAGAAACGCTCTAGCTTATCTTCTTTCGGATCTTCATGGACACGATACATAAATGGTACGTTCATCCAGTGGAAATGCTCTGCTACTGTTTCGTTCGCAACAAGCATAAATTCTTCAATTAACTTCTCTGATACAGAACGATCACGCATAACAACGTCTGTCGGTTTTCCTTCTTCATCTACTAATACTTTTGCTTCTTTAAAGTCAAAGTCGATTGCACCGCGACGCATACGTTTTTCACGTAAAATTTGTGCTAATTGCCCCATCTCTTTAAACATCGGTACAAGTGGCTCATAGCGCTTAATTAATTCTTCGTCCTCATCTTCTAAAATGCTTCTTACGTCAGCATACGTCATACGCTCTGTCGTTTTAATTACACTTTGGAAAATCTCGTGTTTTACAACGTCACCTAAGTTGTTGATTTCCATTTCACAAGATAATGTCAGACGATCTACTTTCGGATTTAATGAACAAATACCGTTAGATAGACGGTGCGGAATCATCGGAATTACACGGTCAACAAGATATATACTCGTCGCTCTCTCCGCTGCTTCTACATCAATTGGAGAACCTTCTTGGACGTAATGACTTACATCCGCAATATGAACGCCAAGTTTATAGTTACCGTTCTCGAGCTTCGTTACTGTAACAGCGTCATCTAAATCTTTCGCGTCTGCACCGTCAATCGTTACGATCATTTGGTCACGCAGGTCACGGCGATCTTTTAAATCTTCTTCTGAAATCGTTTCTGGTACACTGTTTGCATGTTCCATCACTTCTTCAGGGAACGCTAAAGGCAAGTGATGTTTATGAATGACAGATAAAATATCTACTCCTGGATCATTTTTATGACCTAGAATTTGAATAACTTCACCTTCCGCACTTAAACGATTCTCTGGGTAGCTCGTAATTTTCACAACTACTTTATGACCTTCTACAGCGCCCATTGATGCGCTTTTCAATACGAAAATGTCACTTGTCCAGCGCTTATTGTCAGGTATAACAAATCCAAAGTTTTTGGACTCTGTATATGTACCAACTAGTTCTTTCGTTCCGCGTTCTAAAATGCGTACAATGGAACCTTCTTGACGCGAACCACTCGATTGAGAACTAAGGCGGGCTAATACTGTATCACCATGAAGCGCACCGTTTAATTCTGTAGGCGGAATGAAAAGATCATCGTCTCCTGTTTTCTTCTCGTCTGGTACAACAAACGCAAAGCCACGTGCATGTCCAATTAACTTACCACGTACTAAATTCATTTTTTCAGGAAGACCGTAACGGTTGCTACGAGTACGAATAACAAGTCCCTTCTCTTCCATCGTTACAAGCGCCTTTACAAAATCTTTAAAGCCCTCAGAACCTTCAATCCCAAACGCCTCTTCTAACTCTTGTATCGTTAGCGGTTTATACGCTTCTTCTCTCATAAATAATAACAACTTATCAATATGTTCTTGTATGATTTCTTCCAAGCAAAAATACCTCCTTTAAACCCTTATATTATTTAGTGTATCCGAAAGATGGGGGATGTATAAAGCGAAACTTCAATCATCTCCCAATGATTTTTTTACAGCTTCCATAAAAAATTCCCTTATGAAAAAAAGAGGCAACTAGATCTTACCAATCTAGTTGCTCCAAGAAGTTATATACATCCTCATGTAGCTCGTCACGCTGTTTATCAAGTGTAATGACATGCGTAGAGTCTTCATACCATTTAATGTCTTTTAACGTTGATTCTACACCGTTATAAATAATGTTCGCACTATCTGTATTAATCATTTCATCATGACGCGCTTGTACAACAAATGTTGGGGCATAAATCATGTCCACATTGTTACGTACGTCAGCAATTAATTGTTGTAATGCTTTTAATGTATTCATCGGTGTCTTTTGGAATTCCAACATTTCTTGTTCGATTTGCTCTGGTGATTTTTGCTCACGCTTTTTATATTCGCGGGCATATGCCAATATACCTTGGTACATCGTTTCTTCACTCTTAATATACATCGGTGCACACATTGGTACTACACCTAAAACCGGTACTGTATAACCTAATTTTAGAGAAAATACGCCGCCAAGTGACAATCCAACGACAGCAATTTTCTCAAAACCTTTATCTTTTAAAAGCTGATATGCCTCCGTTACGTCTTGCCACCAATCTTCAGGACCTGTATGAACAAGCTCTTCTGGTGGTACACCGTGCCCTTTATAAATTGGGGCATGACAAGTGTAGCCTTTCTTTTCTAAGAAACGCCCTAACATACGTACATCAGCTGAGTTTCCTGTGAATCCATGTAATAATAAAACAGCGCGGTCTCCACCCTCAAATGTAAATGGTTTCGGAGATGCTAATTTCATCATGTACTTCTCCTCTTTCTCTTCTGTAATCTAGTCGTATTCTTTCTATATCTAGTGTACCATATTTATATTTCTATAATCTAATTAGAAACATCTTTCAAATGACAAAACAAAAAAAGAAGAACCATTAGTACATCTTACTAACGCTTCTTCTTTCAATTCTATAAGTTTAAGTACGTAACACCAATTGTTAATGCGAAGAACAATACAGCTAAAACAATTGTAATACGGTTTAATACCGCTTCAATTCCACGTGCTTTTTGCTTACCAAATAATTGCTCTGCACCGCCTGAAATTGCACCTGAAAGGCCTGAGCTATTACTAGACTGCATAAGTACCATAACAATCATTAAAATCGATACAATAATAAGTAAAACGGATAATAACGTATGCACTTGGCGTACCTCCTACAAAGATTCAGTTATTGTAACTGTAGCATAAATTCTATAGAAAAGCGAGAGCTATAAGGTTGCTCCCGCTTTTCTTCTATTACATGAACATCATTGCAAATAGCGGCCCGAGCAAACATGTTAAAATCGCTGTTAATGTCATTGTTACCGATCCAATAACACCTTCATGTTCATTATTTTTCATCGCTCTCATCACGCCCATAATATGAGAAGCACATCCAAATCCGATACCTTTACCAACTGAGTTTGTAACGCGGCTCCATTTTAATAAAAGCGGGCCGGTAATCGTTCCAGTAATACCTGCAATAACAACGAAGGCTGCTGTTAATGACGGCACACCACCAACTTGCTCTGAAACACTCATCGCAACTGGCATTGTCACTGATTTTGGTAAAGAAGATAAAATTAAGCTTTTATCTGTTCCCATAAGTGACGCAATAGCAAAGTCACTTGCAATGGCAACTGTTGTACCTACTAGTACCCCGCCGGCAATCGGTACAACATATTTTTGAAGAACGTGGCGTTGTTTATAAAGAGGAATTGCAAATGCTACAACACCGGGTCCGAGCAGTTTTGCAATCCAGCCGCCACCACTTTCCATATAATGTTGATACGGTATATCAAGCATAATAAATAAGAAAGCCATTAATCCTGTTGCTACAAGCATTGGAATGGTGAATGGTGTTGGAAATAATTTGTAGATTTTTTTAGATAATTGGTATAATAGCACCGTAAAAATAACCCAACCGATTCCGATCAATATTTGGCTCATCGCGACTCTCTTTCCTTTCTATTCGCAAGATATTGTCCTGTATGTCCTGCGACAATAATAATTAAAAATGTACTCGCTACAATTGTAATGAAAAGAGAAATTCCTTTACTCATAAAAAAAGCACCGTAATTCATTAGGCCAAGTGTTGGCGGAATTAATAAAAACGGCATAATAGCAACGAGTGTTTCTGCTCCTAAATCGAACCATTTCACTGGAAGAACTTTTAGGCTAAGTAAAACAAGTAAGAGGAACATTCCAATCAAACTTCCTGGAATCGGAATATTTAACATTTCTTGTACCCAAGTTCCAACCATATAAAAAACGTAAAGAGCAGCAATTTGGACAAGAATCTTTGTAAATTTCATGTTCATCATCCCTCTTGTTTATACGATCTTCTGTTAATATCTTTATCATAGTATAAATTGTAAAAAGCTGCAATTTATCAACTTGACAGCAAAAAACGCCTATGTTATACGCTTACAACCTTGATATGACTACATTTCTAAAAGAAAATTAAGTCAAAAACCTTGACCTAATATAAGAAGTTTTTATTTTCTGAATTTTAAAGGTTGTTATTTCAATAAAATAATCTTTTTATCCTTACGCTTACATATATATAAAGTGAAACTTTAATCAGTGGGGGTTCTTTATCCCCCACTGATTATTGCTGTATTTCGAGGTGGGGGTCTTACTGCCCATTAAAGTGGGATAAACAAGATAGGTGGTGAACATATGCCCAAAAAAGTTCTCATTTTTTGTGATCCTGGGATTGATGATACGATGGCTCTCCTCTTAGCATTCTTTATTGATGAAATAGAAATCATCGGCATTGTTGCTGATTACGGCAATGTTCCAAAAGAGATGGCCGTACAAAATGCTCATTTTCTTAAGAATGAAACAATGAATAGAAATATTAAGATATTTGGTGGGTCAGAGCGTCCACTTACTGGTGCCCCACCTGCTTTTTTTACCGATGTACATGGGAAACAAGGGCTCGGGCCAATTATTCCAAAAGGGAATGTAACTAACGGGGAAATGGAGAATTTTTTCGAAGTTATTCCTCTTATTGAACAGTATAAAGATGAAGTAATCATTGTAAGTTTAGGAAGACTTACCTCCCTCGCAATTTTATTCATCGTATGTAAACAGTTAATGAAGCAAATTAAATCTTACTACATAATGGGCGGTGCCTTTTTACACCCGGGTAATGTTACCCCTATTTCTGAAGCAAACTTTTATGGTGATCCTGCTGCCGCTAATATAGTCCTTCAATCCTCACCTAACATGTACATCTATCCATTAAACGTCACCCAATATTCCATCATTACACCAGAAATGGCTGAATATATTGAAGCAAAAGGAAAAGCCCCACTCGTCAAACCTTTATTCGATCATTATTACTATAGTTATTATAAAAATGCTCTACCACATTTAAAGGGTAGCCCCTTCCATGACACAATGCCAATACTCGCTTTACTTGATAACTCTATGTTTACGTATCACAAATCACCTATCGTTATCATGACCGAATCTTATGCACAAGGGGCAAGCATTGGGGAATTCCGCTCTTTAGAAGAATCTAAACCATTTATTGATCGGCCGATTCATCAAATCGCAATTGATTTTGATTATAACCGCTTCTTTAAACATTTCATGTCACTTATGACGGGGGAAGAATTTTAACAAAAAAAAACAGACCGTGATTTCTCACGGTCTGTCGTTATTTTCTACAATTATCGTTTGATGTTGTAGAAAGATTTGATACCATCGTAAACAGCGATTTCGCCTAGTTCGTCTTCGATGCGTAATAATTGGTTGTACTTAGCAATACGGTCAGTACGGCTCATAGAACCAGTTTTGATTTGGCCAGCGTTAGTTGCAACTGCGATGTCAGCGATTGTAGCATCTTCAGTTTCACCAGAACGGTGAGATACAACTGCTGTGTAACCAGCACGTTTAGCCATTTCGATAGCTTCGAAAGTCTCAGTTAAAGTACCGATTTGGTTAACTTTAATTAAGATTGAGTTAGAGATACCTTTTTCGATACCTTCAGCAAGTTTTTGAGTGTTAGTTACGAATAAGTCGTCACCAACTAATTGTACTTTGCTTCCAAGACGCTCAGTTAATAATTTGTGACCATCCCAGTCGTTTTCGTCTAAACCATCTTCGATAGAGATGATTGGGAAGTCTTTGCAAAGCTCTTCGTAGAAATCAACCATTTCTGCAGAAGTTAAGCCAGTACGGCCTTCGCCTGCAAGGTCATATTTACCAGTTTCTTTGTTGTAGAACTCAGAAGAAGCAACGTCCATTCCTAAGAATACGTTCTCGCCAGCTTTGTAACCAGCTTTTTCGATAGCTTCGATGATTACTTCTAATGCTTCACGGTTAGAACCAAGGTTTGGAGCGAATCCACCTTCGTCACCTACTGCAGTGTTAAGACCTTTGTCATGTAATACAGCTTTAAGTGCATGGAATACTTCAGCACCCATACGGATTGATTCTTTGAATGTTGGAGCACCAACTGGTAAGATCATGAACTCTTGGAAGTCAACGTTGTTATCAGCGTGAGAACCACCGTTGATGATGTTCATCATTGGAGTTGGTAATTGTTTTGCATTGAATCCACCAAGGTAACGGTATAATGGAAGACCTACGAAGTCAGCTGCTGCGTGAGCTACTGCCATAGATACACCAAGGATAGCGTTAGCGCCTAGTTTACCTTTGTTTGGAGTGCCATCTAATTCGATCATAGCACGGTCGATACCAGCTTGGTCAGTTACGTCGAAACCAACGATTTCTGGAGCGATAATTTCGTTAACGTTGTTTACTGCGTTAACAACGCCTTTACCAAGGTAACGAGATTTGTCACCGTCACGTAATTCTACTGCTTCGTGTTCACCAGTAGATGCACCACTTGGTACGATAGCGCGTCCGAAAGCGCCGCTTTCTGTGTAAACTTCTACTTCTACAGTTGGGTTACCACGAGAGTCAAGGACTTCGCGAGCATAAACATCAATAATTGTTGACATAATAAATTCTCTCCTTTTTATATAAGCAAATTATTTAATAATTGTTTTACCTGTCATTTCTTTCGGTTGCTCAACACCAAGAAGTGTAAGCATTGTTGGAGCGATATCACCTAAGATACCACCTTCACGTAATTCTACGTCATTCTTCGTAACGATGAAAGGAACCGGGTTAGTTGTATGAGCTGTCATTGGCTCTCCGTCAGAAGTTAATTCTTCGTCAGCATTACCATGGTCAGCAGTAATAAGTGCTACACCATCTTTTGCAAGAATCGCTTCTACAACTTTTCCTAAACATTCGTCAGTTGCTTCTACTGCTTTAATTGTTGGTTCCATCATCCCAGAATGGCCAACCATATCACAGTTCGCAAAGTTAAGAATGATAACATCATGTTTATCATTTTCGATTTCATTTACTAAAGCGTCCGTTACTTCGTAAATGCTCATTTCAGGTTTCAAGTCATACGTTGCAACCTTCGGTGAGTTAATTAAGATACGCTCTTCTCCTGGGAATTCAGCCTCACGACCACCGCTAAAGAAGAATGTAACGTGCGGATACTTTTCAGTTTCCGCGATGCGAAGTTGCTTTAATCCCGCTTGCGCAACAACTTCACCTAAAGTGTTATCAAGGTTCATTGGCTTGAATGCCACGTAACCATCTACTGTTTCACTAAAGTGTGTCATACATACGAATTCTGGAATGTGAGGTACTTTTTCACCACGATCGAACTCACGGAAGTCTTCGTTTGTAAATACACGAGCAATTTGAATTGCACGGTCTGGACGGAAGTTATAGAAGATAACTGCATCATCATCATTGATTGTTGCAACTGGCGTGTTATCTTCGTTAACAATTACAGACGGCAATACGAATTCATCGTAGATACCATTTGCATAAGAGTCTTCTACACACTCTTCTGCTGATTTATAAGTAGGGCCTTCACCATTCACCATAGCACGGTAACATTTTTCTACGCGATCCCAACGCTTGTCACGGTCCATGGAGTAATAACGACCAGAGATAGTCGCGAATTGTCCTACTCCTGTTTCTTTAATTACTTCATTTGTCGCATCAATATAGCTTTGTGCTGTTTTTGGTCCAACATCGCGGCCATCTAAGAATGCATGAATGTATACTTTCTCAACGCCTTCTTTAGCTGCTAAGCGAAGAAGAGCAAACATGTGGTTCATGTGACTGTGCACACCACCGTCAGAAAGTAAACCGAATAAATGAAGTGCAGTACCTTTTTCTTTTACGCTTTTAATTGCACTTTGGAACGTTTCGTTCTTGTCGAACTCACCTTCACGAATTGCAACGTTTACGCGTGTTAAGCTTTGATATACAATGCGGCCAGCACCGATATTTAAGTGACCAACCTCAGAGTTACCCATTTGACCTTCTGGAAGACCTACTGCCTCACCACAAGCTGTAAGCGTTGTGTGAGGGAATTTGTTCCAGTAACCATCAAAATTAGGTTTCTTAGCTTGTGCTACAGCATTCCCGTAAGTTTCTTCACGAAGTCCGAAACCGTCAAGAATAATTAGAGCTGTTGGCTTTCTCATTTTACCGCCTCCAGAAGACCTAAGAACGAAGCAGGCTCTAAGCTAGCACCGCCAACTAAAGCGCCGTCGATGTCAGATTGTGCCATGTACTCTTTAATGTTTTCTGGTTTTACGCTACCGCCGTATTGAATACGAACAGCTTCTGCAGCAGCTGGAGAAACAGCCTCTGCAACAACTTTACGGATGTGCGCACATACTTCGTTTGCGTCTGCAGAAGAAGAAGATTTACCTGTACCGATAGCCCAGATTGGCTCATAAGCGATAACAGTTGCTTTAACTTGCTCTTCAGTTAAACCTGCAAGTGCTTTTGTCACTTGACCTGCTACTAGATCAAATGTTTTTCCGCTTTCGCGCTCTTCTAAAGTCTCACCACAACATACGATTGGTGTTAAACCATGTTCAAATGCTGCGATAGTCTTTTTGTTTACTGACTCATCTGTTTCAGCAAACATTTCACGACGCTCAGAGTGGCCAAGTACTACGTAGCCTACTTTTAAGTCGCTAAGTGCTACTGGGCTAATTTCGCCAGTGAATGCACCATTTTTTTCGAAGTGCATGTTTTGTGCACCTACTTGTAAATCAGTTCCTTCAGTCGCTGCTACAAGGCGCTCTAAGAATAGAGCTGGAGAGCAAACTACTGCATCAACAGCTGAAGCTGCTGGGATTTGACCTTTAACTTCCTCTACGAAGCTAACTGCTTCAGATAGAGTTTTATTCATTTTCCAGTTACCTGCGATAATTGGTTTACGCATGCTTTGCACCGTCCTTTTTCTTTGGCTGCTACTTATTTGTCGTTAAGACAAACTACACCTGGAAGCTCTTTACCTTCCATGAATTCTAATGACGCACCGCCGCCAGTAGAAATGTGGCTCATTTTATCAGCCATACCGAATTTTTCAACAGCTGCTGCAGAGTCACCACCGCCGATAACAGAGTATGTACCTTCTGCATCTGCTAATGCTTGTCCTACTGCTTTTGTACCTTCTGCGAATGGAGTCATTTCGAATACACCCATTGGTCCATTCCATACAACAAGCTTAGAGTTTTTAATTACATCTGCATAAATTTCACGTGTTTTAGGACCGATGTCCACGCCTTCCCAGTTAGAAGGGATAGAATCGATATTAACGATTTTAGTTGTTGCAGTTTCAGAGAATTCCTCAGTGATTACAACATCAACTGGCATGTAGAAGTTTACGCCTTTTTCTTTTGCAAGTTGCATAAATTCTTTAGCTAGTTCAATCTTGTCGTCTTCACATAGAGATAGACCAATTTCATGACCTAAAGCTTTAACGAATGTGTAAGCAAGTCCGCCACCGATGATTAAGTTATCTACTTTGTCTAATAGATGACGAATTACACCGATTTTATCTTTTACTTTCGCACCACCGATGATAGCTGTGAATGGACGATCTGGGTTAGAAAGTGCTTTTCCAAGAACATCTAACTCTTTTTCCATTAGTAAACCAGATACTGCTGGTAGGTAGTCCGCGATACCTGCTGTAGAAGCGTGAGCACGGTGAGCTGCACCGAATGCATCGTTTACGAAGATGTCAGCAAGAGCTGCAAATTCTTTCGCAAGTTCTGCATCGTTCTTTTCTTCGCCCGCATAGAAACGTACGTTTTCAAGAACTAATACGTCGCCTTCGTTCATTGCTGCAACCATTTCTTGTACAGCTGGTCCGAATGCTTCGTCTGCTTTTTTAACGTCTTTACCAAGAAGCTCGCCTAAACGTGCTGCTACTGGAGTTAAACGCATTTCTTCTACTACTTGACCTTTTGGACGGCCTAAGTGGCTTGCTAAAATAACTTTCGCACCTTGCTCTACTAAATATTGAATTGTAGGAAGAGCTGCACGGATACGAGTTTCATCTGTAATTTTGCCTTCTTTCATAGGTACGTTGAAGTCAACGCGGCAAAATACACGCTTACCTTTTAAATCTACGTCACGAATTGATTTTTTGTTCATTGGATTTCCCTCCGACTACTAGTTAGGATTGACAAAACCCACTCAAAAGCTTAACACATTTGCTTTTAAAACGAAAGAAGAGAGAGAGGGAACAAACCCTCTCCCTCGTTTTGTCATTGATAACTTATATAATTAAGAATTAAAGACCTTTTGAAGTCATGTAAGCTGCTAGGTCTACTACGCGGTTAGAGTAACCAGTTTCGTTATCGTACCAAGAAAGTACTTTAACCATGTTACCTTCCATTACCATTGTAGATAATGCATCGATTGTAGAAGAAGCTGTACATCCGTTATAGTCGATAGATACTAATGGCTCTTCGCTGTATCCAAGGATACCTTTTAATTCGCCTTCAGCTGCTGCTTTGAATGCTGCATTTACTTCTTCAACTGTTACTTCTTTGTCAAGTTCAACAACTAGGTCAACTAGAGAAACGTTAGCAGTTGGAACACGTACAGCGCCACCGTTTAATTTACCTTTAAGTTCTGGTAATACTAATGCTACTGCTTTAGCTGCACCAGTAGATGTTGGGATCATGTTTTCAGCTGCTGCACGAGCACGACGTAAATCTTTGTGTGGTAAGTCTAAGATTTGTTGGTCGTTAGTGTAAGAGTGAATTGTTGTCATCATTCCGCGTTTTACGCCGAATTTTTCGTTTAATACTTTAGCAAATGGAGCTAAGCAGTTTGTAGTACAAGAAGCGTTAGATACTACGTTGTGGCTAGCTGCATCGTATTGTTCGTGGTTAACACCCATAACTACAGTGATATCTTCGTCAGAAGCTGGAGCTGAGATGATAACTTTTTTAACTGATCCACCTAAGTGTTTTTCAGCGTCTGCTTTTTTAGTGAAACGACCAGTAGATTCTACTACGATTTCTACTCCGTAGTCGCTCCATGGTAATTGTGCTGGGTCACGCTCAGCGATAACTTTGATTTCTTTACCGTTAACAACGATGCTGCTTTCGTTAGCAGATACTTCTGCGTTTAAAGTTCCGTGAACTGTGTCATATTTTAAAAGGTGAGCTAAAGTTTTAGCATCTGTTAAGTCGTTGATTGCTACTACTTCTACCTCTGGGTTGTTAAGTGCTGCGCGGAATACGTTACGTCCGATACGTCCAAATCCATTAATACCAATTTTAGTCATTTGAATTTCCTCCTTGGGGGATTATATTAAAGGGTAATACCCTTTGTTAATTGTTTTGCTGCACCTTCATCTGTAATTAGAATTGAAGTGTGCCCTTGTTTAATTACAGCCTGTATTGCCTTTGCCTTTGAAGAACCTCCAGCGACTGCAACAACGTGAGATACATTTTGTAAATCCTCTAGTTGCATACCAACTGTTCTTACTTTATGAACAACATTTCCTTGTTCATTAAAGTAGTAACCGAAAGCTTCGCCAACTGCTTCGCTTGCCTGAATCTTTAACCAATCTGCTTCTGAAGTATTTCTGCGACGTGCCATTGTTAACGCATCACCTATTCCATGAATGACGATATTGGAAGATCGAATCAACTCAAGAACTTCTTTCACGGAAGGCTCTGTCACAATAGACGCATATGCTTCGCTGCTAACATGGTCTGGAACATACAATAAGCGATAATTACTCATCGTATTTTGCGCCATCTTGGCACAAATAGTATTGGCTTCTAACTCGACGCCTTCTCCAATTCCACCACGTGCTGGGACAAATAGCATATGTAAATCTTTGCAATCAAGCTGCATCATGTCCGCAACAGCAGCTAGCGTAGTTCCTCCAGCCACAGCAACGATATTATTCGCTGTCAGACGGTCTTTTATACAAGTCACACAAGCACGGCCCATCTCCAGTTTGACCCAAGGCGATTCATCACTATCACCAGGGACAACGAAAACTTCATCCAAGTCTAATGTTTCCTTAAGTTGCTTTTCTAAAACCTTTAACCCGGAAATTTCTTTCATAAAGTCTTCCAAAGCAAGAACTAAAGCTGTTCCTTCTTCTGTCAAAGTCATTCCAGAAGAAGCGACGTGAACTAAGTTTTGTTCTTTCAAAACTTGAACTTCACTTCGCAATACTCGTTCTGTCATACCGAGACTTGCTGATAAATTTCTTCTTCCAATTGGCTGCATAAGCCTAATGTATTGAAGAATTTGCATTCTCGTTTGCATAACAGGTAGCAGATCAGGTAATAATTTTTTTGTGTTCTGAATCCATGAGCGCATATCTTTTCTCCTCACTACATCGGTTCATTTTCCCTCGTGGTCACTTTACGTCCCATAGTGACATTTTGTGTCCCACATAGGTTAAAAAAATAATCCCTGCTACGTGTATTATTGTAACAGGAGATAGAAACTTATTCAACTCTTAACTGCATTCTTTATATAGTTTATTATGACACCTTTGTGAATGTTACCATATTCTACTTGTTTTCCGTCTATTTCTACAACCGGAATCATTAGGTGATATTTTTCTAAAAGGTCATTATCTTCATATATATCTATTTCCTCAATTTGAAAAGAATATTCACATTGTACTTCCTGTAAAACTTGCTTCGCCTTCACGCAAAGGCCACAATCATTTTTTGTATACAGTACAACTTTCATCTTCTTCACCTATCCGATCGTTTTTCGTAATGACGACGCTGGGATGTGCATTTGCTCCCTATACTTCGCCACTGTTCTTCGAGAAATAACGATTTCATGCTCTTCTTCTAACAATTTTGAAATCTTTTGGTCTGAAAGTGGCTTTTTCTTATTCTCCGCCTCAACAAGCGTTTGAATAAATTGTTTTACACGCTTTGTAGAAACCGCTTCATCTTCAGTAGTCGAAACGGCATTACTAAAGAACGATTTCATCTCAAATAAACCGTGTGGTGTTTGCACATATTTATTTCGCGTTGCCCGACTAATTGTCGATTCATGGACGCTTAACTCTTCTGCTACTTCTTTTAAAGCAAGTGGCTTTAAATACTCCGGACCTTTCCAGAAGAAATCACGTTGTTTTTCCATAATAATGGTCATCACTTGCAAAAGCGTTTGTTTTCTCTGTTTCAAACTACGCATAATCCACTGTACATGCTGATACTTTTCTGAAACGTAAGATGCTACTTCACTTTCACTATTATTAAGAAGCGCACTATATTCAGAATGAATTTCAATTCTCGGCATATTTCTCTCATTCATTTGTAAAACGAGACGATCACCATCTTTTTTCACCGCCATATCAGGCACAATATAAAGTGGTTTATCAGAAGAAAACGCAAGACCTGGTTTTGGTTGTAATGACGTTATACAGTTCACCGCCGATTGCAATTCCTCATTACTACACTTCAGCAATTGAACGAGCTTTCGCCAATCTTTCTTTACGAAATAAGCGAAATGGTCTTCTACAACCTCTTCTGCTAATCCATTCCGCCTTTGTAAGCGCTTCAATTGTAAGGTTAGACATTCCTGAATATTACGCGCCCCTACCCCTGCTGGCTCAAGTGATTGGACAAGCTCTACAGAGCGGTCAACTACATGTAGCGGTGCGGAAAGGAGATTTGCTAACTCCTCGTTCGTTTCTTGTAAATACCCATTTCCATCCATGTTCATAATAATGAAAGAAGCTACTTTTCGCTCTTCTTCCTCTATTTTATAATACTGTATTTGATTTAATAAATGTTGCTGAATCGTTGTAGAATCCACACTGTAGATTTCCATCTGATTCTCGACTTGTTTGCTGGTACTTTTACTGTTGTTAGAGCTCTTTTTCTTCTCCCTCTCAAAACCACCTAACTCAATAAGGGGATTCTCTAACGATTGCTCATACAAAAACTCCGATAATTCTTGTACATTATACTGGAGCATTGTAATCGCTTGCCTTAACTCTTGTGTCATTGCCAAACGTAAGCTTTGTTCTTGTAAAAGACTTGCCTTCAAACTAATCTCCCCCTTGTTTCTATTGTACAATAAGTTTGGTAAAAGGAGAATGCTATCACAGACACCCATTCCAAAATATTATTAATTTATATGTATTAATGAGATTTACAACTTAAAACCGAAATTTGAATAATATTGAAAGAAAATAATAACGGAATTTAATTATAACTAAGTACTAATAGTAAATCTTATTATCAGATATAACAAGAGGGAAATAAAAAAAGTCCTAACCTACAAAACGTAAGTTAGGACTTTTTGACGCGCCCAGAGGGATTCGAACCCCCGGCAGACGTGGTACCGGAAACCACCGCTCTATCCGACTGAGCTATGGGCGCATGATTATAAAATACACTTCATTTTCTCTTCATAATAATAGCAATAAAAACCATTTAAATCAATAAAAACTCTTTGATTGCACTTTATATATACACTATTTTTCACATAAAAAAGCCCCCTAATTTCTATATTTAGGAGGCAATTCTTAACGGTCTTATTTATCTAGTTTCTCTTTAATCTCTTTTGGAATTTCATTAGGCTGTACTTCTTGATATGTTTCAATATATTCACCTTTTGTTTTAACCTTTACATACGCTCCCTCTCTAAGTCCACGAGGTGCATAAAACTTAACATCTCTCTCTTCACCTGAAGTATAATAACCCATTAGTTTATAATCCCCAGCTACCTCTCCAATTTTGGATAGTCGGCCAGATTCTTTCGCTTTTACATATACAAAGTCCTCTTTCACAAGCGGATTGTATCTATCTGTTATCTCATTATGAGAAACACTTGCCACACCAATAACTAATATAAAAACTCCAATTAAACCCAATAATAATTTCTTCATTTTTCTCTCCTTAAAATATGCTTTTAACTTATTTTACCTTCTTTATTCTAGGAGAAAAAAGTTTTTGTCACTATCGCTTTTCCTTACATGTTCATTACAAAATTGTAATGCTCAGATGCTTCATCCCTAAAATTCCCAATCATAAATTCACTCCAACTCACAAATTATAATCTTTGAATTGATATTCCAAAGGGGGCTTCATTCAATGACTGTAATTACGAAATTAAAGCAAACTGTTTCTGGATTAAAAAGTGCACAAGCTAGCTTAGAGGGATTCGCTCTTGATACGGATAACCAACAAGCTAAGCAACTTTTCCAAACAGCTGCGCAGCAAACACAAACAATTATCGATTCTTTAAACCCACGTGTTGAAGAAGTCCAACAAGAAGAACCACAATACTCACAGCAATAACGAATCAGTCTTGCTGTGAAATAGAAAAAGGGTGATATGCAGTCATCCTTTTTCTATCACATTACATATTGCAATAGAAATGGAATGATGATTATGCGAAAGATCGGACTCATTACCGCGTTATTTATACTTCTATTTAGTTCTTTTACCGGTTGTGATCACAGCCCCTTAGATAAAAAGGTAAAAAAAGAAGAAGCAAAACGAACAGAGAAAGAGAAAGGTCCCAAATTAACAAAGACGAGTACGGAATCCTTTAATCAATCTATATCACAGGGAGCGAAGAAAAGAGCTCTCGCTATGGATGAAATTATAAAGAGCGCAGCTGTGAATTCAAATTTAGATCTCTACATAGCAGTTAAGCCTGAGCATCATGAACGATTTGGGTTAAAACCTTTACGCAAGAAACTTCAAAAGCAACTAAGTGACGAATATCCCACTTTCGATGTTCGTGTTAGCACCGATAAAAAAATCTTTATGTTACTCGAAAAGCTTGAAAACAGAATCAAGAAAAAAGAAATATCTAAAGATGAAATCAAAAAACAGTTAAAACTTATCGGATCAGAAATGGAATCTAACACTTAACGCTTTCGAATAGAAAAGGAAGGATTTAAATGTCTAGTAAAGATAAAAACTTAACCCCTGTACAACAGGAATATAAAAAATTCGAGCAAGAACGCGAACCGAAGCGTCCTGTCTTAAAAAACTGTATAAAAGCCTTTTTCGTTGGTGGTTTCATTTGCCTAATTGGGCAACTCATTTCTACTTTTTATATTACGTATTTCGATTTCACTGAACGCTCAGCAGGGAATCCAACAGTAGCAACTCTTATTTTCATCTCGATGTTACTAACTGGATTCGGTGTATATGATCGTCTCGGTCAATTTGCAGGTGCTGGAACAGCTGTACCTGTCACTGGATTTGGTAACTCTGTTATCGCAGCATGCATCGAACACCGAACAGAGGGATTTGTCCTTGGTGTTGGAGCTAACATGTTTAAATTAGCCGGCTCCGTTATTTTATTTGGTGTATTTTCAGCTTTCGTCATCGCACTTATTAAAACGATTCTCGTTCAATGGGGAGGGCTATAAATGTTACAAGGACACCGAACGTGGGTATTTGAAAACAAACCAGTTATTATTTCGACAGGAGTCGTCGGCGGGCCGTTTGAAGCAAAAGGAAAAATCCCAGAAGACTTCGATATCCTTCATGAAGATTTATGGCTCGGACAAGATTCCTATGAAAAAGCACATAAAATTTTATTCGAAGAAGCTTGTAGCCGCGCCACTGAAAAAGCAGAACTTCGTAAAGATGATATCCAATTTGTACTCGCAGGAGATTTAATTAATCAAATTACCCCTACAAGCTTTGCTTGCCGTACACTGGGCACTCCTTATCTCGGATTATTCGGCGCTTGTTCTACTTCTATGGAAGGTTTAGCACTTGGGGCGAGTATCGTAAATGCAAAAGGCGCAAAATATTTATTAACCGGGGCATCAAGCCATAACACCGCTGTAGAAAAACAGTTCCGCTACCCTACCGAATATGGTGGACAAAAGCCACCTACCGCACAGTGGACAGTAACTGGAGCAGGAGCCGCTATTTTAAGCGATACTGGACATGGCCCTAGGGTAACATCCGCAACAATCGGAAAAGTGGTTGATATGGGATTAACAGATCCGTTTAATATGGGAGGCGCAATGGCTCCAGCCGCCGTCGATACAATTGAAGCTCACTTACGCGAACGTCAAATTGACGCCTCTTACTACGATTTAATCGTAACCGGTGACCTCGGGCATGTAGGACGTGAAATTGCTTATGACTTACTACATAAACACGGAACGAAAGTAACGAGCGAACAGTTTCAAGATTGCGGGCTACTCATTTATAGAGAAGGGCAACCTGTCATAGCTGGGGCTAGCGGACCAGGATGTTCCGCAACAGTCGTGTACGGTCATTTATTAAACCGAATGAAAAGAGGAGAGTTCAAAAAAATACTTGTCGTTGCGACAGGCGCTTTACTATCTCCACTTACATTCCAACAAGAAGAAACGATTCCGTGCATCGCTCACGCCGTTTCAATTGAATTCGGAGGTGCAACGCAATGATTTTTTTCTGGGCTTTCGTCATTGGCGGACTCATATGTGTAATCGGCCAACTTATGTTTGATGTCGGCAAGCTAACGCCCGCTCATACAATGGCAACACTCGTTGTTGCTGGAGCTATATTAGATGGATTCAATTTGTATGAACCATTAATTGACTTCGCTGGAGCTGGGGCAACCGTACCTATTACAAGCTTTGGTAATGCCCTCGTTCACGGCGCAATGGAGGAAGCCGCAAAACATGGCATCGTTGGCGTTATTACCGGCATGTTTAAAGTAACAAGCGCCGGTGTATCCGCAGCTATTATTTTCGGCTTCATCGGAGCATTGCTATTCAAACCGAAAGGATAAGGTGTTCGTATGACAGTTATCGCTAGCGTCAAAACCTGCCTTGCTAGTGTAAGGGGCGCTCAAGCAAGTTTAAGCTCCCTTTCACTACATTCACAGGACGCAGAATCAAAACGTGTATTTCATGAATGTATGTTAGAAATGGACAGCATCATCGCTGATTTACAAAATAGAGTTTCAGTATTAGAACGTGAAGAACCTCAATATAAAGGGTTTTAAGTAGACTGGAGGAAATGACTATGTCTCACCTGCCGGAATGGACACTTGTCATTCTTCGCTCTGTATTCATATTAATTATTTTATTCGCTATTACGAAATGGTTAGGGAAAAGACAAATCTCTCAGCTCTCCTTTTTTGAATACATAGCCGGAATGACAATCGGTGACATCGCTGCCCAAGTATCTACAGGGCTCGATTCAAAATTTTTTCACGGCGTCTTTGCGATACTCATTTTCGCTGTGGTACCTTTTTTAACAGGAATCCTTTCTTTAAAGAACAAAACAGCTCGGGACTTCTTTGAAGGGAAATCTACCGTATTAATAAAAGATGGAAAGATACTCGAAGATAATTTAAAGAAAGAAAAATATACAAGTGACGAATTACTGGAACTTCTCCGTGGAAAAGATGCTTTCAGCATAGCTGATGTTGAATTTGCTGTATTAGAACCGAGCGGAGAATTAAATGTATTATTAAAGAAAGATCGCCAACCACTCACAGCAAAAGACATCGGTTTAAAAGTGCCGAACGAAAAAGAACCACAAACTGTTATTATGGATGGCAATGTCTTAGATGAACCGCTATCCGCAAGTGGACATAACCGCGCTTGGCTACATGCTGAACTAGAAAAGCTCGGTGTTGTTATCGAAAATGTCTTTCTCGGTCAAGTTGATTCATACGGACAACTGACTATCGACATTTATAATGACAAACTACAAATGCCTTCTCCTCAAAACAAACCTTTATTATTAGCATCATTAAAAAAATGTCATGCTGATCTCGAACTATTTTCCCTAGAAACAAAGTCGAAATCAGCGAGCGAAATGTATAGTAAAAACGCGAAACAAATCGAAAAGATTTTAAATAAAGTAACCTATCTTTTAAAAGAATAGATATCGAAAGAACGCTTCAGTCAAAAGGCGTTCTTTTCTTTTTTTCTACAGTTTTTATAACGTTTAAATTTATGTAATTCGGTTATGATGTTGAAGATACATAAGCAGGGAATTTCAAAAACATAGCGAATATTTCATGGTACAACTACATATTTTTTTGATTTAAAGTGGTTTCGTTTGACCTTTATTGACCATAATTGTATTATAAGACTAAGAAAGCTTTATAAGGAGGAAATAACAGATGAATTTAATTCCTACAGTAATTGAACAAACAAATCGTGGAGAACGCGCTTACGATATTTACTCTCGACTATTAAAAGACCGCATCATTATGCTTGGTAGCGCAATTGATGACAACGTAGCTAACTCAATCGTTTCCCAGCTTTTATTCTTGGAATCTCAAGATCCAGACAAAGATATTCACCTATACATCAATAGTCCAGGTGGTTCTATCACAGCAGGTATGGCAATTTACGATACAATGCAGTTTATTAAACCGCAAGTATCAACAATCTGTATCGGTATGGCTGCATCTATGGGTGCATTCTTACTTGCAGCAGGTGAAAAAGGAAAACGTTATGCACTGCCAAACAGTGAAGTAATGATTCACCAACCACTTGGTGGTGCACAAGGTCAAGCGACTGAAATCGAAATCGCTGCTAAACGTATCCTATTCTTACGTGAAAAACTAAACCAAATTCTTGCTGACCGCACAGGTCAACCACTTGAAGTACTACAACGCGACACAGACCGCGACAACTTCATGACAGCAGAAAAAGCTTTAGAATACGGTTTAATCGATAAGATCTTTACAAATCGTTAATAACTAAAAGCGGAAGCGGCTCGTTCAGAATCGCAGGGTGTTGGAGCTTTTACATCCGAGGCGCTTTTTGCCTCGAATGTAAAAGCGAAACAACCGGAGATTCTAGCCGCTGGAGCTGGATAGATTAAAAGCAGAAGCGCCCTATAACAGGGCGCTTTTTTTATATGCTGTTCTCCGCCCGCATACCCCACCTAGTATCAACCGAAATATATCGGCGATTTTTCAAATATATCGACCGTAACTCCAATTATATCGGCGATTATTTTAATATATCGACGTTTCGACACAACTTATCGACTTACCGACAATTCTCGACAAGTACGCACCCCCCACATACCCCCACCAACAAGCCCCAAACAACAAAAAAGCTATCGCACATGCGCGATAGCTTCTTATTGTACATATGCAGCTAACGCCTCTAAAGCCTCTTCTGCATCTGAACCTTCTGTTGTAATTGTTATCATGCTACCAGTTCCAATTGCTAAGCTCATAATCCCCATTATGCTCTTTGCATTTACTGTCTTCCCATCTTTTTCGATGAAAATATCTGCATGAAAGCGATTGGCCTCTTGTACAAACAACGCAGCCGGACGTGCTTGTAAACCGTTTTTTAATGAAACCTGAACTCTTTTTTGAACCACAGCTCCATTTCCCCTTTAACCTCTTATTTTTTTGCTACCGTTTCCCCCGCGCGTAATTTCTCTGCAATATCATCGATTTTACGCAAACGATGATTAATACCCGATTTACTAATTTTCCCCCCGGATACCATCTCACCTAACTCTTTCAATGTTACATCTTGATAATCTCTTCGTAGTTGCGCAATTTCTCGTAGTTTATCCGGCAATATATCAAGACCAACCGTCTCATCAATATAACGGATATTTTCAATCTGCCTTAGCGCTGCACCAATTGTTTTATTTAAATTAGCTGTTTCGCAGTTCACTAAGCGATTTACAGAATTACGCATATCACGTACGATTCGAATGTCTTCAAATCTTAAAAGTGCATTATGAGCACCTATAATATTTAAAAACTCTGTAATCTTTTCTGCTTCTTTCAAATACGTAATGTACCCTTTTCTTCTTTCCAACGTCTTACTATTTAAATCAAATCCGTTCATCAGTTCACATATAGCATCATTATGTTCCTTATATAACGAAAAGATCTCTAAATGATAAGATGATGTTTCTGGGTTATTTACTGAACCACCTGCTAAAAATGCACCGCGTAAATACGATCGTTTACAACATTTCTTCTCAATTAATTCTTGTGATATATTTCGAATAAATGAAAAGTCGTCTCGAACGATATGAAGATCAGCTAATATTTCGCGCGACTTCTCAACAAGCCTTACGATATATACATTGTTTTTCTTCAATCGCATTTTTTTACGAACAAGTAATTCTACCGTCACGTCATATCCTTTTTTCAAAAGCGTATAAATCCTTCTTGCAATTGCCGCATTTTCCGTTTGAATATCGATTGATAGACGACGATTTGAAAAAGAAAGCGATCCGTTCATGCGAAGTAACGCTGATAATTCTGCTTTCTCACAGCATTCCTTCATCTCCAAATTCGTCAACTCTTTCTTTGTTTCTGATGCAAATGACACAGTCAACACCTCCTTATACGATTATTGTGGAACAAAAATCTTGTCCTATATGAAATGAGGAGCGTTACCTCAAACGAGGCAACGCACATCTACAACAGTGAATATAAAATAGAAGCTAGTTTTAATGTATCGTGTCTTACAACACGGTCATCATACTTCGCTAATTGATCTTGAATCACATTAATATTGTTTTCAGTAAAACGCTCTTCATCTACTACAACTGGCACCGACATTTCTTCCTCATATAACTGACGTAATTCACAAGGAATATCACGGTTATTTACAATTGCAGTATCGATAAATGGTTCACCTAAATGATCATGTAACGCCTGCACATGGTCAAACGCAGTATATCCCATCGTTTCACCAGCTTGCGTCATAACATTACACACATATACCTTCTTCGCTTTTGCAGCAAGAACAGCGTCCCCAATTTTGTTAACAACTAAATTCGGTAATATACTCGTATACAAACTTCCTGGACCGAAAACAAGTAAATCAGCTCGTTTAATTTCAGTCAACGTTTCATGTAACGGCTCTACATCTTCTGGAGTTAAAAAGACACGGTTAATTTTCTTTCCGAAATAAGGAATCTTTGATTCACCTGTTACAATTTCTCCGTCTTCTAGTTCCGCATGTAGTACCGCACTTTGATTCGCTGCTGGTAATACACGTCCTCTAACATTTAAAACTTTACTCGTTTCTGTAATAGCATGGAAGAAGTCTCCTGTAATCGAGGTCATACCTGCCAATAATAAATTTCCTAACGCATGACCTTTCAGCCCATCTCCCGTTGTGAAACGATGCTGAAATAAAGCTTCCACCAGTGGCTCTACATCTGATAACGCAACAAGTACGTTACGAATGTCACCTGGGGGTGGAATTTCTAGCTCATCACGTAATCTACCTGAACTGCCACCATCATCAGCGATTGTAACAACTGCTGTAATATCAACCGGATATTGTTTTAATCCTCGTAATAAAACAGAAAGTCCCGTTCCGCCTCCCATGATAACAATTTTAGGTTTTCTCTCTTTTTTCATCCCTTAATGACCCTTTCTCTTCTCCACATCACGATGAGATACATGAACGCTATACTCTGGTTTCAGATGTTTCCCAAGGTATTCTGTAAGCGTAACAGAACGATGCTGTCCACCTGTACATCCAATTGCAATTACAAGTTGACTCTTGCCTTCTCTTTTATAATGAGGCAGCATGAAAGTGATAAGATCAGTCAATTTCTCTAAAAACTTATGCGTCTCATTAAATTTCAGCACATACGATGAAACTTCTTCATCTAGTCCTGTTAATGGCTTCATATGTGGAATGTAATATGGATTTGGTAAAAAACGAACATCAAATACTAAATCTGCATCAATTGGAATACCGTACTTAAATCCAAATGACATAACATTTACACGAAATGCTTGCTCAGTTTCAGTTGAAAATAGGTGAACAATTTTTTCACGTAATTCTTTCGGTTTTAAATCCGATGTATCAAGCACAATATTCGCGCGTGCCTTCATATCTGTTAATAAATTACGCTCTGCTTCGATTCCCTTTAACGGCAGACCAGTTGGTGCAAGTGGATGCGAGCGTCTCGTTTCCTTATAACGAGTTACAAGCGTGCTATCTTTCGCATCTAAGAATAAAATATGAGGAATAATCCATGTACGTTCTGATAAATCATCAAGCGCTTCCCATAAATGTTCGAAAAACTCTCGGCCACGTAAATCAATACCAAGTGCTACTTTATTCATTTTTCCTTTTGAATCCGCCATAAGCTCAATAAACTTCGGCAATAACATCGGTGGTAAATTATCCACACAGAAATATCCTAAATCTTCAAAACTTTGTAAAGCTACTGTCTTTCCAGCTCCAGACATTCCTGTAATAATTACCATTTTTATATCATTATTCTCTGTCATCGTATCCTCTCCTTGACGGTTTAACTCGGATCTAATCGATATGAAAGCAACTCAAAATCTGGGGTATATACAAATGTACCGTAGATTATGCCATTTCCTTTAATTAAATAATCAATAATGTGATAATCTCCTGGTGCCATTGCTAAATCATCAATTTTATCAAATGTATGCCAACCAATGATGCCTTCTTCGCTCTCTAGTTTGTTTTCTCCTGCAAAATCTGTCGCTAAAAAGGAGAACATCATCCATTCAGAAACAACTTTATCACCTTCTTGGATGACAAAGGTGAAGACCCCCTTTAAAGCTGGGTTCTTTAAATAAATACCTGTTTCTTCACGATACTCGCGAACAACGGAATCTCTTACAGTCTCACCACGCTCCATTTTCCCGCCTGGTGCAACCCACCAATTCCGGCGAGGTTTTTGGAGTAAGAGTACTTCATTATCTCTAATTAACACACAGTTTGTCACTCTTTGCATGTTTCTTCACCTCAGCTACTTGCAGTAAATTTCTCACTGCATACTCATTTCATTATACTATCAAAAACAGTTTGCTACAACGAAGGAGCCAGTCCCCCTTTCGCTAAGCACTGCTACTCAACAATTTTAAAAAAGCTTTTTATAACAAGCAATGTAAATGCCTGGACTTTCCGTGAATAGCATGAAAAATCCCCTTAACGACTTTTATCGCCAAGGGGACTCCAGCCCTTACTTCTTACCGAAATAAGTAACAATCGCAAATCCTAAAATAAAGGTAATAATTGAACTTATAATTGAAAATCCTCCAGTTGGAATACCAGGGAACACAATTACAATCGAACCGATAACTAGTCCAATAATTGCCGCAAATGTCATACTTTTATATCGATCTAATAAGAAGCTAATTCCTTTACTACTTACAACGAATCCTACCATAACGCCAGCACCAATAACTGCGATTAAAGGTAAGTTGAGTGTAGTTAAAGCATTAATTGCTGTCGGATACACACCAATAATTAATAAAATAAACGATCCGCTAATTCCAGGAAGCAACATAGCCATACTAGCCATCCATCCTGCGAAAAATAAACCAATTGCATTTAAAATTGTTAACGTTGTAATTGGGTCTGCTGTCTTATCTGGTTTAAAGAAAGCTGTAATCGCAACAAGAATTGCTGCAACTATTAATAAAACAATGTGCTTACCTTTAAACGATGACTTTGCATCAGCTTCTCTCATTAACATCGGTAATATACTAATAATTAAACCGAGGAAGAAAAATTGAGTCGGTTCATAATGATTTGCAAGTAAATATTTAATAACGTGACTTAACGTTAAAAACGCTGCTGCCACACCAGCTGCAAGTGGAATTAAAAATCCTAAATGTTTTTTCCATTCACGACTAAAGAATCCGCTAATTGCCGCAAGCAATTGTTCATAAATCCCTAACACAACAGCGATTGTACCGCCGCTCACACCAGGAATTAAATCACTAACGCCCATACAAAATCCACGATATATATTACGCCATTCCATACTGAATAAATTCCTCATTTCTTATAGTGATTTTTTCCGTAAAGTCCAGTATATCAATAAGAAAGCTTATAATCCCAATATTTTTTGACAAAACTTTGACATTTTCACACAAAAAAAGAAGAAAGCTCCTATCGGTAGCTTTCTTCTCAAAAGGTATATTATCCCTTATTTTTCTGATACAGTTTTTAGTTCTTCTAATAATTCTTCTACGTAATGTTGTGCACTTTGTGCTGCAATACTACCATCACCTGTTGCAGTTACAATTTGACGTAGCATTTTTTCACGAACATCACCTGCTGCGAAAATACCAGGAACTTTCGTTTCCATACGCTCGTTTGTTTCAAGGTAACCATTTTCATTTGTAATACCTAGTTCAACAAATGGTTTTGATAGTGGTAACATACCGATGTATACGAATACGCCGTCAGTTTTGACTTCTTTCTCTTCTCCACTGTTTACATCTACAAGTGTTACACTTCCTACTTTACCATTTGCTTCGTTAATTTCTTTTATCGTGTGGTTCCAAATGAAGTCTACTTTTTCGTTTTGGAAAGCACGATCTTGTAAAATTTTCTGTGCACGAAGCGTGTCACGGCGGTGAACGATCGTTACTTTTGATGCGAAGCGTGTTAAGAACACACCCTCTTCAACAGCAGAATCTCCGCCGCCAATAACTACAAGTTCTTTACCTTTAAAGAATGCGCCATCACATACCGCACAATATGATACACCGCGGCCGCCAAGTTCTGTTTCACCTGGTACACCAATTTTTTTATACTCTGCACCACTTGCAACGATAATTGCACGTGCTTTATATTCTTTTTTGCCAGCAATAATTGTTTTGTATTCTTTACCATCGATGACTTCTTTCACATCACCGTATGCATATTCAGCACCAAATTTCTTCGCATGCTCGAACATTTTATTTGATAAGTCTGGTCCTAAAATAGACTCATAACCTGGGTAGTTTTCTACATCTTCTGTATTTGCCATTTGTCCGCCTGGAATACCACGCTCAAGCATTAATGTGCTTAAATTCGCACGAGATGTATATACTGCAGCTGTCATACCAGCTGGTCCTGCACCAATAATAATGACATCATAAATTTTTTCTTCCGACACACTATTCACTCCTATCCATTCCTACACAATTAAGTTACCCTCATTATACTGTTCGCATCATTTTTTTCCCAATGATTTGCTTATCTATGTGTGCGTACGCTTAACAGCTTGCACATACTTTCGAACAGTCGCTACAGATACATTATACACATCTCCGAGCTCCGACTGTGTCATCTTATTTCCTTGTTCACTGCGTACGATATATTCAACCGCAGCTGACCAGCCGTATACATTTGTAAAAACTGCCCCAGATGTATATAAACGTATGAACGTACAAAACCAAAATTGTAAACACTCTTCGATTAATTCATCATCTTTTTTCGTATAATTGTATAAAGCATCCGCGATTCGCGCGCACTGTTCAAATTGCTGTAAATCAGCTGGAATACTCTTATGGCTATTCAGTAAAAAGAAATACTTTGCAAGTTGCGATACGATCGGAACACCATTCTTCGCCTGCGTTACATCAAAGAAGAATCCAACCTTCTCTGGCGTTGATAATTCATTCATTAAATATAAAGCTAGCATTTGTTCCTCTAGCGTCGCACTTTGCTGAAATGATTTTCGTAATTCTTCAAATAACACGTTTTGTCCTTCATCCACTAAATTCAATGCATTCCACGGTTCTTTTCCCTTTTTATCAGGGTGCAATTCTACAACATGTTGCCACATTTTTTCAGCTACTTGCTGATCTTTTACCATATACGCAGAATATGCAAACCAATAATAAAAACTAACGTCTCCCTCGTATCCTTGACGCTTTAATAATTTGAACCATTTATATGCAGGCTCGAAATGACCAATTGTTGCAAGTGTCGTCCCAAGTTTCAAACGATGTTCAAACGAAATCGGATATACCGAAACTAACTGAGCAGCTAACGCCTCTACTTGTTTATGCTCTCCAATTGAATATAGAAAAATAAGTGTATTACAAAGCGCATGTATATTACCAGGATTTTTCTCTAAAATCATTTCCGTTAATTTCAGCGCCTTATCTACATTACCAGATTGAAAATGCGCAATCGCTAAATTATTATGCCCCGACCAAAATTCCGGATAATCTTTCGTAACAATTTCTAATGTAGCAATTGCTTCTTCCAATTGTCCGTTACGAATATAACGATTGGCTTCTTCCTGCATAACAATTAAATCATCTTCATCCTCAATCTCTTCCGCACCCATCGCTTCTTCTTCCATAATTTCAAGTAATTCTAATGTATCTTCAACAAATTCCTTCTCTTCTGCAACTTCTAAATAGCGATCCGCATACTTCTTCGCCTGCTGAAATAGCCCCATATATGCATAATTATTTGCAATAAAATAATAACACTGTTCAAGTTCTGGATTAGATCTAACAAGCTTAAAGAAGGTTTGATTTGACTCTTGATATTCACCAGCCTCAGATAATACTGTTGCTAATTGACATAAAATAAACGGCTCCTTCTCACTTTGTGCCGCTCTTCGAAAATATTTAATTGCATCTTGCAATTTTTGTCCTTTGTAAGCCCTCATCCCTTTTTTATAAAAGAAGTCCGCTAATTGATTAAAAGAGATAACTTGTCCGTTCTCCTTATATATTCTTTGATTTTTCCCCATATATCCTCCAGTTTTTTGTTTTCTTCGTTCACACATTCTTCTATCTATAAGTATAAACGATTCCGTAAAAAACAAAACAGTATATTATACTCAATTATTTCCTTTTTATTCATTAAAAAAGAAGAGAAATGTTACATTTTTAGCATCAACCTTCTCTAGCATCCATTTCTTCTTTTGTATAAATAACACGCATTGGATTTCCACCTACGAAAGCACCACTTGGTACATCTTTATGAACGAGTGTGCCAGCTGAAACAATCGCACCATCTCCAATTTTCACACCTGGTAATATAGTCGTATTCGCTCCAATCATCACTTCATTTCCTATAACGATCTCTCCAAGTCGATATTCTCGAATTAAATATTCATGTGCTAAAAGCGTTGTATTATAGCCTATAATCGAATTTTCTCCCACAGCTATCTTTTCCGGGAACATAATGTCTGGCATTACCATAAGCGCAAACGATGTTTTCTTTCCTACTTTCATCCGCAAAAATGTGCGGTATAACCAATTCTTGACCGATAAAAAAGGTGTATAACGTGCAATTTGGATAATCATAAAGTTTTTCATTACCTTCCAAAAAGACACTGTTTTATACACATTCCATAATGAATTCTCTCCTGAAACAGGATAGCGCGTTGTCCGTCGCACTTCACTCGCTCCTCTACTTATCTTTACGAACGATTCATGTCGGACAAAATCGGCAATAAATCACTCATTTTATCTAGCATAAAATCTGGCTTGTAAGCCTCTAAATACGCTCTACCTTTCAACGTCCATGAAACCGCAGCTGTTTTCGTACCCGCATTTTGTCCGCCAACAATATCATGATGATTATCCCCAACCATCAATGCTTCTTCCGGTTTCGCATCTAATAACTGAAGCGCTTTTTGAAGTGGCTCTGGATGTGGTTTCACATGCTCGACATCATCAATTGTCACAACAACATCAAAGAACTCATCAAGCTTTGAAAACTTTAATCCCATTTCAACGGTTTGTCTCGCTTTCGTTGTAACAATACCAACCTTATAGCCTTGCTTCTTCAACTCTTGAACTGTTTCATATACAGTTTCATATTCTTCTACTAATTCATCATGATGATCATGGTTAAATTGACGATAGCTTGTAATTAACTCTTCAACCTTACTTTCATCAATCTTGCTGAAAGTATCATGTAAAGATGGACCGATAAATGGCAATACATCTTCACGCTTATATTGATTTGGATAATATGTATGTAAAGTATGTAAAAAAGAAGAAATAATAAGTTCATTTGTATTAATTAACGTTCCATCTAAATCAAATAACACTGTATTTATTTTCATTGCCTTAGTCCTTTCTCTTTCCTGAATATGAAAGAAGCAGCATCTTATAATAAGATGCTACTTTTCTCTAATTTTCTAAATATCTTTTATCAGCTTGCCCCATTTTTCGTCTCACAATAATGAAAATAACAGAAATAACAACAAGTCCAATTGACATTACTTGTGCAATACGAAGTGGTCCTAGCATTAAACTATCTGTACGTAACCCTTCTACGAAGAATCGTCCTATTGAATACCAAATTAAATATGTGAAGAATAATTCTCCGCGGCGTAAATTCACTTTTCGTAATGCAAGTAATAGAATTACCCCTGCAAAATTCCATAATGATTCATATAAAAACGTCGGGTGATAGTAAACACCATCAATATACATTTGATTAATAATGAAATCCGGTAAATGAAGGCCTTCTAAAAACTGTCTCGTTACTTCATCACCATGTGCCTCTTGGTTCATAAAGTTCCCCCATCGGCCAATTGCTTGTCCTAGTAAAATACTTGGCGCAGCAATATCCGCCAACTTCCAGAATGAAACTCCGCGGCGTTTCGCAAAAAGAATCCCTGTAATAACAGCCCCGATTAAGCCACCATGAATCGCCAAGCCACCTTGACGAATATTAATAATTTGACTCGGGTTTTGCGCGTAATATTCCCATTCAAAAATAACATAGTACATTCTCGCAAATAGAATAGCGATCGGTACTGCAATTAATACAAGGTCAACAAATGTATCTTTTGGAATACCTAGCCTTTCTCCTTCGCGAGTTGCTAGCCAAAGACCTAATAGCACACCTGTACCGATAATAATCCCGTACCAATAAACAGGAAACGGTCCAAGTTGGATAGCTACGCGGTCAAGCTGTGGTACAGAACCTAACAGCATATGTATGACCTCCCTCTCCAATGTTTACTCCTGATTTCCTAACTCAATCGCACTCATTAATCGTTCTGAGAACTGCTGTGCTGCATTGACTCCCATACGTTTTAAACGGAAGTTCATCGCTGCCACTTCAATAATAACAGCTAAGTTTCGACCAGGACGAACTGGAAGTGTAATCTTCGTAAGTTCTGTATCAATAATCTTCATCTTCTCTTCATCAAGACCTAAGCGATCATAATTTTTCTTTTGATCCCAAATTTCAAGATTAATAACAAGTGTAATACGCTTATAATTTCGCACTGCCCCTGCACCGAATAACGTCATAACGTTAATAATGCCTAGACCACGAATTTCTAATAAATGCTCAATTAAATCTGGCGAGCTTCCAACTAACATGTCTTCATCTTCTTGGCGAATTTCTACACTATCATCCGCAACAAGGCGATGACCACGTTTTACAAGCTCAAGAGCTGTCTCACTTTTACCGACACCACTTTGTCCTGTAATTAAAACGCCAACGCCGTAAATATCTACTAACACACCATGAACAGCTGTTGTTGGTGCTAACTTACCTTCTAAATAATTTGTTAAACGACTTGATAATCTCGTTGTCGTTTGAGAAGAACGTAATAAAGGCATGCCCGATTCACGCGATGCTTGCAGCAACTCATCTGGTACATCTTGATTACGAGTTACAATAATACATGGCGTCTCCTCAGTACAAAGCGCTTTCATTCTCTCTTGTTTTTGCTCTGACGTTAACGTGTCAAAGAACGTCAGCTCCGTCTTTCCAAGAAGCTGCACGCGATCAGCTGGATAATATGTAAAAAATCCTGCCATTTCAATACCAGGTCGTGATAAATCACTTGTATCAATCGGACGATGAATTCCTTCTTCACCACTTATTAACTCCAATTGAAATTGTTCAATTAAATCTTTTGTCCTTACTTTCGGCATATGTATAAACCTCCACTCCGCTGCGGGTTCAGTCTCATTTGATGTAAAATTCCATTCTACCGGATATTGTACCATTTTTTTCTGGAAACAAGAAATACGGTTTCTAATAAATAGAAAAAAACATTTCATACATATCATGAAATGTTTTTCTTTTTGTCATTTTCTCTTTTTTTCATATAAAGGTTCCACAATTGCCTTCTCAATAATCATATTAAAAATTGAAATACAAATTGCCGCAACAATCGCTACACCGAAACCTGATATATTAAATGCGTCTCCTAATAATGAATCTGCTATCTTTAACGTAATTGCATTAATAACAATTAAGAAGAAACCGAAAGTTACAACAGTAATTGGTAGCGTAATTAAAATTAAAAACGGTTTTACGAACACATTTAAAACAGCCAAAATAATACTCGCAATAATTGCAGTTTGTATATTTGCTACGTAAAACGCGTCTGGTGCAATCCCTTTTAAAAGTCCCGATACAGCGATTAACACAACACTATTTACAAGAAGTGATACAATCCATCTCATTTTCTTACACATCCTTTTAAACATATATCTTTCATCATACGCTAATCAATAATAAACGCAAGCACGATACAAACACTTATATCAATTTATTCGATTCTTCATGCTTGTATACCTACTAACACTTCTTTGCGAAATAAGGCCCACACCATCTATGCTCATGCGTTTTCACAAAGGTCCAAGTGAAATCTTTATCTATAATGTAAATATCGCCTTTATACATATCATCTGTTTCACGTAATATATCATCCATACTTAATACACTTGCATCTTTTATTAATAGTACATCATTACAGTGTTGATAGAAGATGTAGCACTCCTTTTTCACTTCATTATGAAACGCGTTTTCTGCTTCTTTCCCCTCTACACACTTCTTTTTCTCATAATTAAATATGTGCCAAAGATACCCACATGCATACTTATCTCCGTAAAGGAAAATGTCTTCTTTTTCCTCATCACTTACATGATTTGCAAAGTTATCCTCCCAGCGCTTCCGAAAATATACACCCCACTTTTGAAACTCTCTTACCTTCATATTTTTCTTTCTTAAAACATCTAAAAACCCCATCTTCTCTCCCTATGAACGAAAAACCGAGTGTCATTCCCACTCGGTTTTTCGTAATACCCTTATTGAGATAGCTCTACTTCTTTTATTCTCTCTTTCATTCTTGCTTTATCACGATTTAAAATCTCTTTTAAATACTTACCTGTATACGAGCGCTCTTCTTTCACTACTTGCTCTGGCGTTCCGGAAGCAACGATTTGTCCACCTTTGTCTCCGCCCTCTGGTCCAAGGTCAACGATATAATCCGCTGTTTTAATTACATCTAAATTATGTTCAATTACAAGTACCGTCTCACCGCTCTCAACAAGACGTTGCAACACTTCTAGCAGACGTGCAATATCATGCGCATGTAAACCAGTCGTTGGCTCATCTAAAATGTATAATGTACGACCTGTAGAACGACGGTGTAATTCAGAAGCTAATTTCACACGCTGTGCTTCACCACCAGATAACGTCGTTGCTGGTTGCCCTAATTTCATATAACCAAGTCCAACATCTACAAGCGTTTGAAGTTTACGCTTAATTTTTGGGATATTAGCGAAGAACTCTACCCCATCTTCAATCGTCATCCCTAACACTTCAGAAATGTTCTTATCTTTATATTTCACTTCTAACGTTTCACGGTTGTAACGTTTACCATGACAAACTTCACACGGCACGTATACGTCTGGTAAGAAGTGCATTTCAATTTTTATAATTCCATCACCACGGCATGCTTCACAACGTCCACCTTTTACGTTAAAGCTGAAACGTCCTTTTTGATATCCACGCACTTTCGCTTCATTCGTTTGGGCAAACACATCACGAATATCATCGAATACACCTGTATAAGTCGCTGGGTTAGAACGTGGTGTACGTCCAATTGGCGATTGATCAATATCGATTACTTTATCTAAATGCTCAAGACCTTTAATCTCTTTATGAGTACCTGGCTTCGCTTTCGCTTTATATAACTTTTGCGCTAACGATTTATATAGTACTTCATTAATCATCGTACTTTTACCAGAACCAGATACACCCGTTACCGCTACAAACGTACCAAGCGGGAATGACATTTTCGCGTTCTTTAAGTTATTCTCCTTTGCACCGACAATTTCCACTTTTCGTCCGTCACCTTTACGTCTTTCAAGTGGAACTGGAATAAACTCTTTACCGCTTAAATACTTCCCTGTTAGCGAATTCTCATCTTGCATCACTTCAGCTGGTGTACCTGCTGATACGACTTGTCCACCGTGAATACCTGCGCCAGGCCCGATATCAAGTAAATAATCAGCTGCCATCATCGTATCTTCATCATGCTCAACAACAATTAACGTATTACCTAAATCACGCATTTCTTGCAATGTACGAATAAGACGATCGTTATCGCGCTGATGCAAACCGATAGAAGGCTCATCAAGAATGTAAAGTACGCCAGTAAGACGAGAACCAATTTGCGTTGCTAAACGAATACGTTGCGCCTCACCACCTGATAAAGTTCCTGCGGCACGACTTAACGTTAAATAATCTAAACCGACGTTCACTAAGAACCCAACGCGCTCCTGAATTTCTCTTAAAATTAAATGAGCAATTTTTTGTTGTTTCTCTGTTAGCTCCACACTTGAGAAGAATTCCTGTACTTCTTGAACAGAATATTTCGTTACATCAGCAATCGTTTTTCCACCAACGAAAACAGCTAAACTCTCAGGTTTTAAACGTCCACCTTTACACTTCGGACAAGCTTGTTCTGCCATATACTTTTCCATTTGCTCACGAATGTAATCAGAACTCGTTTCGCGATAACGACGTTCAATATTTGGAATAACACCTTCAAATAAAATCTCATTTTCCTTTACTTGACCAAATTCATTTACATAGCGGAAATAAACTTTCTCTTCACCGCTTCCGTACAACACTTTATCAAATAAATCTTTCGGTATATCTTTCACAGGCACATCCATATCAACGCCGTAGTGATTACATACAGATTGTAAAAGCTGTGGGTAATATTGTGAACTTGTCGGTTCCCAAGGCGCAATCGCATGTTCATTTAATGATAAATCCCAGTTCGGAATAACAAGTTCTAAATCTACCTCTAGCTTTGAGCCAAGTCCATCACAAGAAGGACATGCACCGAACGGACTATTGAATGAGAACATACGCGGCTCTAATTCTCCGATTGAAAAACCACAATGCGGACAAGCATGATGCTCACTAAATAGAAGTTCCTCTTCTCCCATAACATCGATTAACACTCGTCCCCCGCCAAGCTTTAATGCACTTTCAAGTGAATCCGCAAGACGGCTTGCGATTCCTTCTTTTACAACAATACGATCTATTACAACTTCAATGGAATGCTTCTTATTTTTATCTAACGCAATATCTTCAGACACATCAAGCATTTCACCATCAACACGTACACGAACATATCCTTGCTTCTTAATGTCTTCAAGTACTTTCACATGTGCACCTTTACGGCCAGAAACGATAGGAGCTAACACTTGTAATTTCGTACGTTCAGGATATTCAAGGACGCGGTCTACCATCTGCTCTACTGTTTGTGATGTAATTTCAATGCCATGATTCGGACAAATTGGCGTACCAATTCGCGCAAATAATAAACGTAAATAATCATAAATCTCCGTTACTGTTCCAACTGTTGAACGTGGATTACGACTCGTCGTTTTTTGATCGATTGAAATTGCTGGTGACAATCCTTCAATCGTATCTACATCCGGTTTATCCATTTGCCCTAAAAACTGGCGTGCATACGCAGATAACGATTCTACGTATCTGCGCTGCCCTTCTGCATAAATCGTATCAAATGCTAATGATGATTTCCCCGAACCAGACAATCCCGTTACAACGACAAGCTGATTTCTCGGAATGGTTACATCAATATTTTTTAAGTTATGTGCTCTAGCACCTTTTACAACGATAAAATCCTTGCTCTTACTCACTCTTTTCACCCTTCCGCTTTTAATTCTAATAGTAAATCTCTTAATTCAGCTGCACGCTCGAAGTCTAACGCTTTTGCTGCTTCTTTCATTTCTGCTTCCATCTTCGCAATTGTCTTTTCACGCTCTTTTTTCGTCATCTTCTTAGCTGGCGTTGCTTCATACGTTTCTGTTTCTTCAGCAGCTGTCGTTGCACGAATTACATCACGCACACCTTTTTGAATCGTTTTCGGCGTAATACCATGCTCTTCATTGTAAGCTTCTTGTATACTACGACGACGCTTCGTTTCTTCAATCGCAATTTCCATCGATCTCGTTATGCGATCTGCGTACATAATAACGCGGCCGTTTTCATTACGTGCTGCACGACCGATTGTTTGAATTAATGAACGTTCTGAACGCAAGAATCCTTCCTTATCAGCATCTAAAATAGCTACAAGTGATACTTCTGGAATATCTAACCCTTCTCGTAATAAGTTAATACCGACAAGAACATCAAACTTACCAAGACGAAGATCCCGAATAATTTCAATACGTTCTAATGTTTTCACTTCAGAATGCAGGTAATTCACCTTAATCCCTACATCTTTTAAGTAGTCTGTTAAATCCTCTGACATCTTCTTCGTTAAAGTTGTAATTAATACACGTTCATTTTTTGCAATGCGATCTTGAATCTCTCCTAATAAATCGTCAATCTGCCCTTCAATTGGTCGTATATCAATTGGCGGATCTAAAAGCCCTGTTGGACGAATAATTTGTTCTATTACTTCTGGCGACTGCTCTAATTCGTACGGTCCCGGTGTTGCTGAAACGTAAATAACTTGATTCGTTTTCTCTTCAAACTCATCAAATGTGAGCGGTCTATTATCTAAAGCTGATGGCAGACGGAATCCATGATCCACAAGTACTTGCTTACGCGCTTGGTCCCCGTTATACATCGCTCTTACTTGCGGCACTGATACGTGCGACTCATCCATAACGATTAAGAAATCTTTCGGGAAATAGTCTAATAACGTATACGGCGTTGCCCCCGCTGGACGGAGTGTTAAATGACGGGAATAGTTTTCAATACCTGAACAAAAGCCCATCTCGCGCATCATTTCTAAATCATAACGTGTGCGCTGCTCTATACGCTGCGCTTCTAACAACTTGCCGTTATCATTTAATTCCTTTAAACGCTCTTCTAGTTCTTTTTCGATATTTTCAATAGCGACCTTCATTTTTTCTTCACGTGTAACGAAGTGAGATGCTGGGAAAATTGCTACATGATCACGTTCTGCTAATACTTCCCCTGTTAACGCATTTACTTCGCGAATACGATCAATTTCATCACCGAAAAACTCAATTCGGATACAATGCTCGTCAAGTGATGCCGGGAAGATTTCAACTACATCTCCGCGCACACGGAATGTACCGCGCTTGAAATCAATATCATTACGTCCATACTGCACATCAACAAGTTCACGAAGCAATTGATTGCGATCCTTCTCCATACCAACTCGAAGTGAAACAACTAACTCGCGGTATTCTTCTGGAGAACCTA
Source organism: Bacillus sp. (in: firmicutes) (assembly GCF_031983925.1). Lineage (NCBI taxonomy): Bacteria > Bacillati > Bacillota > Bacilli > Caryophanales > Bacillaceae > Bacillus > Bacillus sp. (in: firmicutes). The sequence continues at coordinate 356,237 of NZ_DALYZR010000003.1, read as the reverse complement.
AACCATATATGCACGAAACACTCGCAACGATAATTACATCATCCCGTTCAAATAATGCAGACGTTGCCGAGTGACGCAATTTATCAATTTCATCATTAATCTGTGCGTCTTTTTCAATAAACGTATCTGTTTGCGGCACATACGCTTCTGGTTGATAATAATCGTAATAACTAACAAAATATTCAACTGCATTATTTGGGAAAAAGTCCTTCAACTCACTATATAACTGTCCTGCTAACGTTTTATTATGAGCCATGACAAGTGTTGGCTTTTGCACTTCTTTAATGACATTTGAAATCGTAAATGTCTTACCCGTTCCTGTCGCTCCAAGCAACACTTGCTTTTTCTTTCCGCTATTAATTCCCTCTACAAGCTTCTCTATAGCTACCGGCTGATCACCTTGCGGGGAATACGCTGAGACAATTTCAAATTGACGTTCCAAGAAAATCCGACCTCCTCATAAAAATCTGTATTATTATTTTACCACGAATGCCTATAAAAAACCTAAAAAAACGAACAGATATTCGGTAAAGTTTTCGACAATATATAGAAAAAGGAAGGAGAGTACACTTCCTTCCTTATCAAATCTTCTTCCGCATGAACAAACAGTAAGCACCACACTGATTAAGATTCCACTTCATTTAAAATCAGCTCTTTTTCCTACTGTCATCCTCTCCTATACAAAACTATTGGCATACTAAAAAGCTACTTTCCCCTAAGAAAGTAGCTTCTTGTTCCCTTTCTCCTTCTTCGGAAAAAGAACATATGAAAATGAAATAACTGCATCCACTAAAAGTATAATCGCCCAAACTTGGCTAACCCGACTCGCTGCTTTATTTAAAACAATTCCCGTTTCTAACCAATTATGCCATTGTTCAACCGGGGCAAGACCGTACAGAAAGAAAAAGAAAATATGCACAACAACAAACAAACTAAGGTGCAATACCCAATTTTTTATTTCTTGCTTCGCATAAGCCATACCTGTTAATTCTACCTGTTCTTCTATAATAGGCGCCGGCTCATTCCGCCATTTCGCAACTAGCTTTTGCGCAAATATATCAAGCTTCTTCAAATCCTTTTTCCCGTAAAAGACTGCATACAATAAAATGATTACAGTAATGATTTGAAAGTTAGAGAACTTTCCTGTTTGATAGTAATCCACTACTCCTAAAATTAAAATAAACACTTCATTTATAAGTAGTACAATCCCCATAATAAAACTCGCCTTTTTCAAACGAAATCCGTAACGGAGTAAAAAGAAACCGATAGCCGATAACCAAAATACAATCTCTGCCCCAATTAAAAAATACCAACGATATTCTGCGAGCATACTCATTTATCCTTCTCCTTTTCATCATAAATACGACAAGCTTCATCCATATATAATAAAAGTTCTTCTTCGATTGGATACATGCTCATTTTCTGTGAATCTTCTTTCGATTTTCTAACTTCCCATAACTTATCTAAAAACGCTTCGTCACCATTAGCCATTTCTAAACACTTCTGCATTAATCTCTTCGTTGCCCCTTGTACCTCATCATTTGCAGCTTCTTTACCATCTTTCATAAAAGTGCGAAATTGCTTTAATAAATCTACCCACTCTAAAACATTCGGATCTTCTTCACTCATATTCGGCAAATTCTGAAGCAATTTTTGTTCTTCCTTTGAAAACACTTCATTTTGGAATATTTCACGTATACGAGGAGACTGTTTCGAAAGCTGAATTAATTCAAACATAACTTTCCAATCGAGCTCTCCCTCTACATCTACCGAATAAACAACCGCTTGTAAAACACGCTCCATTCGATTAAATTTCTTTTGTTCTTCCTGTACAAATCGAAGTTGTTTTTCAAGAGAATTCTTTAAATCCAACTCACCTTTTACTAACATATTCGCAGTTTCTTTTAACGAAAATCCCATTTCCTTTAAAAATAAAATTTGTTGCAAACGAATAACGTCCGCTTCACTATATAACCGATGTCCACCCTCTGTTTTACCACTCGGCTTTAATAAATCTATTTGATCATAATAACGTAATGTGCGTACTGTTATCCCTGTTTCTTTCGTCAATTGTTGAATTGAAATCACTATCATCACCTCTTCTCCTTCATTATAAAAGATGACGTTACGTAACTTTCAAGTGTTTTGTAAAAAAAATACAAAAGGCTGTTTATACGCTTCGTATAAACAGCCTTTACGAAAATAACCCCTTTTGCACAGCACGACCACAAAATAAAATAAGTGCTCCGACAACAACGCTCGTTGCTGTTTTATGATAATGAGCTGAAACTAATAAATAATACGATAAACCTACAGTACCAAGCATAATACAAATACTCGGCACTGGATTATGAGAGAAGTTCTGCATTCCCCAAAACAAAGCAAAAATAGCTGTAGCGACACATAATACCGGTAATCCCATCCCAGTTCCCCTTTTTCTATCTATTCCTTGTTGCTAACACGCTCGTCGATGCCATACTTATTACTAGACCAAAAATAGCAATATATAATAACTCATTTACATGTACTACTGGCCTGTCTAAATACTTATTTACACAAAGATACATAATGAATAAGAAAACGAAGCTTGTCATAACTCCAGCGTAAATATTTCTTCCACCTTCACTCCAAAATATTTGGCGATTTTTAAGGATAACTCTAGACTCGGATTGTAATGATGGTTTTCAATCGCCACGATTGTCTGCCGTGTCACCTGCATCGCCTTTGCCATTTCAACTTGCGTTATATGATGTTGCTTTCTTAATTCTTTAATTTTATTTTTTACACCCATAGGCTCCACCTTCTAAAGTAAAGATATCTTTACTTTAATTATAAATATTTTCCAACTACAAGTAAAGATATCTTTACAAATTTTAGAAAAACGTCTCATTAAACATCTACTCTAACAAAGTACAAAAGTAATTCAATTTATATCAGCGATTTTTCAAATATATCAGCGCAACTGAAATTATATCGGCGATTTCCCAAATATATCAGCGCAACTCCATTTATATCAGCGATTTTTCGAATATATCGACTTACCGACAAATACCGACATTCGTAGCAAAATAAGCATAAGAAAAAGCTGCCCCAAAATATACCTTCGGGAACAGCTCTCTCCTTTACTACATAAATCCTAACGCATATACAAGAACATATCCAAGCACCGATAAGCAAACCGAGCCAATTAGCCCTGCCACGAATGCTTTGCTTCCTAACTTACGGAACGTTTTAAACTCTACATTTAAACCAAGCCCCGCCATCGCCATTGCGATAAGCATATAAGCGATGACTACAATATATCCCGCAACAACTTCTGGAATAATCCCGAGCGAATGCACTGCACTCATCGCTAAAAATCCGAAAATGAACCACGGAATTGGAAGGTCGCGCCATGATCTTTTTTCTTTGCTTCCCTCACTCTTACCAAACCATAATCCAATTAAAATCGCTACTGGTACAAGCATTGCAACGCGCGTTAACTTCACGATAACTGCGATGTCTACAGCCGCGCTTCCTCCTGGCGCCGCAGCTGCGATGACATGAGCGATTTCATGCAGCGTGGCCCCTGAGAATACACCGTAACCGTATGGAGATAGGCCAAGTACTGGATATAATAACGTATAAATAAGCGTAAATATCGTACCTAAAATTGCAATGATTGCAGCCCCAACTGCCGTTTCATCATCTTTTGCTTTCACTTGCGGCGCAATTGCCACGACCGCTGCCGCACCGCAAATTGCTGTCCCGCATGCTGTTAAAATCCCAAGTTTCTTTTCTACCTTAAATACTTTCGTTAGTCCATATACAACGAAAATCGTAAATGTAATAACAACCGCAGCGATAACCAATACTTTCGGTCCCGCCTTCGCAATATCAACAAGATTTAATCGCATTCCAAGTAAGATAATCCCAAAGCGCAGCAACTTCTTACTCGCAAAGTTCGTCCCTGCAATCGCATCATGAGGAACTCCAATTGCCGCACGCCAAACCATCCCAATTAGAATAGCAATTACTAATTGTCCCATAATATTTAAAAATGGAAGCTCCGCTAAATATTTCGCCACAATTGCGATTAATAATGTAATCCCAATCCCTTGCGAAAATCCAAAACGCTTCTTCTTTTGTATAACAAGTGTTTGTTCCACTTTGAACCACTCCAATAATCGTATTGGAACATGCATGTTCTTTCTACTTACATTATAAGAGAGTTTCTATAATAAGTTTAATACCAATACCAAATCTCTATCATCAGAAATACTTATGATAAGATGATAGAAAAAGAAAGGAGCAGATGATATGAACGTAGACATTTTAAAAATTTTTGTTACGGTTGTTGAACAGAAACACTTCTCTCGTGCAGCAGAATTATTAAACCTTTCACAGCCTGGCGTAAGTATGCACATTCGCAACTTAGAAAACGAATTTGGGACTACACTCATTCAACGATCCCCGAAGCACGTTCAAGTGACCGAGGCCGGAAACATATTATATATACACGCAAAGCAAATGCTCTCTCTTTACGAAGATGCTAAACAAGAAATTAACGAGCTACATAACGTTGTAACAGGAACGCTTCGCATCGGTGCTAGTTTTACAATTGGCGAATACTTACTCCCGAAAATATTAGCTAATTATGCCAATGAAAATCCACGCGTCGAAGTCCATACTTTTATCTCAAATACAGAAGACGTCTTGCAAAGTCTTCGATCTAATCAAATTGATATCGGCTTAGTGGAAGGGCAAGTCGTATACGCCGACGTTGACGTTGAAACATTTATGCAAGATGAAATGAAACTCGTCGTCCCGCCAAATCATCCACTGCTCGACACAAAGGAAGTGAATGAAAGGACACTCCAAGATCAAGTGTGGGTATTAAGAGAAAGTGGTTCCGGAACACGTGCTTATAGCGATCGCTTTATTCATCAACACCATTTAAAAATGAAACGATTCTTTACCTTTAGTAGTATCCAAAGCGTAAAGGAAGCTGTCGCTGCCGGGCTTGGCATCGCTATACTTTCTGATTGGACTGTACGGAAAGAGCTACTGGCAAAAGAACTATTCCACGTCGAAATTCCAAATGAACAACTCATCCGTCCATTCTCCATCGTGCGCGGCAAATATTTTATTCCGTCTAAAGCTATTCAAGTGTTTTTAAATCATGTAGATTACTTTGCGAAAAAACAGAGTTGACCTTCACATTAGTGTGAAGGTTTACAATACATGTAAAAGGAGTGAAACGCATTGCGAATCGGGGAGTTATCAAAAGAAACTGGCGTTAGCGAAAGATCACTAAGACATTACGAAGAAAAGGGATTACTCCCTTCGAAGCGCCTCGCAAATGGCTATCGTGATTTTGACGAAAGTGCCATCGAAAAAGTGGAGCTTATTCAAATGTACTTACAAATTGGCTTAAATTTAGAAGAGACGGCAAGGATGCTGCGCTGCCTTGAAATTGAACCGCACTTATACGACAATCCGTGCAGCAGCATCCTTACGCTTTATGAAGATAAACTTAATGAAGTAACAAAGCAAATTTCATTGCTTTCCAATATTCAAACGAATTTGCAAAAACACGTTTCACTCCTAAAAAAAGCAAAAGAAAAGGAATGATTACATGTTTGTTATACACGGCAGTTCAAGACAAAATGGAAATACGGAAGCTTTAACACATATGATGATTGCTGGAATTGAAACAGAACAAATTTATTTACGTGATCACACAGTTTATCCTATTACAGATCAGCGTCATGATGCAGGAGGATTCCAACCTGTAGATGATGACTACGAGCAGTTAACGAAGCGCATGTTAGAGCACAACACAATTATCTTTGCTACACCATTATATTGGTACGGGATGAGTGGTCATATGAAAAACTTCATCGATCGCTGGTCACAAAGCTTGCGTGATACATCCCTTCATTTCAAAGAAAAAATGAAAGGCAAAAAAATGTACGTTGTTATCGTTGGCGGCGATAATCCGAAACTAAAAGCATTACCGCTTATCTCCCAGTTCCAATACATCTTTGATTTTGTTGGTTCATCATTTGAAGGTTATATTATTGGGGATGCGAATGGATTAAATGAAATTCAAAATGATGCTGAGGCGCTAGCGAAAGCACAAATTTATAATAACGAATTCAAAAATCACAAGCTGAAATAAGTTTGACAAACTATTTAGACTTAGCAACACAAGAAGAATTAGAAAGCATGTTACAAGAATATCCTGGCACTATACTTTTTATTAGCCATGACCGTGCCTTTATTCGCTCTGTGGCAGACCATATTCTACAAGTAGACGAGAGTGAACCTAGAGTATTCCACGGTAATTACGAGCAATACACCAAGAGAACAACCGAGGATTCTGTAAACGTTACCGAACAAGAATTGTTACGATTACAAACAAAATTAACAGAAATCATCGGCCGAATTTCCATACCAAATCATCACGATGACATTAAATCTCTCGAACAAGAATACGAAACATTATTAATTGAAATCCGGAAATGTAAAGGAGCACTCTAATGTCTTCCCTATATATCGACGGGACCTTCCGCATTTCCCAAGAAATATTGAATCTTCGACATAGCATACAAAAAGCCGTGCATCAGCACGGCTTTTTACTTCAGATACGGACAGCAGTCCCGCTGACCGCAACCATTAGCATCCCTTCGCGAACCACTTCATAATCCACGTCGATACCAACAATTGCATTCGCATTTTTTTGTCTTGCGAAAGTTTTCATTTCTTCCATTGCGATGTCGCGCGCTTCTTTTAATTTACTTTCATAAGCGCCAGCACGACCACCGACAACGTCACGGACAGAGGCGAAGAGGTCACGAACGATATTCGCACCCATAATCGCTTCTCCATTGACGATATCGATATACTCAATAATTTCTTTTCCTTGAATTGTAGACGTTGTTGTTACAATCATACTTTATTACCTCCCATATGAGATTTTTACGTACTTATAGTGCACTAATTCAGCACAAATTATATTTACGAACTAAACTGCGCTTCGTATAACCTACTGTATCCCCCGCCTTGCTCAATTAATTCATCATGTGAACCTTGTTCTGCAATCCCATCTTTATTTACAACGACGATGCGATCTGCATTTTTAATCGTTGCAAGTCTGTGAGCGATAACTAACGTTGTACGACCGACAGATAGTTCAGCAAGTGATTTTTGAATCGCAAGTTCCGTCTCTGTGTCTAATGCGGAAGTCGCTTCATCTAATATTAAAATTGGCGGGTTTTTCAAGAACATACGAGCAATTGCTAGACGTTGTTTCTGTCCGCCTGAAAGTTTCACACCGCGCTCACCAATAACGGTATCTAAACCGTCTCGTTGTGAGTAAATTAAGTCTTCTAATTGCGCACTTTTTACTGCCTGCCAAATTTCAGCTTCTGACGCCTTTAAATTTCCGTAAGCAATATTTTCACGAATCGTTCCAGAGAATAGGAACACGTCTTGCTGCACAATTCCAATTTGCTTACGAAGTGAAGATAACGTCATGTCTTTCGTATCAATACCATCAATTTGAATGGATCCAGATGATTGCTCATAAAAACGTGGTAATAAGCTACATAACGTCGTTTTTCCAGCTCCAGATGGTCCAACAAAAGCAACTGTTTCACCTGCATGTATTTTCAAACTAATATCATTTAAAATCGGTTCTTTATTTTCATATCCGAACGTAATGTTGTTATATTGAATATCGCCATGTACATGTTCCACTTCCATTGCATCTTTAGAGTCTACAATATCAGGCTCTGTTTCAAGAAGCTCTACATACCTTTTAAAACCGGCAATCCCTTTCGGATAGCTTTCGATTACCGCATTAATTTTTTCAATTGGACGGAAGAAAATATTCGTTAATAGAACGAATCCGATAAATCCACCGTACGTTAATTCTCCTTGCAGAACAAACCATGTACCGCATATTAAGACGAAGAGCGTTACGAGACGCATAAGCATATAACTAATTGACGAATTTAGCGCCATAATTTTATACGCCATTAATTTCGTTGTACGGAAACGAGCGTTGTTCACAGCAAATTGCTCTTTCTCAAACTTTTCATTCCCGAATGCTTGTACAACGCGAATACCACCAACGTTATTCTCAATACATGCATTGAAATCAGCAACGTCTGAGAATAAACGTCTAAATGTACCTGTCATTTTTTTATTGAAGTACAGCGCTAACCATAATAAGAATGGAATAACGAAGAATGTTAATAGCGCTAACTTCCAGTTGATCATCATCATAAATGAGAATGCCCCAACTAAAGTCATTACAGCGATAAATAAATCTTCTGGCCCATGGTGAGCAATTTCCCCAATTTCCATTAAATCGTTCGTAAGACGTGAAATTAAATGACCTGTTTTATTATTGTCAAAAAATCTGAATGATAGCTTTTGAATATGATCAAATAATTTCTGCCTCATATCTGTTTCAATGTTAACACCAAGCATATGTCCCCAATATGTAACGACATATTGTAAGCCTGCATTCAACATATACACTGCAAGTAAACCGAAACAAGCCCATAAAATAAGCGTCCAGTTTTGCCCTGGCAATAACTTATCAATAAATTGATTTACGATAAGCGGGAAGCCAAGTTCTAGTAATCCTGCGACGACTGCACAAGAAAAGTCGAGTATAAATAAACCTTTATACGGTTTATAGTAAGAAAAAAATTTACGTAGCATATCTTCCCTCCATTTTCTAAAATTAAAAAGACTCTCTAAATGATAACCATTATCAAATAATTATTCAAGTGATTCGACTATGAAACTAAAATGAGGTTTGCGATAGTTGTCGTTTTTTGCCGGAAAGTCGATATATTTGAATAATCGCTGATATAATTTCAGTTGCGCTGATATATTTCAATAATCGCCGATATATCTCAAGTTGCGCTGATATATTCCGATAATCGCCGATATAAATTTCATGTACTATAACTACCGCCCATCTTACACAAAAAAGGCATCACCACAAGGTGATACCTTTTCTTCTATTACATCGCTTCCGAATCCCATTCATGCTCCTGCTGAACAAACACAATACCTAATTCGTGATGTCCACCAGCGTATAATGCCGTTTGAGCAAGGCGAAGTTCTCCATTTGTATCTAATACTTCTAACTTACAAAATGCTCCTGTCGTCTTCGTTTGAAGTGCATCATAAAATTCCTCAGCACTTCTTGGAATGACTCCATTTACTTTCGTAATCATTTCTCCAGGCAGTAAATTCAGCTCTGCTCCAATTGTATTTGGAATTGTATCTAGTACAACGAGTCCATCATTACGTGCAGCGAAGTATGCTGGTCTTGTTTCATCCGCAATTTTCTCTTGCATGGAAATTGTAAAACGTCCAAGCATTGCAACGCCCATTGCAATAATGGCAAGTACGTGCCACCAATAACTTGCGATTCCTAAAACAAGCACAAGTCCTGCTAATCCGTACACACGTCTTCCTGTAAATAATAAAGCTTCCGTCGGCTCATAACTTCTAATCCTTCTCATAAATCCAATTAAAAATGGAACGAGGAATAGAGAATATGTATGTGAACCGATTGACACGACAGGCCACCATGAAATAAACTGCGTTACTGCTTCACCTGGTACAAGAATAAAAATAGGAACGATCCATAAACGCTTTGATTCGTGTAAACCAATCTTTAGTCCACGCTTCCCCTTCCTAATCTTCGGCGTCGAATATCCTACTGCATTTTTAGAAATCAACAAGCCCTCTACAACGAGCATGATGCCTAGCAAAATAGCAAGGGATACGATTGTATTCTCTTCACCTTCTCCAAGCTGTAAGAAAGAAACTGGTAGCTTAGAAGATAATAGAACACATACAATCGCGACACTAAACGTATAAGCTGCTGATAAATATCGATACATAGCAGTTAATCCAAATAGTAACGTCCAAAGTAAAATGGCCCATAAGCTCGCCTTAGAAACAACAAGTCCGAGCCCAATCGTAATGATAGATACGATTAATCCGTATTTAACTCCCGCCAATAAAGATGTTCGAAGTTCAAACCAAATATCATAAACTTTAAAAGAAAAATCTTTTCGTTCTCGTAACATACGTAAGTATCCAACGAAGATACTACTTATTAAAAATACATAGACAGCAGGGTGTAAGAAAAAACGTCCAACTGCCCGCATTATTTCAAAAATCCATGCCTCCACGAACCCATTCACCACCATTTATATCATTCTTTCTTTTTATATTATCATAACTGGACAAACGTTTGTTTAACACAAAAAAATACAGGCAGCAAACTGCCTGTATTTCTTTTTACTTCGCCATTAATTTTAATGCTGACTGTAATTGTAGATCATTTTCTCCAGAACGGATTTTTTCAATAATTTTCGTTTGAATCGCCTCAGCTGTCTTTTTATCGAGCTGTCCTGTCGCTTCCATCTTATTCGCATTTTGGAATGCTTTCAGTGCTGATTCTGTCTCTTTACTAAAGTATCCATCTTCACGTCCTGGTACATATCCTAAACTCTTAAGCATTTCTTGGGCATGTTTTACTTGTACATCATTTGCATTGTATGAAAGTGTCTTTTCAATTTGAATTGGTGTCGCATGATAATAATCTGGTTGTTTCACTTCTACAGTTGGCTTGATTCCTTTTTTATGAATCCAGTTTCCATCCGGTGTTAACCATTTGAACATCGTTAATTTGATGTTGCTGCCATCTTTAAATGGAACAGCTTGCTGAACAGTACCTTTGCCAAACGTTTTTTCACCAATTAAATCGTATCCTTCTCCCTCTTTTAGCGCACCCGCTAAAATCTCTGAAGCAGAAGCACTTCCGTTATCAATTAATACTGAAATCGGATATGGTTTTCTCTCTTTCAGTTCCGTAGAGAATTTCTTCTTCTCACCATTTCGTTGCTCTACTTGTAGCATCGGCTTTTTATCCGTCATAATTTCTCCTAGTATCTCTTCTACACTATTTAAGTAGCCACCAGGATTACCACGTACGTCAATAACTAAGCCTTTTATGTTTTTCTTCTCTAACTCTTTTAACTGATCCTTAAATTCTTTCGCTGTATTTTCAGCAAAAGAAGTGATTTGCATATAACCGATATCTTTTCCGCTCTCTTGTTTCACAGAGCTAAACACTGTGAAGATTGGAATTTTTTCACGCTTAATTTTAAATACAATCGGATCAGCCACTCCTGCACGCTTAATTTCAATCGCAACAGTCGTTCCTTTTTTACCACGAATCTTTAATACCGCTTCTTCACGTGATAAATCTTTCACACTATTTCCATCTACAGATAAAATTTGGTCATTCGGTTTAATTCCAATCTTTTCTGCTGGTGAGCCTTTAATTGGAGATACGATAATAAGCTTACCATCCGTTTTGTTCACCTCAGCCCCAATCCCTTCTAACTCGGGATCAAGCGATTCACTAAACTGTTTAGCCGTTTCTTTATCCATATACGTGGAATAAGGGTCCTTCAGCGTAGACAACATGCCTTGTATTGCACCTTCGACTAATTTTTCATCTTTCACGTCTTCCACATAACGTGAATCAATTAGTGCATACGCCTCATTAATTTTTGCCAAATTCCCTTGCGCAGTGCTAGCGTTTCCATTCGAAATTGTTTGCGTTACTTCTGCTGGGTTAACCCCAAATAAAGACATACCTGCAAACATTCCGCCAGCACCAATTAAAAATGCAACAACCATTCCAATAATTGCAACTCTACGTTTCAATGCGGAATTCCCCTTTCCAAAACACACAGGTGGTGTAGCAAAAGGCATCACACAGTGTGTGATGCCTTTACCTATTTCTACTATATGATAAGCTTGTACGAATTATGTTTGCAACTTTTTATACTTTTAAGAAGCGACGAATTGACATTACACTTCCCCACATACCGATTAAAGCCCCGATTAACACTAGTAAACCAGCTAATTGGAATACGAATGGGCTGTATGGTAGAAGTTCGAAAATTGTTCCGCCAAGTTTTTCGTTAAACACACCTTGCAACGAATTATACGTAACTAGAATTAAGCCAATTGGAATAATTGATCCTAATACTCCTAGGAATAATCCCTCTAATAAGAACGGCCAACGAATAAACCAGTTTGTTGCACCTACAAGTTTCATAATTTCGATTTCTGTACTACGAGCATAAATTGTAATTTTAATTGTATTAGAGATTAAGAACATCGCTGTGAATAAAAGACCAGCAATTAACACAATCCCGATGTTACGACCAGTTTTTACAGTATCAAATAATCGTTCAACTTGCCCTTTTCCGTACTGAACATTACTTACAAACTGCATTTTTTCAATCTTTTTCGCAATTGTTGCTGTATCTGTTGGTTCTTTTGCTTTTACAACGAATACGTTTTTAAGTGGGTTATCTTGTTCAAATAACTCAAATGTCTTTCCGCTATCGCCTAAGCTTTTAATTAAACGTTTTAACTCTTCTTCTTTAGAAGAATATTTAATAGAGTCTACTTTTGCAATCTTACTCATATCATCTTCTAATTTCTTTTGATCAGCTTCTTTTGCTGCTGGATCAATGTGTACACGAATTTCTACATCTTGCTCTACTTTCGTCGCAAAATGGTTCATATTCATAATCGCTGTTAAAAAGACACCTACAAGTAATAATGTAACTGTTACTGCACTAACAGAAGCAAACGTCATCCATCCGTTACGTGATAGATTCTTTACACCTTCTCGCAAATGTCGACTAAGGGTCTTAGCCTTCATATCCGTATCCTCCCTCCATCTCATCTCGAACAATTTTTCCGCCTTCAATCGCGATTACACGATGACGGATTGTATTTACGATATCTGCGTTATGTGTCGCCATAACGATCGTTGTACCACGCTCATTAATGCGTGTGAAAATCTTCATAATATCAAGAGCTGTTTCAATATCTAAGTTACCTGTCGGCTCATCGGCAATTACAACCTTTGGTCTATTAACAATTGCTCTCGCAATCGCAACACGTTGCTGCTCCCCGCCTGAAAGTTCGCTTGGAAGTGCGTCTGCACGATCTTCAAGACCTACAAGACCTAACACTTCTGTTACACGCTCACGAATTGCATCTGGCTCTTCCTCAATTACTTCTAAGGCAAACGCAACATTCTCATATACCGTTAATTTAGGTAGTAATTTAAAATCTTGGAAAATCACGCCTAATTGACGACGGAAATATGGAACGTCTCTTTCTGCTAATGACTCGATAGTAAGTCCATTTACATTAATAGATCCTGTAGATGGTTTCTCTTCACGATACATCATTTTAATAAATGTAGATTTCCCGGCTCCACTCGGTCCAACTACGTATACAAACTCGCCTTGTTTAATGTTAACTGTGAGACCAGCAATGGCTTTCATACCATTCGGGTACTCCTTATAAACATTCGTCATTTTTATCATTATTTATCACCCAATACTTAATGATTTTTTTCGAAATACTTTTCTGTACATTTGAAAATAAAAGCTAAACCTTTATTATCTTTTAAACCACTCTTGTTGAAGGTAGTCTACTTATACTCTTTTTCTAAGCAATACTACTCTATGTAATATATTTCAGCAAAATTCTACAAACCTCATTGTAACATCAAACGGTTTCCAGTTTGGATACATTTTTGTTACAGTTATGTTACATTCCAAAAAAAGGGAAACGAGTTGATTATATGAATCAACTCGTCCATTTTACCCCTTTTTATTTATGTTCAGCTAACCATTCAGCTACTTTTTTCGCATCTTCACCTTGAATAAGTCCTGGTGACATTGAACCGCGACCTTTTTTAATAATTTCTTCGATATCTGCCGCGTCGTACTTACCGCCTACTTTTCTTAAATCAGGTCCAGTTGCCCCTGATAAATCTGTTGCGTGACACCCAGCACAACTTCTTTGGAAAATTTGTTCTGCACTGTCTGTACTTGCAGACTGGTTCGAAGGTTTACTCTCTTCTTTATTTCCACACGCTCCTAAAGCAAAAACGACTGATGTTCCTAGCGCAATAGCCAACAATTTCTTTTTCACTTCTATCGCTCCCCATTGTTGATATTCTTTTCATTCCTAACACACTCATTTTCATTATAAGCATTATCTTTATATAGAAAAACTAAGGTATATTTCATATTCTTCAAAAATACAGCGGGAACCCTAATGATATAAAGCTTTTATAAGTTGTTTCAATTCTGTGAACAACTTATAAACTTCTATAAAGGATCCTTTTTGAACGGGAATTTAGAAAAAACCTGTAGAAAGCCTTACTCAATTGCCAATCTGTTTTACTATTTTCTACTTTTTACAAAACAATATACAACATTGTATGCTACATATAATTCCATCAAAAAGAGAAGTTGTCGTTTCCAACTTCTCTTCCTCTGTACTTCATCCATATAAATAAAATAGCACTCTTTATATCCTCTATATCCTCAGCGTGTGCCAACAATTTTGTTGGCTTTTTTTCACTTAGCTTATTAGATGCGAGAACGTAAGTAAGCATCAATAAACGGATCAATTTCTCCATCCATAACTGCTTGCACATTACCGACCTCTGTATTTGTACGGTGGTCTTTCACAAGAGAATATGGGTGGAATACGTAAGAACGGATTTGGCTACCCCATCCGATTTCTTTTTGTTCTCCGCGAATTTCATCTAACTCCGCTTGTTGCTCTTCTAATTTCTTTTGATATAATTTCGCTTTTAACATCTTCATCGCATGCTCACGGTTTTTAATTTGAGAACGCTCTGACTGACACGTTACAACCGTATTTGTCGGTGTATGCGTAATACGAACTGCTGAATCTGTCGTATTAACGTGCTGTCCACCCGCTCCACTTGCACGATACGTATCAATTTTCAAGTCTTCTGTACGCACTTCAATTTCAACTTCATCATTGAACTCAGGTACAACTTCACAAGATACGAACGATGTATGACGACGGCCTGAAGAATCGAATGGAGAAATACGTACAAGACGATGTACACCTTTCTCTGCCTTTAAGTAACCGTAAGCGTTATGACCTTTAATTAATAAAGTAACACTCTTAATACCAGCTTCATCACCTGGTAAGTAGTCAACCGTTTCTACTTTAAATCCACGTTTTTCAGCCCAACGTGTGTACATACGTAGTAACATAGAGCCCCAGTCTTGTGACTCTGTTCCACCAGCACCTGGGTGTAATTCTAAAATGGCGTTATTTTTATCATAAGGATCGCTAAGTAGTAACTGC
Organism: Bacillus sp. (in: firmicutes); assembly: GCF_031983925.1. Classification (NCBI taxonomy): domain Bacteria; kingdom Bacillati; phylum Bacillota; class Bacilli; order Caryophanales; family Bacillaceae; genus Bacillus; species Bacillus sp. (in: firmicutes). The sequence goes on along the minus strand of NZ_DALYZR010000003.1, from coordinate 340,979 downwards.
AGCTCATACTCATTCATTTCTTGGATTAAGCCTTTTACTTCTGATTCAAGTTCCTCATGTAAATCTTCATCATACTCTTCTTTTAAAAGCTCATGCGTAATTTCTAGGTTTTCGAACGTCTCATCTAGTTGACGGAACTTTCCAACCATATCTTTCAGTGCATTTGCTTCGTTAATTACAGCTTGTGCGCCTTGTTGGTCATCCCAAAATCCTGCGCCCATCATTTTCTCTTCTAATTCTGCAATTTGTTTCTCCTTAGTAGGGAGGTCAAAGAGACCCCCTAAAAGCCGCTAATCTCTTAGCCATTTTCTCTAATTCCTGTCTAATTTCTACTAATTCCATTTCCTTCACCTCTATGTAATTGCTGTTACTTTCGCATGAAAACAAGGGAAACTCTCTCCACTTATGACGGAGAGAGTTTAATCCTTCTTAATTATACATTTTTGATGTAAAAGTTTGCAAAGCAGCCTGGGCTACCGCCCTATATTACTTCCCAATGCCACAGCAGTTTTTATATTTTTTACCGCTACCACATTTACATAAATCGTTGCGGCCCACTTGTTCACCTTTTACAACTGGTTTTTTCTTCGCCTCTTCGCCATCGCTAGATGGGTGAACAGCTTCACCTTGAACAACTTCTTGACGCTCTAAGTTTTGTTCAATTTCAGCTTTCATAATGTAACGAGAAATTTCCTCTTCAATAGAAGCAATCATTGATTCGAACATTGCGAATCCTTCCATTTGATACTCACGAAGTGGATCAATTTGGCCGTAAGCACGTAAATGAATACCTTCACGAAGGTGATCCATCGCATCGATATGCTCTGTCCATTTCGTATCTACAACACGGAATACAACAACTTTTTCGAACTCACGCATTTGCTCTTCTGGCATAAGCTTTTCTTTGTCATTGTAACGCTCTATTAACTTCGCGATAATTGGCTCGCTCATTTCCTCTGGAGCAAGGCGACGTAATTCTTCTTCTTTCACATCTCCTTCTTGCAGAAGGTTTGTATTTAAGTAGTCAACAAGACCTTTAATGTTCCAATCTTCTTCAATTTCCTCTTGTGTATGAAGTGCAACCGCACGTTCTACTGTAGATTTCATCATACCTTCAATAATACCGCGTAAGTTCTCAGACTCCATTACCTCTTGACGCTGTTTGTAAATAACTTCACGTTGCTGACGAAGTACATCATCGTATTGTAGTAACTGCTTACGTGCATCATAGTTATTTCCTTCTACACGTTTTTGCGCAGATTCTACTGCACGAGAAACCATTTTACTTTCGATTGGCTGAGAATCATCCATACCAAGGCGATCCATCATCGCTTTCATATTATCAGAACCGAAGCGACGCATTAGTTCATCTTCCATTGATAAGTAGAATTGCGTAACACCTGGGTCCCCTTGACGACCAGCACGACCACGTAACTGATTATCAATACGACGACTTTCGTGACGCTCTGTACCGATAACGGCTAAACCAACGTTTTTCACATCGTCTCCAAGCTTAATATCTGTACCACGACCTGCCATGTTCGTCGCAATCGTTACAGCGCCTTTTATACCTGCTTCTGCAATGATATCCGCTTCACGCGCATGGTTTTTCGCATTTAAGATGTTATGACGTACACCTTTACGCGTTAACATTTTTGAAATAAGTTCTGACGTTTCAATCGCAACTGTACCGACAAGAACTGGTTGCCCTTGTTTATGGCGATTTACAATATCCTCAACAACAGCATTAAATTTACCTTCCATTGATTTGAAGATTAAATCTGCACGGTCATCACGAATAATCGGTTTGTTCGTTGGAATTACGATAACGTTCATATTGTAAATGTTACGGAATTCCTCTTCCTCTGTTTTCGCTGTACCAGTCATACCAGATAACTTTTCGTACATACGGAAGTAGTTCTGGAATGTAATTGTCGCAAGCGTCATACTTTCATTTTGAATTTCTACGCCTTCTTTTGCCTCGATCGCTTGGTGTAACCCTTCGCTATAACGACGACCTTTCATAAGACGACCAGTAAATTGGTCTACAATTACGATTTCGCCTTCTTGTACAACATAATCTGTATCACGATGCATAACAACGTGCGCACGAAGTGCCTGATTAATATGGTGAAGAAGCGCTACATGTTTTAAATCAAATAAGTTTTCAATATGGAAAGCTTTCTCCGCTTTCGTAATACCATCTTCTGTTAACATTACATTTTTCGTCTTCACATCAAATGAATAATCTTTTTCATTTTCTAACGTACGAACGAATGCATTTGCAAACATGTACAGCTCTGTTGATTTTTGAGCTTGTCCAGAAATAATAAGTGGCGTACGCGCTTCATCGACTAAGATAGAATCGACTTCATCGATAATAGCAAAGTGCAGTGGGCGTTGAACGCACTGCTCTTTATATAAAACCATGTTGTCACGTAAGTAATCGAATCCAAGCTCATTATTTGTGCTATACGTAATATCAGCAGCATAAGCCTCTTGTTTCTCTTCGCGTGACATACTGTTTAAATTAATTCCTACTGTTAATCCTAGGAACTCATGAAGTTGTCCCATTTCGCTCGCATCACGTTGTGCTAAGTATTCATTGACTGTAACAACGTGAACACCTTTTCCTGTTAAAGCATTTAAATATACAGGTAATGTAGATGTTAACGTTTTACCTTCACCCGTTTTCATCTCAGAGATATTCCCTTCATGTAAGGCAATACCACCCATTAACTGTACACCATACGGACGCATTCCAAGAACACGAGTCGCAGCTTCACGAACAACCGCAAAAGCTTCAGGTAGTAGATCATCTACTGTTTCACCTTTTGTTAGACGTTCTTTAAATTCAAGCGTCTTCCCTTTTAATTGTTCATCAGTTAATGGCTTAATAGATGGCTCTAGTGCATCAATTTGCTCAACTGTCTTCTGCATACGTTTAATTTGGCGTTGATTTACATCAAACACCTTTTTTAAAATACCGATCATAGGAAATACGCTCCTCTTTTTATTAAAATAAAACTTCCGATTGTTTTTTCTTTTTCTCTATTACAATCAGTCGTTATAAAAATCAAATGTATGTTATGCCAATTTTTCTCCTAATTAAAAAAACTAAAATGTATATACCTAATGATAATTGTAACACTTGTCTTATAACTATGACAACAATCGGCCGAATGTCTCGTTCTAAATTAAGAAAACTTTTTTAAAAAATCTATTTTCAGCAAAAAAAGCGCAGCCATTTCGGCTACGCTTTTGAATTATTATTTAGTTTCGATTAAACCATATTTCCCATCTTTACGGCCATATACAACATTAGTTTCATTTGTATCAGCATTTGTGAAGACGAAGAAATTATGCCCTAGCATATCCATTTGTAGGATTGCTTCTTCAACGTCCATCGGTTTTAAATCGAATCGCTTTGTACGTACAAGTTCTAGTTCATCCTCTTCTACCTCATCCAGAACAGCTACTGCTTCTGGAAGGATAAAGTTCGTTTTCATAGAACCTTTCTCACGTAACTTACGATTTACTTTTGTTTTATGTTTACGAATTTGTCGCTCAAGTTTATCAACTACTAAATCGATAGCAGCGTACATATCGCTATTAGTTTCTTCTGCACGAAGTAATAAATCAGTAAATGGAATTGTTACCTCGACACGTTGCTTGTCAGAGTATACTTTTAAATTAACTTTAATCTCTGGGAATGTATCAAAATAACGCTCTAACTTACTTAGTTTTTTCTCTACATATTCCTTTAATGCTGGAGTTACTTCAATATTTTCACCACGAATGTTGAATTTCATAGATGAATTCCTCCTTTCAAGCCTATGTACTATAATTTCGACACCGGCTTAAAAACTCCTTCTAACTTTTTTAAAAAAATTAGTGGAATTGCGATTTTTTTATCGTTTTTTGTTGAAATGAAAAGATGCATCGTTTCTATCTTTATTTTATCCTATTAACATCGTGAATAACGAATATAACTGTGGACAATTCGTTACAGAAAAGAAACAACTTTTTGACAACTCCATTCATAACAAAAACCCCTTGCAAAAAAACAAGAGGTTCTACCATATATATAACGTTGCCACAAGCGCAGCTTTCTCTTCCCAAAAACAATATACCTACAGTTTTACAACATTAGCTGCTTGTGGTCCACGTGCTCCCTCTACAATATCAAACTCAACTTGTTGCCCTTCTTCTAATGACTTATATCCATCTTGTTGAATAGCAGAAAAATGAACAAACACATCATCACCGTCTTCACGCTCAATAAACCCAAATCCCTTTTCTGCATTGAACCATTTTACTCTTCCTTGCATGTTCATTCCATTCCCTTCACTCTAAAAATCAGGGCATTTGCCCCATAATTTCACTATAACGAATGACAACTTACGAAGTCAAAGAAGACTTATCGTCTTTTTATTATCTCTTTCGACAGTTACAGATCAACTTCTACAGAGCGTCAAACTAGAAACTTCGCTTGCTCCTTTATCATAGAAAAGACTTCCAATTTGTCTCACTGTAATTCCTGTCGTATATACATCATCAACAAGTAAAATATGTTGACCATGAAACACCTCTTCTCTCTGAAAATAAAAAGGATTACTTCCCGAAAGCCTTTCTTTACGCGACTTCTTACTTTGCTTTTCTGTTTCCTTCCTTCTTAATGATGAATAAAAATTTTTGACAGGCAAACAAGCTGCTAATAACTCTGCTTGATTAAAACCTCGTTCATATTCTCGTTCCCTACTAAGCGGAACAGCAATAACAGTTGAAACGTCCGTAAAATACTTTTGAAATAACTCCCGAAAAGATTGATAAAAAATACGAACTAACTCCGCATCACCTCGAAACTTAAACTGCGCTAGTATACCTTTCATGTCATCATTGTACACGTACAACGAACGATTTTTAAAAGGACGATATCCTTCCTCATTCCTCCATCTTACACAGTCCATGCAAATGTCATTTTCTTTATATCGAGTAGGTAAGTCATCTAAAGGACGGCCACAATCCATGCAAATTCCTCCTATAATATAGGAAAGTTTTTGCTCACATCTATCACATACATATTTTTTATGGGACTTTACAAAGAAGGCGTACCAACTAACTGTTTCCACCATATACTCATCACAAAGTAAACAATGCATTAATCGATCAATCCTTGTTCTTTCGCATTTTTGTTCATACTTTGAATATGTTTTTTCGCACGTACCATTGCCTCTGTCTTACCGTAATGAAAATACATAACCTCACCATATGGCTCTTCAAAACTACGCCCCGCTCGGCCTGCAATTTGTACGAGCGCACTCTCTGAAAAAATTTCTTCTTCAGCTCCTAACACAGCCACTTGTAAGTTCTTCACAGTTACTCCTCTTTCTAAAATTGTCGTTGTAACTAATAACGGAATGTCTCCCTTTCTGAAAGATGCTACTTTTTCTTTTCTCATCGAATCTTCTGCATGCACGCCATCGATTCTATTATCCAACCCTTTCAACAACTGACTTATTTCTTCTATATATTGCACATGAGGAACAAATAAAAAAATAGGATACTTTTTGTTTAAGTTCATTTTTAACCATTGTAGTAACACGCGAGGAATTTTTTTATGATGGAGGCTTTTCTTCCAATTTCCGCACCAACTAAATAGAGGAACTGGTAACGGGTGACGATGGTATCGTCCTGACACAATAACACCTTTTTGTTTCCCCTTTCTGAAATTACGCTTCCACTTTTCATCAGGGGTTGCAGTTAAATAAATACGCGCTGCTTTCTCTTTCATTGCTTGTTGCACTGCATACTGTAACATTTGATCCGCATGATACGGGAAGGCATCAATCTCATCTACAATCATCACATGAAACGCTCTATAGTAACGTAACAGTTGGTGAGTCGTTGCAACGACTAACGCTGCATCTTTTTTATGATCTACACTCCCTCCGTATAAAGCAGCTACAGTTATACTTGGAAACACTTCTTGTAATCTCGGCGCTAATTCCAGTACAACGTCCGTCCTTGGCGTTGCGATACAAACTCTTTCTCTTTTTTGGAGCGCCTCTTCTATACCGTAAAATAACATTTCTGTTTTTCCAGCCCCGCACACAGCCCAAATAAAAAAAGATTTTTTCTGCTTAATCGCTTCTATAACTCCTTGCGCCGCCAACTCCTGACCAGTAGATAAAGTCCCTTTCCAATGTAACGGTTTTTTATGACACTCTCCTGTTCTTTCAGCAATCCCGCGAACAAGTACAGTACATTCACTAACTCTCCCCATCGTGATACACTTCCGGCAATACGCGCATGCTTTACCGCACCTTTTACATAAAAATGATGCAAATAGCCGCTGCTCTATATTTCCGCAGCGCTGACATATATATTTAGAAGCCTTCTTCGTTATACCTTGTACACATACAACCTCTCCCTTCTTTTTCAAATCACTTAATTCTCTCCGTAAATCTGAAGAGAGTTCTTCTAATAGCAACTGTTTTCCAGCAAGCATTAGCACTCACCTCCAGCATTACTATAAACCTTTCTTATAATCTCGTAAAAACGCAAAAAAGCCGATAACCTACTTATAAAATAGTAAGCTATCGACTTTATACACGTTTTTTATTCAATTATAATCCTATAATCTACCGTAACCTAAGAAATGTTTTTGGTTATAAGAACTATTTACACTACCGTAAGTAACACCCGTTGATTCATCAGCAGCATGGATCATTTGACCGCCACCAATATAAATACCAACGTGAGATACGCCTTCTCTGTAAGTACCTTGTAAGAAGATAAGATCTCCTGGTTTTGCTTCAGATGGGCTAATCTTTTGTACAGAGTTCCATAAACCTCTAGTATCTTGACGACCTAAACCGTAAACATAAGAGATTAAACCACTGCAGTCAAATCCACCATTTGAAATTGACGCACTACCCCATACGTATTTTAAACCTACTAAGCCTTTAGCTTTTGAGACAACATCTTGTCGTCCCCCATCATCATTACCTGGTACTGGAGTTGGAGCTGGTGTTGCTTTTTTCTCTTCTTTTTTCTTAGGCTCTTCTTTTTTAGATTCTTCTTTTGGAGCTTGTACAGCATTGTTTGCTGGAGCTACTGGCTCTGCTTGTGTTTGTGCTGGTTGAGCTGGAGCTTGTTGAGCCTGAGCTTGCTGAGCAGCTTGTTCTGCTTGTTTTTGAGCAGCAACTTCTTGTGCAGCTTTTTCTTGCGCTTCTTTTTCAGCAATTTGCTGTAATTTTAATGCCTGTTGTTCAAGCTCCTTCAATTGGTCTTCCGTACTTGTCATTGAAGTTACAACTGTATCCATTTTACCGCTTAAATCGTTTACTGCCGCTGCTTTTTTCTCTTTTTCAACATCAAGTTCTTTTTTAGCAGTTTCAATTTGAGCTTGTGCTTCTTTTAATTCTTTTTGCTTTGTTTTTACCGTTTCAACATCTTTTTTCACGTTCGCTTGATCTTCTTGTTGTGTTTTCATGATGTCTTCGTCAGACTCAAGAATTTTAGAAACTGAATTTAAACGATCAACTAAATCTGCAAGATTTTTAGAGTTTACAAGAACTTCTGTTACAACGTTCGTGTTTGGTTGCTCTTGAAGTGCAACTAAACGTTTTCTTAATAACTCTTCACGTTTTGCAATTTTCGTTTGTAATTCTGCAATATCTTTATTTTTCTTTTCGATTAATTGCTCAGTGTCCGCAACTTTTTTCGTTGTTTCATCAAGCTTTGCAGCATTCTCTTGAACAGACTTATCTAAACCTTGAATTGTTTTGTTTAAGTCATTCATTTGTTTTTGTAATTCATCACGTTCTTGTTGTTGTTTATGTAAAGTGTCATTTTGTGTATTAATTTGTGATTTCACGTCAGAAATTTTATCTTCTGCAAATACATTTGGTGTTAGTCCTGAAAACATTAACCCTGCCACTAATGCGCAAGATGCCATTTTTAGCTTTTTCATTTTATTTTTTACACCGCTTTCTTTTTTCTTTTTCCGTATATAACCTATAAAATTTATACCATAATTCGGGATTTTTTTTGCTAATGTTACGCTTTTGTAAAACAAATGTAATATTATATGTAGCACTATCGCAAAATATGCATATTTTTGTATATATGTGTAGAGTTTTAAAAGTTTTTTTAAGCAAAGAAAAAAACGCAAGGTTTCCCTTACGTTTTATTAAATATACTAATACGGATGAAATCAAAACGTTATTTCATCCATTTCTCAGCCCAATTTTGGACTTCATCCATAACACTTTCTAACGCTTTTCCCTTGTCCGTTAAGCCGTACTCGATTCGAACTGGTACTTCTGGATAAACATTACGAACTACAATGCCTTCGCTTTCCAATTCCTTTAAACGCTCTGATAACATACGATCGCTCATATTCGGTATAATATCTGCGATTTCTCTAAAACGTTTTGACTCTTCCAGCAAAGATTTAATAATTAAGCCAGTCCATTTCTTACTAAGCAAAGTAAAAGCTGACTCAAACTTTGGACATAAACAAGAATTATGCTCCATATGTTTCACCTCTCTTCTATTATAATATAGTTTCTTGTAAAAAGTAAGTTATAAAACTTTCCTCATTATTTTATTTTACGTACATTTTACCATTTCCAAATATTAACTTGTCAACTTCACGTAAAATATCCGTAAAAAAACCCTCTTCCGAAAGAGAGCTTTTTATATCTTTATTACTTCGTATACCATCCAAGACCTAGTGCACCTTCACCTAAATGCGTTCCAATTACAGCACCGAAATAACCTGTGCGGATTGTAACATGAGGATATTTTGCTTCTAATTCTGCCTTCCATTCATTCGCTTCCTCTTCACGTTGTGCATGAATGATAACTGCTTCCATAGGTACGCCTTTACTTGCTTGCTCATCAAAAATTTCAATGATACGTTTTAGCGCTTTTTTACGCGTACGAATCTTTTCAAACGGGATAATAATTTTGTCTCTAAAATATAAAACCGGCTTTACTTGTAACAGACTACCGATGAAAGCTTGCGCACTATTTAATCGGCCTCCACGTTGTAAATGGTGTAAATCATCTACTACAAAATAAGCGTCCATCGTTTTCTTCATTTCATCAAAACGGGCGATAATCTCTTTTGGATCCTTCCCTTCGCTTGCTAGCTTTGCACCTTCACGCACGTAGAATCCTTGTACTTCACAACTAATTTCAGAGTCGTACGTATATACATCAATACCCTCTACCATTTGACCAGCTGTCGTTGACGTTTGATATGTACCACTAATCCCACTTGAAAGATGAATGCTAATAACTGCATCATAATCCTTAGATAATTCTTCATATAGCTCAACAAACTTTCCGATTGCTGGTTGAGAAGTTTTCGGAAGCTCTTCTTGCTCACGTACTTTTACATAAAAATCATCTGCTGAAATTTCAGCTTCTTCTTGATAAGATTCCGTTCCAAACACAACGTTTAATGGAATCATATATATATTGAGTTCATCACGAATATGCTTCGGTATATATGCTGTACTATCAGTAACAATAGCTGTTTTCATTTTCGTACCTGCCTTATAAAAAAGTTTTTATTTCCTAATTTTACACGAAAACTAAAAATGGTGCATCCATACATGAAAATGCGGGTTTGAAATTATACTGATCATCTCGACAAATTACAACAAAAAGGTAAAATACTCATCAAAAATTTCAGCTTATTTATAAAAAATGTTTGAATATAAAAACGCCCGCTTTTAAAATGTAAAGTACTAGTCATTTTGATGGATAGGGGCGTATACAAGTGTTATTACAATATTTAACAATAAAAAACTACGGTGAACACGAAATTGTTATTCAAAAATCAAGATTCATCTGTTACGTTAGTCGTGCTACAACCGAAGAAGAAGCTCAAGAATTCATACAAAAAATCAAAAAACAAAACTGGAATGCAACACATAATTGTTCTGCGTATTTAATTGGCGAACAAGATCAAATCCAAAAAGCAAATGATGATGGTGAACCTAGTGGTACAGCTGGCGTACCCATGTTAGAGGTACTAAAAAAACGCGGTTTAAAAGATACCGTCGTTGTCGTTACCCGATATTTTGGTGGCATCAAACTGGGAGCTGGTGGATTAATTCGCGCATATGGAAAATGTACAAGCGAAGGCATTAATCATGTCGGTGTTGTCGAGCGAAAGCTAATGCGTATTATGCAGACCGAAATTGATTACACATTACTTGGCAAAATTGAAAATGAATTACGCAATTCAAAATATGCCATTAAAGATATACATTACCTCGAAAATGTCACATTTGATACGTATGTAGAAGAAGATGGAAAACAAGCATTCACGGATTGGATGATTGAATTAACAAATGGGAAATGTACAATTACAGAAGGAGATATGTTGTACTTAGAACAAGATATTATCTAAGAATAACTACTGTATCGCCTTTAAAGATTAATGTAGTGAATTACTTTCCTACAAATGAACTAAGGAGATTATATATGGAAGAACGTTATTATCATCTCCAAAATAGCAGAATAAAAAAGAAACGAAGAAGAAAGTTTTTCTACTTCCTTATTTTCTTATTTTTATTTGGTAGTGTAGGACTTTATATATTAAATTCCTACTCTTCTCTCATGGGGATGTATAGTGGTTTTACTCGTGAAAAATCGGATTTGAGAACCGAAGATGTAGAAATTACAAAGGAGCCTTTTACACTCCTTATTATGGGTATAGAAGATTATGCAACAGACGGCCAAAACGGTCGTACAGATTCATTAATGTTTGCGACAGTCAATCCGAAAACGCAAAAGATTTCGCTTATGAGTATCCCTCGTGATAGTCGCGTTCCAATTGTCGGAAAGAATAAAGAGGACAAAATTAACGCTGCGCATGCTTACGGCGGAGAAGAAATGGCAATCAAAACTGTCGAAGGTTTCCTAAAAGTACCTGTAGACCATTATGTTAAAATTGATTTCCAAGGATTTAAAGGTATTGTTGATGCTGTTGGCGGTGTTACTGTTGATGTTCCCTTCGATTTTTGGGAGCGTTCAGACGTAGATTACTACAAAAAAATCCAATTTAAGCAAGGACAGCAAGAATTAAATGGTGAAGAAGCACTCGCTTACGTTCGTATGCGAAAGCAAGATCCAAATGGTGACTATGGTCGGGCCGCTAGACAAAGACAATTACTAGCTGCTGTTGCTCAAAAACTAAATTCCACCTCTACCGTATTTAAAATTAAAGATTTAACATCGGTCGTTGGAAAATATATAAAAACTGACATTCCTATTTCTGATGGCCTTGCTCTTTACAAGAAACTTTCTGGGTTTGATCCTTCCACAATACAAACACTCAAACTTGAAGGAGAAGACAAAAAAATAGGTGGTATTTATTACTTCCTTCCAGATCCAAACGGTGTTGAGGCAGTACGTAACGAAATTAAAAAAGAACTAGGAGAAAAGGTAACCACGCAAGAAAATTCAACAACAAAAACCGAATCCACTCCTTCTTCAAATTCTAACTCTAACGAAAAAGCGAAGAAAGAAACGAATCGGAATCAGAATAAAACACCAACTGATCCCCCTCCTTCTACGAATGCTCATGCAGAGTGGATTATGAGAAATCAGCAATAAAAAAGAGCCAAATCGCATGCGATTTGGCTTTTTTTTATTTATTAAAGTGTTTTAAAATTGCTTCTACAATACGCTCTGATGCACGGCCATCACCGTACGGATTAGATGCTTTTGACATCTTATCATGAGCTTCTTTGTCTGATAACAACTCATCAGCAAGGCTAAAGATTGTCTCTTCGTCTGTTCCCGCTAATTTCAACGTACCTGCTTCAATACCTTCTGGACGCTCTGTTGTATCACGAAGAACAAGAACTGGCACACCGAGTGATGGTGCTTCCTCTTGTACCCCGCCAGAGTCAGTTAACATTAAGTATGAACGAGCTGCAACATTGTGGAAATCAATTACATCTAGCGGCTCAATTAAATGAATGCGGCCATGATCGCCTAAAATATCATTTGCAGTTTCACGAACAACAGGGTTCATATGAACAGGATACACAACTTGTACGTCTTCATGCTTATCAACAAGACGCTTAATTGCACGGAACATATTACGCATTGGCTCTCCTAGGTTTTCACGGCGGTGAGCTGTCATAAGTACAAGACGATCATTTCCAAGTTTCTCTAGTACAGGATGACTATATGTTTCTTTTACAGTCGTTTTTAGCGCGTCAATCGCTGTATTTCCTGTTATGAAAATGCGTGATTCATCTTTATTTTCTTTCTGTAAGTTCGTTGCTGATTTTGCTGTAGGTGAGAAATGAAGATCTGCCATTACGCCTGTTAATTGGCGATTCATCTCTTCTGGGTATGGAGAATACTTATCCCATGTACGAAGTCCTGCTTCGACATGACCTACTGGAATTTGATTGTAGAAAGCAGCTAAACTTGCAATAAACGTTGTCGTCGTATCACCATGTACAAGTACGATATCAGGCTTTGCTTCTTTCATTACTTTATCCAAACCTTCTAAACCACGCGTTGTAATATCGATTAAAGTTTGGCGATCCTTCATAATATTCAAATCGAAATCTGGTGTAATTCCAAAGATACTTAATACTTGGTCTAACATTTGACGATGTTGTGCTGTTACAGTCACAATCGATTCAATTTTCTCAGGATGCTTTTGCAACTCTAATACAAGAGGTGCCATTTTAATTGCTTCTGGACGTGTCCCGAAAATTGTCATTACTTTTAAACGTTCAGTCATTTCATTGCCTCTTTTCTTTCACTAGTTACAAATCCTATTATGACATATAAGAATATACATGAATACATACCTTTTTAACGAATAACAGAAAAATCCCTCTTATGAATACTTTCTCTTCCAACGGAATAATAATCTATTCCTTGTTTCTTGACATCCTCATTAGTATAACAATTTCTTCCATCAAATAAAATAGGCTCTCTCATAAGTTGTGCGTACTTTTCTAACGGATAAGCTCTGATTGCTTCCCATTCTGTCACGATAAAAGCCGCACTCGCTCCTCTAATCGATTCATCTATACATTCGCTATATTGTATAGTCTCCCCAAAGATATTTTTCATATTGTGAATTGCCTTTGGATCATATAGAACTACATCCGCACCCATATGAATTAATTCTTGTATCATAATAAGGGACGGTGCGTCTCTTATATCATCCGTATTCGGTTTAAATGCCGCTCCCAGCACTGCAATCCGCTTCTTGTTCATATTTACTACTTTCTTCGCTTTCTCAATCAATAACAACTGTTGTTTATTATTCACTTCAATGACGGCTTTTAACAAACGAAAATCATGCGCCACATTCCCTGCAATTTGCACAAGCGCTTTCGTATCTTTCGGAAAACACGATCCCCCGTAACCAATGCCCGCATTTAAAAAAGACGCCCCAATTCTCTTATCCATTCCCATTCCTTTTGCAACATCTAATACATTAGCTCCTACCTTCTCACATATATTTGAAATTTCATTGATAAAACTAATTTTTGTCGCTAAAAAGGCATTCGATGCGTATTTAATCATCTCTGCACTTTTTATATCTGTAACATACGTTTGCAAATGTAATTTACTATATAAATTCTCAACTTTTCGCGCCGCTTCCTCATTATCAGCTCCAATTACAATACGATCTCCCTGAAAAAAATCGTAAATCCCTGAACCCTCCCGTAAAAATTCGGGATTCGATACAATATGTAATTCATGCCTATTTTGTAATGCCTCCTCAATCCATCCCCTCATAGCACCATTCGTCCCTACAGGAACAGTACTTTTTGTAACAACAATAATGTCTTTAGTCGCATATGCTCCAATATCAAAACATGCATTTTGAATATACGTTAAATCTGCTGTCCCATCTAATAACGATGGCGTTCCAACTGCAATAAATATAAATTCTGCATCATGAAATGCTTCTTCTTTACTTGCTGTAAAAGTTAAACGATTATTCTCACACGCATCATGTATTAATTCATATAAGCCAGCTTCATAAATAGGCAGATCCCCTTGTTTTATCCGTTCAATTTTCTCATCATCTATATCAAAACATGTAACCGAATGTCCCAATACTGCCAATCCTACTCCTGTAATCAATCCAACGTATCCGGTACCTATTATCGTAATTTTCATTTCCTTTTCGCACAGGAATATACAATAGAAAATATACGAATACATAGAATTTCCCCTGTGCTTCCCCCTCTCACATTAAAAATGAGAAAACTCTTTTACTTCTTTATTATATGAATTGCTTTCTTCATTCTTTTTTAAGTTTTTGTAAAATTAAATATTGTCCATAAAACCAATAAAAATTTTACCGAGATTAAAGCTGCACGTTCAGGCTTGAAAAATTCCCACATTTTAACACGGAACTTACTCATTTCTACGTGTAACACTTATAATATTGAAATAAAATTATTCGCTATTAAAGAGAAAGAAAAAATGTCATATTCCAAAGCCCAATACGATTAACCTTCTCAAATGATTCAACATTCTGTATACCATTGTCATATATTCTATCTGCTTCCATTTACCATAAAACGAAAAAAAGATTGAATTCTAATCTTTTTGTGATACCATATGTTATGAGCCTGTAAATAAACATCATAATTTTCAGATAAATATATTAAAAAAAATTACGTTAGACTATAAAAGGGTGGGGTATTAATGGACTCACAAGTGATTTATGCCATTTTGGCATCTTTCATCACTGTACTCATCGTTACTCCTTTAGTTATTAAGTTAGCTTTTAAAATAGGAGCAACAGATAAGCCAAACGCGCGTAAAGTGCACCAAAAGATTATGCCTCGTCTTGGCGGGTTAGCAATATTTATTGGTGTGGCTGTTGGATTTGTTGTCGGTGGCTTATACGAACAAAGAATGTTATCGATAACGCTAGGTGCGATTATCATTGTAATCATCGGTATTTTAGATGATATGTACGAGTTATCTGCGAAGGTAAAATTCAGTGGACAACTATTAGTTGCCATTATGATTGTAAAAAGTGGATTATTAGTGCAAGTATTATATATTCCAATCCTCGGGGATACTGAACTTGGATGGCTTGCTTACCCAATTACAGTATTTTGGATTGTAGGTATTACAAATGCCATCAACTTAATTGACGGCTTAGATGGATTATCCGCTGGTATTTCATCTATCGTACTGGCAACGCTAGCATATATGGCCTTCACTAGCCCATGGGGTACTGGAGCTGCTATTATCTTACCACTAGCATTAATTACATTAGCAAGTACAATTGGATTTTTATTCTACAACTTCCATCCAGCAAAAATTTTCATGGGAGATACAGGAGCACTATTTTTAGGATACTGTATTTCTGTTATATCGTTACTTGGATTATACAAAAGTGTAACGCTATTCAGCTTTATCGTTCCAGTTATCATTTTAGGCGTGCCTGTATTTGATACGACATTTGCAATTATCCGTCGTATCGTAAATAAAAAACCTATTTCAGCACCAGATAAGTCGCATTTACATCACCGTTTACTTGCAATGGGCTTCTCTCATCGTAAAACGGTACTAATTATATACGCATTCGGTATTTTCTTTAGTGTAAATGCAATCATTTTCTCTAGTGCGACATTATGGTTATCCATTATTCTTCTTTTCGTTTTAATCTTCTTTACAGAGATTATTGCTGAAGTAATTGGACTTGTACATGAACGTTACAAACCACTTATTTCCTTTTATAAAAAAGTGAAAAAACGCGAAGACTAATTGTAGTATAGCCTTTACTATTATGAAATATTCAAATAGCATCCTCTTTCTTATAAGAGGATGCTATTTTTTATTCGTTATTTTATATTTCCAAAATATAGCTTGTTTGAGAGTTCCACTATTGGAGAAAGATATACATAATAAGAAAAGGATTATATTTTCTTTTTTACATCTTGATTGTCAAACTGAGGGTGAATGTTATGATCAAGCGAGTATTTCAATACATTATTTTATTTTTAACGATTACTATGTACGCGTCATCTCATGCAGGAGCAACTACAATTCCCCCTGCTGAACATCATCCAAATACCAAAACTTCCTCTTCTACAAAAAAAATCGCGTACTTAACATTTGATGACGGACCAAACAAATATACTACGCAAATTTTAAACATCTTAAAAGAAAAGAACGGAAAAGCAACTTTCTTTGTTATTGGTGGAAAAGTACCACATTATAAACAGACAATGCAACGATTAATTAAAGAGGGACATTATATCGGACTTCACAGTATGTCCCATGATGTAAAACGCCTTTACACTGGTGATCCATCCGCTTTAATTACAGAAATGGAACAAACACAAAACATTGTCCAACAAGTTACAAAATTAAATACACATCTCGTTCGTGTCCCATATGGTAGCATGCCTTACTTAAAAAAGAATTACCGTGATGCACTTGTATCAGCCCAGTATAAAATGTGGGATTGGACAATCGATACATACGACTGGAAAAGCTATGACAATCCTTCTGCCATACTAGAAAGGGTACGTAATCAGAGCGATGAACAAGTCGAAGTAATTTTAATGCATGATTCGAGTGTAACCGTACAAATACTGCCACAAGTAATTGATTACTTACAGTCACAAGGATACAAGCTTCTTCCCTATAATCCATCTTCTCATCTCGAAGTAAACTTTTGGAAAGACACAAGATTGTAACAGCTTTAGTGCCTATGTGCTAAAGCTGTTTTATTTTTCTCTTCCCACCCTTCCCATTTTTGTGTAAAATTTTAAATAGTGATGAAGTTTCGAGGTGAATAGAAATGAAACGAATAGATCTCATTTTTAACGCAATACAAAAAGGCAATTATACAGAAGGTGTAACTGCATCAGAACTCGCTACCCTGTTGCAGCTAGATCGAGCCAATGTAAGTAGCGACTTAAACAAACTCGTAAAAGATAAACGTTTATTAAAAACAAATACGCGTCCTGTTCGTTTTTATATAGAAACGAACACTTCGTTGGAAACGCATTCAAAAGAAGTAACTTCATTAGATACATTTGCAGTTGAAAATACGAGCCTTAAAATCGCAATCGAAAAAGCGAAAGCTTCTATTCTCTATCCTCCAAACGGTATGCATACTTTACTGCTCGGAGAAACAGGCGTCGGAAAATCCATGTTTGCTTCTTTAATGCACGAATATGCAATTGAAGTTGAACAGCTTCCTAAAAATGCACCATTTATCGTCTTTAACTGTGCTGATTATGCAAATAACCCACAGCTACTACTTGGGCAATTGTTTGGGATTAAAAAAGGAGCCTATACAGGGGCAAGTGATCAGAAAGGATTAATTGAAAAAGCACATGAAGGGATCCTTTTCTTAGATGAAGTACATCGCCTTCCTCCAGAGGGACAAGAAATGCTTTTCACCTTTATTGACCGCGGAGTATATCGTCGCCTTGGAGAAACAGAAAACGAACGTAAAGCACAAGTATTGATCATTACTGCTACAACAGAAGAGCCAAATTCATTTTTATTAAAAACATTTACAAGACGTATACCAATGACTGTCACGCTGCCACCACTTCGTGAGCGTACACATAAAGAACGTTTTGCTTTACTGCAACTATTTTTCACAAATGAAGCAATTCGCTTGCGAAAAGAAATTCACGTTAGTCCGAATGCAATGCGTGCTTTCGTCTTTTACAATTGTCCCAATAACATCGGCCAATTAAAAACAGATGTACAAATTGCCTGTGCGAAAGCCTATTCTGACTTCGTGACAAAGAAACGTGATTCTGTCTATGTTTCAAGTACAGACTTACCTTGGTATATGAAGGAAGGGCTCTTCATTGAAAGAAAAAGCCGTCATCTATACCAAATACCAAATGAAACATTTATATTTACAGGCGATGAAGGTTGGAGTAATCATAAAATAGAAAATGAAAAACAGTCTTCTATTTACGATTATATTGACTATAAATATGAAGAACTTCAAGCTCGTGGTATTGAAGAGGAAGAATTAGAATTACTAATAGAAAATGATATTCAAAGCTTTTTCGTACAATATTTTAACCAAATGTCAAAAAAGACAAGTCATGAAAATGTTTTTAAAATTGTAGATCGTAATATCGTTTCCGTTTGTGAAAAAATTGCTGAACTTGCTGAAAAACATTTATCCAAGACATTCGATGAAAAAGTATTTCTCGCTTTAAGTTTACATGTACAGACAACTCTACAACGTTTACAAGCTGGAAAACAAATTCATCACCCACAATTAAATCAAATTCGTACGAAATATAAAGAAGCTTTTTCCGTAGCTATGCAATGCATTCAACTACTGGAAGACGAATTACAAATAACAATGCCTATCGATGAAGCAGGCTTTTTAACAATGTTCTTCGTTGTTGATCCAATTCCTGCCTCACAAACAGAAGTAAAAGTATTAATATTAGCGCACGGCAACGGCATAGCAACAGAAATGGCAAACGTCGCAAACGAACTGCTCGGCATTGAGGAAGTAACCGGTATCGATATGCCGTTACATGAATCGCCGAAAGATTTCTTAGAGCGTGTGAAAGTGTATATGAAAACACTCCAAAATGTAAACGGGCTTCTCTTACTCGTTGATATGGGATCTCTCGCTTATATTGGTGATATATTAGAAACTGAGTTCAAAATTCCGGTACGTGTTCTTTCCATGACGAGCACTCCACATGCACTAGAAGCTGCTCGAAAAGCTCAGCTTGGCTACTCGTTAGATGCATTATATGAAACAGTAAAGAACTTAACACCGTTTTACTTAAACGTACAAGAAGAAAAGAAAAAGCCACTATCGCCAATGAAATCTGTTATTTTAACAGCTTGTTTAACTGGGGAAGGCAGTGCTTTAGCTATTCAAAAAATGTTGGAGAACTATTTGCGATTTGACAAAGACTTAATTGAAATCATTCCAATTAGTATCGTCCATGAAAAAGATTTAACGAAAATGATTGAGAACATAAAAAAAGAGCGGAATATCATTTGTATCGTCACAAATTTCGATGTGCAGGTGCCATGCTTAACTTATCATTTCCAAGACATTGTAAACTACACAGCGATTCAGCCAATTCAAGAATTAATTACGTATGAAGAAACATATGCAAAAATGGCTGATATTCTTGAACAACAAATGCAGCGTAACGACGGAGCACTACTTATTAAAACGATCCGTTACGCATTAAATACAATTCAAGAATTAATTTCCTTACAGCTAACTCCTGACAGTTTAATGGGTGTTATTCTTCATATGAGCTGTATGGTTGACCGTCTTCAAAAAGGAGAAAGCCTCCTCCCTCATCCAGATAAAGAGAAACGAAGACAAGATGAATACTGGATGTATATGAAAGTAAAAAAAGCATTGCAGCCAATTGAAAATACATTTGAAATACAAATACCTGATGACGAAGTGTTTTATGTTATGGACTTCTTCATTAAAAATCAGCCTGTAAAAAATTAATTGAGGTGGTTTTGTAGTATATCGACCGTAACTCGGATTTTATCGGCGATTTTCAAGTTATATCAGCGCAACTCAGATTTTATCAGCGATTTTCAAAATATATCGATTTGCCGGCTATATTCACTAAAATTTGTACCTTATAGCAAAAAAGGCTGTTCCAGATGAACAGCCTTTTTTCTACTTCTTTACTTTCCTAATTCTCCCCCTGATTTCGCCTTTCTTATTAGACTTCGTATAAACATTTACATATACATTCGCCTGAATGATTTCTTGCAGTAAGCTATCAAACGCTCGCCCTTGTAAAGGCCCTTCAAAATCCCCCACATTAACTACACCAGTGACGACTCCTTCATTAACACTAATACCTTGCTTTAATGGACCAAATAAACTTAAAACAATTGGACCAATTTGATCTGTTTTCCCTAAATGAATTTGGCATGATGTAACTTTTTCGATGTTTTTCAATATGACCCGATATTGCAACTTCTTTAAATCCTCACTAAATATAAACTCTGCTACGCCATAAGCTTCTGTATTTACAGGAGGTATTTCCCTCTTACCTGTTAACCTCGCAAAGAAATGTGTTGTCATACGGGCATTCTCCTTATATAAATTTCCCAGCACTACTTCTACTACTTTATGGTTTATACATAATCATTTATGACTTTTTCAAACTTTAATTACGAAGAAAAGATTCACACAATCTTTACATTAGAATCGTTCCTTTTGCTTTACTACCTCTTGTATAATGCACATAGAAAAACATTCTAGGAGGTTATTTTGGAAAATAATAAATATACTATTCACAAATTATTAGAGATTTTTCTCGTTGCATTTAAATTAGGACTTACTTCATTTGGTGGCCCCGTCGCCCATCTCGGCTATTTCCACCACGAATATGTACAAAAAAGAAAATGGATGGATGAACGAAGCTATGGAGATTTAGTAGCACTATGTCAATTCCTCCCTGGTCCTGCTAGCAGCCAAGTTGGTATGGGCGTTGGATTATTAAGAGGCGGGGTATTCGGAGCTATTATTTCATGGATCGGATTCACTTTGCCGTCTGTGATTGGTTTAGTTTTCTTCGCCTCATTCCTTAATCAGTTCAATCTTGGAAGTACTGGCTGGATTCATGGACTAAAAGTTGTAGCAGTCGCTATTGTCGCTCATGCCATATGGGGAATGGCGCAAAAATTAACGCCAGACCGAAATCGTGCGACGATTGCAATTGCAACTGCCTCAATCGCCCTATTATGGCCAAGTAGCTGGACACAAGTCACTCTCATTATCATATCTGGCTGTATCGGCTGGCTTTTATATCGCAACCAACCAATTAGCCAATCTCAACATATAAAAGTACCTATTTCAAAAAAGATAGCAGTTTCTTGTCTCGTCTTATTCTTCGGACTATTACTACTGCTACCAATATTAAGACCGTTCTCTTATTACATCGCTTTATTTGATAGTTTCTATCGCTCTGGTGCACTTGTATTTGGAGGCGGACACGTCGTCCTCCCCCTTCTTGAAGGTGAGTTCGTACAAAACGGAATGATGACGAAAGAACAATTTCTAGCTGGATACGGATTAACACAAGCAATGCCAGGACCACTATTTACATTCGCCTCTTATATAGGAGCATTGTTAAACGGGACGCTTGGGGCCATACTTGCAACAATTGCTATTTTTCTTCCTGCTTTCTTACTCGTTATTGGTGTATTACCATTTTGGAACAATGTGAGAAAAATATCTTTCATACAAGGCGCACTACTTGGAGTCAATGCCGCTGTTGTTGGTATTTTAATTGCTGCTTTTTATGATCCTATTTGGACAAGCACAATGATGAACGCTGTAGATTTTGTTTTTGCGTCTCTTCTCTTTTGCTTGCTTGCTTTTTGGAAAACACCACCTTGGGTTATCGTTATACTCGGAGCCTTTGGCGGATATATTCTATCCATTTTATAAATATAAAAAACGACGGCATGATATAGCCGTCGTTTTTCTATTAAAACTTCACAAGCTCTATTCCTTCAGGCAACTCGCTCTCTGTTAAAATACGCAATTCTTTCACGCGATCCATTACGTAAGAAGAACGCTTCACAAGCTCTGGATCAATATACGCTGGATGAACCATAATTTCCACCGTTTGTTCACCTTGTACTCTTTCTTTTAACTTCACAAAGTAATCTTCCGTCACACCATCCGCATAAAAGTCACTGTAAAATACGTCAGAAAACGGGCGTACTGCTCGCTCTTCCTCACAACGACGAATTGGAACATTATATGTAGCCGCTAATTTCTCAAGAACATCGTGTAAAATCGGTAATCCATGCACGTGATGATGACTATCTAAATGAGTTGGCGTTAATCCGTAAGATAAGAATTTCTCAATTTGAGCAGTCCATTCTCGCTCGACTTCCTCTGGATTTATCTTCCCTTCCCATACGACGCTTTGTTTATGAAACAATCCATCGCTACTTACAAGTGATGGTACGTCTCCAAGAAGCGGTTTCCCTGCTGTTAATACGAGATGTACGCCTACTCCTAATGTGTTATGTTCTTTCGCTAAACGTACCGCATGCTCTGTTCCTGGCATATTCATCATCATCGTCGTTGAATTTACAAGTCCATTTATATGCCCATCAATAATACCGTAATTTGTACCTTCTGTAAGACCAAAATCATCTGCGTTTACAATTAACTTAATCATCGTAATACCTCCTAATAAAGTGAAACTTTAATCAGTGGGGGGGTTTCTTCACCCCCCACTGATTATTAGTTGAACCAATCGGACTTTTATGGGCAGTTGATCCCCCACCTAATTTCTTTGCTTTCGCTGAATTTTGAGGTAGGGGTCTTACTGCCCATTAAAGTGGGATAGAATAAAAAAAAGCGGGCTAAATAGCGCCGCTTTATTTCTCTACCTTTTTGAAGAACTGCGGAAGATGTTCTTTATGTGCTTCCAACATTTCATCTAAAATTTGTTTTGCAACTTTATCTGATGGTACAAGTGGATTAATTGTCATAGCAAGCAGCGCTTTATGATAATCCCCTGTAACAGCAGCTTCAATTGTTGTGCGCTCGAATGATTTAATTTGTTGTACTAAACCGCGAACTGGTACTGGAAGATCTCCAACTGCAATTGGTTTTGGACCTTCTTTCGTAATAATACAGTTCACTTCAACAGCCGAATCATGTGGCAAGCTTGCAATTGTTCCGTTGTTTCGTGTATTAACAGGCTGGATATCACCTTTATTATTATAAATAGACGTAATTAAGCTACATGCTGCGTCACTATAATAAGCGCCTCCACGTTTTTCTAATTGTGGTGGTTTAATATCTAAATTCGGGTCTTTATATAACTCGAATAAATCATCTTCTAATTGTTTTACTACTTCTGCACGTGTACCTTTTTCAACCGAAGCTTCTTTCTCTTCTTCTAGCATTTCACGTGTTTTGTAGTAGTAACGATGGTATGGACATGGAATTGCACGAAGGCCACGAATAAAGTCAGGTTCCCAGTTAAGCGCAGCAATATTTTCCATCGTAATTTGCTTCTCTGGATCTGTTACAAGCTCTAACACACGATCCATTACACTTACGCCATCTAAATATACGTCTAGTCCGTATACCATATGGTTTAAACCTGCGAAGTCAACGTGTACACGACTGGCATCTACCTCAAGTAATCTCGCAAGACCCATACGGATTCCGATTGGAACGTTACATAAACCAACTACTCTTTGAATATTTGTATAACGAAGGACAGCTTCTGTTACCATACCAGCTGGGTTTGCAAAGTTAATTAACCATGCATTCGGACAAAGCTCCTCCATGTCCTTACAAATATCTAAAATAACAGGAATCGTTCTCAACGCTTTGAATAAACCACCAGGACCATTCGTTTCCTGACCGATTACATCATATTTTAACGGGATCGCTTCATCTTTTGCACGAGCTTCTAATAAACCTACGCGAAGCTGCGTCGTTACGAAATCAGCATCTTTTAATGCTTCGCGACGATCAAGCGTTAAATGTACCTCAATTGGTAAACCAGATTTTTTTACCATACGTTTCGCTAAGTTACCAACGATTTCTAACTTTTCTTTTCCTGCCTCAATATCTACTAACCAAATTTCACGAACAGGAAGCTCATCATAACGTTTAATAAATCCTTCAATTAACTCTGGTGTATAACTAGATCCACCGCCGATTGTAGCAATTTTAATTCCAGTCATGCTTTATTCCCCTTTCGCTTCTAACTTTTTATAAAGGTCAATAAACTCTGCTGCTAATTCTTTTACTGTAATCGCATTCATTAAATGATCTTGTGCATGAATTAAAAGAACACTAATCTCTGTTTTTTCTCCTCTTGCTTCTGATTGTATGAGCTCCGTTTGAAAATGATGCGCTTCATTAATCGCTTCTTTCGCCTTTGCCATCGCTTCATCAGCTTCTGCCATTTTCCCCTGTTTGGCAAATTGAAGTGCCTCCATCGCAAAGCTTCGTGCATTACCACTATTTAAAATTAATTGAAATGGAATTTGTTCTGCTGTAGTCATCATAATTACCGCCCTCTCTATTATCGTTCAACCGATTGAAATACCCCTTCAGTTTGAACATTTCTATTAAAATATTAATTTATGAATGATAGTTTGGTGTTCTTGTAGATGGGTTTCATCTTTTTGAACATGATATAAAGGTAATTATTCTGACGAGCTAGAGAAACTCGTCAGAATAATATTTTTTAAAGTGATACTGAATTGTCGCTTCCTTTTGTTTCAGCTTTTGCAGCTTGTACATACGTACGGTCACACATTAATACGAATGGATAGTAAATCAATACTGCAATTGCAAAGTTTACTACTTGTAATGCTGCACCAGCGATACTTCCGCCCGCTACAAGATAACCACTAAAGATTGGTGGCATTGTCCATGGAACTAAAGCAACTGTTTTTGGTACCCATCCTAAAGAGATCGCTGTATAAGAAGTAATAACTAATACAACTGGTGTCAGTACGAATGGAATAATTAATGCTGGATTTAATACAATTGGTGTACCGAAAATAACTGGTTCGTTAATATTGAAGAAACCAGGTCCGATAGATACGCGACCTACACCGCGAAGCTGCGCACTTTTTGCAACAAGCATTACTGCAACTAAGAATGCTAACGTTGCACCTGATCCACCGATGTACACGTATACATCAAAGAATGGTTTTGTGAAAATATGCGGTACATCATATGCAGACATACCACCATCAAATAGTTTCATGTTTTTTTCTAACGCTGGTAAATAAATTGGGTCAATAATACCCCCAATAATATTCGGACCATGTAATCCGAAGAACCATAATACATGAATAAGCAACGCAATAATAATTGCACTTGGCAATGTACCTGCTAAACCTTGTAATGGTACTTGAATTGTTTCAAATACGAATTTATGAATACTTGTTCCTGCTAATTTCACTGCTAATTGAATGCCTGCTGTTACGATTAAAATAACGAATGCTGGAACTAATGCTGCAAATGATTTCATTACTGCTGGTGGAACACCGTCAGGCATTTTAATTGTAATATCTCTTTGAACAAAGAATCTAAATACTTCAGTTACAAGAAGAGCCACTATGATAGAAACGAATAGACCTTGTGCCCCTGTCCAAGCTAAATCAATACCACCTTCTTTTGGCGTTGTCGGAGAAATAATAATTAATGCACCGAATGTAATAATTGCTGCTGACAACGCATCTATGCCGTAAGATTTTGCCAAATTATAACTGATTCCAACTGCGACTATAAGGGCAAGTATAGCAAAGGAACCAGTCCACATACCGCCACCGACATCTTTCCAAACTTCCCCGAATGCACCTTTCATAAATTTTTGGAATGCATCCACTGGTAAGTTATTAATAAGTATTGCAAATGATCCAACTAAAATAAGAGGCATAACTGCGATAAATCCATCACGGATCGCAACTAAGTGGCGCTGCGATCCAATTCTACCTGCGATAGGAACTAAATATTTCTCCATGAATGCAATAAACTTTTGCATTTCGCTTCCCCCCTAATTATTTTTTTAGTGTTAACGCGTGATCTAAAACTGCTTCTCCATTCATCATGCCGTAGTGCATTGGATTGATAACGTCGATTCCAACGTTTCTCTCATCAGCAAGCGTTTTCATTGAAGAAAGCATGTAACGAACTTGTGGTCCTAATAATAATACATCCGCTTGATCGATATTTGTTTTTACTGCATCCCCAGATACAGCCCAAATCTTTCCTTCTAAACCTCGAGCTTTTGCAGCCGCTTCCATTTTTGTAACTAGTAAACTTGTAGACATCCCTGCTGAGCAACATAATAAAATATTCATTTGAAAATCCCCCTTGTGTAGTATAAAAATTTTATGTTTTATTTATTTTTCTTTACGCTATTTATTAATGCAATTAGCGTGCCAATTTTTTAAAACCACTAAAATCAGCACTTTTTCGACCATTTCCTTTGTGTGTTAACGCTTTCAATTAGTGTGTCGACCAAAAAACACACAGTGTGTTATAAAACAACACGCTTTTAACACATAACTGTATGAAAATAGATTAGTGTTTAGTTGTCTAGTTGTATTTAAAACAAAAAAACACTAAAAAAATTTTTTAGTGTTTTTACCCCATGCCCTTCAAGCTAAGATTTTAAAATAAACCCAAAACGAAAAAATGAGATTTTTTTATCATAATGTCAGAAAACCATCATTATAATTCGTATATTAAGTGAATAGAGAATGGAGCAAAGAGTGGTGATAGGAATGCGAGAAGTAGAAATAGTAGAAGGGTTGCGAAAGAAAGATATGAAAGCATTACATGCAGCAATTGATCAGTATGGAGATTTAATTTATAAAGTTGTTCACGGTGTATTAGATACATCCCATAGTAAAGTGTTAGTGGATGAGTGTGTTGATGATATTTTGTTAATCATTTGGTACAACATTGATAGTTATGATGAGAAACGCGGAAAATTTAGAAATTGGCTTATATCTATCGCGAAGTTTAAAGCGATAGATTTTAAGAGAAAGAGTAATCAAGTATATAGATTACAAGAATTTCAGCAGGATATATATGAAGAGAGAACAGGCACAAATCAAACAAAAGAAGAGGAGGAAGAAAACTTTTATCTTTTAATTAGGTCGCTAAACAATGAAGATAAAAAAATTTTTATAAAAAGGTATCTGGATGAATATAGTGTGCAAGAGATTGCTTCTGAATTAGGGCTGGCAACAGATACTGTGTATAGCAGGCTTTCAAGAGGACGAAAAAAAATAAAAAAGATAATAGGAGGGGAAACTGATGCGCAAAGAGGAACTGTTGCAGGGTTTAAATAATTTACAATATAGTGATGAAGATGTAGCAGAATATAATGTTGAAACAAAAGTAGATGAAAAGAAAATAGGACGTGCAAAAATGGTAGTAACAAAAAGTATTTTGATGCAGCGTTGTTATCATCAGGTGCAAGGTAATTTACAGCAGGGTGAAGAGATTTTATATAGCATGGCTGCGTCCAATCCGCGTGTAAAGGGTTGGCAAACAGGGACGGCTATAACATTAGGAATCGGTTTTCTTTCTATGAATTTTGGTATTAATAACGTCCTCGTTGTTACAAATAAAAAACTGTATGTGTTCTTTGTAAATCAATATTATAACGATGTTGATTTGAAAATATATCAGTTAGATGAAATTGTCTCTATGAAAACAGTATTAGATCGTAAAAGCGGCAGTGAATTTTTATATATAAAATATACAAACGGGAAAGAGTACGTACTTTTAGGGATTAATGAGGAGTATCGTGAATTGTTTGAAGTAGTATGTAACGTGCCAAAAGGAAGTAAAATAAAGCTGTCGCTACAGGATAGAAAATTAAAATGGATATTAAGGGGGAAAAGAAGTCTCTTTTATATCTTAAGCTATTCAATTGTATTCTATTTGTTCTATAAGGCGTACGTTAACTTTATGCCACTTTAAAGGGCAGTAATATCCCATGGCCATCAAGCTAAAAAATGAAATAAAAAACCTTGCATACGCAAGGTTCATTCAGTTACCGACATCTTCCTATATAATTCTACAAATTCACTTGCTAATTCCTTCACCGTAATTGCATTCATTAAATGATCTTGCGCGTGCACCATCAGAAGGGTGACTTCGGTCTTTTCACCACCAGCTTCTTTCTGTATGAGATCCGTTTGTACACGGTGCGCCTCTTTTAATTCTTCTAAGGCTTCTTGTAATTTCGCTTCTGCTTCTGTAAATTCTCCACGCTTTGCACAATCAATTGCTTCCATTGAACAACTTCTCGCATTTCCCCCATGCAAGATTAAGTGAAAAGCCTTCGTTTCTATCGTATCCATTTTAGTTCTCTACTCCCCCTTTTCTTCCGCTATTTTTTGTTTATCCCATATTTTTAAGAACGGTAAATATATGACGAACGCTAGTGCAAAGTTAACGAGTTGCAAAATCACACCTGAAATTTTGCCACCCGAGCCTAAATATCCACTAAATAGAATTGGTGTCGTCCATGTTACAGCAGCACCACTCGGGCGAGCTACCAATCCCCATTCCATTGCGAAATAAGAAACAATCGTTAATACAACAGGAACTACTATAAATGGAATAAGTAAAAGTGGATTCATGACAATTGGCATACCGAAAGTTACCATTTCATTAATGTTAAAGATACCAGGTGCAATTGACAATCGTCCTAAACTTTTTAATTGCTGACTTCGTGCAAACAATAACATTCCGACAACTAAGGCTAATGTTGCACCAGAACCGCCCATATAAATCCATAAATCAAAAAACTGTGCAGTAATCGTGTTCGGTACATCTTGGCCCGCTTGAAAAGCAATCCGGTTCTGATCCATTAACGATAACCAAATCGGGCTCATTACACCGCCCACAATTGTAGCTCCATGAATTCCACACGCCCAAAGGACATGAACGAGAATAACCGCTATAACTGCTCCCCAAAGACTAGCACCAAGTATACTCAGCGGTTCTTGCAGTAGCTTCCCTACAACATTATGAATGCTTCCGAAAGTTGTGTGTTCAAAAATCAATCTAATGATCCAAACAACTGTCACAACAATAAACCCAGGAATAAGCGCTGCAAATGAACGCGTTACTGCCGGTGGAACTGTCTCAGGCATTTTTATAATCATCTTTTTTTGTACAAGAAATCGGTATATTTCAGTAGATATAATTGCAATAATCATCGCTACAAATAAACCTTGGCTTCCCATTAATGCCGCTGGAATTACTCCATCTACCAGTATACTTTCTTTCGTACCCGGCATGATATATGCAACTTGAAATGGAGTTGCAAGTAAAAATGTCACAAGCGACAATGCCCCGGATGCTAAAGCGTCCACTTTATAATATTCCCCAAGCCTGTAAGCGATTCCAAAAACAGCTATTAAAGCCATTATATTAAAAGTTGCACTAACTGGATACCCTAATGCTACGTTCCAGTTTTTCCCGAACAAACTCGCCATGAATTCACTATACCCGGGGATTGGTAATGTACTAATAATAAGAAAAATTGATCCTATAATTAAGAACGGCATCGTCAATACAAGTCCATCACGAATTGCTAGCAAATGCCTCTGCTCTGCAACCTTTCCTGCTACCGGCATTACATATTTCTCTAAAAACCGTATCATCTATCCCACTCTCCTCATGGTTTCATTGACAAAGCTGCTTGCAAGATAGCTTCTCCATTACAAAGTCCGTAATGGACGGATTGAATGACATCAACAGGTACTCCTTTCTCCTTACATAATTCTTTCATTTTCGGTAATAAATAACGTACTTGCGGTCCAAGTAAAAGTACATCGGCTTTATCAATATGGCTATTTACTTCAGAACCTGATACAGCCCAAATCTTTACCTCTATCCCTTTTGCCTCTGCTGCTTTCTCCATTTTTGTAACAATCAAACTGGAAGACATTCCCGCTGCACAGCAAAGTAAAATATTCATCCCTTTTCCCTCCCCCTTTTTCCAAACCTAAGTTACGGCGCATCCCTTACCACAACTAGGTTACAAATATATATGTCTAGATTTCCTGCTGTATGCCGAGCTTAAAAACAAAAATTTCTCGGTTTTCACGCTATTCCATCTATCCGTATTCTCCTAGTAAAGAGGGCTCTAACTCGCTATAATAATTCAGTATGATTTTTTATAATTGATAGGAGGATATATTTATGAAGGCATATCGCTTTCCACTTATTTTATTATCTTCTATCCTAATTGGTGGTTTCATTGGTTATTTCATGGGTGCCGATGCAGTTGCTTTAAAGCCGCTTGGTGACATTTTCTTAAACTTAATGTTTACGATTGTTGTACCTCTAGTGTTCTTTAGCATCGCGTCATCTATTGCTAATATGGATGGATTAAAACGTTTCGGTAAAATTATGTCTAGTATGGCTGGGACTTTCTTATTTACAAGTATTTTAGCTGCTATTTTTATGATTATTGTCGTGAAAGTATTCCCGCCAGCACAAGGTGTTGTATTAGAACTAACACAACCTGACAAAGCTGAAAAAGCAGTTAGTGTTGCAGATCAAATCGTCGGTATTCTAACAGTATCTGACTTCTCGAAGTTACTATCTCGTGAAAATATGTTAGCTCTTATTTTCTTCTCTATCTTAATGGGAGTTGCAACTTCAGCAGTTGGTGAAAAAGGAAAACCATTCGCTACATTCTTACAAGCTGGTGCAGAAATTTCAATGAAAGTCGTATCTTTCATTATGTACTACGCTCCAATCGGACTTGCAGCTTACTTCGCAGCATTAGTTGGTGAATTCGGACCACAGCTTCTTGGAACTTACTTCCGAGCAGCAATGGTATACTATCCAGCGTCTCTTATTTACTTCTTTGTATTCTTTACGTTCTATGCATACCTTGCAGGTCGCAAGCAAGGTGTACAAGTATTTTGGAAGAACATGGTCTCTCCTACTGTTACATCTCTTGCAACTTGTAGTAGTGCCGCAAGTATTCCAGCGAACTTAGAAGCAACGAAGAAAATGGGTATCTCTTCTGACGTTCGTGAAACAGTTGTCCTTCTTGGATCTACACTTCATAAAGACGGCTCTGTTTTAGGCGGCGTATTAAAAATTGCTTTCTTATTCGGTATTTTCAACATGGAATTCGAAGGACCAAAAACATTAGCAATCGCACTTGTTGTTTCTTTATTAGTAGGAACAGTAATGGGCGCTATTCCAGGCGGCGGTATGATTGGTGAAATGTTAATCGTTTCTCTATACGGCTTCCCGCCAGAAGCATTGCCAATTATCGCAGCGATTAGTACAATCATCGATCCTCCTGCAACGATGTTAAACGTAACAGCAGATAATGCTTGTGCCGTAATGACAGCTCGCCTTGTAGAAGGTAAGAATTGGATCAAAAACAAATTTGCTTAATAAATAGAAAGAGGATGCTCGTTTTGAGCATCCTCTTTTTGTCGTTATTTGTTGATAAGTCGATATTCCTTGTCGAAACGTCGATATATTGAAAAAATCGTCGATATAATCTATTCCGCCACAAATTTGTTAAAACCTTCACAAATATTCCACACTCATTATCCTTTCTCCGTACTATAATCATGTATGGAAAAGGAGATGGACATAATGACTCAAAGCGCACCTGAGTTTAAAGTTTTGCAAAGCATTGCATTCCTTGCGGTCGTTTTGCAAAGTTCCTTATTATATACAATGAATCAAGGAAATGTCTTACTTGAGCAATCTCTCATTATGGGCATGCTATTTAACCTTGCAAAATTTTCAGCACCTGCATTCATATTTATCGTCGGCTTCCACTTAATTCGTCACTATACAAAGCAATTAGTATACAAAGAATATATTTCTGAAAAAGCCGCACATTTACTCATTCCTTATTTCTTCTGGTCTGTTCTTTACTTATTAACAACAAACGATATGATTACACTACAAAGCGGAATAAAAAGTTTATTACTCGGAACAGCCGCACCTCATCTTTGGTACGTGATTATGATGTTTCAAATTCACCTACTGTTCCCTTTGCTGTGCACACTATTTTATTGGTTTCAAAAACGAACAGAAAATAAAAAAGACATATATAAATATATGACCATCTTTGCTTCTCTATATTTCCTCTTAATGTGGTATTCTTCGCACTACATTTTTAATGGAGAGAAATTGACTAGCTCAACCATTTTACATTATACAGATCGTTCCTTCTTCTTCTATTCGTTCTATTTCGTCATGGGAGGAATCGCTGCTGTCGCACTAAAAGCGTGGCGTACATTTGTCATAAAACATATTCCGCTTATTACAATCTTATTCTTTATCTTATTTTTATTCATCAATTATGAGTTATTTAGTTTTTACGGAGCAAACTCTATTCATTTAACCGTTTCGACTTATTTAAAACCGTCTATGTTTTTATATATCGTATGCGAAATTATCATACTTTACGTCCTATCTATTACAATCGTACAGCGACGTGGTTTCTTATATAAAGCTTTACGATTTATCGGGAATTACACGTATGGTGCTTATTTAGCTCACTTTTTCTTCTTGCAACTATGTACAAAGTTTCTTTCTTTATTCACACTGCAAGAAAACACAATATTATATAGCTTATTATTATTTACAATAACAGCCACAATCTCGATTTCAACAATGGTCATATGCAGTACACTACCATTTCATACATGGATTACAGGACCTTCTCCTACAACAAATATGAAATGGGCTAAGATTGCACTTCGGAAAAATCACGAAAAGGTATTCAAACCATATCTTTGATATAATAGAATTCCATAAAAGAAAAGAAAGTAGGACACACCTATGATTAATCAAATTGGACAAATTATGCTATATGTAAATAATCAAGATGAAGCAGTACAATTTTGGACTGAGACAGTAGGATTCCAAATTATTGTGGAAGAAAATAACGGACAAGGTTTTCGCTGGATTGAAATTGCGCCGTCAAAAGAAGCAGGCACAAGCATCGTCCTTCACGATAAAGAGTTAATTGCAAAAATGCAACCTGAATTAAACTTACATACACCTTCACTTATGTTCTTCTCTAACAACTTAGATCAACTGTATAAAGATCTTTCTGAGAAAAATGTTACTGTTGGACAAGTTGTAGATTTACCTACTGGCAGAGCTTTTAACTTCGCTGATAACGAAAACAATTACTTTGCGGTAATGGAACGCAAATAATAGGCCAAAAAATGGTTCTCCTTTCATACATATACATTGAAAGGAGAACCATTTTATATTTTCTCTATAGTTTTACGCTTCTTTCTTCTATATAAAGTAATTAGAAATGCACCTACAATGATAGCACCTGCTCCTATCATTCGTTTATCTACTCCAACAACTTCCTTAATCTTTTCTTTTTCCTTTTCATCATACGGAACACGGTGTCCTCGAACGAGTAACCTATGCGTGTTTACACCATATGGCGTACATGTAATTAGTGTCACATAATCCTGACTTTCAGCTACCGTTAAATCATCCGTTTCTTCTGGTAGCACTACTTTAATTTGATCTACTTTATATGCTAATACTTTATCTAAAGAATGAATATAAAAAATATCCTCTTCTTTTAATTTATCCAAATCTGTAAATAATACAGCAGATGGCAACCCCCTATGTCCAGTCAAAATAGAATGTGTTCCTTCTCCGCCAACTGGCAAAGAGGAATTCTCTATATGACCTACCCCTCTACTTAAAACATCCTCAGACGTTCCATGATATATAGGAAGCTTCACATTAATTTTAGGAATTTCTACATAGCCCATTACTTCTCCTACATTCAACATATCTACGTAAGAACTGGAATTTCCACTCTTATCGGAACGAAATGGATCTGTAACGGTCTGTCTCTCCTGTTGTAGTTTCTCATTGTACTCTTTCGCTTCTTTTTCTTTACGTTTAATTTCTTCCCTTTGCAGCTCTTTCACCTTTTTGTCATATGTACTTACTTCAGAATAATGCGCTCTTGTCGCTAACCAATTACTCACCGTCGGGTATAAAAAAATACTAAGTCCTACTAAAAAGATGCATCCAAAAATAATATTACGTTTCATAATATACCCCTTTATTATGCATATGTAGTTCCATTTATCCCGCTATTTACCGGGCAGTAAATAACGAAAAGAGGAAGATGTTCTTTCTCCCTCTTTTCTCCCTATACTCGTACGCTTATTAAGCTTTTCTTCTTAAGAACATAAACGCTGCGCCCATTAATACAAGGCCAACTACTGTGAAGAGGATTGTCCCAATTCCACCTGTTGCAGGAAGGATCCAGCCACTCTTATTATTTTCTACAGTTAATTTCACCGTTTGGTTATCCTTATCAATCTTAACTTTAATTGGCTCTCTTAATTTTTGATAAGATTTCACTTCACCTTTATCAGTATACTTCGGTGCTTCAATTTCGACGATTTCGTATTCACCGTAAGGGATGTTGTCCCAATTAATAATCCCATCTTTATCAGATACACCGACAACGTCAACACCTTTTACTTTTACGACTTTACTATCTTTTCGTAATTCAAATTTCGCACCTTCTAAAGCATCTTTAGTTGCACCGTCAATTTTTTTCAATGAAATTTTACCATCAGTTACGATAACCTTTACAGGAGGTGTTGTTGTTTCATCGTCTGGTGGTGTTACTTTATCACCAGTTTCATAATCGATCTTTGCTATATTTTCTATTACTGTTCCACCGTTAATATCTCCATTTACTTTCGCCTTGATTTGCAAATGTAGTTCTTTTTTATCTTTTAACGCTGCAAAATTCTCTACAGTCACTGTCACTAATTGACCTGCAGCAGTCTTTTCACCTAACGTTACTTTTACAACATCAGAAGATACTTTTTCACCATCAATTGTAACAACTGGTGTACCGATAATTGTTAATCTTGAATCCACGTTATCTGTTATTACGTATTTCTTGTACAGATGAATATCACCTGGTAGTTTCGTTTTAATGTCGTATGTGAATTCTTCATCTACGTTAATTGGTAAACCATTTAAATTACCGTTAATCTTCTTATCAATTGTCGGTTTTTTATAGTTTATAATTTTATCTAGTTTTACAATTTCCCCATAGCCTGCTTGACCGTCTTTAGGGAATGCACCTGATTTTTCAACTTTAAATTCATATTTTTTAGGATCTAAAACATACCCTTCTAGTGCTTTTGACTCTTTGAAATAATATTCTCCATACAATAAACCGTCAACGCGGATTTTACCATCCTTATCTGTCTTTAGATCCTTTAATTCTTTTCCTGCTTTATCTACTACTACTTTATCAGTCCCTTTATGATATAGTGTGAACTCTACATCTTTTAATGGTTTACCTGCATCGTCTACTTTCGTTAATTCTACTGCTCCACGCTTGATTTCATTTTTTGGATAAATATGAACGTCGTAGTTTAATTTTTTACCTTCTTTATCAGTCATTGGGATATCAATTGTATATGGCTCTGTATTTATATTTACGTTATCTGGACCGCTAACTTCTTTCACTAAGTAACGACCGATTGGAAGGTCCTTAAAAGTTACTGTACCATCTTCACCTGTTACGTCGCTAATAGGTGTTGCATTGTCAACTTTCTCAACAGCTTCTTTTACAATTTCTCCATTTCTTTCAATCACTTTAAAAGTTGCAACTTTTACAACTTCATACTTTACTCCTTTTATCGGTGTTGCCCCTTCAGGAACTTTCTGACCAGGTTCACCAGTTCCTGCTTCACCTTGTTGTCCATCTTTTTCATGCGCATACTTATGAATTGTTAAAGACCCTTTTGTCGGAACCTCATTTGCAGCAAATGCACTTGGCAGCGTTGAAAGCATTAATATAAATGCTAAAACCATACTAAATACCTTTTTCATACTCGTATTGCCCCCTTTATATTTTATAAATTACTGTCCCCTTTTCGGAAATAGAGAAATAGCGTTAACACAATGAGTAATGTGCTAAATAAGTAAATGAGATTTGTTCCAAACCCTCCTGTATTCGGAATGACCCATTCACTCTTGTTGTTCTCTACTTTCAACTTTTGCAAAGGTGATGTAAGTTCTACATGAATTGATTCCTTCAAGATCATGTAACCTGTCGGTGCTTTTATTTCTTTAATTTCATATTTACCGAATACTAGCGGTTCAGAAATTGCTTTTCCACTTTCATCGGTTACTAATTTTCCGACTACATTTCCATCTTTATCGATAATTTGAAACTCTGCATTTTTCAGTTTCAACGTATGATCCTTTGCATCTACTTTTTCAATTTCAATTTTCCCTGACGGAGGAGGTTCCACTGCTATTTCTACTGATGGTTTTTGTGGAGAAATATTATCTCCTTTTACCGTACCTACGTTCAGTATTTTTTTATCTTCATAACCATCTTTTATCTTCACTTGAAATACGATTGTATGCCATTCGGTATCTTGAATGTCTCCGAGTTTCCCTATTACTTTTCCAGCCTTATAATGACCACTGTCAGTATCTTCGGCATCCGTTACTATATTGCCATCCACCCGAATTGATCCTGGTACATATTCCACACCTTCTGGCAATTGGTCTTCTACTAAAGAATTTCTTATGATGCTATCTTTGACTGTATTACGAACCTTAATCGTATATTCAATCGTATCTTTTACTTCATACTTCTTACCTTGTTGTAAGTTCTTTACTTCTTTCACTGATTCCACTTTCGGATTCTTATAATCTACTTTTACTAGTTTTTCAGGTTCCTGCGGTGTAATGTTCTCTCCCGTTACCTTCGCTTTATTTACTATTTCTTTCCCTGCTTGATTCGTTTTCACTTTCACATGGAACACTACTGTATGCCACTCTGTATCTCGAATATCTCCAAACTTCCCGGTTATTTTTCCAGTCTTATAATGGCCACTATCCCCATCTTCAGCATCTGTGACAACCTTCCCATCTATTCGAATCGTCCCTGGTACATATTCCACACCTTCTGGTAATGGATCCTCAATAATAGCATTGTTTATCACGCTACTCGCTACGTTATTACGCATTTTCACTGTATATTCAATCGTATCTCCGACTTCATATATGCTCTTACCTTGCTGTAAGTTCTTTGCTTCTTTTACCGTTTCTAGTTTTGGATCTTTCGGTTCTATTACAATAGATTTCTCTGGTTCTTGCGGTGTAATATTCTCACCTGTTATTTTTCCTATGTTACGAATCGTCTTATCTAACTGATCCGATTTTACTTTTGCTTGGAAGGTAACCGTATGCCATCCTGTATCTGTAATATCACCTAAATTCCCCATCACTTTACCTATCGTATAGTGGCCGCTATCTTGATCTACAGCGTCCGTCACCGCTTTTCCATCTACCTTAATGGTTCCTGGTACATAATCTATCCCGTTTGGTAATGAATCTTCTATTACAATCTTTTTCGCGATGCTATTCTCAATTTTGTTACGCATTTTAACTGTGTATTCAATTGTATCTCCGACCTCGTACCTACTCTTACCTTGTACATTTTTCACTTCTTTAACCGACTCTATTTCAGGGTTTCTTGCAATAACCTCGTTTACAACTTCATTGGAATTTGTATATTCCTTTGAGCCCTTCAACAAGTTGCCATAATCTATTCTTGCCTTATTTGTAACTTGCTTTCCAATATAACTTGGTAAAGCCCTTACTTTAAATTGAACTGTAATTCCATTTGGATCCTCTTCTGTATTTTGTACATCGCCTAATTTAACAGTGACTTTTTTGTCTTTATAAAAGCCTGCATCATTATCTTCTGCATCTGTTATAGCTTTTTCGGTTCCATCAGCTTTTAGTTTTATGGAGCCCGGTACATATTCTGTTCCATCTGGAATCATGTCAGTGAACATTGCTTCACCAGCAACATCTCCGCCGTGGTTTTTAACGTTCACTGTATACGTCAACTCATCTCCCGCATACACTTTTCCTTCTGGACTTACAGATTTTGTTGCCGTAACACAAGGTTCTGTTCCTAGGAAAATATCATCTAGGAAATTTCCTACTGATAGGGCATTTCCGTATGTTTTTACAGCCTCAAAACCAAATCGAGTTAACGTTTGACCTGCTGGAACTGTATAAGTCCCGCTATAGCGACCCCACGCTTTATTATCATCTTCCATCGTTTGAATAGTAGGTAAGGAAGTAATATTCGCACTTGCTGATCCGATACGAACTCGCATCGTATCTTTCCCATCTCTTCCCCTATGAGCTAATCTCCAATAAATCGTTTGCCCTGGAGTCGTTTTCACATCTTGATATAACATTCCAGGTTCCCTTGCATTTAGTTCGGCAAATTGCTCTCCTTCTGCTGGAAGTGGTGAAGGCAATGGTATTCTATCTCTCGTTCTCCAAATTTCGATTACTTTATAGCGATCTGTCGTTCTCCAGCCCTCTACATTATCTTGATCAATAAAGAAGTCTTTCGTTATCCTTGGCTTTTCAAATCCACCATTTTTAAGTACAACTCTATTTTGCTGAACGCACGTGTTATCTACTAAACTTGCTGGTGCAATATCTTTTATCCAGGAAGACGTCCCAATCCGTTCCTCTCCAACCTCTACAGGAATATCCTTTGCTACATTCTGCTCATAAGGTGGACCTGGATCAAAATCTTTCACAGCTTCTGGATTTGGCTGCTCTTTTACAGAACCTATCTCTATATCTTTCGGTTGTTCTGTTATAGAATCTGTCTCCGCATGCATCGTCATGTTGTCAATAAAACTGATAGGTATATCCGCGAACACTAATAAAAGCATCAACAGTACTAAAAAGGTTTTTTGTCTTCTTAGCTTCTTTTTTCGCCTCCATATGTTCATATACGATATCCCACTCCTCCCCAGACTTCTTGACTTATTACTACGGCATTTGCATTGTACTTTCCATGTCAAACAGGAAAATTAATTTACATCATTAAGAGTGAGGATCGGTAATTTCCAAAGGAACGGTTCATCATTATACGTAGAAGAAAATTTACTGAATGATTATCCAGTAAAAAGTCCAAACAAACCAACATATAAAGTGAAACTTTAATCAGCCCTCACCAATCGGGCTTTTATGAGCATCAGCCCGCCCCCCACCTAACTTCTTTGCTTTCGCTGAATTTTGAAATGGGGGTCTTACTGCCCATTAAAGTGGGATAAACTATGTATGCCTCCTCTTCCTTTCTTAAAAACATTTGAATACCTTTCCTATCATGTAAAACAATGCCAATATTTAATTTGTACGTTCATTATATTTATTTCAAAAAAACTTTTCCATAATATTCTAACAATTGGCATAGTCCAATTTTAGAATATTCAAAATACTTAAAGCGCATATATATAGAAAAACAAATTACACACTCTCACTATGCACCCCTTCTCTTATATAGGAACTGGTGTATAAAAAAATAATGCAATACTCTTTTTGCTACAAGCAAAATAAAAAGAAGTCATCCCCAAAAAATCGGATAACTTCTTTTTATTTTAAGAAACTTGTTCGGCATTCGTTTCCCTATGTTGTATATGGCTCGTAATCCAAGCAATTCCACCAGCAACAACGAGATAGCATAACAATATTAAAATTTGCATTTGTAATTGCGACCAATCTCCTAAAGAAATCACATCTTGCAATCCTCTAAGAGAATGGGACATTGGGAGAAATTGTCCAATCTTGCTAAGAACAGCTATATTTAATTCTCCTGGGAAAGTCCCACCGCTCGTCGCTAATTGCAAGACGAGAAGCGTTACCGCTAAGAA
Organism: Bacillus sp. (in: firmicutes); assembly: GCF_031983925.1. Classification (NCBI taxonomy): domain Bacteria; kingdom Bacillati; phylum Bacillota; class Bacilli; order Caryophanales; family Bacillaceae; genus Bacillus; species Bacillus sp. (in: firmicutes). The sequence goes on along the minus strand of NZ_DALYZR010000003.1, from coordinate 301,655 downwards.
CTTTCCAACAAGACCAAACACCGTTACTAACATAAGAATAAACGTCATGAACGTAAAGGAAATCACGATACTTGATAATACAAAGAGCGGCACACTTGCAACTTCTAATTTCATAACTCCTAGCACAACCACATCCACAAGTAATGCTTGAATAAGTCCAATTACATATACCAATCCTAGTTTATTAATAAAATGTACCGTTCCGCTTACCTTCATATTTTGTCTACGGCCAAGCGGTAAAATATTTGATGCCATAATTCCGCCAACATAAAATGCAAGCGATAAGAAATATGGTGCAATACCTGAACCGTAATTAGGCACGTCAGAAACTGTTGACTTCACTAATTGAACCGGCTCTGAGAACATCGTATTGCGTGCATCATCATTGCGAACATCCGCTATCTTCTCTGCGCCCTCTCCCAATTTCGTAGAAAGTTCTTTCGCACCATCGTCAAGTTTAACAAGTCCGTTCGTTAACTGATCAGCACCATGATTCAGTTCTGTTCCCCCGCTCGCAAGTTGATTGACACCTTCTTGTAATGATGTAAATCCAGTTCCCCATTTCGTAAATCCACTAGCTAAATTTGTAGCACCATCTGCTATCTTTTTCGTTCCAGCAGTAGCTTCATTTAACTTAACTCCGAATGTATTCATACCTTCTTCAACCTTATGCTGACCATCTGCAAGCTTCTGTGCACCTTGTGTCAATTGTTTCTGACTATTATTTAAAGTGTTTGTTGCTTGAGCTAATCCATTAGAAGTAGCGATAATCTTTTGAAAAGCAGGATCTTGCTGCACCTCTGGATGACTTTTCACGTACTCTTCTAATTGTTGTTTTACACTATTTGCTGCATTGTCCGCTTTCGCTTGTCCTTCAGCCAGTTTCTCACTTCCGTTCACCCATTCATTTGTACCAGCACTTAATTCACTAATCCCTGATTGTAAGTGTTTTTCACCTTGCGTCAATAACTCCATACCGCTATGAAGTGAGGTTGCTCCTTGACTTAGCTCATTCGCTCCATCAGTTAAGGCTGATTTGCTAGAAGCAAGTTTTTCACTTCCCTCTTTCACTTTTGATGTCCCGTCACTTAAACGATGAATACCATCTGCAAGCTGATTTGCCCCATTTCTTGCATCTGTCGTTCCTTCATGTAACTTCCCAGCACCATTACTTGCATCACTCAACCCTTGTGCTAAGTCTTGAAACTTTGAAAAGACACCTTCTGTATAAGATTTCGTAATACTATTTGAAATTTTTGTTTTCATATTTTCAACAGCTGTCGTTCCAATTTGCGCTGCTACAAAGTTTTTACCCGGATTTACTTTGTACTGCAATTGTGCTGGTTCTGGTTTCTCATCCATAAGTGTACTTACCTTTTTAGAGAAATCCTCTGGAATCGTAACAACCATATAGTACTTATCTTCTTTTAGCCCTTCCTCAGCATTTTTTTCTGATACGAAATGAAAAGCCAGTTCCTTATTCTCTTTTAAATTTTTTACAAAATCGTCTCCTGCACGAATTATTTTCTCATCCATTGCAGCACCTTTATCTAAATTTACAATCGCAACAGGTAATTTATCTAATTTTCCGTATGGATCCCAATATCCAGCTAAAAAGAACCCTGAATAAATTAAAGGAACGATTAACAAAAAAATTAAAGCGATACGCCCATGTTTATGGTGCCACATCGCTTTCCAATCTTTAAATACAAGTTGAATTCCTTTCATGAAACATACTCCTTCTCCGAATTTCACACCATTAGAATGGTTTAACAGATTTACTATACACGTCCATTTTCATACTGTATAATACATCTTTAATTATCAATCCATTCCTTTTGGTCTATAGAAAGGAGAGTCAAAATGGAACTTCTTCAACTAAAATACTTTCAAACAGTTGCACGATTAGAGCATATGACAAAAGCCGCTGAAGAATTGCATATCGCACAGCCTTCGCTCAGCAAAACAATCGCTAGACTAGAAAAAGACTTAGGCGTCCCGTTATTTGATCGCCAAGGTCGACAAATTACATTAAACTCTTTCGGGAAAGTATTTTTAAAACGAGTAGAGCGCATTTTTCATGAATTAAGTGAAGGCGAACGAGAAATTAAAGATTTAGCTAACTTACAACAAAGCTCTATTACGCTGGCTGTTTCTATTCCAAGAATATTACCAGAACTACTCGGTTCTTTTTTACTACAACATCCTAACGTTCGATTCCAACAGTTTCTCGCATCTACTCCTTCTATGAAACGACAACTAGATAATATAGAAATTGACTTTTGCATTTCTTCTGTGCCAATTGAAGGCGAAGAGATTATTTGGGAACCACTTATTACAGAAGAAATTTTCTTAGTCGTCCCTTCAGGGCACCGTTTATCAGAACGTGAAAGTGTATATCTGCATGAAGTAAAGGACGAACCGTTTATTAGTATGAACACTGGTTATGGATTTCGGCACTTAACAGATGAATTTTGTAAAGAAGCTGGCTTCACTCCACATATCGCTTTTGAAGTAGATGAACCAACCGTGATTAGCGACCTGATTAAGCAAGGCCTCGGCATCGCTTTCGTCCCAAGTTTAACTTTATTAAAGAACTCTACTTTAGCATTAAATAAGTTACGTATTATTGAACCAAATTGTGAGCGAACGATTGGCTTAAGCTGGTCAAAAAAACGTTACTTATCGAAAACTGCCCAGCAATTCCGTGAATTCGTGATTGATTACTTCTCCAATATTAGGACTTAAAATGATATCAAACAATAAAAGATGCCATCCCCATAGGGTGGCACCTTTTATTGTTCACTCTTCTCTAATTCTATTTCAGCTAAAAGCGGCAAAACATTATCAAAAATATGCGTATTTTTATTTTCTCCTGTTACATATCCACCGTAATATCTACTAAATACGTTGTCATTTCGGAATGTGGCCATATGATCATATAATTCCTTTGCAAACTTTGTATCACCTGTTTGTAGTACGTACAAAATCGTTAATCCGTAAGCCGCTGGCGATTCATAATTCACAGTTTGTTTTCCCGTTTCTAAATTGTAACGACCGTATAGCTTTCCATCCTCCTGGAATTTCTTCTTTATAAATTCCAAATAAGCATCTGATGAAAGGCCACCTAAACTACGATGATATGCAACGTATGATTGGTCAATAAGATTCACTTCTTTGTCATACGTAAATGTGCCATCTGCTTTATACTCTTTCGGGAATGCCCATCCATGCCTTGGATAATCTGCTAAAAATTGAACGACTTCCTCATATTGCTGAGCAGAAACTTTTCCATACTTTTTCATATAGGAGAATGCGCGCGGATTTATATATGACGTTGTTGCAAAATCATTTTGTTTCCTTGCATCTGCATCATAATAATCAACATAATAATTACCTTTCTTATTATAACGAATGACAGCATCACTCAATTGATCCGCTAAGTTTTTATAGCGCTCTTCCTTGTACATTTCATAAGCGCGATATAACTGTTCTATAATACGAAGATCATCAATAAGTGCATTTGTAGCTGACTGCATTTCTCCCTTTTCAGAGATTTTCCATAAAACAATTTGGTTCTTATGTACAAAGTTATTTTGAATAACCTTAACTTGTTCATCGAATAACGCTTGATCGTCTTTATCGAGTGTATATTGCAGCCATAGCCCTGCTGATTCCGATAAAGCTTCACGGCCTTTCGCTTCACCGGTACCTGCTTTTGTATCTTCTAAACGATATGTAGCAAGCGTCCCATTTTCATTCACCATATGTCTTAAAATAAAATGTTCCGTACGGTTTCCTTGCAAAGCTGACCAAAATACAATTCCACCTAAAGCGATTAAAAGAATAACGCCAATCACTATATATATACGTTTCCGCAAACTTTTCACCTCCCTAGTAAGGCTATCCTTAATTTTACCAGAACATACGTAAATGTAAAAAAGACAATCTATTAGATTGTCTCCCGTTCCTCTATCCCTCACAAGCCTCTTTAGAAGGTCTATATAGCGATTCTACGAGTCGATCATACTCACTACGCGTAATCTCTTTATTATACAGCTTCAATAATAAATCTCTATGCTCTTTTGAAAATGCCATCTTTTTAATGACTTCAGGATACATAAAACATCCTCTCCATTTCACATAAACTTCTTCACTCCGAAAAACAGAACTTATGTTCGCATAAAAGATTATAAAATATTCCTTACTAAAAAACAAACAAAACATTATTAAACATTAAATTCTTTCTATTTATAATATTCAAACATAATATTATCATATCCACTTTTTAAATACATATATATTTTTGGAAGTTTTTTTGAATAAATCTTCCAATTCAATCAGAAAATAATGGCAAAAAAGAAGAGGAGTTTACATATGGATACGGTAACATTAGCAAGAGCATTTTTCGGTTCTTCACTAGCATTCCACATTATCTTCGCAACACTTGGTGTCGGACTTTCATTAATGATTTTTATAAGTGAAATACTCTACCACTGGAAGAAAGATTCCGACTACGCCATTATGGCGAAAAGATGGACAAAGGCCTTTGCCATCCTTCTTGGTGTAGCAATTCCAACGGGAACAATCGTTGGTGTGCAAATCTCACTGCTTTGGCCTGGTTTTGCCAAAATTGTTGGGCAGGTTATTTCTGTGCCCTTTCAAATTGAGATTTTCGCCTTCTTTTTAGAGGCTTTGTTCATGTCCATTTATGTATATGCAGCTGACAAACTACCTCCATTCATGAGATTAATCTCGCTATTCTTCGTCATGATTGGTGCCACGGCATCTGCCGTGCTTATTACATCGGCAAATACATGGATGAATACACCCGCGGGCTTTTCAATGGGGCCAGATGGATCCGTTTTTAACGTTGATCCGTGGAAAGCTTTCTTTAATCCGAGTTTTGGCACGAGCGCATTCCACGTTGTGATTACAGCCTACGCAACTGGAGCTGCCGTCATTGCCTCTATCGCCGGATTTAAATTATTAAAGAAGAATGTAAGTGAACGTGAAGTGGCATATCATAAAAAAGGACTACTGTTAGGACTCGTCGTGACATTTATTACAGGCGCTACGATGTGGCTTTCGGGACACGAATCGGCAATTGCTTTACATAAGCATTCCCCTGAAAAACTGGCATCTGCTGAAGCTTTATTTGAAACGACATCACATGCACCGTTATCAATTGGCGGCGTTGTAGATCCTAACACACTTGAACTAAACTACGCACTAGAAATTCCGAACATGCTTAGCCTACTAGTAGGACTAGACCCTAGCACTGTCGTAAAAGGACTAAAGGAATTTCCACAAGAAACATGGCCACCATTTTACACGCATACACTGTTCAATTTAATGGTCGGCACTGCTGCCTTTACCTTTGCAGTTGCAGCAATTGCCCTCTTATATTGGTACTTTGTTTACCGAAAAAAAGGAACAGAGCTACCGAAGTGGCTTCTTTGGGGAGCTGCCGCATGTGGACCAGTTATGATGCTCGGCATTGAATTTGGGTGGATTTTCAGCTGTAGCGGTCGTCAGCCATGGACCATTTACGGTATGCAACGTACAGTCGACGCTTCTACACGCGCTGATTTTGTCGGTCCTTTATTTATTCTATTCATCATTTTATATATTGGACTCGGTATTTTAACAGTTTTCGTATTACGGACATTCTTTAAGAAACATCCGCTTACAAATGATTTACATCACGAAGGAGGCGATTCTCGTGCATGAGGAAAGTATTGCAATCATCATCTTATGGGCTCTTATTTTCGTATACAGTATATTAGGGTCCATCGATTTTGGAGCAGGTTTTTGGGGCATGGTATACGCAAAACATCCAACGCTCGCTGCCAAGCTTGCCAACCGATACTTATCACCGACTTGGGAAGTAACAAATACATTTCTCGTCTTTGTCGTTGTCGCTTTTCTCGGTTTCTTTCCGAAAGCCGCTTTCACCCTTGCGACAGTCATGTTCGTACCAGTTATGTTAATTTTAATACTCATTGCAATTCGCAGTACATTCATGGTATTTGCTTACTCTGTGCCAAAATATCAGTACCTCCTTCGGGTTATTTCAGGTATTACTGGGCTCTTAATTCCAGCCTTATTAATTACCGTTTTACCTGTTACAGAGGGGGCTTATATTACAATGTCTGAGGGAAAAGAAGTACTCCTGTATGGAAAACTTCTTTCTAGCCCGGTGATCTACTGTTATATGCTCTTTGGGCTAACTTCGGAATTATTTCTTTCCTCCCTCTTTCTTGCTGATTTTGCGAGAGAACAAGGTTCAGAAGATTCGTATAGAATTTATAGAAGAAACGCCATCATCCTTGGTCCTGCAACACTCGTTACGGCGATTATCGCCCTCGTTGTAATGGATCCGGAAACACACTGGCTTATGCAAGGGCTCATAAAGCAATTCCCGTGGTTTACAGTTTCTATCGTTTTATTCGTTATCGGGTACTCTTCTCTTTGGTGGACAAACAAGAAGTATGGCACACTAGGATACCCTCGCATTGCCGTTTTAGCAGTCGTCGCTCAATATGCATTTGCAAGTTATGCTTACGGCGTTGCGCATTTACCGTATATTATTTATCCTGATGTAACTGTATTTACAAGCTTTACAACGGTCGAAACATTCTATGCATTGCTTATTCTATATGCAATTGGGATTGCAATTTTATTACCAGGATTTATTTTCTTCTGGAATTTATTCTTGAAGGATCGAACTTTTTTGAAGGAGAAATAATATTGTAGGGCCTGTTCCAAAAGGTATTTTGGGATGGGCTCCTTTTGTCATGTTTTGTCGATAAGTCGATATAATTTAAAAATCGCTGATATATTTTGAGTTGCGCCGATATATTTCAATAATCGCCGATATATTTTGAGTTGCGCTGATATATTTCAATAATCGCTGATATATCTCCATAATCACCTATATAAATTTCATTTACTATCTTACTGCCCCATTAATTTCTAGACTCCTCTCACAATAGTTATTTCACTAAGAGAGATACTTGTCCCATAACTTGAAAAACACATATTCATTGCACTCCGTTATACGTCTAGTTCTTCTTATTTTTTGCTGAATATACTACCAATACAAACCTTAAGACAAGCTACATTGCTTTGAGGAAAAGTAGAAAGGTAGGTAAAATATGAGCATTGAAATATGGATTACTATTATTGTATTCTTCTTAACGATGATTGTTATCTTTTGGCGACCTCGTGGTTTAAATGAGGCGTGGCCGGCAGCAATTGGCGCTGGCATTATCCTGATTACTGGACTTGTATCAAAACCAGACGTCATGGACATTATTAGTAAAATTGGCGGTGCCTCCATAACAATATTAGCGACCATCGTTATGGCGGTTATATTAGAAAGCTTCGGCTTCTTCCACTGGTCCGCAGCGAAACTTGCAAACTTAGCAAAAGGCTCCGGACGCCGCTTATACTGGTATATTCAATTATTATGTTTTCTTATGACTCTTTTATTTAATAACGACGGTAGTATTTTAATTACAACGCCAATTTTAATTCTTCTCCTAAAAAATCTTCAATTAAAACCGCATCAACAAATCCCTTATTTATTAAGCGGTGCTTTAATCGCTACTGCATCTAGTGCACCAATTGGTGTAAGTAATATCGTAAACTTAATCGCATTAAATATCGTGAATATGACTCTTTATATGCATACTGCTATGATGTTTGTACCTGCAACATTAGGACTATTGTTTATGTCATGGCTTATGTATACAGTTTTGAAGAAAAAACTTCCGAAAAAATTGCCTGTTTCTTCATATGATATTGAAGAAATATTCTTCACGAAAAACTTTCATCCGTTAAAAGGAAAAAATTCAGTTGATACGAAGCAAAAACGGACAAGGTTCATGCTAAAAGTATTAGGCTTCGTCTTCCTTATGCGCTGTCTTCTATTCGTTGCATCCTTCTTATCCATCCCAATCGAGATTGTTGCCGTACTCGGTTCACTCGTTCTTCTCATCTGGAGATGGTACTACTTACGAACGAACCCTGTCGATATTTTGAAAAAGACACCTTGGCACATTTTAATTTTTGCTTTCTCTATGTATGTCATTATTTACGGACTTCACAACGCAGGATTAACAGCAGCACTTGTCCAATGGCTTGAACCAGTTGTAAATCAGCATCTACTTTATGCTAGCTTTACAATGGGCGGACTCGTTTCCCTCCTCTCCAACGTCTTCAATAATCACCCTGCACTTATGATTGGTACAATCACATTAACAGAAATGGGACTAGACCCAATCACTTTAAAAACGATTTACCTCGCAAACATTATTGGTAGTGACATCGGTTCACTACTATTACCAATCGGTACGCTAGCTTCCCTCATTTGGATGTATATCCTGAAACAAAACAAAATTAAAGTAAAATGGAAAGACTATTTAAGTGTATCCCTTATTGTTATCCCGCTCACAACAGTCGTCACATTATTCCTCTTATTCTATTGGGTACATCTCTTCTTCGCCTTATAAAGTGAAACTTTAATCAGTGAGGGGTCTCACTGCCCGCAAATAGCAGGATAAACAACAGAAGCCCGCTTTGCTACCGTCTTAGCAAAGCGGGCTTCTTCTATATTTAAGTTAGGTACTACAGTGTGATCAATCAAGTAAAGAGGTGTAACGTGTTATTGGTATAAATGACTACCCGTTTCTTTAAATTCTTTCGCTTTCTCTTTCATTCCTTTTTCAATTGCTTCTGTCGTTTCTAAATCATTTTCTTTTGCATATTCACGAATATCATGTGAAATTCTCATACTACAAAACTTCGGTCCACACATGGAACAGAAATGAGCCGTTTTCGCACCTTCTGCTGGCAATGTTTCATCGTGATACTCCATTGCACGTTCAGGATCTAAAGATAAATTAAATTGATCGCGCCAACGGAATTCAAAACGAGCTTTTGAAAGTGCATCATCACGCTGATGAGCCGTTTTGTGCCCTTTCGCCAGATCAGCTGCATGCGCAGCGATTTTGTACGTAATAACACCTTCGCGTACATCATCTTTATTCGGTAAACCTAAATGTTCTTTCGGCGTTACATAACAAAGCATCGCTGTTCCAAACCAGCCAATCATCGCAGCTCCAATTGCGGATGTAATATGGTCATAACCTGGTGCAATATCTGTCGTTAACGGCCCAAGTGTATAGAATGGCGCCCCCTGACAAATATCAAGCTCTTTCTCCATATTTTCTTTAATTAAATGCATCGGTACATGCCCAGGCCCTTCAATCATAACTTGCACATCATGTTTCCAAGCAATCTTCGTTAATTCACCAAGTGTTTCAAGCTCAGAGAACTGCGCTTCGTCATTTGCATCTGCAATCGAACCTGGACGTAATCCATCTCCAAGAGAGAACGAAACATCATACTGCTTCATAATTTCACAAATCTCTTCAAAATGAGTGTATAGGAAGTTTTCTTTATGATGGAATAAACACCACTGCGCCATAATTGAACCACCACGCGAAACGATACCTGTCGTACGCTTTGCAGTAATGGGAATGTAACGAAGTAATACACCAGCGTGAATCGTAAAGTAATCTACGCCTTGCTCCGCTTGCTCAATTAACGTATCACGATACACTTCCCACGTTAAATCTTCTGCAATTCCGTTTACCTTTTCAAGAGCTTGATAGATTGGTACAGTTCCAACTGGTACAGGCGCGTTACGAATAATCCACTCACGCGTCGTATGAATGTTTTTACCTGTAGATAAATCCATAATTGTATCTGCACCCCAGCGAGTAGCCCACGTCATCTTCTCTACTTCTTCTGCAATAGAAGAAGATACAGCAGAGTTTCCGATATTTGCATTAACCTTCACGTGGAAATTACGTCCGATAATCATCGGCTCTGCTTCAGGATGGTTAATATTCGCTGGTAAAATAGCGCGACCTTCCGCAATTTCCTTACGAACAAACTCCGGCTCTACTCCTTCACGAATCGCAACATATTCCATCTCAGACGTAATGATCCCATTACGTGCATAATGCATTTGCGTAACATTTGCACCTTGCTTCGCTCTAAGCGGTTTGCGATCCATCTGCGGGAAAACAGGTGTATGTTTTGAAGCCACCTTCACACCGTCATCCTCTGGTTTCACTTCGCGCCCTTCGTATGCTTCTACATCCCCGCGCTCTAGAATCCAAGAGTGGCGCGGCGCCTGCAACCCCTTTTCTAACTCCACTTTATACTCTGGATCCGTATAAGGACCGCTCGTATCATACACACGAATTGGCGGATTCGGAACGCCGTTTGTATCGCTTTGTTCAATCTCACGCATCGGCACCTTCATACCTTCGCGTGGCCCATCCACATACACTTTCTTACTTCCTGGTAAACTCGATTTCAATTCAATTTGCTCAGCTGAAACAGACTGTTTCATAACCTTTGTTGCCCCCCTGTACGTGACAAGGACGAGATATGGCCAGCGTATGCCAAAATAAAAAGAGCCAGGTCCATAAAAAAATAAGGACCTGGCTCATAAAAGACATCATTATGTAAAGCCGTTAACTTCCCTACGCTGGTACGAGCCAGATCAGGTCCAAAGGGTTAAGAAGTTCACGCGCTTCTCTCTCAGCCTACGCATACGTTAGGCACCCCTAGTTTATCACTGATTTAATTTTCAATACTTTCTCATCATACACGATAATCTGAAAAATGCAAAGTTTATTTCTGTCGCTCTTTACGGAATCATCCAAGTTAAATAATACGCCTGAACATAAGTCATAATTCCCACAATAATTACGAAGAACAAACTATGCTTCACTGTAAAGCGGAATAAATCTGATTCTTTCCCCGCAAGTCCAACTGCTGCACAAGCAATCGCAATCGATTGCGGAGAAATCATTTTTCCGGTTACACCGCCCGTTGTATTCGCTGCAACGAGGAGTACTTCAGATACACCGACTTGCTGCGCTGTAATTGCTTGTAAATTTGAGAATAATGCATTCGCTGACGTATCAGACCCTGTTAAGAATACGCCAATCCACCCTAAGAATGGTGAGAAGAACGGGAATAGTCCGCCAGTTCCTGCTAGTGCCAATGCTAGTGTAGAAGATAGCCCAGAATAGTTTGCGATAAATGCAAATCCTAATACGAATCCAATAGATAAAATTGGCATTTTAAGTTCACTTAAAGTTTCTTTAAATGTTACCACTGCATCTTTTACACTCATTTTCAAAATCAGCATGGAAATGAGACAAGCAATTAAAATTGCTGTTCCTGTTGCTGATAATACATCAAACTTCAAAATTGCCTCGTAAGGCGTCGCTTTATTTACAATAGGCTCTGCTTTCATTACTAAATTGTGCAAGCCTGGAATTTCAAACTTAAATACAAGACTTTCTAACGCGCCTCCTGGAGCAAATAATGCTTTAAAGAAACTTTGACTCCAAATGACTACCATAACCGTTAATACGATAAATGGAGACCATGCCTTTACTACTTTTCCCAACGTTAATTTCGGCATCGATACCGCTTTTGTTGCAGCTACTTCTCTATTCGCTTGCCCAGATTGATAAATTTCTTTCGGTTGCCATACTTTTAAGAACAGCGCTAAACTAACTAAACTTACAAGTGCCGACGTAATATCCGGAAGTTCTGGTCCTAAAAATGTCGCTGTTATGAACTGCGTAATTGCAAATGAGCTACCTGCTACAAGTAAAGCAGGCCACGTTTGTCTTATCCCTTTCACCCCGTCCATTAAAAATACGATAAAGAATGGAACAAATAATGATAAGAACGGTAATTGATGTCCAGCCATTTGTCCAATTTTATGTGGATCAATACCTGTTACTTGTCCGGCAACTGTAATCGGAATACCCATCGCTCCGAACGCTACTGGTGCTGTATTTGCAATTAAACAAAGACCTGCTGCATATAAAGGATTTAACCCAAGGCCTGCAAGAAGCGCTGCCGTAATCGCTACTGGTGCACCAAATCCCGCTGCCCCTTCTAAAAATGCACCGAATGAAAAACCGATTAAAATAACGAGTAAACGATGGTCATTCGTAATAGATAGTACAGATGCACGAATTACATCGAATTGACCTGTTTTCACAGATATTTTATATAAAAATACCGACATAATGATAATCCAAGCAATTGGCCATAACCCGTATAAGAAACCATATCCGGTCGCTGCCATCGCCATTGTGAACGGCATCTTATAAGCGAATAAAGCCACTAAAATTGTAAGTACAACTGTAATAAATCCTGCCACATACCCCTTCATGCGGAAAACTGCTAAAGCTAAGAAAAAAAAGATAATCGGAATAAGTGCTACCGCTGCCGAAATCCAAATGTTTCCGAACGGATCATAAACTTGTGTCCATGTGTTCATCGTTCTCCCCCCCTAAAGAATCCCCTTTTAAGTAGAATAACCTCATCAATAGACTATCAGGTCATCATACCTTTCAACCTAAAAATAAAAAACGTTTAAGAAAACGTTTTCAACAACTTTCATTTATACTGTACCATAACAATTTCTATTTAAAAAGATTTTTTTGAAAATTTTATCCGACTTTAATGGGCAGTAAGATCCCACCTCAAAATTCAGCAAAAGCAAAGAGTTTTGGTGAGGGATCAACTGCCCATAAAAGTCCGATTGGTTCAACTAATAATCAGTGGGGGATGAAAAGCCCCCACTGATTAAAGTTTCACTTTATTATTTAACGAAAAAATCTTACAAAATCGTCATGTTCTTGTCATGTTCATCGATAGAAAGCTCGCTACCTTTCCTGCATAATAAAGGTATAACAACGGATATTATTTATGAGGTGATATATATGAACGGAAACAAAATATTAGCAGCTTTATCATACTTTAGTGTATTATTTGCCCCTATCTTATTCCCGATTATTGTGTGGATTGTGGGAGATGCGGAAACGAAACCACATGCAAAACGTGCTCTATGGACACACATTATCCCAAGTATCGCTACATTCATTGGCATGATTATTTTAGGAGTTATGGGGCTTGGATCTGATCAGTCGGATGTAACACTTGGAATTGGTGCAATGATTGTCTTATGTATTTGCGGAATCATTAGCTTATACTACTTCATTTGGAACATCGTGAAAGGTATTAAAGTACTGAAAGCCTAATTTCCTTTTTAAACAAACGTTTGATTAAAAAGAAAAACCGTCCCAAAATACCTTTTTGGGACGGTTTTTTTATCTTCTGCGTTTCTTCTTTTTTCTCATCATTTTCTTACGGCGCGTATTCACTTTATCCGCTATAATGTGAAGCGTGCTTGCCACAACAATTCCCATTACGAACGTTACAATTTCAACCTCATGTTCCTTCGCCATTTCTATTAAATTCCCGTCGAGCGCGATTACATTTAATAGGAATAAAAACGGAGAAAACACAATTAACATGTATGCAATACGAATCACATCACCAAGTATAATTGTGTGTGTAAAAAAGGAACGATGCGGCATCACCTTCTTATACGGATACCAAAATATACGCAGGAATCCCCATTTATTATACGCATTACTATACGTATCTAAATCCGGTGTTAAAAATGTAGTACCTACTAAAAAGCCAATTGCAAAAGTTAATAAAAAATCAAAATTTGTTAGTCCATACGAAAAGAGCATAAACAAAACAACCGGAAGGGATATTAAGTTTATTTTCGTATGCGTTCTTCCTGATGGCATAATGCACTTCCTCGCTTACGTTCGCCCTGTCACCATGTGACAGTTCTCACCTATTGATCTAATTTCTGATCGATAAAGGATGTGTCTATATCCGAACCAAACCATTCTGCCAACTTCACTCGCGCCTTATCTTTTACATCATCATCGACGTATAGCGACGCTTGTAATAGCGCAGCCATTAACGCCCCTAAATCATCCGTATAACCAATTCCAGCAACGAAATCTGGAATCGCATCAATCGGTGCAATAAAATAAGCAAGTGCTCCAATTACAATAATTTTCACTCGTTTTGGAACATCTGGTTTCTGCAAAACGTAAAACAACAATAAACTTGCATAAATGACTGACTGTCCTGCCTGCTTTGCGACATGTTTTACCTTCTTCCAAAATGCTTCAACTGAAAATTTTTGCTCCATGTAAAAGCCTCCCTATTTTTTAAAAGAAATAAGCTACAATATGTTTTCAGTAAAAGTTCATCAAAATTACACATAATCTATCAATGAACTTTCATTGTAACAAACAAACCTAAAAAGAACAAGTGTTCGTTAATTTTTACATACTTCCCTTCATATAATAGGTTTCTAGATAACCACTTACTCATTGTCATTTCTTATTTCTCAACAAGAAATTTTTCACTTTCACTTAACATTCTGCTCTACCTTTGTTATATTTTCTAGTTGACGGACATATAAACGAATGTTAAAGTTTTCTCTGGTAGTGACAAATCCTATACAAAAAATGTAAAATGTTATAGTGTTTCTCAGAAATGAATTTTGTTGTATAATACAGAAATGACGTTATGCTTATGAGTAACACAAGAAACTAAAAGGGTATGCATAGTTATAGTCGTATATGGGTGAATATAGAACCTCTAATTATGGCCAAGAAAACTATGTATTTTTTATTTTAGCATTTTTCGCTCCAAAATCGACCAAGCCTGATAGAGAAAGGGTGGAAATGAATGAAAGAAACCTTGAAATCACAATTTCAAAATGTGCGTTTCACTGCATTCGTAGCTTTAGCCTTATGGTTGAAGACATATCTTATTACACGCACAAGCTTTGATTTAAAACTTGAATCTTTCATGCAAGAATTCATTTTATTCCTGAGCCCATTAGCAGCATCATTACTGCTTGTTGGTCTTGCATTATTTGCAAAAGGGAAAAAACGTAACTATATAGCACTTGGAATTAATTTTGTCTTAACAATCGTTCTTGTTGGTAACGTAATGTTCTACGGATTCTACAATGACTTCGTTACTTTACCAGTACTAGGACAAACATCTAACTTCGGAAGTTTAGGTTCTAGTGTAAAAGAATTGTTTAACTACAAAATTATCCTTGCATTTGCTGATATTATCGTATTCTTCATTTTATTGAAGAAGATGAAGAATTTTGCACCGACAGAACGTGTAGCACGCCCAATGCGTTCCCTATACTTCGTGTCAACAATTGCTATTTTCTTCGCAAACTTAGGATTGGCAGAAGCTGAGCGTCCAGAACTATTAACACGTTCATTCGACCGCGTTATGCTTGTTAAAAACTTAGGTTTATATGTACACCAAGTATATGATCTTGGCTTACAAGCAAAATCAAGTTCACAAAAAGCATTTGCTGACGGCAGTAAGTTACAGGAAACAGAGAACTACGTAAAAACAACGCAAAGCAAACCAGATCCAAATATGTTTGGTACTGCAAAAGGGAAGAACGTAATCGTTGTCTCTCTTGAGTCATTACAAACATTCTTAATCGGTGCAACAGTTAACGGACAAGAAGTTACACCATTCTTAAACCAATTTACGAAAGAAAGTTATTACTTTGATAACTTCTTCCATCAAACTGGGCAAGGAAAAACATCTGATGCTGAATTCTTAGTAGATACTTCAATGTATCCACTAGACCGTGGTGCTGTATTCTTCACACACGGTAACAACGAATATACAGCAACTCCAGAAATTTTACGTCAGCAAGGATACTACACTGCAGTATTCCACGCAAACAACGCAACATTCTGGAACCGTAACATTATGTATCCGGCACTTGGTTATGATCGTTACTACAACGAGCTTGACTATAAGATTACGCCAGAAACGAAATTAAACTGGGGATTAAAAGATATCGAGTACTTTGATCAATCTATCGATATGTTAAAACAAGTGAAGCAACCGTTCTATACTCGCTTCCTTACTTTAACAAACCATTACCCATTCACTTATGATGACAATACAAAATTAATTGATGAATACAATTCTGGTGATGGCGTATTTGACCGTTACATGGTAACAGCTCGCTACTTAGACGAAGCAATGAAACACTTTATTGAGCGTCTAAAAGCAGAAGGTATTTACGACAACTCAGTTATCGTATTCTACGGTGACCACTACGGTATTTCTGAAAACCATAACCGTGCAATGGCACAGTTCTTAGGAAAAGAAGAAATTACTGCATTTGACCATATGAACTTACAAAAAACACCGATGTTTATTCACGTTCCAGGTCAAAAAGAAGGTAAAACAATTTCAAAACCAACTGGTGAAATTGACATTAAACCAACTATTCTAAACTTACTTGGTGTAGACTCTACGAATGACGTTCGATTCGGTCATGACGTATTCTCACCTGACAATAAAGGGTTCGTTGTTCTTCGTGATGGTAGCTTCGTTACAGATAAGTACATGTACACGAACAGTACATTCTACGACCGTGCTACTGGCGAAGTTGTACAACTACCAAAAGAAGAATCTCAACCACTTATTGATCGTGCCCAAAATGAATTGAGCATGTCTGACAAAATCATTGAGGGTGACTTACTTCGCTTCTCTGAAAGCAACAAGATCAAAACTGGTGAAGTAAAGACAGCTATTAAAGAAGAAAAGAAGAGCGCTGAGTAATCTCAGCCTCTTTTTTTTATATTCCTCCATACAATTACTTATATTCATTAACTTTAACATTACATAACCTTTACCAAATATTCACATAGAATTAATGAAGTATCTCTATAATAAAATATGTAAACGAGGTTCTATATATTTCTTATCTCTCATCTGTAATAAGATCCCTTAAAGAAATATGTGAATCGTTTATTTCTACTTTCTTATAATTGTCTTTCAATATGTTTTGTTTCCATACACAAAACATTCAATAAGACGATGTCCCTATGAAAGATAGCTACCCTCCTTGTGCAGCATTCCATAAGAATGTTGCTTTTTTTTATTTAAAAGCAGGATTCTTATTTCTTATTTTCGAATTTGTATATACGAAATGCTGTAAATCACTACCACTTCTCTACCATTTACAAATACATATACGTCATATGTAAAGGATTACTCACATAAAAATTACTGTAGTGATTTTTATTCCAAATGAATGAAAGCTTCACTTTACTTATGCACTTACGAAAGGATGGGACGAAAATTGGCATATGAAAGATTTGTACTTTGGAATGATACAGTTATTGATACAACGAAACAGAAAACGTACATAGACCTTGAAGAGAGAGGCTTGCAGTTTGGGGATGGTGTCTACGAGGTTATTCGTCTATATAAAGGGAACTTTCACTTATTAGATCCGCATATCACAAGATTATATCGCTCCATGGAAGAAATAGAATTAACACTCCCTTTCTCAAAAGCGGAACTGATTACCCTACTTTATAAACTAATCGAAAATAATAATTTCCACGAAGATGGAACGATTTATTTACAAGTATCTCGTGGTGTACAAGCTCGTACCCATACGTTCTCATATGACGTCCCTCCAACAATCTATGCCTATATTACAAAGAAAGAAAGACCAGCGTTATGGATTGAATATGGTGTACGTGCCATATCAGAACCGGATACGCGCTGGCTACGCTGTGATATTAAATCATTAAATTTATTACCGAATATATTAGCTACTACGAAAGCGGAACGAAAAGGTTGTAAAGAGGCCCTTTTCGTACGAAATGGTACTGTAACTGAGGGAAGCCACTCTAACTTCTTTCTAATTAAAAACGGAACTCTTTACACACATCCAGCTAATCACCTTATTTTAAATGGCATTATTCGTCAATATGTTCTTTCTTTAGCGAAAACCCTTCGTATTCCAGTACAAGAAGAGCTTTTCAGCGTTCGTGATGTTTATCAAGCGGATGAATGCTTTTTTACAGGAACGACGATTGAAATTTTGCCGATGACTCATCTTGATGGAACCGCCATCCAAGATGGTCAAGTTGGCCCTATCACTAAAATGCTGCAACGATCATTTTCTCAGAGTTTGTTACAATCCAATATGTCATCTTCTTAAACACGAATAATTTCTATCCTTTCTACATTCAATATATGTATTTAAATGGAAATCAAGGTATAGATTTATGCCTTGATTTTTTCTTGTAATCTTTTTGTCATATTCAGATTCCCGCATAAGTCTTGACAGTAATCGACATGCTCTTTAGAATTTTTAACAGTTGGTAAATATTTCTTCACTACATTACAGACAGAAAGGAATCGACAAATTATGAAAAAATACCTTGCCGGTCTTGCGGCAGTGTCTGTAGCAGGAGGAGCAGCACCTACACTTGATAGTGTTCAAGCTGCCCCTGAACAAAATACACAAAAAGCTGCTACAACTGTCCAAGCTTCTGCATCAAACAGCTCATCTTATACGGTAAACGCTAGCGTATTACATGTTCGTGCAGGATCAAGTACTTCTCACGACATCATCTCGCGCGTTTATAACGGTCAATCACTAAACGTGATTGGCGAAGAAAATGGTTGGTACAAAATTAACCATAATGGAAAAACAGGTTTTGTTAGTGGCGAATTTGTATCAAAAAATGGTGCAAGTAATTCCAATGTAAGTACAACAGGTGGAAAAAACAAAGTTACTGCTGATGTATTACGTGTACGTACTGCTCCTAACACTTCTAGTTCTGTTTCAGGACGTGTATATGAAGGACAAACATTAAACGTAATTGGCCAAGAAAATGGTTGGGTGAAAATCAACCATAATGGACAAGTTGGCTATGTAAGTGGCGAATTCGTATCTGGTGTTTCTTCTAATGCAGGTTCTTCAAACAACAATACGAATAATAACAACCAAGAATCTGTAAAACCAGCAAGTGGAAACTATACAGTAAATGTATCTTCCCTTCGTGTTCGTACAGGTCCTAGCACTTCTCACACAACTGTAGGCTCTGTTACAAAAGGACAAGTCGTACAAGTTGTTGGCGAAGTTCAAGATTGGTTCAAAATCAATTATGCAGGACAAACAGCTTACGTAAGTAAAGACTACGTAACAAAAGGCGGTTCTAACGATAACGTTACACAAGGAAACAACCAAGATAACAAACAAGAACAAAATAATAATGTAACTGTTCAAACTGGCGGTACTTACGTTGTTAACGCAACATCTCTACGCGTACGTACAGGTCCTGCTACTTACCATAGCGTAATTGGTGGCGTATTAAATGGTACGACATTAAACGTAATTGGCTCTGAAGGTAGCTGGTTTAAAGTTAACTATCAAGGAAAAACAGGCTACGTTAGTAGCGAATTCGTGAAATTTGTTAAAGGTGGCACTACTACTCCTGAGCAACCAAAACAGCCTGAACAACCTAATCAAGGTGCAATTGGTGACTACTACATTAATGCTTCTGCCTTAAATGTACGTAGTGGTGAAGGTACAAATTATAGAATCATAGGCGCACTTCCACAAGGACAGAAGGTTCAAGTAATCTCTGAAAACTCTGGATGGAGCAAAATTAACTACAACGGCCAAACTGGTTATATCGGCACACGTTACCTTTCTAAAACACCAGTTGGTGGCGCAGTAGATAATAAGCCT
This sequence comes from Bacillus sp. (in: firmicutes), assembly GCF_031983925.1. Lineage (NCBI taxonomy): Bacteria > Bacillati > Bacillota > Bacilli > Caryophanales > Bacillaceae > Bacillus > Bacillus sp. (in: firmicutes). The sequence continues at coordinate 282,115 of NZ_DALYZR010000003.1, read as the reverse complement.
AACAACAACCAAAATAACAATCAAAACAACAATAATAACAATACAAGCAATAATAGCGGTGACAGTTCTTCCGTACTTGCATATGCAAAATCAATGCAAGGTGTACCATACGTTTGGGGCGGAACTTCTGCTACTGGTGTTGACTGCAGTGGTTACATCTACCACGTATTTAAGAAATTTGGTCATAACATTAGCCGTCAAAGTGTTGCAGGATATTGGGGTAGCCTACCACAAACTTCAAATCCACAACCAGGTGACTTAATTTATTTCCAAAACACTTATAAATCAGGTCCTTCTCATATGGGTATTTACCTTGGGGGCGGATCATTTATCCAAGCTGGAGATAAAGGTGTAGCAATCGCTTCATTAAGCAATTCTTATTGGAGTAAGCACTTCTTAGGTTATACGAAAGCACCTTAAGTTATATTTTTAGAGCCTTCTAGATTACTAGAAGGCTCTTTTTAATGTGTATAACCTATTTACTTAAAAAAATAATGTATCTATTTCCCTATTTCATACACTATATTCTACAATAATAATCCATAACGTTATCATAATGTATATTTTCACATAAAAAACATAACCTATTTCATGTCTAATCATTTTATATGTGTTTTTTTGAAGAATTTTCTTTTTATTTAAACTTTTCGTTAGACGTTTGACCTCTGATGTCCATTATGATAAGTTACTTAAGATGTTATATTTGCAGAAGTATAGACAACTGTTTTATACATTTTTTTACTATGAGGAAGGAGCATACACTGCATGAATCTTTTATGGGGAATTGGCGGCGTGATTGGAGTATTAGCAATCGCTTTCTTACTATCTTCCAACCGCAAAGCTATTAATTGGCGCACGATTTTAATCGCGCTAGCATTACAAATGTCATTTTCATTTATCGTATTACGATGGGATGCCGGAAAAGCAGGTTTAAAACACGCTGCAGATGGCGTTCAAGGATTAATTAATTTTTCTTACGAGGGAATTAAGTTCGTTGCTGGGGATTTAGTCAACGCAAAAGGCCCTTGGGGATTTATCTTCGTTATTCAAGCACTACTTCCAATCGTATTTATTAGTTCATTAGTAGCAATCTTATATCATTTCGGTATTATGCAAAGATTTGTTAGTATCGTTGGTGGCGCATTAAGTAAACTTCTTGGAACTTCTAAAGCAGAAAGTTTAAACTCAGTAACAACTGTATTTTTAGGACAAACTGAAGCTCCAATCTTAATCAAACCTTACTTAGCACGTTTAACAAATAGTGAATTCTTCGCTATTATGGTAAGCGGTATGACAGCTGTTGCTGGATCAGTTCTTGTCGGCTATGCAGCAATGGGTATTCCGTTAGAACACTTATTAGCAGCAGCAATTATGGCAGCTCCATCAAGTTTATTAATTGCGAAACTTATTATGCCAGAAACAGAAAAAGTAGATAATAACGTTGAACTTTCTACAGAGCGTGAAGATGCAAACGTTATTGACGCAGCAGCACGTGGTGCATCAGAAGGTATGCAACTTGTTATTAACGTAGCAGCAATGTTAATGGCTTTCATCGCATTAATCGCTTTATTAAATGGCCTATTAGGATGGGTTGGCTCTTGGTTCGATATTAAACTTAGCCTTGATTTAATCTTTGGTTACTTACTATCACCATTTGCAATTTTAATCGGTGTTTCTCCTGGTGAAGCTGTACAAGCAGCAAGCTTTATCGGTCAAAAACTTGCAATCAACGAATTCGTTGCATACGCAAACTTAGGACCACATATGGCAGAGTTCTCTGCAAAAACAAATCTAATTTTAACATTCGCAATCTGTGGATTCGCAAACTTCTCTTCTATCGCAATTCAATTAGGTGTAACAGGGACATTAGCTCCTACTCGCCGTAAACAAATTGCACAATTAGGGATTAAAGCAGTTATCGCTGGTACACTAGCTAACTTCTTAAACGCAGCAGTTGCAGGTATGATGTTCCTATAAATTAATAAAAAGTCCCTTCTTTCTAAAGAGGGGACTTTTTATTTTCTCAGTATATATTAAATACTTTATGCCGAAATATAAAAACATTATGATACAATAATTATCAAGTCTGTTTATTTTTTCTTACAAAAGAGGGATACTACTTGTTGTTGCCTCTCAAAAAGAATGTAGTCATCCGATCTATTTCTTAATAATTGTGCATACTACAAGTATCCTTGTATGAATTATCTTTAAGGAGGAAAGTTTTGTGAAAGATAACTTCTATAAAGTCCTCTCTATGTGGATTTTACAAATTTTATTTTATTTTACAACTGTACATGTAACGCAATATGAGCATGCTCTCATTTTTACAATTATATATGTAATTGTTAATGTACTATTTCTATTTTTGCCTGATAAAACTGCATTTGTTTTCTTCATATTAGGAACCATTACTTCGGTATTCTACCTGTTCTACCAAGCATGGCTTTACTTATGGAGTACATCAGAACAATGGGAATACATTATTACTCACTTCCTAATGGCAGCAAATTTCTTCATTGTATATATCTCCACCCATCTATTAAAGAAGGTTATTCATGAAAATAAAGAATTAACCGAACGTGTGAGAACGTTAGAACACTACATTGGAGAATCGAAATTATTAACAAGACAAGAATTCGAGAGACGACAAGCATTATTAATCAATGCAATGAATCGTCGTAATGAAACAGGCGTTATGATTTATTTTGACTTCACTTCCTTTAGTAAATATACAAAGGAAAGTGTTATGGACCGTGTAGCTTCATTATTAGTTGAAACGGTAAGAGCTGACTTTGACCTTGTTGCTGAGTATGATAAAAACACATTAGTCATTTTATTACAAAATACAAATGAAGCTGGTGCCGATATTGTAATGAACCGTCTACAGCCTAAAATGGAAAAATGGCTTGCAGATGAGGCCATTCAAGATATTAAGATGAAACGAGAACAAATCGCTACAAAAGGACCGAAGTTATTATGATGACACTCGTTATACTTCTTTTATTCCTTCTATTTTGCGTACTCGTTTTTTGGATCAGCATCACATTTTCAATTAAGTATGTACTTATTTTTACAGCCTTTCTATTCTCTGGCTTACTCGTTTACTATTCTTTCTTAACACTCGCAGGTTTAGTTCACCGAAGTAGGAAACAAAAAGATCGTACGCTAGAACATTACCCAAGCGTCGATATTTTAATACCAGCTCACAATGAAGGCGTCGTGATTAAGGATACTTTAGAGGCGATGGCAAAGATTGAATATCCAGGCAAACTAACTGTTTATTTATTAAACGATAACTCGCAAGATGAGACACCTGAAATTGGTGACGATTTTGACAAAGCTTATGCTCATATTCGTCACATTCGCGTTCCACCTGGTGAACCAAAAGGAAAATCACGTGTATTAAACTATGGCCTTAGTATTTCAGATGGTGAATACTTCTGTGTTTATGATGCAGATAACCAGCCTGAACCACATGCACTGCGAATGCTTGTAGAACACGCTGAAACAACCGAGGATGCTGTTGGAGCTGTTGGGCATGTTCGTACTGTAAATGAAAAAAGAAACTGGCTAACACGAATGATTTCGTTAGAATTTCAAATCTTCCAGCTCCTTATGCAATCCGGACGCTGGTTACTATTCCAAACAGGTTCACTAACAGGAACAAACATGCTTCTTCGTCGCGCTGCATTAGAAGAGCTTGGCGGCTATGACCCTTATGCAATTGCAGAAGACGCTGAATTAACATTACGAATTACACAAAAAGGCTATCTCCTGCCAATCGTTCCAGAGTCAATTACATGGGAACAAGAACCTGAGCATTTAAAAATTCTTATTAAGCAGCGTACACGTTGGCTTCAAGGGAACTTGTACATTTTAGAAAAAATGTTTTCTTCATTAAGTTTCTTTAAAGGAAAACTGCTCGTCCATTCTTTACAACAAGTTTTAGTGTATGTTGTATTTTGGTTATTCTTAATCATTTCGAACGTTTGGTTTGTAATTGGGTTACTCGGGATATTCCAAATTCAATATAGCATCCCACTACTATTTATGTGGTATGTCGCATATGTTACATATGTTTCTCAATTATTTAGTGCCCAGAGTGTGGAACGAACCTTTACACCAACTAATATTTTTATTAGTGTTATCATGTACTTTACGTACGCACAGCTCTTTACGTACTTATTCATTCGTAGCTTAATTTTATACTTACGTGCAAAAAGTAAGAAACAAGTCATTGGCTGGGATAAAACTGTTCGATTCAAAAAAGACAAATAAAAATAAGCACAGAGCGCCGTATGCTCTGTGCTTATTTTTTGCCGTATAAATTATATATCAGACAATACCCCTTAGCTGAAAGTAATTTCACGTCCATCCCCCAACGAACGATCGACCTTCATTTATATACGAAAAAGTGATTGCTATTTTTGTAGAACCAATTGCTTCTCTTGCTGCTCTTTGCGCGTTTCAGTCTTAGGTTCCGTGCTTTCTTGGACACTACGATGTGCCACACGTTTCAAACAAATATGCTTCCACTTTCTTTCGTAACGTTTCATTATTCTAGATGTCCCCCTTGAATGCGCTTTAAAACTATTTGAAATCGCTTACAGGAAATAATATAGCACATATATATAAACGTGACAACACATTTCCGACAATTTTTTGTCAAAAATATGAATAGAATCTGCAAGATATCGAACATTGTCGAAACGAATCGATTTTTATCGGTATAAAAGGCATACTACTAATATAGTAAAGTATTTTATTTCCCTTACTTGCAGTTAAAGTTCCTTCTATATAAAGTGAAACTTTAATCAGTGGGGGTCTTACTGCCCATTAAAACGGGATAAAAAAAAGAGCTGATACATAATCAACTCTTTTTCCTTCTATTATTTATGACGCTTCATACGACCTTCTTTTTGTAACTCTTTAAATAATGCTGCCATCATAAAGAAAATAACGAAGACGAATGGGAATGCTGCAATGATAGCTGCCGTTTGTAAGGCTTCTAATCCACCTACATATAATAAGATAGAAGCTAGAGCAGCTAAAACGATACCCCAGATCATTTTAATGCGGTTTGGTGGATTTAAACTACCATGTGTCGTTAACATCCCTAAAACAAATGTCGCTGAATCTGCAGATGTAATAAAGAATGTAGAAATAAGAAGAATAGCTAGAACAGATAACGCTGATCCAAAGCTTCCCATCTGATCAAACATAGCGAATAGTCCTACTTCTGTTCCCATCTCTTTAATTTTTTCAAAGATATGTGCATCACCAAACAGTTCCATATGAATACCAGTCCCGCCGAAAACTGAGAACCAAAGAGCACCAATTATTGTCGGTACGAGTAACACACCGATAACAAATTCACGAATGGTACGCCCTCGTGAAACACGGGCAATAAATGTACCTACGAATGGTGACCATGCAATCCACCATGCCCAATAGAAAATTGTCCATGATTGAATCCATTGGTTTCCGCCTTCATCTAATGGACTTAATCGGAAACTCATACTTGGCAATTCCTGAATATAAGAACCGATTGTCGAAGTGAAGTAATTCATAATAAAGTTTGTTGGACCTGCAAACAATACAATAATCATAAGTGCAAACGCAAAAATAATGTTTGTATTACTTAAATATTTAATTCCTTTATCAAGACCTGTTTGCGCAGATAACATAAATAATACTGTTACGATTGCAATAATAACTAACTGAGTCGTTAATGAGTTCGGGATAGAAGTTAAATAACTAACACCACCGGCAATTTGTTTTGCGCCAAGACCTAATGATGTTGCCACGCCAAACACAGTGGCGAAAACAGCTAACACATCAAATAAATGAGCAATGCGCCCATGGTCCCCGCCCTTAAATAACGGTCCTACTGTCGCACTAATTGTACTTGCTTTTCCTTTTCTAAAAGTAAAGTAAGCAATACAAAGCGCTACAAATGCATATAGTCCCCACGGATGTAATCCCCAATGGAAAAATGAAAAACGCAGTGCAAGACGCGCACTTTCCTCAGTTGCACCTTCTCCAAACGGAGGCGCGTATAAATGGTTTAATGGTTCGGCAACGCCCCAGAACACTAAGCCGATACCCATACCAGCACTAAATAACATGGCAAACCATGTCATATAACTATAATCAGGTTCGTCATCATCTTTCCCTAAACGAATAGAACCGTATTTTGAAACAATTAAAAAGATAGACACACCTAAAATAATAGAAACAGAAATAATATAAAACCATCCAAACTTACTAACTAATGCAGTTTGAATTGCGGTTGTTACATTTCCTAAGCTACCTTTTCCAATAATAGATTCGGGAATAATCCCCCAAATTGTAAATGCAATACATAATGTTAATGAAACGATGAATGTTTTTGTCAGTTTCCTCATCAAATCCCCCTTCGTAGGTTTTACTTTTATAAATAACATTAATTCCGATATGTAAAATCGGATAGAAAACTATAATTTTGCGGTGATTTTCTTACTTTCACCTTCACCAACTAGAATTCTGATGGACAGCCTTACCTTCCGTATAACCTTTTCACTCTGCAAGAGCTATAAGATCGAAATACTGCTGTCAAATTGTGCGAGAAAAATGCGGATGGGAATGTATTTTCCCAAAAAAGGATGTGTTACAGATGTAAAAAAGGGCATTTTCCTTCCTTGCAACCCTTTCTTTTTGTAACAATTATGCGGTTTTTTTGCTAGTATATAGCACGTGTTTATAGTTTCACAAACGAAATGTTTATGTTTATATAACTATATTACCCATAAAACGGTAAAATACTCAAGGAATGTAATCGTTTAGTAAACATCATGTAACACTCCTGTAATATTTTTATTTACGCCGAAAACAATATGTTGTATTAAATATTTTGAATATAAGTAGAAACCTACTAAACATATAGAATGAAAAACGCTTTCCTATATTTTTTGTTATATTACAGGATGTTAACGACTTATTACGAATGGTTTGTAATTGTGTGTTTTCCCCAAATCCGAAAAAATCTGTTGCTATAATGAGGACACGAAAACAAACGCAATGGAGGCTATCATGAAAAAATTAATTGGTATAGCAACAGCAGCAGTTTTTGGTCTTGGGATTTTCACATCATCTGCTAATGCAGAAACTGTTGTAACAACAGACGTACTAAATGTACGCGAAAACCCTACTACGGAATCAAAAGTTGTCGGTAAATTACTAAACGGTAATAAAATAGATGTTCAAAATACAGAGAACGGATGGTCAAAAATCACTTTAGATGGTAAAGACGCATTCGTAAGTGCAGAGTTCACTAAAAGCATCTACTACGTAACAGCTAACGTATTAAACGTACGTGCTGAAGCGAACACAAACTCAGAAATTCTTGGGACGCTTAAGAAAGATGATATGATCGAAACAACGAACCAAGTACAAAATGAGTGGTTACAATTCGAATATAACGGAAAAACAGCTTATGTTCACGTTCCTTTCTTAACAGGTACAGCACCTGTTATTGAGAAACAAGAACAACCTGCTCCTGCTAAAGCGCAAGCACCAGCTCAAGCACCTGCAGCTCAAGCAAAACAAGCTGCTAAGCCTGCTGTAAAGGCTGCTGAAACTAACACACCTTCTGGTGGTCGTGAGTTAACAGTTGTAGCTACAGCATATACAGCTCATCCGAGCGAAAACGGTGGCACATATGGCGGCCGTGTATTAACTGCAATGGGTCATGACTTAACAGCGAACCCAAACATGAAAATGATCGCTGTTGACCCGAAAGTAATCCCATTAGGATCTAAAGTATGGGTAGAAGGTTACGGAGAAGCTATCGCTGGAGATACTGGCGGTGCAATTAAAGGTAACCGTATCGACATCCTACTTGGATCAGATAGCGCTGCTCAAAAATGGGGACGCAAAACTGTTAAAGTGAAAATTTTAAAATAACCAATGACTGCTGAAGCCAGTTCTCTTTGTTGAGAGCTGGCTTTTATTTTTTTATAATACATATAAGGAGGTTACGTCCATGAATGTACAAGCAAAAGTAGACTGGATCGGTACACCAAAACCGTATATATATAAAGATGAAGTAACATACGACGCTACTTCCATTGATTTCTCACTTGCTGACGACGACAATCGATATAAATTAATTGTGCTCAAGTCTGAAGATAATACACATTACAAATTTGTCCAATATGGAATCAAACCTGGCTCACAAAAGCCATTCCCTATCGACATTCCATTCGAACAAAACATGTTACCCATTATAGAGCAAATATTACATGATCCGTATGTACAAGTTGTATTAAAAAAAACGCGTTTCTAATATAAAAAAGCTATCTCTATAATTGAGATAGCTTTTTTATATTAGCGAGTTGGACCAGAGATTTCCTCTGATTTCAACGTATTATTTGCGCCAAGAGAATAATATAGTATATTTCCATTCCCATTAACTGTTACAATATGGTCATTACTAAAGCTCTTAAATTTAACAGAGCCATCACCGTAACGAATATGATACTCTTCATATGTCGTTACTTTATATTTCGTAGCACTTTGACGCTCTACATTACGAACTTCCATCGTTAATAAATCTTCTGTAATTCCTTTTTGGTATAGATATTGTAAATACTCACGGTCCTGTTTATACGATGGCCCGCTCTTATCATAATTATTTGCGATAATACTAAAATCATTTGACGAAATCGCACGTACATTATCATAAATATGTGTTCGTACAAATTCACCAACTGCAGAGCTCGATATTTCTTTTACGCTTGGCGTTTCTTTTGGGAACTTTAAATAATAAGTACTTTGATCCCCAACTTTGATACTTTCAGATTTAATGGTACCAAGCTCTGTATTTTTCTCTAAATGCACTTCTACCGTTTCATCTGTCTCTACAGGTCCCAGTTTATAACTTCCGTTACTCAATTTCCCGCGCTTTTTCCCATTCACAAAAACAGTCGCTTCATTTTCATCAGAAGAGATAGTTACATAATTTCCTTCAAGTGATAAATTCACTTCTACTGTCCCTTTCTTTTCGTCTGCTAAGTCCACTTCTTTTTCTGTCTCTAATTTAGTAAGTTCCGCTTTCGCCTGTGCCTTCACAACATAAGAACCCGGGAAATATGGCCCTAATTCTTTTGAATTTTTACTACTAGAAAGCTCTATTTCTTTTTTATCATTTACATATATTTCAGCATTCTTCGCGGTTGTGCTAACATTCATGTAATAAGATTTCATACTGAACTTATACTTCGGATACAAGAACCATTCTTTCCCGTCTTCTATAATTCTCCCATCTTCAAAGGATACTGTACCACTTGTTGAATTTTTAGCTATCGCCTCTTTTTGCAAGTAGTATAGTAACGCTTTATTGTATGAAGGATTGTCTTTTAAATAACGTATGTATGCCTGAATGTCTTCTGACTTAACTTTTAGAGCTGGATCATCTACCTTCACAAACTCATCGATTGCACTAACATCTTTCTTTTGGAATGCCTCAATCATTGCATTTACTTGCTTCTCTTTTGAAAAATTATATGCCCCGAATTGATATACTCCAAATAATAAGGCAGCAATTACGATGAAACCACTGAAAAGAAATATATTTTTCTTACTTCGTACTGGTCTCGTCTCTCGTTGTATCTCCTCACTAGAAGCAACCGTACCCGCCGCCGAAATATCGTCTAATTTATGGCGGCACCTAGGGCAAAAATTCAAATGGCCTGCAAACTGTTCCTTACATGTTTCACAAAACTTCAATATGCTCTCCCCCAATTTTTCTCTAGCTTTATTGTGACACAATAAAGCTTATGCTTTTTCTATATTTACACTTACATTCCTTTTGCAGTTGCGCAGCAGGTAATTTCAGCTTTCCTTATTCACTTTACTCCCCAATTCAAGCCATATTTCTCCCTATAAACATTTTATATATTACCATGATTTTCAAGTAATGTAATCTAAATTTCATTTTTTCTGTTTTGAGCATTTTTTGTTTATAATGGTAAAGGAAAGAAATATGTGTACGGAGGAATATTATGCTGCAACACTCAATTACGAAAGATGAAATTATGATGATTGCGAATGAGTTCGTTCAAGGACTAGATCCACAGCAAACAGCTGATCAGGAACATGTCGCTACAGCTCGGCACCTATATCGTAGTGGTGTTGTCTACAACGTTGACTTTGATGGCTATACGCTATCAGGAACTGTAGATGCTGAAGGCAGCGTATATAGCGTCCATATCCCGATTCGTAACGTCGCTGAAAGCTATTGCGATTGCTTCGCACCCACGCAGTGTGAGCATATGCTCGCTGTGTTACTATCGGCAGCATCTAGTTTCGGGCAAGTAGGAGATGTATTAACTTTATTCAAAAATAATACGAAACCTTCCCTTCCTCCTATTCGAACTGCAAGACAAGTATTGCAATCATCAGCTTTTGAAGAAACAGATTATAAAAGTTGGCAATCCTATTTTGATAACGAATATGAATCATTTAAAAAAGAACAAGCTCGGCTTACTTATAAACAAATGTATTTTCTTATGAGTATTTTTACGGACTTCTATACGAAACTCGAGCGGAAAGCTCCGCGTATCATTGTGATACATGAATTGTTCAGGCTACACGCGGCACTTTATTGCTTTCAAAAATTATTAGAAGAAATTCAGGACTTTGAAGCAAATAAAACGTATTCTTATCATCAGCCTGTTAATGTCGTTCGCTTATTTGTAGATAAGGTGGAATCCATCGTTCGGGACTTACAATCAGAATCGATTCCTTCAGAGTCTAAATCAATTCTGCAAGAAACAGCTCGTCTCGTTCACGAAGTATTTTTCTCCACCGATGCCTATACGCAAGAGAGGTTCTTTATTTATCGTCACATATGGAGTGAACTGTTACACAATAACGAGCAACTACAAGAAGAGGAAAAACGAATTGATACGAAAATGAATCCACTTTCCAAAGCATTAGCATCTTCTCATCTACTCTTTTTAAATGATGAAGATCGATTAGCGATGGACTTACTAAAGAAACAACCTGCTTCTGTTGTAAGTCTTTACTTCTATTGGTTAGAAGAGTTATTACATGCAATGAAATGGGATCGTGCGAAAAACTGGCTTTCCTTTACGTATAAACAAGTGAAGAAAACGATACATGAGCACGAAAATACAATTTTCATAAAAGATATCGTTCGCTTATTCGTCATCATGTATGAAACGTATGCAACCCATACAAATGAACAAGCTGGATTCGAAATGATTTTGCAAGAGCTATTACCATATAGTTTCGCAAACTATGAGCAATACGTACTGGCGAAAAAACAGTATCGAACATGGGCAGAACTTCAGCTCTTACATGGATTTGAAGCGATTGAACTTTTGAAAGAGCCGCTGAAAGATATTGAAAAGGAAGCACCAGAAGCAGCACTTCCTCTTTATCATCTTGCTGCTACCGAAGCTATTGAAGAGCGAAATCGCAAATCATATAGACGTGCAGTTCGTTACTTAAAGAAATTACGTACATTATATAAACGATTAAAGCGTACCGATGAATGGGATGCTTTCATTATTCACATCGCAAACTTACATTCACGTCTGCGTGCACTACAAGAGGAATTACGGAAAGGAAAATTAATCGATGATCAATCAAACTGAAGTAACAATTAGGCTCCAGCACGTTAGTCACGGTTGGTTCCTTTGGGGAGAAGATGATAGCGGTACTCCATTATCCGTAACAAGTTGGAAACGAAATGCATTTACATGGCACTCCACTTCCTTCTACGGCACGTTTCTAAAAGAAGCAAGCTTTGAAGGAAGACAAGGTGTTATGCTAACAAACGCACAAGCATTTGAATACATCGCGAATAAACCGATGAACTCCTTTGCCCGTATTCAAATGAACGGCCCTATTACAGCACTTACGGAAGATGCGAACGAATTGTGGGATGCCTTCACAAGCGGTAGCTTCGTACCTGATATGGAGCGTTGGCCTAAACAACCATCTTGGAAAGTTCAAAATACTCCAATCGAAGATGAAACATTGGCATCTCTTTTCTCGGCTGCAGTAAATGAAAGCATATTACAAGATAACCGTTCAAATGACGGATGGGAAGATGCAAAGAGACTTTATGAACATTACGACTTTACGAAAAGACAATTAGACGCAGCACTACATGAAGAAGATTGGCTTCGAAAAATTGGTTACATTGAAGATGACCTTCCCTTTACAATCGGACTACGACTACAAGAGCCGCAAGAAGAATTTGAAATGTGGAAGCTTGAAACAATTGTTACGCCAAAGCGCGGGGCACATCGCATATATGTATATGAGAGTATCGATTCTTTACCAAAACGATGGCACGATTATGAAGAACGTATTCTGGAAACACAAGAAAGCTTCAGTAAGCTCGTACCGTGGCTAAAAGATGGTGATACATTCCGAAGTGAACTCTTTGAAACAGAAGCGTGGAACTTCTTAACAGAAGCAAGTAACGAATTACTCGCCGCAGGTATTACAATCTTATTACCATCGTGGTGGCAAAATTTAAAAGCGACAAAACCAAAATTACGTGTGCAACTGAAGCAAAATGCTACACAAACGCAATCTTTCTTCGGCATGAATACACTCGTTAATTTTGACTGGCGCATTTCAACGAACGGCATTGATTTATCAGAAAGCGAATTTTTTGAACTCGTTGAACAAAACAAGCGGTTATTCAATATAAATGGTCAATGGATGCGACTAGATCCAGCCTTTATTGAAGAAGTACGAAAGCTCATGAATCGTGCTGATAAGTATGGACTTGAAATGAAAGATGTCCTGCAGCAACATTTATCAAACACGGCTGAAACAGAAATTGTAGAAGAGGATAGTCCGTTTACAGATATTGAAATTGAACTAGATGGATATTATGAAGACTTATTCCAAAAACTATTGCACATTGGAGATATTCCGAAAGTAGATGTCCCTTCATCACTAAACGCCACACTCCGTCCGTATCAACAACATGGCATTGAGTGGTTATTATATTTAAGAAAGCTTGGATTCGGCGCATTGTTAGCTGACGACATGGGACTTGGAAAGAGTATTCAAACGATCACTTACTTACTATATATAAAAGAAAACAATCTCCAAACAGGTCCTGCTTTAATCGTGGCTCCGACATCTGTTCTTGGAAATTGGCAAAAAGAATTTGAGCGTTTCGCACCGAATTTACGTGTTCAGTTACATTATGGAAGTAACCGAGCTAAAGGGGAACCCTTTAAAGATTTCCTTCAATCAGCAGATGTTGTATTAACATCTTATGCATTAGCTCAGCTTGATGAGGAAGAACTTAGTACGTTATGCTGGGATGCTGTTATTTTGGATGAAGCACAAAATATTAAAAACCCACATACGAAACAGTCTAAAGCAGTACGAAACTTACAAGCAAATCACAAAATCGCATTAACTGGGACACCGATGGAAAACCGCCTTGCCGAGCTTTGGTCTATTTTCGACTTCATTAATCATGGATATCTTGGCAGCTTAGGACAATTCCAGCGCCGCTTCGTCTCACCAATTGAAAAGGACCGTGACGAAGGAAAAATCCAACAAGTTCAACGTTTTATCTCACCGTTTTTACTGCGTCGTACGAAGAAAGATCAAACAGTCGCATTAAACTTACCAGATAAACAAGAACAGAAAGCTTACTGTCCACTAACTGGTGAACAAGCTTCCTTATATGAACAACTTGTTCAAGATACGTTGCAAAATGTAGAAGGATTAAGCGGAATTGAACGACGCGGATTTATATTACTCATGCTGAACAAACTTAAACAAATTTGTAATCATCCCGCTCTTTATTTAAAAGAAACAGAACCGAAAGACATCATCGAGCGTTCCATGAAAACGAGCACGCTCATGGAACTCATTGAAAATATAAAAGATCAAAATGAAAGTTGCTTAATCTTCACGCAATACATCGGTATGGGGAACATGCTAAAAGATGTGTTAGAAGAACATTTCGGTCAGCGCGTCCTCTTCTTAAACGGTAGTGTACCGAAGAAAGAACGTGACAAAATGATCGAACAGTTCCAAAACGGAACGTATGACATCTTCATTTTATCGTTAAAAGCAGGTGGTACAGGATTAAACTTAACAGCTGCCAACCATGTCATTCACTACGATCGTTGGTGGAATCCAGCGGTAGAAAACCAAGCAACAGACCGTGCATATCGCATTGGTCAAAAGCGCTTCGTTCACGTTCATAAACTGATTACAACGGGGACACTTGAAGAGAAAATCGATGAAATGTTAGAAAGAAAACAATCATTAAACAACGCCGTCATTACAAGCGATAGTTGGATGACAGAACTATCTACAGATGAACTAAAAGAATTACTTGGTGTATAAACAAAAGGAGCTAATCTTTTCGAGATTAGCTCCTTTTTCTATTCCAAAACCAATTACTTATTATAATACCTGTTAATCCGCCGCACGTATCCAGTAATGAATCTTGCCACATCGGTGTACGATCGCCCGTAAACCATTGATGAATTTCATCAAATGTTGCATATCCCGCAACGAAAAGGAGAGCGTATATAAAACACCTTTTTCTCGAATAACCTGATCGATGAAAAGCGTAATACGTCAATGAGCCGAGCATAAAGAACACCATAAAATGAGCACCTTTACGAAGGAAAAACTCAATAAATCCGCCTACACCTTTATTTGCAATACTAACAGGTGTACCACCGCCGTAATCGATAGATACCCATGAAAAATGCTCTTTCACAAACTCCACATTTACATATTGTTCAATATCCGAACGCATATCCTGCTTTTTATATGGTTGTGCCGAGGAATAGAAAATCAGCCCCATCCATAGTAAAACAGGAATCCAAAATAACCATTTACGATTCATTCTTCCGAAACCCCTCTCTTATTCTTTTAAGAGTACCAAAAAAAAGAATAAATTTCACGCCAAAACATGACATTTGCATCCTATTTATATAGTGAAAGGGGGTGATAAACATGGCAGTCGAAACAATCGTAATGGATTTAACTTTACGTCTCGTCTTAAACAATGGATTAGATAAGAATGGAAAAACAGTTTTTAAGAACAAACAATTTAAGCGCGTAAAAACAAACGCAAACTTAGAGCAAGTACAAAACGTAGCACGTGCTCTTGCTTCTTTACAAGCATCACCACTTCACGCTGTACAACTTGTTAGCACATCAGATCTTTCTACCCTTTAAGGTGGAAATGTAATCAGTGGGGATGCCCCACTGATTACAAAATAAATAAAGAGGAGGAATCAACGTATGCAAGTACTAGAATTAATTTTCGCGAAAGAAGATGGAAAAACAGTTGTCTTTTCTATCGAGAAGCCGATCACGCCCGTCGATGCACAAGTCGTAAATCAAGTAATGGATACGATCCTTGCCTCATCTGTATTTTCATCAATTAATGAAAATACCCGAAAAAAAGGAGCTCGTCTCGTAGAAAGGAATGTATCTGAAGTTCCCATTACCTTATAAACAAAAAGACGAATCTGCATCATTTTGCAGATTCGTCTTTTTTCTTCGGCATTTCAATTGGAATAAAGATTTTTGAAAAACCGACGCATACATATTTATAGTGTTCTCCGCCGATATCAAATTCCGTCTTATATGTTGAGAAGAATATATAATCATCTCGCTTCGTATAATGATCGATTAACAATCCAACTTGCGGCTCAACATATTTTTTCGCCAACTTCTTACCAGCCGATGCTAAATCACCAAGGAGCCCCTCTTCATTTTCCTTTTGAACTTCGTCTAGCTTCTTACTTACATCATTACGTTTCATAAACTGCTTCGCTGCCCAATCCGTATATTCACCTTTACTCGGATTACTATTTGCTAAATATACTAGAAGAACAACAACTAGAGCCATAATAATATACCTTTTCTTCATACTATCTCACCGCCTACTCTTTTCTATTTTCATATATATGTACAAGCGATGCAAATTAGAAAGACTATCATCTATTGATTGTAAACGAATAGCTAAAATTTACAATATGAAATAAAAGATTAACAATTAATTTACTTAATTCGTATATAATTATATTGAGAATTATTATCATTTATGAAGGGGGGAATTAAATTTATGAATGACGAAAATGATATTATTATTTCTAATTCTACAATGATGTTAGAACCACACAAGCACCCTTACTATCAAACAAAGATTATCGAAAGTAGCGGGAACCATCTTTACTCCTGTCAAACTGCTCTCCAACTTATCAAGAAATCTTGTCTAACCAATGTTCACTCTACTTATCAAGGTAGACGGAAAGCAGTTCAAACAAACTTTCATTTCAAACGAAATGTGCCGATTCCAATTAATCATCGAGAATATATTTGTGCTTTTCCAACAGAGTCTCCTTCTTCTCCAAACTGTATATGGCTATTTTATAACCATATAGATGACATAGAGTTTTTCAAAAAAAGTAAAAAAGCTACCATTCATTTTTCAAATGGTACAACTACAACTATACATATCAGTCAACATAAGTTAAAACAACAATTATTAAAAGCCGGATATGTATTATCACGTATGAACATGCAAGATTCACTACAATTTAAAAGCCTCTTACTACATTTACTACCTTAACAGAATAAGTAGAATGGAAAGCAATATCCCTTGCCTTCCATTCTTATGATCATGTTTATCCTCTTAAGCTATTTCGCATTTTCTCAAGTGCTTGCCGGTACATCCACCTCACTTGATAATAGCTCATCTCTGTCTCCAAAGCGATTTCCCCCATCGTCTTTCCTACAAAAAAACGTTCAAAAATAATATACTTCTCCTTCTCATCTAATACACTCATAAAATCCTTCGCTTTCATTTTAATATCTTCAAAATGAAAGATATCCTCATACGCTCCTACACATACACACTTTTCTTGCACTGCAAACTCTTTCTTCAATCTTTCTAATATATAAACACGTACCGTTACAACTGCATATGCAGGAAAACTCCCTTTCTCCGCATCAAACTTTTCATACGCATGCCAAAGACCGATTAACCCACATTGATAATACTCTTCATAATCTTGATAGATCCCTAACCTCTTTATTTGATTTACAATCAATCCTTCATACAACAAAGCTGCCTCTTTAAAAGTCGCTGGTTTCACACAGTACCCACTTCTAAAAGGTATACCTCTTTGTTATTCCGCCGGTACCTACACAATATAAAAATAAAGAGGGGAATTCACTGTGAGTAATTTTAAATACTATCGCTGAAATTTAAAATTACACTAGGTTGTATTTGAAATTTCAACGGCGGTATTTGAAGTATGGGTACAAATAAAAAAGGTGACTCTTGGAAGAGCCACCTTTTCAAAATAATATGTTATGCGCCAAAACCAGAAAACATACCGCCTAACATACTAAACCCAACTGTAAAGATAAAGAATATACAAATTAAAATTGTTGCCTGCTTTTTACTTAAACCAGCAACGATATGCAAGCCTAGGCCAGTTAAAATTAAGCTCCAAATGTTGAAAACTTCAAATGCAGAACCAATGCCATATGCAATTGTTCCTTGCTCAAATAAAGGTCCTAAACTTGTATATTTATCAATACCGTTTCCACCAAGTATATAACCTAAAACTACATTAATAAGACTACCAAGATAAAAAACAACATTAGCATAAATATAAATAGATAATATCTTCATATATGGAGTATCATTGCTCATAAACATCATAATCACTTTATAAAATCCTGCTACTACGAAAAGACCAATAGCTGTTCCAATTAGCCCCCCAAAAGCTCCAATACCAAGTGTAGTTCCTTTCATTATCCCTGTCGTATCTTCTTTAAGTAGCTTTGCCATATCCGGGTTATTAATTAACCCTAAGTAAGCTGCTACTGTTGCAAAGATAGTCCCCATTACAAGAAATAAGAAAAAACCTCCCCAAACCGGACTCTTCGTCTTCATTCTCTCAAACTGCTCACCTGGAGAAGTAATCATCCCTAATAATGATGGCTTTTTCGAACCAACATCTTGCGTATTAATATTTGCTTCCATTATAACGCCTCCTTCTATGTATATAACCCGCTCTAACGGGCGGTTCACTTCCTCACATAGAGGCTACGAACCGCCCACTAGAACGGTAATGTGTAGTTCTACTACACTAGTAATTACTCATAACGAAGTGCTTCAATTGGATCTAATTTCGCAGCTTTATTCGCTGGAATTAATCCAAAGATGATACCGAGTGTCATAGAGAACAGTACGCCTCCAACGACAACTTCCCATGAAACAAGAGGTGGCCATTTTGCGAATGTGGAAACGATATATGCTCCGCCATATCCAAGACCAATTCCGATTAAGCCGCCTAGAAGTGTTAACATAACTGCTTCAATTAAAAACTGTAATAAAATTTTACTACGCGTTGCCCCAAGTGCTTTACGTATTCCAATTTCGCGCGTACGCTCCGTTACAGATACGAGCATAATATTCATAACACCAATACCACCAACGACTAATGAAATACCTGCGATACCACCGATAATCATCGTCATGATGTTAGTTACTTTAGAAACATTTTCTTGGAATTCTTTTAAGTTCACCAGTTCATATTTACCTGGAATTTCACTTGGCTTACGACTATTTAATACATCAACAGCTTGTTTCCCAGCCTTTTCTAAATCATCTACATTTTTAGCTTGAATTGCGATATTTTGAATATCATCTGTTCCGAATAAAATAGGCCATAGCGTAAGGGGGATTAATCCTTCTTCCATTTCAAATCCCATAAATTCATTATCAGATGTATACACACCAACAATTTGCATTGGCTGCCCCTTCATCTCAATAATTTGTCCAACTGGGTTTACGTCCTTAAATAACGTTTCTTCTGTTTTTGTACTAATCATCATAACGTTATTTGCATGAGTAATATCTGATTCACTTAAAGTACGTCCCTTTACGATCTTTACTTTATTAACTGCAAAATATTCATTATCAAGACCAATAACATTCAGATTTGCCTTTTTATCATTTACATCAAGTATCTCCATCCCCTGATTTGTTGTAATAACGTGGGATACATCCTTCACTTGTTTTACTTCCAGAATATCTTCTTCCGTTAACTTCGGTATTTCATGCCCGCCCATATTAAACTCATCATTAATATCTGCTTTAAATTGAATTGGCATAAGATTATTACCGCCAGAACCTGCGAATTTCGACTTCAGCATCGCTTCTCCGCCTTGCCCAATTGCAACGACAGTAATAATAGAACCAACGCCGATAATAATACCGAGCATCGTAAGAGCTGAACGCAGTTTATGAGCTAAAATAGAAGAGAGGGCAATTTTTATACTATCTAGTAAACTCATACCGCACACCTTCTATCTTCTGTAATTTTCCCGTCTCGCAGTACAATGCGTCGGGAAGAATACGCCGCTACTTCCTCTTCATGCGTAACCATAACAATTGTTGTACCTTCTGCATTAAGCTTCGTGAAAATATCCATAACTTGCTCACCAGACTTCGTATCAAGCGCACCAGTCGGCTCATCGGCCATAATGAACGTTGGATTATTCGCGATCGCTCTTGCAATTGCGACACGCTGCTTCTGTCCACCTGACAATTCGTTCGGTAAATGATGCACGCGGTCTGCTAATCCAACTTTACCTAACGCCTCTAAAGCACGCTTCCGACGCTCTGCTTTCTTTATGCCGCCATATACGAGCGGAAGCTCAACATTTTCGACTGCTGAAAGACGTGGCAGCAAATTAAAGTGCTGAAACACAAAACCGATATATTCATTACGAATTAAAGCAAGCTTTGACTCGTCTGCTGTTAAGATATTCACATCGTTCAGCATATATTCGCCTTCTGTTGGACGATCTAAACAACCGATAATATTCATAAGCGTTGATTTACCAGAACCAGACGGTCCCATAATCGAAACAAATTCACCGCTCTGAATCGTTAAACTAATACCATGCAAAATCGGCACAGCCAATTTTCCTTGATAATACGTTTTAGCAATATGGTTTAACGTAATCATTTCTCTTTCACTTCCATTCCGTCATACACATCGTCGGAAGGATTTTTAACCACCTTTTGCCCCACTGTTACGCCTTCAGTAATCTCTGTCCAGTCTCCATCAGTAGAACCTTTTTTCACATTTTGTTTACGAAGCTTTCCTTTATCCTCAACATAAACAAATGCATCATCACCTTTTTCTACAATGCTCTTAGTCGGAACAGCAACCATCTTCTTATTCTCTAAATTTACTTGCAGAGAAACGTGATAACCTGGAGATAAACCATCTTGACTATCAAGGCTTGCTTTATATGTATATTGAGACATATTTTGAGTCGCTTCGCCCATACCGCCAGCTTGCGCCATCTCTGCACTCGTTGGGAATTCACTTACTTCTGTAATCTTACCTGTCCACTTCTTCTTATTATTTGCTTTCGCAGTAACAGTAAATGTTTGATCTTTTTGAATTTGTGACTTTTGAAGCTCAGTTAACGTCCCTTGAATTTGGAACGGATCTTTAGAAGCCACTTGTAAGAAGGCTTTCCCTTGACCACCTAACGCTTGAGATGAACTTTGTGCCGCATCTTTATCTAACTTTTGAACAACACCAGCAAAGTTACTATAAATCGTAAGCTCTTTCTGCTTTTTACTTAACTCTTCTTTCTGCAACTTCCCTTTTTCTTTCTCAAGATCCGTTGTCTTTTGCGCCATCTCTAACTCACTTACTTGCTCTTCCATCGGATCTGTTACTTCTTTCCCAGCTCCGCTATCTTTCGCCTTCTTAATTTCTTTCTTCAGCGAATCAAGCTTCTTTTTCCCTTGATCATAACGCATATCTGCCATCTTCTGATCAAGCTCAGCTTGCTTCATTTGAAGATTAATCTCTTCATTATCATAAGAGAATAACTTCGTACCTTTCTCTACCTCTTGTCCTTCTTTTACCTCAATATCTTTCACTTTTCCTTTGGCCGGATCCGCATAAAAACTTTCAATATTTCCAGGCTTCACCTGACCAGAAATTAACTTCGTATTATTCAGCTTACGCTCCGTTACCTTCTCAAAACTTACAGCATCAGCAGATGTTGATGCCCCCTTCTTCTTCCCTTGCATTACAAAAATATTAACTGCTGCTACAATAACAATTAGTGCAATAACCCCGATAATAATCCATTTCTTCTTCTTGTTTGGAGTACGAACCGTATTTGGTACCATATTCTCGCTCCTTTTTATAACTTAATAGTTTAATATAAAATTGTATAAAACTTTCTGAAAACGAATTACATATTATTACATTCTTTTTACAAAGTTTTACACATCCATTTATATTGTAACAAAAATTCCAATGATTAGAAATATGACATTATGTCTTTTAAGATAGATTTAAGGAAAGATTATAGTAATATAAGAAAAGCTATCCAAAATGATAATTGGATAGCTTTTCAAACAAAATATTACGCCGCTTTAGGCGCTTTGCTTTCATGTCCACGTTGAACGATGAACAAGAAGATCGTTGATAAAATAGCACCTGTTAATAGTAAGATGAAGCAACCATCCCAGCCAGAACGATCAACAATAACACCGATTGCTGCGTTTGCTACAAGACTTCCGCCTACGTAACCGAACAGACCACACATACCAACTGTCGTACCTACTGCAAATTTCGGTACTAATTCCATCGCACTTAAACCGATTAAGAACTGTGGTACATAAATTAAACAACCGATAATAGAAACTGCAATACTTACAACAAGTATGCTAGTTGCTTGCCAATATACAAACGTACCAATAACAACTCCGACCATACTAATGATACATAATGGCATACGTTTTCCTTTAAATAATTTATCACTTAAAAGACCAACGATTAATGAACTTGGAATTGCCATACCTTCAAAGATTGCGTACGCCGCATGTGCTTCATTTTTTGAGAAACCTTTAACTGTCGTTAAATAAAGTGGAACCCAGTTAATAACGCCGAAACGAATTAAATAAACGAATGCATTTGCAATACATAAGAACCATACAAATTTATTTTTCACTACATACTTCATTAAAATTTCTTTTGGTGACATCTTGTTAGCATGATCTGCTTTTTCAAGATTTTCATAGTCATTACGATACTCATCAATTGGAGGAAGACCTTCTGATTCCGGTGTATCCTTCGCATTAATCCAAACAAGAACTGCAATTACCATTGCGATAATCGCTGGGAAAATAAACACACCGCCTTGCCAATGATTTTCACCAAAAATACCTACACCAATTCCGACAAGTGGTGGTACAAGCATTCCACCAACGTTATGTGAAATATTCCAAAGACCTGTTTTCGTACCACGTTCTTTCTTTGAAAACCATTTCGTCATAACGATACTACAAGGAGGTGCACCCATACCTTGTACAATACCGTTCACAACAAGTAATGTAACAATCATCCCAAATGAAGATGCAAAACCGAAGCAAATATTTACAAGCCCTGATAAAAATAAACCGACCGCGATAAAGCGCTGGGCGAAAGCTTTATCTGATAAATTCCCCATAAAGAACTTACTAAATCCATAAACAATTGCCATTACTGAACCTAGTAGACCAATTTGAGCTGTACTAAAACCATATTCTTGTACTAAATACGTACTTGATAACGTAAAGTTACTACGAACTAAATAATAAGCAGCATATCCAACTGAAATTCCGATTAACACACGAATACGTAGTAATCGATATACACGGTCGATCATATCCGCAGGCAATCTTTCAATTGCAGGTGCTGGCTTGAGCCATTTAAACATATTCTTTCGTCTCCTTTTCTCACTTCTGAGAGAGACGTTGTCTATTCCATATCTCGATTATTCCACTATTTGATATATGTTGGTTCGTTCTTCTAACCGGCTGTCCCTCTATTTCTTTCTCGTTCTTCGCAAACATCGTTGGCACGCCAAACGAAACCTTTTCTAAAATGTGACCCGCTTCTTCTGATAAACAATAATCAATAAATAAATCCGCAATAATACCATTCGGTGCACGCTTTAGTTTCGAAATCGCATTAACAGATAGCCCTGTTTGCTCAGGTACGATACTTACAACTGGAAAGCCTTGTTTTTGAAGCATTCTCTGATCTCCCATGAAATTGATGCCTATCATATACTCACCACTCGCAACAAGCTCTACTGGCATGTAACCATTCACTGTTACTTCACCAACTTGCCCTGCAAAGTTCTTAACATATTCTTTCGCTTCCTCTTCACCTACAGTATCAATAAGTGATTGAAAAAACGTATAGGCTGTTCCTGAAACATTTGGATCTGGCATAACAATCTTTCCCTTATATACTGGATTTAATAAATCTTGCCACCTTGATGGATAAGGAAGTCCGAGCGGTGCTAATTCTTCGTTCCACCGCTCTTTATTGATCGCAATTGCCAGCTTCTCTACTTCATAACCGTACCAATAACCGTCTTTATCTTTCACAGTTTTTGAAATACGGTTCGCATGCTGACTCGTAACAGGAATAGATAGATTTTTTTGCTTCATCATTTGATGCGCGTCTACCGTACCGCCAATAATAATATCCGCTTTCGGATTTCCAGCTTCCTCTTCTACCCTGCGAAGAAGCTCTTCTGTCGAAAGACGAATAAATTCATACGTACAGCCGCGTGGTTTACAAAATGATGAAAGCAATGCTTCCCCAACTTCCTCGCGAGCCGCTACATACGCAACAAGATGACGATCATTCAAAATAGGGAGACCACTTTTATTATATTTAATAGAGGTTGTATCTCGAGAGCAACTAGACATCGCTCCTCCAATTACTAGCAAAAAGAAGAAAAAGGCTATCTTTCTCATGACACATTCTCCTTTACAAATACATTTGCGAGGGAGCTTTTCATATACATGACATTCCCATTATTATCACCGAGATATTGCACAACAAAATACGATGGATACACAGAAATAGTAAGAATGTCTTCACGATCATTCTTTATACGCTTACCTGTTTTATAAGCGGTAATATAAGCGATCGGTTCATTCTGTGATTGTAATAACTTCTGAATTTCTCCGTAATCTGTAATTTGCTTTGCGTACCGAATCGAATCAAGTATGTGCGTAACATTCACCGCACGTTCCACACCACCTTGGCGTACTATGACATCCTGTGCTGACGCAAAAAAATCATGAATACGTTCTGGTGTGTAATACAGGCTTAACAAATACGTTTGCAATGCTGAAATCATTGGATCCGTACCATTCTTTCCGTACATATCAGCCCCGTACTGGAACAAGTCACCTACTGCAAAAGTACGCTTCTGTCCATTCAAGTACGTTACTTCTCCAGTAAATACTTGTTCTTGATTCTTAGCTTCACTCGGATTGATTTGAATTCGGTCAAAGAATGAAACAATCGTATGCAAACGAACTTCATCCGTTATAACAATTTCTCCCCACTTTTCATGCCTAACCTTCATTTCAGTAGGCAGGGATTCATTCACTCTTTGTAAAACAGCTTGTTTGTCATTCACGATTGTGATCCGATTATATATTTGCTTCTCCATCACATAAAACAAAATAAGAGAAACGATTATACAAAGGACAAACATAAGAATTTGAAATGATAGCCTTTTCATTTCTGCCTACCTCCAAGATAAAAAAACGTTGTTTCGAAAATACCGCATAATTGTTTCATAAATGTATCATTTAACCGCTTTCAAGTTTTTTATGTCTTCCATCCGTCTCGGAAGCAAGAATGTGATAAATATGGTAGTACCAACCTCTTCACTACTCTCAATCCGCATACTTCCGCCCTGCTTATTCATAATCTCCTGACAAATATACAAACCATACCCATTCCCGTAACTAGAAGAAAGTACCTTCCCTTCTGGCGATTCATTCCACTCTGCCAGCACACCTTCATCTATACCAATGCCATCATCATGAACAAACACCTTCGCCTCACGTTCATTTACAATGACATTCATACGAATTTGCGTAGCATCGCTATATTTTATCGTATTATCTAGCACATTTAAGAAGATCTGTTTCGTCTTATCGAAATCGGCAACAACATATACATCTGTTAACTCATTGATAACTTCAATCTCAAACTTCTGCAGACGAGGTTTCACGATTGAAACTGCTTCTTCGGCTAATTCCTTTATATTCACAACTGTAGGTGATATTTCAAACGTACTCGTCCCGTACTTTGAAGACTTAAGTAATTCCTCTACAAGTGATAATAAACGCTCACTTTCTACAGCTACATAGCGCAAGCTCTCCTGTACATCTTCCTTCTCCTTTAACTTCGGAATTAAATCCACATAGCCAATAATCGCCGTTAGCGGTGTTTTTAGCTCATGCGTAATGCGATCTAAGAAATCTTTCTGCTTCTCTTTCTCTTCCTTCAATTGCTTAATATGTAGTTCAATCCCATCAGCCATCGCATTAAAAGACGCTGAAAGCTGCGCAATTTCCACATATTCATTTAGCTCAATCTTACTTTTATAATCACCATTCGCAAGCCGGTGCGCCATTTGTCTTAACTGATCAATCGGCTTATGAAGAGACTTCGCCAAACGAATCGCAAAGAAAATACCTGCAGCTACGAGACAAAGAGACGTCATTAAAAACGTCCAACCGACATTTGTTAACACTTCCTTCTCACCCGTTAACTCATTTATAAAACGAACACTACCAATGACATCGTTTCCATAATAAACCGGGCTTGAAAACAAAAGAATTGGAGCTGGGTCTCCCTCTTCAAACACATAAGATTTCTTTCCCTTCAAAGAACTCTCAATATCAATATTCCGATGAAGAAGCGCTCCCTTTTGCGTATCCGCCACAACATCCCCATTCTTCCCGATCATCTGTACACGGACATCCATGCGCTTCGCTAAATATGAAGCAATTAAAAGTGAATTCGGACCGAGCGTCTCTACCTCTGCTTCCTTCTCTAAATAATTCATCGTATAAATTTGTGCTTCTACACTTAACTTTTCTAAAGAATTTGCCGCGTTATGATACATATTCTTTTCTAACGTAATATAAACAACTGCGTACAAAAGAACAAAAATCGGGATTAACAGTCCAACGATTCCAAACACCATATTTCTTTTTAAAGACATACCATCACCACTTAACAATCCAGTTTATAACCAACGCCATAAATTGTCTTAATATATTCTCCGCTATTCCCTAACTTCTTCCGCAGTCTTTGCACCATAATATCAACCGCTCTCGTATTTCCGATATACTCAAATCCCCATACTTTCTCAAGTAACTCATCTCTCATAAATACACGCTGCGGATTGGAAACAAACAACTGACATAAATTAAACTCTCTGTACGTTAACTGAATCTCTTGCCCACTCACATGCACTTTTCTTTCCTTAGGACAAATCGTTATCTCTCCCGCCCCGATTACTTCATGGCTTACCGTTACCTCCTTCTTCTTCACGCGCCGCGTCATATTCTTGACCCGAAGAATAAGCTCCGCATAATTAAATGGCTTCGTCACATAATCATCTGCACCAAGCTGCAAGCCAAGCAATTTATCATTCATCTGACTCTTCGCAGTTAACATGAGCACTGGAATATCCCGATCCTTCTCCCGGAACAAACGAAGTAACTCATACCCATCTGTATCTGGAAGCATAACATCCAAAATCAAAACATCCGGTCCTTCATTCCATCTCTCTAAAGCTTCTCTCCCGTCAGCCGCCGTAAGCACTTCATATCCTTCCATCTCAAGCTGCATCCGAATCAAATTACGAATACTCGATTCATCATCCACTACAAGTATTTTCATCATTCTCCTCCTTCCATCCTGTATTATAGTACAGTTTAGTATAGCAAAAATCTTATAAAAAAAGAGAGGGTATTGTCGAACATATGTTGAACGACAATACCCTCTCCTTCACTTATTAGTCTTACTTATCATACCCATTAGGTTTCTTCTGATGCCAATTCCAAGCATGCTCAATGATTGTCTTCACATTTACATACTGAGGATCCCAACCTAACTTCTCTTTCGCTTTCTGAGAAGAAGCAACTAAACGTGCTGGATCTCCCGCACGGCGCGGTGCTACTTCAGCTGGAATTTCATGATTTGTAACTTCACGAACTGCATCAACGATTTCTTTAACACTGAAACCATTACCATTTCCTAAGTTATAGAAATCACTTTCTCCGCCGTTTTGTAGATCTTTAAGACCTAAGAAGTGAGCTGCTACTAAATCTTCAACGTGAATATAATCACGGATACAAGTACCGTCTGGTGTATTATAATCATCACCAAACATCATAATCTTCTCACGTTGACCTAACGCCACTTGCAATACAAGAGGAATTAAATGCGTCTCTGGACGGTGATCTTCCCCAATAATACCATTTGGAGTTGCACCAGCCACGTTAAAGTATCTGAAAATCTTATAACGTAAATTAGAAGCTTGGCTATACCAATGAAGCATCTTCTCGATTGCTAACTTCGTCTCTCCATACGTATTCGTTGGATTTGTCATCGTTTCCTCAGTAATAAGGTCTACATCTACCTCACCATACGTCGCCGCAGTAGAAGAGAAAATAAACTTATCTACCTTAAACTCATCCATTACCTCTAATAAACAAAGTGCACCATATACATTGTTATTATAATATTGCAGAGGCTTCTCCATACTAACTCCCACTAAAGAATCAGCTGCGAAATGCATAACCGCCTCAATATTTTCTTGTGTAAACACATCTCTTAAAAATGCTTTATCACGAAGGTCGCCATTATAAAACTTCGCGCCTTCCGTAATTGCATCCTCATGACCCGTTTGTAAGTTATCTACTACTACTACAGATAAACCTTCGTCTACTAACCTTTTCACAGCGTGCGAACCGATATAACCAGCTCCGCCGCAGATTAGGATTGAATTCATTGTATACCCACTTTCCACATAGCTAAATTTTCAGGCTTAGAACTATTTAATTTATAATATATTATACCATAGACATCTATCCCAATTACCTATAGTCTGTACACTAAAACCTTAATGCTATTTTGTGATATAACCATTTTTATTATTTAATTGCCATCTCCAAGAATCTGCACACATTTCTTCTAATCCATGTTTTGCTTCCCATCCTAATTCACGTTTTGCTTTTGATGCATCTGCAAAACATACCGCCACATCACCAGGACGACGCTCCGTAATTTTATAAGGAACTTTCTTGCCTGAAACCTTTTCAAATGCTTCAACCATCTCAAGCACACTATAACCTGTGCCTGTACCAAGGTTATAAGCATCTACTCCCGTTGTATTCATTACTTTTGCAAGTGCCTTTACATGACCATTTGCTAAGTCTACAACATGGATGTAATCACGGACTCCCGTGCCATCTTTCGTTGGATAGTCATTTCCAAATACACTTAATTCCTTTAGCTTACCTACTGCCACTTGTGTGACATATGGCATTAAGTTATTTGGAATTCCATTTGGATCTTCTCCAATTCTTCCACTCTCATGTGCACCAAATGGATTGAAATAACGAAGTAATGCGATACTCCATTCCGCATCTGCAAATGCTACATCACGCATCATTTGTTCGATCATCAATTTCGTTTGACCATATGGATTTGTTGCACTTAATGGAAATTCTTCTGTAATTGGTGATGTTTCTGGAATACCATATACCGTTGCAGATGAACTAAAAATCATCTTCTTCACATTATGCTTTTGCATCACTTCACATAATACTAATGTGCTGATAATGTTATTATGATAATACATTAATGGCTTTGCTACCGATTCCCCTACAGCTTTTAAACCTGCAAAGTGAATGACAGCTTCAATTGTATTTTCCTCAAAAATTTTATTCAGTGCCTCGTAATTCACAAGATCCTCTTTATAAAACTTAAATTGTTTTCCTGTTAACTCTTTCACTCGATTGATAGACTCTATTGAGCTATTTGAAAGATTATCTACTACAATAATTTCATAATCATTATTCAATAATTCTACGCATGTATGACTACCAATATATCCTACTCCACCTGTTACAAGTATTGCCATAAATATACCTCCAGTATTATTAAATATTAATAAAAAAGGAAATCATTTATCTTTTATAAAACAAATGATTTCCTTCCTACAGATTTTATTTAGCTATAAAATAATCCGTTACATATTGCGCCCATACTTCATGCCCTTTAGCACTTGGGAAACCAAACTCTTCTTGTAAGTAAGGTAAAATGGCCTTTGTTGTTGCATCAGGCCATGCTCCCCAATGATCCACATATGTATAACCATTTTGCGTCGCAAATTGCTTTAACGCCTCAATTGCCTTCGGATAATTCTTCGCACCATACACTGGGTTTGATGGTTGAATCATAATTGTAGCACCTTTTGCACTAGTGGAAAGTGCTTGTACAAACTTCTGCGTACTCGCAACTGAATTTCCATTACCAGTTTTACCATTGTCAGTAATAAACGGTGGCTCAAATAAGATCACATCTGGCTTTTCTTTCGCAATCTCTTTATCACGTTTATTCGCAATCAACTCGTCTGTACTTTCACCCTTATATTCTTTTACCGTCACATTCCATAAACCTTTACCATAAGAAGCATCTAGGTTAGCCGTTAACTTAGCTGCCCAAGCATCTTTTGCAGATGAAGAAGCTTCATCACCAACAATAACAAGGTTTACTGCCTTTTTATCCTCAGCGGCTTTCTTTAACTTCTCTTTCACTTCATCTGGTAAATTCTTCGCATATGCTTCATTAAAAGATGATTTCGCATCTTGTTTCTTCTCTGATTTCTTCGTTCCACTATCTTGAACTTCAGACTTCGTTTTCGTTACTTCACTCGTCTGTCCTGTTGCATTCGCAACCTTCTTATTCCAATATAATTTACCGCTCACAACCGAAGCGACAAACAATACAAAAATAACTAGGACAAGTACCGCTTTCTTATTCATCGATTCACCTCATCTATTATTCTCACAACATATAATACTAATATAAATTCACGCAAAAATAAACCCAACTCCTACCAAAGGAGTTGGGTTATTACATATTACTTAGTCACTTCAAGATGCGCTCTTAACTTATTCGTTAAATCTTGTTTCGCTGCATCTGGAACATAGTAGTACCAAATACCATCAGCGGCTTTGTGGCCATCACCTGGGATTTGAATATCCTCACTATTTTTCAAGCAATCTTTATAATTCTTTTGCATATCAAACATTTGATCTTGCGTTAAGTTTGTCTTCACATTCTTTTGAATCGCTGTTAACACATCACCATAGCTTGATAAAGAAGAGAAGCTTGCGCCTTTCTTAATTACAGCCTGCATTACTTGACGTTGACGCATTTGACGTCCGAAGTCGCCTCGTGGATCTTCTTTACGCATGCGTGTGTATGCTAAAGCTTGGTCACCATTTAAGTGGATATTCCCTTTTTGGAAGTGCTTTCCTTCTAAAGAAAACTCTAAATCATTATTTACATCTACACCGCCTACTGCATCGACAATATCCTTAAACCCTTCCATATTCACTTCAATATAGTAGTTAATAGGTACATTTAAGAACTTTTCTACAGTTGCGACAGACATATCTACGCCACCAAATGCATAAGCATGGTTAATTTTATCACTTTTTCCTTTTCCAACGATTTCTGTATATGTATCACGAGGGATACTTACTGTTTTCATTGAATTATTTTTAGGATTTAAAGTGATAACCATTAAAGAATCTGAACGTCCTTTATCTTCACCACGTTCATCGGCTCCTAGCAATAGGATTGAAACAGGCTCAGATTTATTGATTTTTTCTTCTTGTTTATTATTTTTATCACGCTCTAAAGGTTTATGAACTTCATTTAATGTATTTGAGACTTTAGAATATACATTATAGGCGTAAACTCCTCCACCTATAACTAATACTCCTATGATTCCTAATATCCAAAATAGGATTTTCTTTTTCATTATTATAGACCTCTTCTTTCCATCACCCTGAATAAATATCCAGATAATAAAAATAACACTTTAGTCTATTATACTAAGGATGCTAGACTATAACCAGCTTATTACATTCTATCTCAAGTATTCTGATGCACCGATAGGATTTTCTTTTTCAAAATCAGAATCCAGATTATTTCACTTTATAATACTCTATATACCAATTAGCGAATTCTTGTAAACCTTTTTCTATAGAAGTTTCAGGTTTAAAATCTACAGCCTTCTGTAATAAATCTGTAGATGCATAAGTAGCTGGTACATCTCCTGGTTTGATAGGCTCAAATACCTTTTCAAATGCCACTTCTCTTCCTAAAGCTTTACCTAGTACTTTCTCCAATGTTTCGATAAACACCATTAGTTTTTCAGGGTTATTATTTCCAATATTAAATACCTTATGCTCAACATCACCTTTAGGTGGATTACTTAAAAGTCGTTGAATTCCTTCAACGATATCATCGATATAAGTAAAATCACGATACAGGTCGTTTTCAAAATCACCATTATTAAATATTTTAATCGAATCGCCAGCAAAATATTTATCAGTAAAGCCAAAATAAGCCATATCCGGGCGCCCCAATGGACCATACACTGTAAAGAAACGAAGTCCAGTTGCAGGGATTTTGTACAAGTGACTATACGTATGAGCCATTAACTCATTTGATTTCTTAGTAGAAGCATAAAGCGAGACTGGATTGTCTACAAAATCTGTTTCCTCAAATGGTACCTTTTTATTAGCTCCATAAACAGAACTTGATGATGCGTATACAAGATGCTCAACAGGGAAATGTCTGCATGCTTCAAGAATATTATAAAAACCAATGATATTACTTTGAATGTATACATCTGGATTTTCAATTGAATATCTCACACCAGCTTGCGCAGCCAAATTCACTACAATATTAGGCTTGTACTCTTCAAAGAGCTTAGTAATCATATCCTTATCAGAAATATCACCTTTAATAAAAATAAATTTTTCATAGGGCTTTAATTGTTCTAAACGAGCATATTTAAGATTTACATCATAATAGTCATTTATATTATCAATACCTATTACTTTGCAACCTTGATCTAATAATTTTTTAGATAAAAAGTATCCTACAAAACCAGCTGCTCCAGTAATAAGATATGTTTTACTATTATCTAGAGGCCTGTAGTTCAATGTTATTCAACTCCTTCATACGATCTCTATTTGTTGATTTTCTACCAATGGAATGATATTCTATGCCCGCTTCTTGCATTGCTTGAACATCATAAATATTTCTTCCATCATAAATTAGTGGTGTTCTCATTAACTTTTTATACATCTCTGGAGTTAGTGCTTTCACTTCTCCCCACTCGGTGAAGATAAAGCAAACATTAGCCCCTTCTAACGCCTGTTCAATGTCTGTAACATATGTGATATTCCCATTTTTATTTCTTCCCTCAGGATATACTTTCGCAAAATTATTTGCACCGACCGGATCAAAAGCATAAATGTCTGCACCTTGCTCTAGTAGTAAAGGAATATTTTCAAGAGAGGCAGCTTCCCTTAAATCGTCTGTACCAGGTTTAAATGTTAAACCTAATACCGCTACTTTAAGACCATTAAAAGTAATTAATCTTTGACTCGCTTTTTTGTACAATAAAGTCTTTTGATCTTTATTCACATCAATTGCAGCCTTTATGGTTCTTAGTTCATAACCATTTTGTCTCGCTAAATACTCTAATGCTTTAGTATCTTTAGGGAAACATGAACCACCAAAACCAATACCTGCATTTAGAAATTTACTTCCAATACGCTCATCAAAACTCATACCTCTTGCAACATCTTGAATATCCGCACCAACTAACTCACAAAGGTTTGCAATATCATTCATATAAGAGATTTTAAGAGCTAAGAAATCATTGGAAGCATACTTAATCATTTCAGCAGATCGTCTATTAACTGAAACAATAGGTAAATGGAATGGTTTATAAAGATTCATTAATACTTCTTCTGCCCATTTACTTTCAGTACCAATAACAATTCTTTCTGCGTATAACGTATCATGGACAGCAGAACCTTGAGCTAAAAATTCTGGATTTGATGCTACTTCAACTTTCACATCATTAACTAAAAAGTCTTGAATAAACTGCTCTACCTTATCATTTGTTCCAATTGGAACAGTTGATTTTACAACAACAAGACAATCTTTTTCCACACTTTCAGCAATTTGTTTTGCCACGGTTGCAATATATGAAAGGTTTGCAGAACCATCAGCTTGTTCTGGGGTTCCTACTCCAATAAAAATTGCATCCGCATCTTTGTATGCTGATTGATAATCCGTTGTATAATTAATTCTTCCTGCAGTGTAATTTTTCTGCATAAGTTCTTCTAAATCCGCTTCATAGATTGGGGATACTCCAGATTCCATTAGCTTTACCTTTTCTTCATCAATATCAACGCACGTTACTTGATGTCCCACTTCTGCAAAGCACACTCCTGCTACTAAACCTACATAACCTGTTCCTGCTACTGCTATTTTATACATCATTACACCTTCCTTTTTTCACCATTCGCGCACCTTATACTAGAAAACATATCTAATAAAAAGCACTAAACATACTTATTTAAAAATATGGTACTATATATTTTTACTTTTTTTCTTAAAAAACATCCTTTTAGCAATTAAAATAATTTCTTTCATATCCTTATAATAAAATACTGTACCTATAAGGATAGTTATTAGAGTTGCTATTACAGCCACTTCTATCCCATATATAAACCAACTAATATACGAATCTAAGGTAAGAGAGGGCAGAAGTTTAACAACTAAAATTGTTACTACTGAACTCAGTGCATACACCATTATCTTTTTTATAAATATCCAGATACTTCTTTTTAATATATTTTTAGATAGGTATATCGCATATTGAACTGTTCTAAATAACATTGCACATAAAGTTCCTATTGCAACCCCTATAATCCCAAAGAAGTTAACTAAGATAAGAGATAAAACAATGTTAATTATAGCTTCAAGAATTGCGCCATTTCTCGTTTGCTTGTAATGACCCGCTGCTAAAACAACTGCATTGTACGGAATCCTAATACAAAAAATTGCTTCAGCAGCAATTAAGATATATGCAAATGTTGGCCTATAATAATCTGCATCGGTAATTCCACTAGTATACAGTGAAACAAAGGGTAATATTAACAATGCAGTAGATGTAAATAGTACTGTAGTTATAGTAAAAGAAGAGAATTCAAACATACGAAAATTTCTATTCAATACTTCCTTTTCATCTTTAGCAATCATATTACCGAAAGCGGCTTCTAAACCTGATGAAAAAGTAGCCGTTATTTTTTTTATACTAGAAACCACCAAATAATAAATGGAGTATACCGAAACCTCCTTCATATTAGCAAATATAGTAAGTAAGGCTATATCTGTATTAGTGTGCAATAAAAATGCAATATGGTGTCCCAAACCATCCCATCTTTGTTTAATAGCATTATTATCTGGCTGACAATCCTTTATAATCTTATATTTCCGGTGCACGTAAATATTTAATAACAGTGGTCTAATGACAAAAACTACTGCACTTCCCAATTTCACCATATGAATACTAGCATCTAAATTCACTAAAATTATAACTAATACTGTATTAAATGATAACGTAATAATCTGTACTACAGAAGTTACGTAGGACCTTTGATCGGCCTGTAATAAGATTTGATATGAAATCCCCAAATAATATTGAAAAAATGTACTTATACCTATAATTAGCACTAAAGTAAAAGTAAAAAACTTATCAAAATTATCTCCTACTAAATATGGAAATATTAGTGCCATAATTAATAAGTAACCTATGAATATATATGCCACTACTTTGAAAAACCGCTCTGTTGCCTTCATAATTCCACTTATGGAATTGATATTACTACTTGCCAACGGTTTATATAAAGCTGCACGAACAACTCCCCCTACCCCAGCTTCTAGTAAAATAATATACCCTAAAAACTGGGTGATTGAGTTAATGAGCCCATTGACATCTGAACCAAATGTACTAATTATTAAGCGTGGTAATATTAACCCGCAAATTATCGCCACTATTTGAAGTATTAATGCCACACTTATATTCGCTAATGCTTTTTTACTACGCATTCTCACTGCAATCCCTTCACTACTACGCAAAATACTTAGTAATTTTCTTTAATGAATTAATTACCTTTGCATAAATAAAAATCGCCTTATAATAATTTTTTCTTATCAAATAAAATAATATTTTCTTTTCCGATGAAAACCCTGAAATTTTAATTTTCTCCATCGCATCTTTATATAATTGCTCTTGCTGAAAATTAGTAATTATAGTGATTTTATCCTTTTTAGATATATTGGAATTTATCAATTCGAATATATAATTTAAAAATAATTGCATATAAAACTGATAAAACTCCTTCAAGTTATCCTCAGTATCCATACCCAATTTCTTCAAATAATAAAGTAAACTTCCCCTTACCACCGTAATATCCTTAAGAAAATTTACATTGAGGGTATTAGTAATACTACTTAATACCGTCCGATAATTATATAATGCACAATTAATATATATTGTTCTTTTTGATTTATACAGTAAAGGAAGAGATTGCAATAGATCCTCCCCATTTTTAACTTCATAATCCTGTGAATGATCTATATTATTTAATAAATTACGTTTCACTGCTTTACAGACTAAATTATTTAAATTGGAACTATTAATTATCTTTTTAAAAAGTTCCTCTTTATTCTTATTATCAAAAACTGTTTCATCTTTAAAAATAGAGGGAGCCTCAGATATGAACTCCCCCTTTTCTGAAACTCTTTTATATTTAAAAATTACCAAATCACAATTATATTCATCTATTGTTTGATTAATTTTTTCAAGCAATTCCGTTTCCCAATAATCGTCTGAATCGAGAAACAAACAAAAATCACCACTAGCTTTCGAAATGGCATTTTGTCTTGATGTCAAAAGTCCTTGATTATTTTGATGATACAGTTTTAATCTATTATCCTTTTTTGCATATTCTTCACATATCATACCACTTGAATCTGTAGATCCATCATTAATTAGAATGACCTCAAAATTTTGATATGTCTGATTTAGTACTGATTCTATACATTCAGCTATGAATTCTTCTACATTATATACTGGAATTAACACACTAAATTTTGGATTTTCTATATACAACTCTCTCATTCCATTTCTTCTTTTTACTTAATTATAAAATAGGTAATTTAATTAAATTACCCATTTCTATATCTAAATCTACCGGATCAAATTTCCCATAACCGGCTTCTGGATAAAAGGTTATCTCTCCAAAATAAAGTTTCTCATTTATTGAATAAAAATCAACCCTAACATATGGGTGCCCTTTTGATAGTATGTTAGCCAATTCAAGCATTTCTTTAAGTTTATTTGGTTTTTTTATAATTATATCAGGATTACTTGGATATTTTATTGAAGTGGGAACATATTCCCATTTACTATTATA
Organism: Bacillus sp. (in: firmicutes); assembly: GCF_031983925.1. Classification (NCBI taxonomy): domain Bacteria; kingdom Bacillati; phylum Bacillota; class Bacilli; order Caryophanales; family Bacillaceae; genus Bacillus; species Bacillus sp. (in: firmicutes). Next base: position 245,583 of record NZ_DALYZR010000003.1, on the reverse strand, counting down.
TAGATTTCTCTTATGACCATTAAATCTATCATAATCCACTTGTATAATTTTAGTTTCTCCATTAAAACAATACATTTTATAATCTTTTAGCTCTGTGCCCGATTCATCTACCATATATTTTTCGCAAACAATTTTTGGCTTTACATTTTTATATGGCCATTCTCTATGCATCCAATAATATTTTCTCTTTAACCACATATTAATTTCTTTTTTTAATTCTTTATAATTAATTTTTGATTTATCTTTACAAATATAAACATTTCCTGAAGTATGATTTGGTTTTAAGACAAATTGATTTGGTAATACCTCAAAATCTATTTCCTCAAAGCTATCATAGACACCGATTAGAGGTATTAAATATTCTTCACCAATTTTATCAGCAATATATTTTCTCACTTCAAACTTATCAACCATCGTTGTATATTCTGGATTTCGATTATGCAATTTTAGCCATTGTAATTTTTCATTAAATGTTTTTGGGTTTTCGAAATCTAACTTTTTTCCAGTTGTTAATTTATATTTAATTTCTAAGTAGGTCTTATCTGGAATTACCTTGGATATTTTTGTTCCCAAAATGTAAAGTATTGCCCGTTTTGGGTTCCTTATGCCTTTTATAATTTTATTAATCATTGATAGTTTCATCCTTATTAAATATTTTAAATTCCCTTACTTATTCGAGAGTTTTTTGTGTTAGTTCTTCACCACTAGGTTTACCAATTTTATATATTATACTTCCGATGGCCAATATCATACTAATGTGTTTATCGTAGTAATAAATTAATCCAACAGATAAAATAATATATATGCCTATTATGGCTATAAAAGAGTAACATAAAGCACTTTTTTGATTTTTCTTAGATTCTTTATACAGGCCTTTTAAAACAATAAAATGGGTCAAATAAAAGAGAAATGTCCCTATAATCCCTATACCAACTAAAAGCTCTACAAGGTTATTATGTGAATAAGTAAATTCTCCTCCAATTGCTTCAATCCCATATAAAGATCTAAAATTATCTATTCCATAACCTGTAATCGGTCGTTCTTGAAACCAATCTAATCCCATGTCAATCATATTTGCCCTAATATTTATAGAACCTTCATTTGCTCCTTTCCCTAGTATATATGAGAACAAATGCTCCATTCTAACACCTATTATTGTATATAATAATTCAACATTGAATATTACATATAGGCTTATTACTAGAGTAACAAGGATTCCTATTAAAGCTTTAATCTTACCTTTAATTCCCGCCTTCTGTTGAATTAGTAGAATCGCAATAATTGTAAGAACAACAAAAAGAAGCGCTTTTCTAGATCCTGTTAAAAAAACAACAAAAATATTTATTAGCATAATTGGCGTATATAATAAATATTTTTTCTCCTCAATAATGAAATAAAAGCAAAATATGGAGGATATCCCGATTATCATACCTATTGAATTAACATTTCCTAGCTCACTTCCATATCTAGTTACTTGAGAAAAGTCGGAACTAGCCAAAATATATACTCCCGTAATAAAACCTGAATATACAAAAGAAAGCAAAAAACTTCTTAATTTCTCGAATGTATCGATATAATTGACTAGAGAAATCATTAAAAAATAAATAAGTATTATAGTTTTAATCTTACTTACTGCAATACTTTGATTAATTGCAAAGAATACAGAAACAAAACAAACTAAAATAAATAAAAAATAAATAAATAAAAATTTATTAAATACTATTTTTTTTCTTGTTAGTAGGACATTAGACCATATAGCGGCTATAAAAGTCAACGCAAGAAAATTACTGATTGAATTCAATCCATCTCTAAAAGTAAATAAATATATACTTAATATATATAAAAACATTATTATGTTAATTATTCTGCTTAAGGTAAATTTCTCCATTACTAGCTCCATTCTTTAATTAAGATCTGCTACATTCTTATAAATGGTTATACAACTAATAAGTTTAAGCATATTTGATTAGCAATCTATTTTGTTACTAATTCCATCAATTTTTTTGATTCAAAATTAATATCATATCCCTTTTTAACAAAAGCTTTTTGTACATTACCTCGTTCATAACCATTTGAATACGTTAAAGCTTTTTCTGCCCATTTTTCTGGTTCCTTATTAATGGTAAGATACTCTATATTCCCCGTTATATCTGCCTCCCTAGTAATTGTATCTGAAATAATACAAGGTAAACCTGTACCCTGTGCTTCAATTACTGTATTAGGCATTCCTTCATACAGCGACGGAAAAATAAATACATCCATTGCCATCATAATATCAGGAACATCAGATCTAACCCCCGTGAAAATAACTTTTTCAACTAATCCCATCATTTCCACTTTTTTTCTAATATTATTTTCAAGAGAACCTTTTCCCGTTAAAACTAATATGCTATCGGCATTTCTTTTTACTATTTCCGAGAAAACATCGATTAAATAACTATGATTTTTCTGAGTATCAAATCTCCCCACATGACCAACAACAAATTTATCATCTAAGTTAAGCTCTTTCCTAAGTTTTTCTCTTTTTTCTTTATTAAATAGAAAAGAATCTAAAGGAATAGCGTTCTTAACAAGCATTGCTTTTCCATTCTCCACACAATTTTTACCAAAAGTATATTCTGCAGCTTCTGTAGATGGTGCAATCTTAACATTGGGAATTGTCATGGGTAGCCATTTAAATAGATTATGTAATACTCTACCAATTTCACTAGCGGCATTAGAATTACTAGACCTTTGTACCAAAGTTTTTGCTCCGCCCATTTTTGCTGCAATTAAATCAACTGTTGCCAATGAGTGTTGTGAGACTCTCATCACATATTCATACTTATTTTCTTTCACAACATTTTTTAATGTAAGAAAAGCCTTAATCCAGTTTTGAGATTTAGGCACTGCATAATAAACCTTTCCACCTAACTCCTTTATTTCTTCTTCATAATATCCTTTTTCTAAGGACATACAGTAAAAGTCCATTTGATATTTTGTTTTATCCAACGCACGATATAGCTTCATTAAGAAGGTTTCCGCACCACCTGCGTTAATTGTGTTTACAATACATAAAAGTCTTTTAGGTTGATTTTCTTTTGTCATTCCAAACATGCCCCTTACTCGATGCTTAATTTACCTTATATATGATCCGTCTAAATTAAATTTAACCTTAACAACACTTAATTTATCCTTTTGACATAAACACATAATCATTTACATATTTCGGATAAAATCACCAATAACCTTTTCTGGTAAAAACTCCTCGGCTTTCTTCAAACAATTCTCTTTCATATTTTCCATATTTTCAGGGGCATCTAATGCTGAATTTAAAAGCAATTCTAATTCTGATAAATGCATAAAATTATATATATGCCCTGTTACTCCTTCAGTAATAACTTCATCTGCTGAATTCCATTTTGATGCTATCACTGGAATTCCAGCAGCATATGCATCAATAATAGTGCCTGGTATCCCTTCAGTTTTAAAATGTGTTGGGAATAGTAATACAAAATAGCCTTTCAAAATCTCTACACTTTTATCAAAATCTACACTACCTTTATATGATATATAGTCCGGGAAACTATGTTGTAACTCTTCAAATCTTTCTTTATAGTCTTCTTCAATTTGCCCATATATATCAAGTGTAAGCTTCACTTCCCCTCTTAAGGTATTAATATTCTTTACTACCTTTATCGCATCCTCAATTCCCTTTTCTTTCATTACCCTAGAAAAAGTACACAACTTTAATGGCTTTCCATTTGAGAAACAAAGTTCATTTTTTGAAAGAATATTTAAACGCTTAAAGTTTACAAGCTTTTGCACATTATTTAGGCCTATTTGCTGAAGCGATTTTATCATACTGGTTGTTTCTGCATATACTCCATCTAACTTGCTGACTTGATTTTTAAGTTTTTGTTTTTCACTTAGCAAATTAGGTAACCATCCACCAATAACAACATAATGTAACTTCCTTTTATATATCTTATTTAAAAATAAGAACAATGGTACAAAGACACTAATTCCATTTTGCGCAGGTAAAATGATTATATTCTCACAATTCCGGATTAAAAAATAACAATCCAAAAATAACTTAAAAGGATTTTTTTTCCACCCATGGGTATCAACTATGTTTACATCTTGTGTTCCAAGGGCTAGTCTTAATTCTTTAGTTAATAATTTCGTTTTTACCGTCTGACCATTAAGGAGATTTTTTTCGCCCCCAAAGTGTCCACATACACCGACTTTATACATAAAAGCACCTCAATAGACAATTTCCATATGTCCCTAATTTTCTAAAAAAATTTTCACAAAAAAGTTTTTTAAAAATAATGCTTTTTCACTGCATTAATTCCATAAAAAAAGAAATAGTAAAGACATTTGGGCAATGATAATTTCTCAATATTTCTACAGTTATTCCAATGATTTTTAGCAGCCTTAAATTTATCATTTGAAATTGAACCTTCAACTTTTCTATAATAAGCTAAGCTTTCATCTAAACCATATGCTAGGTTCCCTTCCCTGAGGATCTTAGCCCATGTCATCGAATCATGATCTTTCTTTACATTAACCAATCTTACTTCTCCTACAATGTCAACGTTAATCATAACAGTCAATGTACCTATAATTGTATTTTTCATAAATTGGCTATAATTGAGCTGAGAAGGAACCTTAATAACTTTATTTTCTTCTTCTTTTAAAATCTCATATCCTGTAAACGAAAATCCTATATTATCCTTAATCATGAATTCTAATTGTTTCTGCAATTTATCAGGCTTCCACATATCATCTGCGTCTAAGAATGCAATAAAATTTCCATTTGCTTTTTCTAAAGCTTTATTTCTTGCCACCGCAGCGCCAGCATTTTCATCCAACTTAAAGTATTTAATCCGCTCATCTTTAAATTGGCTTATAACTTCTGCAGTGCTATCTTGGGAACAATCATCAGCAATAAACATTTCCCAATTTTCATGTGTTTGCGATAGCACACTTTTGATAGTATCACCTATGTATTCTTCAGAATTATATACAGGGGTGATTATTGAAACTAAAACATCTTTTCTATTCGCATTTATCATTTCCGCACCATCTCTCTTGTCAACCTAATTTTCTGCTCTCTTCTATTTTTCTAATGTACATTTCTTTATCAATCTGACCTATTCTTAACAAATAATCACCAAGATCCTCAGCTGTTTCCATACCTTCAGTACTTATTCCATCCCTCTTAAACACCTTAGAAATTGTTATAAAAATTATTCTCCAATCTCCTAAAAAAGAAATATCATTAATATATTGCAAATCAAAATTCAATTTTTCTTCCCAAGTAACACAATTTCGACCATTAACCTGAGCCCACCCAGTAAGCCCTGGCAAAACACTATGTCTCTTTCTTTGCTCTGGAGTCATGAATACCATATCACGGACCAATTGAGGTCTTGGTCCTACAATTGACATATCTCCTTTAAGAATATTAAATAGTTCAGGTAACTCATCAAGGGAAGTTGAACGCAAGAATTTCCCAAACTTTGTTAGCCTTATATCATCTGAAAGCAGTTCACCATCAGCGTCTCTTTCATCCGTCATCGTTCTAAATTTATACATCATAAAAACTTCTTCATTAAGTCCTGGTCTTTTTTGTTTAAATAAAACTGGACTACCTAATTTCGTTTTTACAAGTATAGAAACTATAAGAAACACTGGACTTAATACTATAATAGCAATTAAAGATAGTATAAAATCCATTGGTCTTTTTATAAACCGTCCATAGATGCCAACTTTAGAACTCCTCATTACACTATCCACAACCCTTTAATAATTTTCACAACTCTATCTAAGTCTTTATCTGTCATTTTTGTATCACTTGGTAGGCAAACACCATTCTCAAAAAGTTTCTCCGACACATCTGTACCAACAAAATCATATTTCTCAAAGAATGGTTGCAAGTGCATTGGCTTCCAAACTGGTCTAGATTCAATATTTTCTTTTTCAAGAGCTTCCATTACATCAATTGGGCGAATCTTACCGTTTAGTGTCATAGAACTTAGCCAATAGTTTGGTTCGTTCCACTCATTACTAGGCATAAATTCAATACCTTCAAGCCCTTCTAATTCTCTCTTATAAAAATTAAATATGTATCTTTTCTTCTGAACCCTTTGATCTAATACTTTAAGCTGCCCTCTACCAATACCAGCAACTACATTACTCATGCGATAGTTAAAACCTAATTCACTATGTTGGTAATGTCTCGCTTGATCTCTACTTTGAGTAGCCCAGAACCTTACCTTTGAAACTCTTTCTTCATTATTAGAAACGAGCATACCACCACCAGAGGTTGTAATAATCTTATTTCCATTAAAAGAGAAAATACCATAATCACCAAAACTTCCAGTATGCTTCCCTTTATAGTACGTTCCTAAAGATTCTGCAGCATCTTCAATTAAAGCCACATCATACTTTTTACAAAGTGCAACAATCTTATCCATATCTGCTGAAAGACCGTATAAATGAACTACGATAACTGCCTTTACGTTCGGATATTTTTTAAAAGCTTCTTCTAAAGCTTTAGGACACATATTCCAAGTTTCATAGTCACTATCTATGAAAACAGGAGTAGCATTTTGATAAATGATAGGGTTGGCAGTAGCTGAGAATGTAAGTGTTTGGCAGAAAACAATATCTCCCTCCCCTACTCCCGCTGCTTTTAAAGCCAAATGAATTGCAGCTGTCCCAGAAGACAGTGCTGCAGCTTCTTTAGAACCAACTTTCTCGGCTAGTTCTCTTTCAAACCCGTTTACATTTTCCCCAAGTGGTGCAATCCAATTTGTATCGAAAGCTTCCTTAACATAATGCATTTCATACCCTTCATCACTCATATGTGGTGATGAAAGAAATATTCTGTCTCCCATTTAAAAAACTTCCTTCCCTTAAATTAGTTGTTTAAATTAACTTTATTATTTGCAATATCTAATAATCGTTCTCTTATTTCTTCTTTACTAATTCCTTCAAAATCATTCATAAACTGTCTTAGAATCGTTTGATCCATTAAAACAGCCTTTCCTATATGAATTTTAGGGAATATTTGCTTTGGATGAATCTCACCCTCATTTAATAACTCTTCATACATTTTTTCACCTGGTCTTAATCCAGTAAACTCAATTCCAATTTCCTCAATAGAATACCCCGAAAGGGTAATTAAGTTTTTAGCTAAATCCACGATCTTTACTGGGTCTCCCATATCGAGAACAAATAATTCTCCACCTCTAGCTAGTGTACCAGCTTGAATTACTAACCTAGAAGCTTCTGGTATTGTCATAAAGTAACGAATCATATCAGGATGAGTAACTGTTACAGGTCCGCCTTTTTGAATTTGCTTCTTAAATAGCGGGATTACACTTCCCCTACTTCCAAGGACGTTACCAAACCTAACAGCTACAAATCGCGTACCTGTACTTACAGACGCCATATGTTGAACAAGCATTTCAGCAAATCGTTTCGTAGCTCCCATTACATTCGTTGGATTTACAGCTTTATCTGTAGAAACCATAACAAACGTATTTACTTTAAATGTATCTGCAGCTTCTGCTACATTTTTTGTGCCAAAAATATTGTTTTTTACAGCCTCTTCAGGATTACGTTCCATTAAAGGTACATGTTTATGTGCCGCTGCATGATATACGATATATGGCTGATGTTTTTTCATGATTTCAAAGATTTTATGACGATCTTGAATATCAGCAATTTCTGTCGTAATTTCAACTGTATCTTTATACGTAACTCGCATTTCCATTTCGATATTATAAATGCTGTTTTCACCATGTCCTAAAAGTACGATTTTTGCTGGTTTATACTTCATTACTTGACGGCAAATTTCTGATCCAATTGATCCACCAGCACCAGTTACTAAAATTGTTTTACCAGCAATTTTTTCTCCAATTCCTGCATCATCTAATTGGATTGGCTCTCTTCCTAATAAATCTTCCACTTGTACATCTCGGAATTCATTAACAGAAACTTTGCCATCTAAAAGATCTTCAAGCATTGGTACAATTTGCGTTTTCGCCTTCGTTTTTCTACACTTCTCAAAGATCTCGTTTATTTGATTTCTATTTAAAGAAGGAATTGCAATAATAATATGTTCAATATCGTTATCTTCCACAATTTCTTGAATATGATTTGTTGTACCCACAACCGGCACATTATAAATTTCTAATTTCTGTTTATTTCTATCATCATCAACAAATGCAATTGGATATAGATCTGCTTCTTTATTATGTTGTAATTGACGTACTACCATTGTCCCTGCTGAACCTGCACCAATAATTAGTGTTCGTTTTTTATCAGCAGCTTTAGTAATATACGTATCACGGAACATACGCCATACAAAACGTGAACCACCAATTAATAATAAGTGTAACATCCATGCGATTACTAAAATTCGAACATAAATATCATGATTTATAATTTGTTGTACAATTGCTGTTACAATAATGGAAAGTGTAATTGCTTTAAATATTTGCTTTAATTCCCCAATACTTGCATATTCCCACGCCTTGTTATAAAGCTTATAAATAGCAGCAAAAATATGATGACTACACAATAATGTAATAGAACTAATAATTACTGTCGTAGGAATTTTGCTTAATATATTTGGATGTATGAACCAATAACTTAAATACACGGCAGTTAATACAATAAATGAATCTAATAAAATTAATAATGAGAGCCGTTTTCGATAACTCAATATACATGTTCCCTTCTTTATATAATTCCTATCTTATTGATAATAAAAAGGCCATTCCCTTATGAATGTGCCTCTTCCTTTTTTACAAGTTCTTTCATATACTTCATTAACTCTACATTTAATTCTTCATTTTGTAGTGCCATCTCAATTGTCGTCTTAATAAATCCAAACTTCTCCCCAACATCGTAACGAATACCTTCAAAATCATAAGCAAATACACGTTGAATTTCATTTAAACGTTGAATTGCATCTGTTAATTGAATCTCTCCACCAGCACCTGTTTGCTGATCCTCAAGGAACATAAAGATTTCTGGTGTTAATACGTAACGACCCATAATCGCTAAATTCGATGGTGCTGTACCTTCTGCTGGCTTTTCAACAAATTGACGCACTTGATAACGACGTTCATTTTTTTCAATTGGATCGATAATACCATAACGATGTGTTTCATTTTCGGGTACTGTTTGTACACCGATAACTGACGACTGTGTCTCTTCATATTGATCCATCAATTGACGTAAACATGGCGTTTCAGCTTGTACAATATCATCACCAAGTAATACCGCAAATGGTTCATTTCCAATAAATTTACGTGCACACCATACTGCGTGTCCTAAACCTTTTGGTTCTTTTTGTCTTATGTAATGAATATTAATTTTTGAAGAAGCTTGTACCTTTTCAAGCATTTCATACTTTCCTTTTTCTAAAAGGTTTTGCTCTAGTTCGAATGAATGATCAAAATGATCCTCAATCGCACGCTTTCCTTTTCCAGTAACAATAATAATATCTTCAATTCCTGATTCTATCGCTTCTTCTACTATGTATTGAATTGTTGGTTTATCAACAATTGGTAACATTTCTTTCGGCATTGCCTTTGTTACCGGTAAAAATCTTGTCCCCAGTCCCGCAGCTGGAATAATTGCTTTTCTTACTTTTTTCAAATCTAGTCCCCCCAAAATATATTACTTCATCCATATGTAACAATAACAAAAACCCTACTTATAGGTTCGTCTTTACAACTCCATAAGTAGAGTTTCTAACATAAATAAATTATGGGCATCTAACCCATCCTCACGTCATACTCCCGACGACAAGCGTCTAAGGTAGGCATGAAATAAAATTTCTACCCACAGCACGACCGAGTGCCTCCGTTGATAACGGTTAGGAGACATCACCAATTCTTTATTTAAAAAATACCAAACAATTTTTTACGACGAATTTGTTCTGGATCTTCTTTATAAATTGCTTTCCCGCTAATGATTAAATACGGATTCTCTCTTAAATCATTCATAACAGTTGTGCCGAATTCTTTCTCTATTAGTTCATAGCTTTCTTCTAAATGAAATCCTCTTGACGTTGTGTTATGTGCATCTGATGCAATCATATGCGTTAAATTGTGTTCAACAAGTTGTAGTGAAAATCTTTTAATTTTTTTCCCGAATTTACCTAGGAGACTGCCTGCTGTCACTTGTGTTAATGCGCCTTTATTGACAAGGTTATATAACTTATCTGGCCGCTCGATTAACTCGGCATTACGTTCGGGATGAACGATAATTGGGATCATTCCTTTTACACGTAGTTCATAAAATAGTTGTTCTGTATAACGAGGTACATGATTAGATGGAAATTCAATGAATATGTATTTGTTTGTTTCATTTAAAGTAACGATTTTACCAGCTTCATAGTCTTCTAATAAACCACCGTATAACCTGACCTCCTGTCCTGGTAAAACTTTCAGCGGGATTTCATGTTGTTGTAATTCATCATTTAATTGCTTCACTTGATGAATAATAGAAGCACGCTCATTTACATATTTCCCATTTTGGTGATGTGGTGTTGCGACAATTGTATGTATTCCTTCTGCCACAGCTTGCTGTGCCATTGCTAAACTATCAGTTATTGTCTGTGCACCGTCATCGATACCAGATAAAATGTGGCAATGTAAATCAATCATTTGTTTTGTCCTCCCTCGTTTATAGTAATCTTTTTTTCCTTGAATATGAGATATTCCTCATATTCAAGGAAAAAAAGGAGATATGTTCTTCCCATATCTCACTCTTTTAATTAATTTGCACCGTAGTAATAATATAAGCCCTGTTCACGTTCACGATCATTCAGGACAACACCTAACAATTTACCTTTTGCTGATTCTAGTAGACCTTTTGCTTTTACTGCGGTTTCTTTATCTGTCGATTCACTACGAACGACAAGAATAGAAGCATCACATACATTTGCCATAATTTGCGCATCAGTAACAGCTAAAATCGGTGGTAAATCGAAAATAACTAAATCGTACGTACTGTATGCTTGTGCAAGAAGCTCCTGCATTGATTTTGATCCTAACAATTCTGCAGGATTCGGCGGGATTGGCCCACATGCTAAAAAGTGCAGATTATCAACTGATGTTGTTTGTACACATTTTTCTAAACGTTCACTATGCGTTAATACGTTCGTTAGCCCGAAAATATTATCTACTTGAAACATTTGATGCATCGCTGGTTTACGCATATCTGCATCAATTAATAATACTTTCTTTCCTTGTTGGGCGAACACGACTGCCATATTCGCTGTCGTCGTTGTTTTTCCTTCACTTGGGTTCGCAGATGTTACCATTAATGAATGTAAATTTTTATCAACAGCTGCAAATTCGATGTTTGTTCGAATATTACGATACTGTTCTGAAATTGGTGATTTCGGTTGTTGATGAGTAATTAATTGACGACGTTGACGATGATTTTTTTTCTTTTTAAATAAATTAAGAGCCAATTGTTTGTCCCCTCACTTTTCTTGATGATGGAGCGTGTGATTTCACGTTCGTTGTTTCTTCATCCATACGAGCTACAATACCTAACACTGGTAAACCAAGTAAGTTTTCTACATCTTCTTCTTTTTTTACTGTGTTATCTAAGTATTCTAGTAAGAATGCAAGACCAACTGCAGCCATTACACCAACCACGAAGGCAATTGCCACATTTAACATCGGACGTGGTTTAATTGGCGATTGATTTTCCGCAACTTCTGCTTTCGATAACACTGTTACGTTATCGACATTCATAATTTTTGCTATCTCACCTTTAAAGACTTCAGCTGTAGTATTTGCAATATCACGAGCTAATCTCGGATCCTGATCTTGAGCCATTAATGTAACTACTTGTGAATCTTTCTCATTTACCACTTCAATTTTTTTATTTAGTTCTTGGATGGTAATATTTAAACCTTGCATTTCCTTAACTTGTTCTAAGATTACCGGACTTTTAATAATAACCTTATATGTATTTGTTAATTGAACATTCGTTTGTACTTCATTGTACTGAATTGCTGCACCTTCTTGTTTCTTCTGGTTAACAAGAATTTGCGTCGAAGATTGATAGATTGGTGTCATGAAGAAAAAGCTAATGATAGCACTTACAATAGCTACACCAAAGGCGATTACGAGGATCATTGCTAAACGTTTTTTTAAGATATGAAATAACTCTTTTAGGCTAATTGTTTCTTCCATAGGTTCCTCCAACTTTCTAAAATTTACACATAGGAAAAATTATAACATATAAATCTTACATTTTTTATTTTTAATAATTCAGTTCTATATTTGTTCATAAGAAACAAGTTTAATCTTACAAAATAATCTTAAATATGACAACACATTCCAATCATTTTCCAAAATTTTTATTTTATCATGCTTTTTAAACTGTGTAACTTGATAAAGAATTTTCAGAAAACAACAAAAAACCAACAAAAATTTTTGTTGGCCTTTTCATATTTTAGTAATAACCATACTGCTCCTTTTCTTCTCTTTTATCATTTAAAACGACACCAAGTATTTTGCCTGATGCTTTATCTAATACTTGTTTCGCTTTTACGATTTTATCTTTTTCTGTTTTTTCACTACGTACGACCAGTACGATTCCATCGCATTTGTTCGCTAAGAGTTGTGCATCGGTAACCGCAAGGACTGGTGGTGTGTCGATTAAAATAATATCAAACATGTTATATGCTTCTAGTAATAGCTCGTCCATTGCCCGGCTACCTAATAGTTCAGCCGGGTTTGGCGGGATTGGACCTGAAGTCATTAAGTATACATTCTCTATATCTGTTTTTTGAATGCATTGCATCAATTTTGCTTGTCCTGATAATAGGTTCGTTAAGCCATTAGGGCTATGAACAGCAAATAAGTTTTGAATTGTTGGCTTACGCAAGTCAGCTCCGATTAGTAAGACTTTCTTTCCTTGTTGTCCGAAAACAACTGCTAAGTTCGCAATTGTCGTTGTTTTCCCCTCGCCTGGATCTGCCGAAGTAACAATAATAGAACGAACATGATTATCTACAGATGTAAATTCAATATTTGTACGGATGTTACGGTACTGTTCCGTAATGCGTGACTTAGGCTCTTTATGTGTAATTAATTGTCGTAATGGTTTTCTTTTTTTTCTCCCGAACATGGTATGATCTCCTCTTTTCAAAATGCGACACTTTCCCCTTTATCTCTCTATGTTCGATATGCTACGCTCATTTTTCATTTGTTTATACTGTTAATTTTCTCCATCACTTTCCTCTACACTTCATCATAACCAATCATAATAAGTTTTGTCCTATCTCATACCCTTTATAATGTGACAACCGCGTCTCTATTTTTATCGCGCTATCATTTATCTTAATTTCAAGATATTTATAGCGTCATTATATACGAACTTCCATTCATTTACAACAAGAATTCTGATTAATCTGTATTTTAATATTTCGGACAAAAATATATGAATTAAAAAAATTCTCCTGCATGTTGCAGAAGAATTTTTTTAATTCACATCTATTCTTTTTTATCACCAATCGCAAATGTAATTTCAGCTTCACATGCAACTTCACCATCTACTGTTGCGATTGCTTTTCCTTTTCCGATTGGACCACGTACACGCGTCATTTCTACTTCTAGACGAAGTTGATCACCTGGACGTACTTGTTTTTTGAAACGACAATTGTCGATACCTGCGAAGAAAGCAAGTCTTCCGCGGTTTTCTTCTTTCTTTAATACAGCAACTGCTCCAACTTGTGCTAATGCTTCCACAATAAGTACACCGGGCATAACTGCGTAGTCAGGAAAGTGCCCGTTAAAGAATTCTTCGTTTGCGGATACATTTTTAATTCCAACCGCCCTTTTTCCTTCATCTACTTCTAATATTTTATCAACAAGTAAAAATGGATAGCGGTGAGGAATGATTTCTTTAATTTGTTCTATATTTAACATATAACAATCGCCCCTTTTGTAATATTGGTCTTACCACTTGGACATATTGTTTATTATCCCATTTTGTTTATTGTTTGTCATTATAAAGTGAAACTTTAATCAGTGGGCGCCTTTTCCCACTGATTATTAGTTGAACCAATCGGGCTTTTACGGGCAGTTGATTTCCCACCTAACTTTCTTGTATTCACGTAATTTTGAGGCGGAAGCCTTACTGCCCGACAAATAGCGGGGTAAAGTGAAACGTTACTTCCTATTTATAAAAAAATGCATACACTCTATTCTCTTAAAATAGTTGCATATCCTTGCAACTGACACGGAGGTAGAAAAGAGTGTATGCCCAGATTAGGGAAAGGCAATATATATTAACACATGATTTGCCTTAATGTCGTATTCGACTCATTATATTATAAACGTTTTCAAATACGGAAATATTAAATTTAACCATATATATGAATATTTTACCTATATTCTTCGTTTTTCTTTATTTTTCTTCTATTTTCTCAAAAAATCGAAATAAAAAAATAAAAATACAAAAAAAGAACTAAGGTTTACACCTTAGTTCCTCTCATTTTATCGTAAAGCACGCTTTGGTAATCTATCGATATTCTCTAACATAATACCTGTACCAACCGCAACGCAGTGCATTGGGTTTTCAGCAATTAATACTGGTACTTTTAGTTCTTCTGCTAGAAGCATGTCGATACCGTGTAGTAAAGCTCCACCGCCTGTTAGAATAACACCGCGATCGATGATGTCCGCTGATAGTTCTGGTGGTGTGCGCTCTAGTACGCCTTTTGCAGCTTGTACAATAACAGCCGCATTTTCTTTTAATGCTTCTGTAATTTCTTCAGAGCATACTGTAATTGTACGTGGTAAACCTGTTACCATGTCACGTCCGCGAATTTCAAGTTCTTCGCTACGTGCACCTGGGAATACTGTACCAACTTTAATTTTAATATCTTCTGAAGTACGTTCTCCAATTAATAGCTTATACTTACGTTTAATGTAGTTTAAGATCTCCATATCAAACTTATCGCCAGCCATTTTGATAGAGGAAGAGGTAACAATATCACCCATAGATAGTACAGCGATATCTGTTGTACCTCCACCAATATCAACAACCATGTTACCGCTTGGTTGGAAGATTTCCATACCAGCACCAACTGCGGCTACTTTTGGTTCTTCTTCTAAAAATACTGTTTTACCACCTGAACGTTCAGCAGCCTCACGAATTGCTTTTTGTTCTACTGATGTGATATTTGTTGGACAACAAATTAAAATGCGAGGTTTTGAAAAGAAGCTCTTTACGTCCAATTTGTTAATGAAATACTTTAACATTGCTTCTGTAATTTCGAAATCTGCGATTACACCATCTTTTAGTGGACGAATGGCTACAATATTACCAGGCGTACGTCCCACCATACTTCTTGCTTCTTCACCTACTGCTAATACTTTACCTGTGTTACGATCAATAGCAACAACAGATGGCTCATTTAATACAATACCCTTACCTTTAACATGGATTAATACGTTAGCCGTACCTAGGTCAATTCCGATATCTCGCGCAAACATTCCCGTTTTTTCCTCCTCGATATTCAAAATCAGGTTACACCCGAATTCTTTTACACCTAATTTCTGATTTTATCATAAATTTAACAGAAACGTAATATTCGCAAAAAGAATTCTTCTGAAAAATATTACCGAATTGAAACGGAATGTTTGCGATCGCATATTTATTGACGTACCGGCTTTTCTACATCTTCTTTTCTATACTTTTGTTTTGTTGCTTCTCCGCCTCTTAAATGACGAATAGACTTATGATAATCAAGAATTTCTTTCACTTCATTTGCGAGCTCTGGATTAATTTCTGGTAGACGTTCCGTTAAATCTTTATGGACTGTACTCTTTGATACCCCAAATTCCTTTGCAATGACACGCACTGTCTTTCTTGTCTCCACGATATACTTACCAATCTTGATAGTTCTCTCTTTGATGTAATCGTGCACACCACTCGCCTCCCTAAATTGGATGTGAGAAGGGTGAAATGAGCCTCGCTGCATACGACTAAGAAGTAAGTGTGAGTGCTGTTTGTAAGCGTTAAACATTCTTGGATTTATAATGAAATGATTCACGATTTCTCACCTCAAACACTCTCTTTGCTTTGGTTTATACCATTGTATTGCCCGCACTACTGATATATGCTACATGTTCACTATTTTTGCGGACTAAGTTAAGAAAAATTACATTTTTTTGTGAGAAATACGTTAACAGTGACTATTTTGGCGAAAAAAATGACACCTTGTATACAAGGCGTCATTCTTCTCCTTCTAATTCTTCTTCTAACAATTGATGGTGGGGAACCTCTTTCTTACTGGCAATGTAATAATATAAAGTGAATAAAACAAACAATAAAATAATAGCAGTCGACAGAACAAACAAAAATGACACAGTATCCCCTCCCTTTTGTAATATATATTCGAGAATCTCGTCATTTTTCCTTGTTATTGCAACTTTTTTCTCGAAATTGAGTATTTTTATATGAAAATAAAAAAATCAGCTCTCCTAGTGAGAACTGATTTTTTCACTTTCTTATTCTTGTGAAGAAGAACTGTTAGATGATTCTGTAGAACCATTTGTTGATTTTTCTTCTTTCTTCGGTTCTTCTTTTTTGTCACTAGTTGAACCGCTAGTTGATTTCTCTTCTTTTTGAGACTTGTCTTCTGTTTTACTTTCTGGTTTCGTGCTCGTTGACTTTTCTTCTTTTTGAGATTTGTCATCAGCTTTTTTACCAGAAGCGTTCGTTGCCTTTGCAGCACCTGCATCAGCTTTAATTTCTGCTACTGACTTATTTAAGTAGCGCTCAGGGTTCACAGCCACATTGTCTTTACGTACTTCAAAGTGAACGTGAGAACCTGCTTCTTTATTCATTGCACTTAGACCGGATTTTCCTAATACTTCACCTTGTACAACTCGTGCACCTTTTTCTACTTTCACACTGCCTAAGCTTTGATAAGAAGCTGCTACACCATTTCCGCTATCAACTGTTACAACATAACCAAGAAGTGAATCTTTTTCAGCTTTCGTTACTGTACCACTTAAAGCAGCTGTAACATTGAATTCTTTTCCATTCTTCGCAGCAATGTCAATTCCTTTGTTCGGGGAATATGTGTTGTTATAAAAGACAAGTGCTTTTTCTTGTTCCGCCTCAGTTGCTGCATCTTCATAGAACTTCTTCTGTACAACTACTTCCGCATTAGCAGGAGCTGGCATTTTCACTACTTCTGAAGACTTCGTTACTGGTACTGCTGGATCTTCCGTTTGTGTATACGGCGTTGCTTGATCTTGGTTCGGAGTCTTCTTCGGATTAGCTCCTTGGAACCATAGCGCAACCATTAAAATTACCGCTGCACAAGCAATGTATAGTGCCGGAAATACCCATCTTTTTTGAAATAAATGTACTACCTTTTGCGACTTTTTATTATTTCTTCCTCGCATTCCATCATCACCTCAGCAATCATTTTGAACAATATTCACGCATCCTATACAACCTATAACTAATTACTTTTCGACAAAATATGTAAAAATATGTATAAGAATTGTAAAATTTCCGAGGAAATGATAGAAAAAAGAAAAAACTGAGCGTTTTGGCTCAGTTTTTAGTCCATTTGTTTCTTTTTGTAAACTACAATACAAAGAATAATGGAAAGCACACACCAAATTATAATATTGATTAAATCACCACTAACAGTCGAAAATCCTTTTCCAGCCAGCAATTTCGGCATTGCGTCCGCAAGATGCTTCGTTGGAAGGAAATCGATTGCCTTTTTTACAAACTCACTTTTAATAAATCCGCCTAACATTGGAGCTAGAAAAAAAACAAATAGAATCGGCATACCTACTACTGATGTTGACGCCGTTGTTTTAGCTATTAATCCAATCCCCGTACCTAACATAAGGAAGAAAAATATACTAACAAGTAAAAATAGAGCAATTAAAACCATATTCCCCTTTATTACACCTAAAATCGCAAAGTTACTAATACAAATTACGAATGTAATAAGAGCTGTTAATGCGCTTTTTCCTAGCAATACTTCTAACGTTGATGCTGGAGATAACATCATTACACGTAGCGTTTGTTTTTCTTTTTCCTCCGCAATTAAAGCTGCTTGAACAAAGCTTCCTACCATTGTTAAAGCCATTAAAGTTACCATATTAGCGATTTGCTCTTTCGGTCCATCCATCTGTTGATAAACAAAAGAAAATACGAGTGGCAGTGCCGCCATTACGAGTACAGATGCATTTGCTTTAATATCCTGTACCTCTTTCCGAAAAATAGCTGAAAATCTTCTCATTGAAAATGTCATTATAATCCCCTCCCAGTAACTTCAATAAAGATATCGCCTAGCGTTGGTTCGTGTGAATGAATGGATAGTAATTCACCTTTTTTCATCCATTCTGAAATACGTTTTGCACCTAATTCATCTTTTTGCACCACTTCTTTTTGCTTATCTTTTAATACGACTTGTATTTGATCTTTCGCGTATTGTAAGCGAAGGTTCTCCGGTGTATCAAGCGCTACAATTTCTCCGCCACATAGAAAGGCGATGCGGTTACAAAGCGTCTCTGCTTCTTCCATATTGTGAGTCGTTAAGAAAATCGTCGTTCCTTCTTTATTTAAATCTTTTAAGACTTTATGAATGTTTTGTACGTTAACTGGATCGAGTGCAGATGTTGGTTCGTCTAAGAAGAGGATATCTGGTTTATGAAGGATTGCTCTAGCTAATGTAACGCGCTGCTTCATTCCCTTTGATAGTTTCTTTACTAATGTTTTTTTATCATCTAATAAGTTTACTTGCGCTAGTACTTCATCGATTCGTTCTTTTTTGCAATCGTATAAGTCACAAAATAATAGTAGATTATCATAAATGCTAAGTCTCTCATATAAACCGCTGTTGTCTGTTAAAATACCAATTCGTTTATAATCGATGCTGCTTGGCCCTGTAATATCTTTCCCTAATACTTTTACCGTTCCAACGCTATGAAGTAATTGAGAAGTTAAAATTTTTACTGTTGTCGTTTTCCCAGAGCCACTCGGTCCGAGGAATCCGAAAATCTCTCCTTGCTTCACCTCAATATTTACATTTCGAAGTGCTGTTTTTTCGTTGAAACTTTTCATTACATCTTTCATTTCAATTGCCAATGTCATCTCGTCATCCCCTTTGTTTTTTCTTTTATAGATGAAAGTCGCTTTAGCGCTTTTCGTTTGTTTGTTTCGCTTTTCTTGACTCAATCATATGAAAATCAAAGGGTTTACGCAGTAAAATACCGGTAAAAGGAGTATTTTTACCGGTGAATGGATCGTATTTTGAGCTTATTGGAGCACTTTTTATAGCCCAATTACACCTTTCAACTCATCCATTCGTCCTTTCGAAAGCGGAATTGAACTTTTTCTTTCGTCGTCTAAAATTAAGCTGAAACTGTTACGAGTCCAAGTAATTACTTCTCGTACTCTTTGCAAATTCACAAGATACGAGCGATGACATCTAAAGAAACCAAAACCTGTTAATCTTGATTCTAGTTCACTTAATGTTAATGCGCATACGAAATCACCTTCACGAACGTGAATATGGGTTACTCCGTTTTGCGTTTCAATGAAATGGATTTCCATTGGGTCTAATAAGATGATTTTATCGTTTACTTTCGCTGGTATTCTTTCTAACTTCATTTGCGGAATCAATTGAACGACTTTTTCTTCATCGACCTCTTCTGCTTCCTCTTGTTCAATTTCTACTTTTTTCACACCATCATTGTTTAATATGTATACATCTTCTGTTAACGAAAGAGCGTCCGATAGGAAAGATGATGTAATAAAAATCGCCTTTCCTTGCTCTTTCATTTTCATAATTGCTTTTCGAATCACAATCGTACTCTCTGTATCTACATTTTGCTCTGGTTCTTCCAAAATAACTAAATCCGGATTATGAATCATAACTCGCCCAATATGAAGACGACGTTTCTCTGAAAATGATAGTTTTTCTATTTTAACGTTTAATTTATCTAAAAGGCCGACATATTGTACAACTTCTTCTATACTCATATTCGATTCATAGAGCCCTATTAAAAACTTAAAGTATTCCTTCACCTTCAAACGATCATATGCCTCATCTTTCAAAAAACAAAAGCCGATGCGAGAATAGTTTTTCTTTCCAATCGACTCTCCCTCAAATAGCACATTGCCAGTTGAAGCTTCTTCCGCACCAATAATAATACGGTGTAACACTTTAGCTGTATGGTTATTACATTGCAAAACAACACATTGCCCCTTCTCAACCTTCAGTTCAACTGCCGGTAACTGGTTCGTCTTACCTAATTGTTTCAACTCCAGTAACGCCATTTTGTCTCCCCCAAATACTTTTTATCCTATTATACCAAACAATTAATGGAAAATTATGATATTTTAAACAAAAAGCAGGTGCCAGGAGACCCTGACACCTACTTCTTCACCATCAACTTACCTTCATAATCGTTCATCGTCTTTATTTCAACGCCTTTATAGTAATGAGCGACGATATCTGTATATTTCTTACCTTCCGCCGCCATGCCATTCGCGCCGTATTGGCTCATACCAACGCCGTGGCCGAAGCCTTTCGTCGTAACAATGATTTTATCTCCATCTTGTTTCCACGTGAAGTCAGAAGAGCGTAACTCCAATTTGTCACGTACATCTCTTCCGGTTAATGTTTTCCCTTGAAACGCTACTTCTTTTACACGTTTTCCTTCTGTACGCCCTTTAATATCACCAACTTTTCCGTCTGCTAGCACTTTCACACCGAGACGTTTTTGAAAATCAGCTACGGTAAAGGTTTGCTCGCTCGTAAATTTCGGAGAAGCTTGATCCCACGGGCTATCTACACTCTTTAAGTACGGATAATCATTTCCCCAGTAATCGGCTGCATTTTCTGTCCGGCCATTACTCGTTGAGAAGAATGATGCTGAGATTGGCTTTCCGTCATACGTTAAAACTTGTCCTGCGGTTTTCGAAACAGCTTCTTCGATTTTCTTCAAATTATTTTCGTAGTTATTGCCCCATTGTTTTTTCAATTCTTCTTTGCTTTTGTACACTTGATCTTTCACCGTATCTGTCACGTCCGCATTGTTTTTCTTACCTCCGCTTAGCATACGCTGCACGACAAATGTTCTCGCTGCTAATGCCTGCGCCTTTAGCGCCTCTATTTCAAAACTGGCATTCATCTCAGAAGCTACTACACCGGTCACATACTCCTCCATAGGTAATGACTCTACCTTCTTTTGTTTCTCGCGATATACAGCAACTTGAACCGCTGTATCCACTTTTCCTGGAGCTGGTATACTTTCTATCGCTGGAGGAGTTTTAGAAGCTGCTTTTCCCTCTACTTTTGCTTTCGCAAACGGAATCACAAGAGCAGCAGGTACAATGATAACGAGCGCTATGAGAAGCGCTACTGTAATAAAAAGTGGCTTTGAAAATTTCATCTTATTTCCCCCAATATAAAGTGAAACTTTAATCAGTGGGGGTTTCCTTCATCCCCCACTGATTATTAGTTGAACCAATCGGGCTTTTATGGGCAGTTGATCCCCCACCTAACTTCTTTGCTTTTGCTGAATTTTGAGGTGGGGGTCTTACTGCCCATTAAAGCGGGATAAAAAAAGCTTTACTCCATTCATTCTTATGGAACAACTCTTTCTTTTAGAACATACTTAAGGGGGCCAATTTAAAACAAAAATTTTCTAAATATTTTTACTGGTACGTGCATAAGTATAGAATTTCTTGACTATAACAGTAATAAGCCCAAAAAAATAGCCCCTATGTCAAAAGACATAGAGACTATTTCAATTAAGCATGAAGATCAGAAACTTCTTGTTCTTTCACTTCTTCTACTTTTTCGTTTACACGTTCAATAGTTGCACCTAATGCAGCTAATTTCTTATGGAAGTTTACATAGCCACGGTCAAGATGTTTTAACTCAGTTACACGAGTGTAACCTTCTGATACTAAACCAGCTAAGATTAATGCAGCTGCAGCACGTAAATCAGTTGCTGCTACTTCAGCACCTTGTAAGCTGTTTGGACCGTTCATAATAACAGAACGACCTTCGATTTTAATATCAGCATTCATACGACGGAATTCTTCAACGTGCATAAAGCGGTTTTCGAATACCGTTTCTGTAATCATACTTGTTCCATCAGCTTGTAGTAATAATGCCATCATTTGTGATTGCATGTCTGTTGGGAAACCTGGGTGAGGCATAGTTTTAATATCAACCGCTTTTAACTTATCTGGGCCGATAACACGTACACCTTCATTTTCCTCAATAATTTTAACACCCATTTCTTCCATTTTCGCTGTAATTGAGCGTAAATGTTCAGGCACAGCATTTTCAATTAAGATGTCTCCACCAGTAATTGCCGCTGCAACCATGAATGTTCCCGCTTCAATACGGTCAGGAATAATAGAGTGGTTTGCACCATATAATTTATCAACGCCTTCGATACGAATCGTTCCAGTTCCAGCTCCGCGTACTTTCGCTCCCATCGCATTTAAGAAGTTAGCTAAGTCAACGATTTCTGGTTCTTTCGCTGCGTTTTCAAGGATTGTTGTCCCTTTTGCTAATGTAGCTGCAGACATAATGTTTTCTGTCGCGCCCACGCTTGGGAAGTCTAAATAAATTTTAGCTCCTTTTAGTTCTCCCTCAACGTATGCCTCAACAAAACCGTTACCAACCTGTACTTTTGCTCCCATTGCTTCGAAGCCTTTTAAATGTTGGTCAATTGGACGTGAACCAATTGCACATCCACCAGGAAGTGCAATACGAGCACGACCGTTACGTGCTAATAAAGGTCCCATTACTTGAACAGATGCACGCATTTTACGTACATATTCAAATGGTGCTTCAATGTTTAGCTCTTTAGAAGCATCGATTGTTACTTGGTTATTTTCAAATACGACTTCAGCATTTAAATGACGTAATACCTCATTAATTGTGTATACATCAGACAAAACTGGTACTTCAGATAGTACATTCTTTCCATCACTCGCTAATAGGGCTGCAGCGATTATAGGTAATACAGCATTTTTTGCGCCCTCAACACGCACTGTGCCGTTTAACCGCTTTCCGCCACGGACGATGATCTTTTCCAAATTATTCCCCTCCGTGTCCTTTTTTCAGTATCTATTCACTCAATACTCAGAAGTTATGATCGGTGTGCCAACCACAATTGTATCTTTGTTGTCTGTAGAACGTATTGCTATTTGCACATTTATTTTCTCTCTATTTGTTGAAAGAGCGTCATCCCACTTTTTATTGTATGCGGAGACTGACACAAATGCTCTTTCTTCTATCTGTTCGATCGCTCTTGCTGAAAGATCTTTCAAAACCTGATTGGTTTTATTTTGCAAAACACCTTCAATCTTATCATTCAGTGCACCTTGAACACAAGTGTAAATTATAGGTTTTTCACTAAAAATTTTATTCGTTTTCTGAATGTACTTCGGGTCCCATTTTGCCCCGCTCACTTCAAAAATAATGAAAGTGTTTTCTTTAGTATTTTCCTTACTCCAAGTTACTACTACTCGTTCTTCATAAGAAGAAAACTTTTTATAGGATGTAGCTTTATATCCATCTGGAGATTGCTCTAATTCCCACTTTTGAATATTTGCCTTGTCCTTCACATCGTTTAACAACTTTTGAAACGTATGTATATTAGAAATCGTTTTTGTTTCTCGCGCTAGCCATGACCATTTCTCTACTTTAGCATCATTTTTCTCTACAGCTGCGATCATGCTCTCCATCTTCTGTTCATCGCTCATTGGTTTCATCTCTCTATACCCAACCAAAAATAAAACAACACTTAATGCAACAATAAGAATGGCTTTAAGCTTCAATTTCATCCCCTCCTATCCCCATTGTTAACGGAGATATGAGGTTCTATACACTTACTTTACTAAATACGTTAAACTCTTTGAATAGCCTAAATAATCAAGGAAAAAGTTACTTACAGATGTCCCAATTGCAATTGTAATTAAGATGAGTAATACTCTCGTCTGCATCACCTTTCCAGGCTTCATTAAACGCTCAATGTGAATACCTTGTAAGGCCCACCACGTAATGGTAATAAACAATAAATGCGAAACGATGGCAATCAGTGCTTGTTGCCCTAAAAGATGTGCCAAAAAACCGACTCCTTTTTACCTAGCTACTACTTACGAAATCATATAAAAACGATACCATAATAAGTAGGAGCCACACTTTTTCAAATACAAATAAGCATCTTACATTTTACATCGTAATTTTCTCTTTAAAAGCGTATACTTATATGCATTTTCAATCGTAGTTCACACAAAATAAAAAGCGCAGAGTAACGACTCCACACCTTTTATTTTCACTATTGTACCACGTTCCCTAAGAAGAAGAAATCTTTCATTAATGGAAAATATTCATAAAAGAAATTGTACCCAATCATCGGCATAATCCCTAGTATTACAATCGAAATTGCGCAAAGGCTCATCACAACCTTTATGTTGAGTGGCAAACGAATTTTCTCTTCTACTTCTCCTGTACGGAAAAACATTTGCTGTAAAATACGGAAATAATATACGAATGAAATGACTGTCGTCCCCATCATAATAGAAGCTAGTACGTAATGAGCTGGCTCTACATGAAGGGCCCCTAAAAAGATGTTAATTTTCCCAATGAAACCAGCTGTTCCTGGTATCCCCGCTAGCGATAAAATAAAAATCGTCATCACGATTGCTGTAAATGGCGACCTTTTATATAATCCGGTGAAAATGGTGATGTTTTCTTTGTCGCTTTGTAAGATTAAGCCGTGGATAATTGCAAACGCGCCTATATTCATAAGCATATACGCAAGCATGTAAAACCACATGCTATCCATCGTAAATGGTGATAATGCGACAAGCGGTACGAGTAAATATCCTGCATGCGCGATTCCTGAATAAGCAAATAGGCGTTTTACGTTATATTGCTTTAATGCGACTACATTTCCAATAATCATCGTAATACTAGCTAACACAGCGATGTATATGCTCATACGTCCGTATAGAGATTGCGTGTCTCCTTGCACCGATACACTTGCAAAAACCATGAGGAACAAACGAATAATGAGTAAGAACCCCGCAATTTTAGAAATCGTTCCAAGAAAAGCAGTAACAGGTGTAGCCGCTCCCTCATATACATCAGGCGCCCACATATGAAACGGCACTGTCGCAATTTTGAATGAGAGCCCAACGAGTAATAATAGAAATGCAAGAGCTAGCAATAACTGAATGCCACCAGCCAGTTCCCCAGCAAATACCTTTTGCATATCCACGATATTAGTTGATCCTGTAATGCCGTATAAATAACTCATTCCAAAGAGCGTAATTGCCGTTCCAATTCCTCCATTAATGACATATTTCATTGCTGCCTCATTTGATGTAAGGTTCTTTTTTCGTATTCCTACTAAAATGTAGGAAGAAAGTGAAAGCAATTCTAAACCGACGAAAAGTGTAATGAAATCAACGCTAGAAGCCATAAACATCGCCCCAAGAAGCGCCATTAAAAATAAATAATAATATTCTCCCTTATCTTCAATTGGATTTTTCTTATCATCGCTCATTGCGATGCATAAAATGAGGGCCGCCCCACCTAACAACAACGTTTTAAATCCTTTTGAAAATCCATCTAACACAAACGATCCATTTAAAATATCTCCCGTTGGTTCGCTATATAGCGTAATTAGCGACACGATTGCTAACACGACCGACGCGATTGCACCAAGTGCTACGTATCTATGGTTCAGCTTAAAAAACAAATCACATATGGAAAGAAGGATGGCAGCCCCGAGAATAATGAATTCTGGCACCATGAGATGCCACGATAAGCTAAGTAACGTATTCATATCCATCCTACTTCACCCCCAATGTTTTCAACGTATTTTGAAGCGGATCCCCTAGTATTTCTGGTATTACGCCAATTGCAATAATGCAAAAGATAAGTAGCAATATAGGAACATACTCCCAACCGTGTATATCAGCTTTCGCTTCCCACTCTTTCTTACCAAATGTTACTTGCAGCGTTGCTCTTAATACGTATACAGCGGTTAAAATGATGCCAAGTACTCCGGCCGCTGCAATAACTGGCTCTCCTTGGAATAAACCGAGAAAGGCAAGAAATTCGCTAACAAATCCGGACATCCCCGGCAATCCAAGCGATGCCATTCCTCCCGCTAAGAAGAATCCGCTAAGTACCGGTACACTTTTTGCAAGTCCGCCAAGCGCTGTAATATCCGACGTTCCAAAGCGTTGTTCTATAACACCAAGTAAGAAAAAGAGTAAGGCCGCAATTAAACCGTGCGAAACAACTTGGAATAGAGCGCCTTGTGTACCTGGTGCATTTAACGCCCCAAGGCCCATTAATACAATACCCATATGTGAAATACTAGAGTAAGCAAGCACCTTCCGGAAGTCCGTTTGAATGAGCGCTAAGAAGGCTCCGTACAATAAATTGATGACTCCTAAAATCGCAATGAGCGTTGCAAACTCGCGAAAGTATTCCGGGAATAGTCCCTGTCCGAAGCGGATTATACCGTATGCTCCAATCTTCAGTAAAACACCTGCATGAAGCATAACTACAGCCGGATGTGCTTCAATATGCACATTGACCATCCAGCGATGTAACGGGAAAACGGGTAGTTTAATCGCAAAAGCGATCATTATGCTAAGAAACAAGCCGAACTGTAAGCTATTTGGGACAGCCATTCCTCCGCCAGCACCTACACTCGTTAATATTTCTTTAAGCTCTGTAATATTGGTTGTACCTGTTTTCGCAAATAAAACCGAGAAAACGATGAGCAAAATCGCGGAGCCAATACCGTTATATATTAAATAACTATAAGCAGCCTTTTCACTCGACAATTTCCCCCACTTCCCAATTAATAAAAACATCGGTGGCAATGTAATTTCAAAGAAGATAAAGAACAACATTAAATTTTGAGCAGCGAAGACACCGAGCATCCCTATTTCTAACATGAGTAACAGCATATAAAATGCTTTCAAGTTTCTTTTAATAGTGAATGCTGCAATTGCTGCAAGCATCGCTAGAAGGGCCGTCAGTACCATCATAACGAGCGATAAACCATCAATACCGAGCTCGTAATAAATGGAAAACCACCTTTTATCCACCGCTGCAAAATCCCCAAATGTAATCCATTTCACTTTTTCATCAAATAGAGACAAACTCTTTCCAGAAGCATATGTACAAGCGAGGACGATAGCGATTCCGAATGGAAGCGCTGTTCCAAATAAACCGAGCGCTCGCACTGTACGCGATTCTTTTTTCGGTGTGAATGTAAGTAAGAGAATTCCTAAAAGCGGGGAAAAAATGAAGAACGTTAATAACAAATCATTCATCGTAAATCCCCTCCCGTATAGAGCAAAATAATGAAGAGTACTGCAAGTGAAACAGCTGTTACAGTCCCGTACACTTGTACATTTCCGTTTTGGAGTCTAGAGCCAATTGTACTTATCCCTTTCACTAAACTCCCTATTAAAATGGCAATTCCTTCGACTACATACACTTCAAATAGGCGAAGCACATGAGCGATTCCTTTCGTAATAGGGAGCACCGTCATATTGTATAGTTCATCCACATAATATTTTTCTTTCAAAAGTTTATAAAGAGGCGAGTCCTCGCCACCAGCCCAATCTCTAGAAATAGATTTCTTGCCATATATGACATATGCAAGAGCAATCCCTGTCAAAGAAACGAGCGTCGCAACAATCATAATCCAAACTGGCCCGTGCCCCTCTCGC
The DNA here is from genome assembly GCF_031983925.1 of Bacillus sp. (in: firmicutes). Lineage (NCBI taxonomy): Bacteria > Bacillati > Bacillota > Bacilli > Caryophanales > Bacillaceae > Bacillus > Bacillus sp. (in: firmicutes). The sequence goes on along the minus strand of NZ_DALYZR010000003.1, from coordinate 217,773 downwards.
ACTTTAAACGCTACATCTTTCGTAAGCCAATCTCCGAGAAACGTTCCAAACCACGGTGTATTTATATAGCCTGCCACGACTGCAAGAACGCCAAGGACAATCATCGGATACGTCATGATGCGGGGCGATTCATGCACATCTTCCTTCGTCTTCGCTTCCCCCGTAAAGACAAGAAAGTATAGGCGGAACATGTAGAACGCTGTTAGGAATGCTGCAATTATCGCTAAGACGAATAAAACGTAATTGCCGTTCATCCAAGCTGCCGCTAAAATTTCATCTTTACTAAAGAAGCCGGAAAGGAGTGGCACACCACTAATTGCAAGTGTACCGATTAAAAATAAGGCACCCGTTACTTTCATCTTCTTCTGTAAGCCGCCCATTTTATTAATGTTTTGCGTATGCACTGCATGAATGACACTTCCTGCTGTCAAAAATAGTAATGCTTTAAAAAAAGCGTGTGTCGTTAAATGGAACACACCAGCTACATAACCGGCAGATCCTAGTGCAAGCATCATATACCCGAGCTGGCTAACTGTAGAATACGCAAGTACTCTCTTTATATCCGTTTGTACAAGACCGATGGAAGCTGCAAAGATTGCAGTGAAAGCTCCAACAATTGCTACCGTCTGCATCGCCACCGCACTTGCTGAAAATAGCGGAAACATCGTTGCCACTAAATATACGCCAGCTGCGACCATCGTCGCCGCATGAATAAGTGCCGAAACAGGCGTCGGCCCTTCCATCGCATCCGGTAACCACGTATGAAGCGGGAACTGACCTGATTTCCCCATAGCCCCGATAAAAATTAATATCGCCGTTATTGTAATCATTGTCGGAGTCAGATCACCCGTATGAATCGCTCTAAATATTGCGTCATATTCAAAACTACCTGCATGCCAGAAAATTAAGATCATCCCAATAAATAAACCGACATCTCCAATACGTGTCATAATAAAAGCTTTTTTCGCAGCAGCCTTCGCTTCTTCTTTAAAGAAATAAAAACCGATGAGTAAGAACGAACCAAGGCCGACTAACTCCCAAAATATATAAAGCTGTAATAAATTCGGTGATATAACAAGCCCGAGCATCGCAAATGTAAAGAGTCCTAAATAGGCATAAAAGGTTGGTAATCTTTCCTCACCTTTCATATACCCTTTCGAATACACGTGTACAAGTAAACTCACAAGTGTAACGATAAACAACATTAAAGCCCCTAATGCTGTCACTTCAAAGCCAAATGATATATCAATATCTCCAGCTCTAAGCCATACCCACTTATGCTTCACTGGTACTGTCGAAAACCGTTCTATTAATACAAGTACCGCAAATATAAAGGAGAGAAAGACGAAGAAAATACTAAGTACACTGCTTCCTTCTCTAATTTTCTTCCCGAATATAATTAATAACAAAAACGAAACAAGCGGGAAAAGCGGTATGAGCCATGCATAATCGATCATTGTTTCCTTCCCCCTTTTCGGTCACAATGTTATCCTTTAAGCGTATCCATTTCATCTACATGAACTGTCGTACGATTACGATATAAAGCAATTAAAATGGCGAGTCCTACCGCCGCCTCCGCTGCTGCTACGGCCATCGTAAACAGAGAGAAAATTTGCCCTGTTAAATTTGGGAACAAACCTAATTTACTAAACGCTACTAAATTTAAATTGGCTGCGTTCAGCATTAATTCAATACAAACTAATACAATCACTGTATTGCGCTTCGTTAAAGCTCCAAACAAACCGATGCAAAACAAAATAATCGCAAGCGTTAAATATGCAGAAGCAGGAACGCTACTCATTGGAATCCTCCTCTTTCTCATCCTTCTTCGCAAGAATAATTGCGCCAACAAGTGCTACAAGTAAAATAACTGAGGTTAGCTCAAATGGAATAATATATTTTGAATAGAGAAGTGTACCGATTTGAAGTGTGTTTTTTTCATGGAGAGGTAAACTTCCTTGTGTGCTTTCATTTGCAAAATCAATATTGTTAACAGCGAAATACATAACTGCCCCAAATGCTACAACCGCAAAGAAGATAATCCATTTTCGAAGAGTAAGACGTGATTCATTTTCTGCGTTATGTTTCGTTAACATAATGCCAAAAATCATAATAATTGTGATCGCACCCGAGTAAAGTAAAATTTGCGCAACCCCGATAAATTCAGCTGATAACAGAAAGTACAAACCTGCAATGCTGAGAAATGTTAGAACGAGAGCTAGCATCATATGCATGACCTTCGTTAAATTCAACATAAGAACGCCGCCGATAATTGCAGACAAGGATAGTATAAAGAATGCTATAAACTCGCCATTCATGCTTTATTCTCCTTCCTGACGTTTTCGTCGTTTTCATCAAGCCACTGCAAATTTTTGAATAAGTCATCCCGTGAATATTCCGCGAGTTCAAAGTTATTTGTCATAACGATCGCCTCTGTCGGACAAACTTCTGTACATAAATCACAAAGAATACAAATTTCAAAATTAATATCGTACGTATCGATAATTTTTCCTTTTTTCGTAGGATCCGGATGTTTTTTCCCCGTTAACTGAATACAGTCTGTCGGACAAATATTGGAGCACTGATTACAAACAATACACTTTTCTGGATAAAACTTTTGAATCCCTCGAAAACGATCTGGCAATGGCAACGGTTGATTAGGATAATCATACGTCACCTTCTTTTTACTCAAATTGCTTAATGTATATTTTAGTCCTTTAAATAGCCCTTTCATCTCTTACTGGCACCCCCCTCATAGATTAGAAGAATAACTCCTTAATCAATGCCGTTAAGAAAATATTTGCAAGTGCAATTGGCAATAATACTTTCCAGCCAAACTCCATTAACTGATCACCTCTTATACGCGGAAACGTAACGCGGAACCAAATTAATAGAAAAACTACACTGCTAAACTTTAAAGCAAACCATACGGCACCTGGGATGAATCCAAGGAACATAACTGGATTCCATCCGCCTAAAAAGAGCACAGTAATTAAAGATGCCATCCCGAAGAAATATACGTACTCTGAAAGCATGAAAAACGCCCAGCGAAACCCTGAGTATTCCGTATGATATCCAGAAACAAGCTCCGACTCAGCTTCTGGTAAATCAAACGGCGTCCTATTTAACTCTGCTACCGCTGCGATTAAAAATACGACGAAACCGATTGGCTGCACGAAAATGTACCAAACATTCTCCTGCGCTGCTACGATTTCATTTAAATTTAGGCTACCAGCTAACAAAACGATCCCGATTACACTCATTACGAGCGGAATTTCATAAGAAATCATTTGCGCCGCTGCACGCATCCCTCCTAAAAGGGAATATTTATTATTCGATGCCCATCCTCCGGTTACGACACCAATCGTCGTAATGCCAGAAACAGCAATGTAATACAGTAAGCCTACGCCAATATCTGCGAACTGAAATTTATCAGTAAACGGGATAACTGCAAGAACCATAAATGCTGGCGCAAATGCAATGACAGGCGCTAATATAAACAACGGTTTATCTGCCGCCTTCGGAATACTATCTTCTTTCAATAATAGTTTTAAAACATCGGCTACCGTTTGCAGTAAACCGAACCGGCCCCCGACTTGGTTTGGCCCAATCCGCCCCTGCATAAAACCCATCACTTTCCGCTCTGCCAAAATACCATATGTAACAAAGCCAAGGACCGCAAATAGTAGCAGCACCGCTAACCCGAAAAAAATGAAGAAATTCGTCCAGCTTGAAGGTGATTGTAAGAGCGTTTCAATCATCAGCCATCAACCTCCCCAAGTACAATATCAACTCCACCTAAAATCGTAATTAAATTGGCGATGTTTTCACCTTTCAATAACTTCGGTAAAATTTGCAAATTGTAAAAAGACGGCCTGCGAAACTTCAAGCGGTACGGCTCTTTCTTTCCGTCACTAGCAATATAGCAACCAATCTCTCCTCGCGGCGACTCTATACGGACGAATGCTTCCCCTTTAGGAGCCTTAATAATCTTCGGTACTTTCGCAAGTACTGCTCCTTCTTTCGGGAACTGCTGGACAGCTTGCTCGACAATTTTTAACGACTCCTCAATTTCCTTCATGCGGCAAACATAGCGATCCCAAGCATCCCCCACGCTCCCAACAGGAATATCGAAATCAAAACGGTCGTAAATGGAGTACGGTTCATCCTTGCGAAGATCCCAGTTTACTCCGGTGCACCGCAAATTCGCTCCGCTTAAAGAATACGAAATTGCATCTTCTTCGCTATATATACCAACGCCTTTTACACGATTTAAGAAAATCTCATTGCCACTAACGAGATCATGGTAACCCGCCAATTGCTCTCTCATATACGGAACAAATTCTTCCACTTTTTCAATCCAACCGTCCGGCGCATCCCACTTTACACCGCCGACTCTCATATAGTTAAAAGTAAGCCGGGCACCGCATAATTCGTTTAATAAATTAATAATCATCTCCCGCTCACGGAACGCGTATAAAAACGGGCTGACCGCTCCTATATCGAGAAGATTTGTCCCCCACCAAACGAGATGACTCGCAATCCTTCCAAGTTCCATTGCAAGTACTCGCAAGTATTCAGCTCGCTCTGGGATTTCAAGCCCCATCATCGTCTCTACAGCGTGGCAAATGACGTAATTATTCGTCATAGCCGATAAATAGTCCATCCGATCTGTATAAGGGATAATTTGCGTATACTGTAAGCTCTCTGCAATCTTTTCGGTCCCGCGATGCAAATATCCAATAACCGGTGTAGCTTCTTTAATAATTTCCCCGTCAATTTTAATAACAAGCCTGAACACACCGTGTGTACTCGGATGCTGAGGACCTACATTCAAAAGCATTTCTTCCGTACGGATCATTTAGCTACACCTCCACATCATACGGTTCATAATCTTTTCTAAGCGGATGTCCTATCCAATCATCGGGCATTAAAATACGCGATAAATTCGGATGTCCCTTAAATACAATGCCGAGCAAATCATACGCTTCCCGCTCTGGCCAGTCCGCCCCTTTCCAAAGCGGCGTCACCGATTCTACTTGCGGCGCTTCCCGATCCAGCTTCACCTTTACCGCTACTGACTGTTTCTTTCCATATGAAAATAAATGAACATACACTTCCATATGTGTCACAAAATCCGTCGCATGTAACTCTGACATATAATCAAATGCAAGTTCCTCATGGGATCGCAGTAACTCCATTACTTCATAATATTTTGAGGGCTCCACTACAAGAGTTGGTACATCTTTGGAAAGTTTATTAATGTAGCAATCTACTAAAGCATCCTCTCCTACTTTTCCCTTAATAACTTCAACATACTGATTTAAATACGGTTGATTCACGGATGGCTCTTCCTGCTTCGCTTCCTCTTCCTTCTTACCTTCAGCACCCTCCATCTTCGCCCTTGCAGCCGCTGCCGCTTTCGCCTTCGCTGCTGCAATTGCCTTCGCCTTTTCATCTCCCGAATCCCCATCACCTTGCGAAGCTTTCTGCTTTGCTAGCGCCGCTGCTTTTGCCTTTGCGGCCGCCACAGCCTTCGCTTTCGCCTTGGCCTTTTCTTCTTCTGTTCCTTCTTCCATTCCTTCTCTTTTTTGTTTTGCTAACGCCGCCGCTTTCGCTTTTGCGGCTGCTGCCGCCTTCGCCTTTGCTTTGGCCCTTTCCTCTTCCGTCACTTCTTCTGTTCCTTCTCTTTTTTGTTTTGCTAACGCCGCCGCTTTTGCTTTTGCGGCTGCTGCCGCCTTCGCCTTTGCTTTGGCCCTTTCCTCTTCCGTCACTTCTTCTGTTCCTTCTCTTTTTTGTTTTGCTAACGCCGCCGCTTTTGCTTTTGCGGCTGCTGCTGCCTTCGCCTTTGCTTTTGCCTTTTCTTCTTCTGTTCCTTCTTCCATTCCTTCTCTTTTTTGTTTCGCTAGCGCCGCCGCTTTTGCTTTTGCGGCTGCTGCTGCCTTCGCCTTCTCTTCTTCTGTTCCTTCTTCCATTCCTTCTCTTTTTTGTTTCGCTAGCGCCGCCGCTTTCGCTTTCGCGGCCGCTGCTGCCTTTGCTTTCGCCTTGGCCTTTTCTTCTTCTGTTCCTTCTCCTTTTTGTTTTGCTAGCACCGCCGCTTTCACTTTTGCGGCTGCTGCAGCACGGCGTTTCGCTTCTTCCACAGTCATACCATCATTTTTTGATAGCGCTTTCTCTTTTTCTTGATTTTCTTCCTCAAGTTTACTTATTTCCGCATTATGTTTCGCAACGAGACGCTTTCTCGCCTCTTCTTTCGCCCGCCTAGCCGCTTCTCTTTTCAAATCCTCTAAATCTTTGTTTGGATCACTCATTTATTCGTCACCTGCTTCCCCGTCTTTGCCTCGTAACGAATTTTTTCTTTTAATTTATTAATGCCATAAATTAAAGCAGCGGGATTTGGTGGGCAACCAGGGATATACACGTCAACTGGTACAATTTGATCTACACCTTTTACAACAGCATATGAATTTACATACGGGCCCCCTGCTGTCGCACAAGATCCCATTGCAATAACCCATTTCGGTTCAGGCATTTGATCATATAAGCGCCGAACAATAGGAGCCATCTTCTTCGTTACCGTTCCCGACACAATCATAACGTCCGATTGCCTTGGTGAAGTCCGAAAAAATGACCCAAATCGATCTAAATCATAATGTGATGAACCTACTCCCATCATTTCAATTGCGCAACATGCCAGTCCAAATGTCATTGGCCATAAAGAATTACTTCGCGCCCATCCCTTCAACTGTTCCAATGTAGAAAAAAAGATATTTCGTTCTAATTCCGCTCGCTCATTTGGATGTAATTCCTCAAAATTTATAACCATTGTAACACCTTCTTTTTCCAAGCATACGCTAACCCAACTAGCAACATTACAACAAAAATGAACATTTCAATCAGTGCAAATAAACCGAGCTTGTCATATGCAACAGCCCATGGATATAAAAATAAAGTTTCTACATCAAAGATGACAAACAATAAAGCAAAAATATAGTAACGAGCATGAAACCGAATATTTGCATCATGAAAAGGCTCAATCCCACTCTCATACGTCGTCGCTTTCGCTGCACTTGGTTTACTCGGGCGCAGCATCCTTCCTAATGTAAGAGCCACTACCGGAAGCAATATGCCTAATAGCAAGAAAATCAAAACGATCATATAACTATTTTCATATACACTTGCCATTGTGAAACCCTCCCCCCTAAATTAAGAACAAGTTCACTTAGTAAACAATATGTCCTAGTTGCAGTAATTATTATTTTTAAATTTTTCTAAATAATGCAACTATTTTAATCATTATAGCAAACTTCAAATTCCCATGTCGATATGTTGGGGACAGAAACGAGAATTATTAAAATCTATTTTTATAACTGGCTATACCTGTGCAAAATAAGTATAGAAACTATAAAAAATAAAAAGAGGAATTTATATGTATATACCGTGGGTGAGATAAATGAAAAAACAAACACATGTAAGCATTCTTATAAGCATTATATTGTTGTCTATAATGATTCATTACGTGACAATGCCTTTTCTATATGAATACTCATTTCCTTTTCAAATATTAATTGGTATGAGTACATTATTCATTGATATTATCGCTTGTAGTTATATACTTTATTTTTCAAACATGAAAGAAGGGTTACCTCGTTTATTTTGGACCATTTTATGTGTTGGAACCCTCTCTTATTTCATTGGCGATATCATCGTTGCCTATCAACGTTTAATTTTAAAGGACTACTATACATTCGTTGATCCGTCTGATTTTTTTTATCTACTTTTTTTAATTAGCTTTGCATTTGCCTTTCTATATGAAATCATTTATAACCGAGATTTATTAGAAAAGCTTTTTATGATATGTGATATTTGTATTATTGTTACAGCACAGTTCACTTTAAGTTACTACTTACTTATTGAACGAACCATTTACATTTCTTCAACATCCTATATCGACATATTTGTTCAACTTACCTATCCAATGACCGATTTACTCTTTTTTCTCATAGGAATTAACCTTTTATTCAAACCACTTTCCTTATTACCGAAAAAAGTCGGTGCGCTCCTTGGTAGTGCTTTAATTTTGTATGCGACTACAGATGCGATTTATGCTTATATCAAATACTTCACGCCCGAATATTCTATGTTTACAATTACTCCTCTCTATCAAGTAACTTTAGTGCTAGTAGCAATCGCCTGTATTCTTCATACAAAAGAACCTGAAAAACAAGAACAAGTGCTATTAACACCTAAACTTGGGGAAGCGATCAGATTATCATTACCTTATATTTCTGTCGTAATGCTTATTGTTTTCATATTAGTCGAATATGTTTTTGCACCTATTGTAGTAATCGGGCTTATGATAACTTTCTCCTTCGTTCTCATTCGCCATAGTTTAGTTCGAAAACAAAATAAAATATTATTATTAGCCCAAATGCAATTCAACTCAGAACTCGAAAAACAAATTGAACTGCGTACAGAAGATTTAGTAGAACAAAAAAATGAACTATATCATAACCAACAAATGTTTAAATCTTTATACGAGCATCATCCAGATCCCATTTTCACATTAGATTTATACGGTAATTTTCTTAAAGTGAATAACGCTGGTACGACTTTACTCGGTTATCAAACGAATGAATTATTAAATCAACCTTACTATTCACTTACGTATGAAGAAGATTTGGAAGAAATCATCAATGCCTTCCATCGCGTAAAAAAGGGGAAATCTATTTCTTTAGAAATACGGGCATATCATAAAAATAGAGATATTTACTACTTGCATGTGACAGCTGTTCCTATCTTTTTAAAGGATCATATTTCTGGAGTTTATTTAATGATTAAAGATATTACGGAAAGCAAACAACAACAGGAACAAATTAATTTTCTAGCATATCATGATACACTAACAGAGCTTGCAAATCGACGTGCATTTCATCAATATGTAGAACAAGCAATTGCGCGATCCAAAATATCAAAAATGCCTTTTGCTGTTATGTTTCTTGACCTAGATCGCTTTAAAGTTATTAACGATACCCTCGGTCATAGGGTAGGCGACCTTCTATTAATTGCAGTAGCAAAAAGACTCGAAAGTATAGCGACACCAAATATGAAGCTTGCCCGATTAGCTGGAGATGAGTTCACAATCCTTATCGAAAATTATAAAAAGAGGCCAGATGTAAAAAAAATAGCTGATACAATTGTAGCAGCCATGAACGAACCATTCGAAATTGAAAATCAACATTTACAAATCTCACCTAGCATCGGGATAGCAATATACCCTGAAGCAGGTGAAGATCCGTTATCGATTTTACAACATGCTGATATGGCCATGTACGAAGCAAAAAATAAAGGGAAAAATGGTAGCTCTCTGTACACGAAAGAATTGTATAAAAAAATGGAACGAAAAGCTCGAATTGAAAAAGATTTACCACTCGCTTTAGTAAACGAAGAATTTTATCTCGTCTATCAACCACAAATTGATATTACGAAGAAAAAGATCATTGGTGCCGAAGCATTGCTACGCTGGAAACACCCACTCCTAGGTGACATTCCGCCATGTGAGTTCATTCCAATTGTAGAGGAAACTCCCCAAGTCATTCCACTTGGTCATTGGGTATTAAATGAATCTTGTCGTCAGCTAAAAATATGGCATACTTTTGGCTACAAAGATTTAAAAATAAGTGTTAACTTATCAGCTAAAGAGTTCCAGCAAAATAATTTAATTGAGAACATTTTACAAATAATAACAGACGTTAAAGTCGATCCAAAAGATGTAACACTTGAGTTAACAGAACGAATTGCAATGATCGATGAAAAAGAAACGTTATCCAAGCTAAAGCAATTAAAGGAATATGGTATTCAAACGTCCATTGATGACTTCGGAACCGGCTATTCTTCTCTTGCTTATTTATCCATTTTCCCTATTGATACATTAAAAGTACCGAGAGAATTTACACAACTCGCCGATCATCGCCCTGAAGAAAGGGCCATCGTTTCCACTATCCTTTCTCTTGCAAATACGTTAAACCTATCTGTCGTTGCTGAAGGAATTGAAACAGAAAAACAACTTAAGTTTCTACAAAAGAACAACTGTAAATATATGCAAGGTTACTATTTCAGTAAACCACTTACTAGTCATCAATTTATAAAATTTCTACAAAAAACACCCAGTATGAATCAATAGCTCATACTGGGTGTTTTATAAAACGAATCATCAATGTGGGATGCCCCACTTTATAGTGTCGGAATTGTTTTCTCGTAATATTCCTCTGCAATCTCTTCATAAAAGGCTGCTGACGTCGTATAAAAATATGGAATTAGCCATAAGAATCCAATCCCGAGTGTAATACAACTTAATATAAACCAACCAATAAAGCTCAGACATAAAATGAAATACTCCATCTTATGCCCATCCATCATACGACGGCTTTCTGTAATCGCTTGATTTATAGAATACTCAGGGTGATCATTTATTATAAAGTACGTCATCGCATAAGAAAATGATTTAATAATGCCTGGGATAATGAACAGTAACGTCCATAAGAAAAGATAAAAATTTACTAATAAATATAATAAAAATGATTTTAAAAATCTCTTTCCCTCTGAAAACCAAATGAACACATTACCGATACTAGCTTGCTTTTCACGAAGGATATTTAAAGCAAGATAATATCCACCTAAAGTTAAAGGCCCAGTAACAAAAAATGTAATGATATTTATTGAAATTGAATTTTTCGTTTCTTTCCAATCAAAAATTGAAGAAAATACCCACTCAATACTAAAACTAAAGGTCGTAAGAAGAATCGAAATCAGTAATGTTGCCCCGACAGCTAATCCCCATTTCCCTTCTAATGAGTCCAGTGCTTCTCCTTTTAAATCACTAATCATGTTTAGCCTCGCCTCCTATACACAATAATTCTATTAGTATAGCATATTCCTACTGCAATTCACCCTTTGAAATGTAGCGATAAAAATGCGCTGTCGTTGTACTCACATACGGACTAAGCCATAGAAAACCTATTCCAAGTGTAAAAATTGCTAAAATAGCCCAACCGATAAAGCTTAGCCATAAAAGAAATAGATCTAATTTGTGCCCCTTCATCAGATTCTTACTTTCTTTCATTGCCTGCGAAACACTATATTCTGGTTTTTCAACCATCACATAATATGTCATCGAATATGAAAAATACAAAATAGCCATTACAACAAACGAAATAGCTAATAAAACAAAGAAAACGATTATGAATGATGGGTTTGCACTCTCATCAAAGAATCCTAATATCCCACATACAATCGTTCCTAGCATTGGAACCCATGTACCTGTATATAACAAAATTGCAAGCATAGCCCACATTGTTTTCATCATTCTTTTAAAACCACGAAACCCTTCAAATAAATAATCAACTCTAGCATCTTCTCGTTTACTTATTTGTAGAAACAAATTTGTATAACCGTATGAGGTAATGCCATAAGCCGCATAACTTAAAATTATCATAAGGCAGTAAAAAAGCCCAAACGTAATAGCAGCTCCAATTGCCATCGTGTCTTCTTCAATGGAACCAGTTGAAATAGACAATAAAAGAACTATTATAACTACTGGAATTAATAGTATAAGCATTACAGCCATTGAAACAACATAACTTAAAATAAAATATAAAATCGTTGATCCAACACCTAGTCCCCATTTTCCTTTTAAAGATTGCAATGCTTCTCGTTTCATTTCACCAATCATTTATTCATCTCCTTTATAAATTGTTGTACATTCTCTACTTATACGAGCGCTGATATAATTATACCATTTTTGTAAAATTATCCATAAAATCCACAAAAAAATTCGTAAAGGCAAAGCCTTTACGAATTTTTTATTTCATATCGGAAACGTTTAAACGGTTCACAGCACGTTGTAATGCCATTTCTGCACGTTTAAAGTCAACATGTGCTTGTTTATCTTGCAGACGTTGCTCAGCACGACGCTTCGCTTCATTTGCACGATGGATATCGATATGGTTTGCTTCTTCAGCAGATGATGATAATACAGTTACTTTATCTGGACGAACTTCGATAAAGCCACCACTTACTGCTACATAATCAGTGTGCCCACCATTTTTCAGACGAACTGCACTAATCTTTAATGGTGCAACAGTTGGAATGTGACCTGGTAAAATCCCCATTTCCCCACTCTCTGCTTTTACACTTACCATTTCTACTTCTTTTTCGTAAACCGGTCCATCAGGAGTTACAATACTGACTGGAAATGTCTTCATACTTCGTCCCTCCTAAGGCCTTACGCCATCATTTTCTTCGCGTTTTCAATAACTTCTTCAATGCCACCAACTAAGCGGAATGCATCTTCTGGAAGGTCATCATATTTTCCTTCTAGAATTTCTTTGAAACCACGAACTGTGTCTTTTACAGGTACGTAAGAACCTTTTTGACCTGTAAACTGCTCCGCTACGTGGAAGTTTTGAGATAAGAAGAATTGAATACGACGAGCACGATGTACAACTAACTTATCTTCTTCAGATAACTCATCCATACCTAAGATAGCGATGATATCTTGAAGCTCTTTGTAACGTTGTAAAGTTTGCTGTACTTGACGAGCCACTTCATAATGCTCTTCTCCTACGATTTCTGGAGAAAGTGCACGAGATGTAGATGCTAATGGATCTACGGCTGGGTAAATACCCATTTGTGTTAAACGACGCTCTAAGTTTGTTGTTGCATCTAAGTGAGCGAACGTTGTAGCTGGTGCTGGGTCAGTATAGTCATCGGCTGGTACATATACCGCTTGGATAGACGTGATAGACCCTTTATTTGTAGATGTAATACGCTCTTGTAATTGACCCATTTCTGTTGCAAGTGTTGGTTGGTAACCTACCGCAGATGGCATACGGCCAAGAAGGGCAGATACTTCAGAACCTGCTTGCGTGAAACGGAAGATATTATCGATGAACAGAAGTACGTCTTGTCCTTGCTCATCACGGAAATATTCAGCCATTGTTAAGCCTGTTAATGCAACACGTTGACGTGCTCCAGGTGGCTCGTTCATTTGTCCGAATACCATCGCAGTTTTCTTAATTACGCCAGAATCGCTCATTTCGTGGTATAAGTCATTACCCTCACGAGTACGCTCACCTACACCAGCGAATACAGAGATACCACCGTGCTCTTGTGCGATGTTGTTGATTAACTCCTGAATTAATACTGTTTTACCTACACCGGCACCACCGAATAGACCGATCTTACCACCCTTAATGTAAGGAGCAAGTAAGTCTACTACTTTAATACCAGTTTCAAGAATTTCTACTTTAGTAGATAACTCTTCGAATGCAGGTGCTTGACGGTGAATTGGATCACGGCGTACATCCGCAGGAACCTCACCATCTAAGTCAATAGCATCACCTAATACGTTAAATACGCGACCAAGTGTTGCATCACCAACTGGTACAGAGATTGCTTTACCAGTATCTTCTACTTCTGTGCCACGAACAAGTCCATCTGTGGAAGACATCGCAACTGTACGAACTGTATCATCACCTAAATGAAGTGCAACTTCAAATGTTAAGTTAAGTTCACCGTTTTCGTTGCTCTGTTTTACCGTAAGGGCGTTGTAGATTTCTGGTAGCTTTCCGCCATCAAACTTAACGTCTACAACCGGACCCATGATTTGCGTAACGCGCCCTTTATTCATCGGGTTCCCTCCTAGCTTTCTTTTAATTAGCCAACTTTCTACGAGCAGCTAGCTTTTAATTTTTTATTGGTTTATAAGCTTACGCGGCTCTTTTGAATGAGCCGCTTCCGCTTTTTATTGAATCGAGCTCCGGTGGCTAGAAGGGTCGGCCATTTCACTCCTTCCTACGAGGCAAAGAACGCCTCTTTGTCAGGAGTTCCAATGCCCTCCCCTTCTGGACAAGCCACCTACGCTTTTTATTACTACTCTAACGCTGCTGCTCCACCAACGATTTCCGTAATTTCTTGCGTAATCGCTGCCTGACGCGCACGGTTGAATGAAAGTGTAAGTGAATCGATAACTTCCATTGCGTTGTCTGTAGCACTCTTCATTGCTGTCATACGCGCTGCGTGCTCACTTGCTTTACCGTCTAGTAATGCACCGTACACTAAGCTTTCTGCGTATTGTGGCAATAGTACTTTTAAAATTTCTTCTTCAGAAGGTTCGAATTCATAAGCTGTCGTCGGTTTATCAGACGCCACATCAGTAAGCGGTAAAATTTTATTTTCCGTTACTTCTTGTGAAATTTTACTTACGTAATGGTTGTAGTAAATATACAGCTCATCATAAGCACCATCTGCGAACATCGCAATTGCTCGAGAAGCAAGGTCTTTAATATCAGTGAATGATGGGTGATCAGATAATCCAACTACTTCATCAATGATGTTAAAGCCGCGACGTTTTAAATAATCACGTCCTAGTCGTCCAAGCACAATAATTGAATATTGGTTTGAATCCATATTATGACGTTCACGAATTACGTTACTTACTGTACGTAATACGTTACTGTTATAACCACCTGCTAGTCCGCGATCAGATGTAATAACGATGTATCCTGTACGCTTTACAGGACGCGCATTTAGCATTGGATGATTAATTCCTTTACTTCCTTGCGCAATGCTCGCTACTACTTCTTGAATCTTTTCCATATACGGAACGAAAGATTTAGCATTTTGCTCTGCACGGTTTAACTTAGATGCAGATACCATCTCCATCGCTTTCGTAATTTGACTCGTTTTCTTTGTCGAGTTAATCTTCGCTTTTATATCGCGTAAAGATGCCACAGGTTTTCACCACCTTTTTTCCGGAAGTTGGCACGATTAGTAAGAATCCTCTTCCTAATCTACGTTGCAAGATATTCTTGCTCATGATTGAAGGAAAAGAATAGGTGCACCTACTCTTTTCCTTTCACAACCGTCGGCAATCCCAAAGCCCGAGATGCCTTTATATTATCTAGCTCCAGCGGCTTGAATGCTCGGTGGCTTCACTTCTTCCTACGAGGCAAAGACCGCCTCTTCGTCAGAAGCTCCATCCCCCTCACATTCAGGACGAGCCGCTTCCGCTTTTATTTATTATTCAGAAGCTACGAATACTTTTTTAAATCCATTAATTGCTGCTGCAAATTTGTCATCATCCGCAAGTTTCTTAGTTGTGCGGATTTCTTCTAATAAGTCAGTCGCATTAGAATCTAACCAAGCATGGAATTCTTCTTCGAAACGAGTGATATCTACTACTGGGATATCATCTAGGAATCCACGTGTTAAAGCGTAAAGAATGATAACTTGTTTCTCTACACGTAACGGTTTGTGTAATCCTTGTTTTAATACCTCAACAGTACGAGCACCACGGTTTAGTTTCGCTTGAGTTGCTTTATCTAGGTCAGAACCGAACTGAGCGAACGCTTCTAACTCACGGTAAGATGCAAGGTCAAGACGAAGTGTACCTGATACTTTACTCATTGCTTTAATCTGAGCAGATCCACCTACACGAGATACAGAAGTACCCGCATCGATCGCTGGACGTACGCCAGAGAAGAATAGGTCAGATTGTAAGAAGATTTGTCCATCCGTAATCGAGATTACGTTTGTTGGGATGTAAGCTGATACGTCCCCTGCTTGTGTTTCGATGAAAGGTAGTGCAGTTAAAGAACCGCCGCCTTTTGCATCACTTAATTTTGCTGCACGCTCTAATAAGCGAGAATGTAAGTAGAATACATCCCCTGGGTAAGCTTCACGACCTGGAGGACGACGTAATAGTAATGACAGCTCACGGTAAGCTGCTGCTTGTTTTGATAAGTCATCATATACTACTAATACGTGTTTACCATTGTACATGAACTCTTCACCCATTGTTACACCAGCGTAAGGAGCTAGGTATAATAATGGAGCTGGTTGAGAAGCAGATGCAGTTACAACGATTGTGTACTCTAATGCACCATGCTTACGTAGTGTTTCTACTACGTTACGTACAGTTGATTCTTTTTGTCCGATAGCTACGTAAATACAAATCATATCTTCATCTTTTTGGTTAATGATTGTATCTAGTGCAACTGCTGTTTTACCTGTTTGACGGTCACCGATGATTAACTCACGTTGACCACGGCCAATTGGTACAAGAGCGTCGATCGCTTTAATACCTGTTTGAAGTGGCTCATGAACAGATTTACGATCCATTACACCTGGTGCTGGACTTTCGATTGGACGAGTGTTTGTTGTATTGATTGGGCCTAAACCATCAACTGGTTGACCTAATGGGTTTACAACACGACCAATTAGTTCTTTTCCTACTGGTACTTGCATGATGCGACCAGTACGACGAACTTCGTCACCTTCACGGATTTCTGTGTAAGGTCCTAAAATGATAATACCTACGTTGTTTTCCTCTAAATTTTGTGCTAGTCCCATAACGCCGTTAGAGAACTCTACAAGTTCACCAGCCATAACGTTATCAAGACCATGAGCACGCGCGATACCGTCACCAACTTGGATAACTGTACCAACATCACTAACTTCGATTTCAGACTGATAGTTCTCGATTTGTTGCTTTATCAGTGCGCTAATTTCTTCAGCTCTGATGCTCATGTGCTTCACCCCTATCTATTCTTCATTAATTCACGCTGAATACGTGCTAATTTTCCTTGTAAACTTCCGTCATAAATGCGATTTCCAATACGTACTTTAATGCCGCCTAGTAAATCTTCATCTACAACATTTTTTACGCGAATTGCATCTTTTCCTGTTCTCTTTGCAAATGCTTCTGCAATGTTAAGCTTCTCTTCTTCTGATAGAAGACGAGTAGAATATACAGTTGCGTCCGCTACGTTACGTTCTTCATTAGCAAGAACAACATATTCATCTGCAATTTCAGGTAAGATATCAATGCGCTTGTTATCAATTAAAATATATAACGTATTTAAAATAGATTCAGAAACAGACCCGAATACGTTTGCAAGAAACGTTTTCTTTTGTTCCTTTGAAATGTTCGGTTGCGTTAAAAAGCTATGTAGTTCTCCGTTCTTTACATAAACGTTTTGTACAAGGCGTAATTCCTCTTCAAACATTTCTAATACGTGTTTTTCTTTAGCAATTTTAAAAAGAGCGACAGCATAACGTTTTGCTACAATCCCATTGCTCATCGCGCTTCTCCTACTTCTTTAATATAATCGCGAATTAACTTCACTTGATCTTCTTCTTTTAATTCTTTTTCAATTACTTTAGAAGCAATTTGAACAGATAAAGAAGCAACTTGTTCTTGTAAAGCAGCAATCGCTTGCTCTTTTTCGCGTTGAATTTCTTGTACAGCAGATGCTTTAATTGATTCTGCTTCTTCTTTCGCAGCAGCAACAATAGCATCTTTTTGATCTACAGCTTGTTTTTTCGCTCTTTCGATTAACTCTTGTGCTTCAACACGTGATTGTTTTAACATTTCACGTTGTTCTTCTACTAACTTCTTCGCTTCAGCGTTACTTCTTTCTGCAGCGTCGATTTCATTAGTAACATGCTCTTCACGTTCTTTCATAATCCCCATTAAAGGACCCCACGCGAATTTGCGTAGCATTACTAATAGAAGTAAGAAAATGAACAATGTATAAGCAATCGTTCCAAATGGAATGGCAGCCCCTAATAATAAAGTTGGCACAAGGATTCACTCCCTTCAAAATATCTAAATTGATCATATGAAAAAAAAAGACATACGTTTCGTTCATAAAGCAATGGCGAAGAAAGTTCGGAAAAACACTCTTCGCCATCTATGTAAGGGGAGTCTCCCTTATTTGTTCATTACGATGAATGCAATAACTACACCGATGATTGGAAGTGCCTCAACTAAAGCAACCCCGATGAACATAATTGTTTGAAGTGCGCCTTTTAATTCTGGTTGACGAGCAACACCTTCGATTGTACGTGATACGATAAGACCGTTACCAATACCTGCACCTAATGCTGATAAACCAATTGCAATTGCAGCTGCGATTACACCTAAACTCATTTAATTTGTCCTCCTTTGTATTATAAAAAAATAAATTTTTTCTTACTTAAATTATATTAATGGTCATGACTTACTTTATGAGCCATATAAACCATCGTTAACATAACGAAAATAAATGCTTGGATTGATCCAACGAATACACTGAATCCCATCCATGCTAACATCGGTACAAGTGCACCTAATGCTCCAAGGAATGATGCTCCGCCCAACTTAGCAAGTAATCCTAATAAGATCTCACCTGCATAAATGTTACCAAATAAACGAAGACCTAACGTTAATGTGTTAGCAAACTCCTCAATAACCTTTAATGGGAATAAGAATTTCATAGGTTGGAAATAACCTTTTACGTATTCTTTCGTACCCTTCATCTTAATTCCATAATAATGGGTGAGGGTAACTACCATCACGGCTAATGTTAATGTAACTGCTGGATCAGACGTTGGTGATCTCCACCATGCAATATGTTCGCCAGCTTCAGTTGCTGAATACATGAATGGTAAACCAAGGAAGTTCGATACGATGATAAACATGATAAGCGTAACGCCAAGCGTTAAGAAACGTCCACCTGTTTTCCAGTCCATCGTACTATTGATAATCCCTTTCACGAAGTCAAACACCCATTCCATGAAGTTTTGCATTCCTGTTGGGCGAAGGGCTAAGCTGCGAGTTCCGATAACAGCGATTAAGAAAACAATAACTGCTGCTACAGTAACCATCATAACTGATGACAAATCGAACGTTAAACCTAGAAATTCAACTAATTTACCGTGTTCCACTAGTAATTCACCTCTCTTCCCTGCTCTTATACTCTAAATAAAGAAAATCTATGATCATGACAAGGTATCCTGTCAGCAATCCTACACCTAAGCCCCACATCGCAATTAACTCTTGATATTTGGCTGCAAATAAAATTAATAACCCAATCGTGGCGAATCTTGAATATGTACTTACCGCTGTCGCCTTAAACTTCACGTTTTCTCCATTTGTCACGCGATCCAACAGCTTGTCTGTTCTACGTGCAATGATGCGCAAACTAAGAAAACTGAAAATCGTCCCGATAATCAGTCCAAGAAATACATCCTTGTAAGAGGTGAATCCCCATCCTAGCACTAGAAGCGCAAGCAAGTAGTACATATATTTCTTTTGTCTTTGGACAAGTCCATGTACGTCTATCATCATTGCTCTCCCGAATAGTAATGTCGAATGAGTCGAATCATTGCGTATACCCCTGTTCCTAATCCGAGTAATAACCCTATAATAAGAAACAATGGAAACGTTCCAACCTTATTATCAATCCACTGCCCACCAAAGATCCCAACAAGAATAGAACCGACTAACTGAGCAAGAATACCTGACATTAAAGCATAAGCTTTTATATGGCTGCGATCGTTTTTTTGCAAGGATTCATCCCTCCAATATGTAACCCTCATTCACGATGTGTTAATAATAACTCATTTTTTTGCATAAATCCTATACAAAATAAAAAGTTTACATTTTCGTCACGGAATAGATGTATTTTTGTCACTGAAAGCCCTACCATCTATCCCCGTTGTTAGCATACAATAGGGTATTAACAGTGTCAACGAGAAATCGTAAAAAATCAAAAAATTTGAGTATTAGTCATTTCCTCCCAAAAATGAAAACGTTCCCCTTCTAAATACTGGTTAGAGATATGCAATTTCTAACAGTTTTCTCTTTATAATAGAAGGAAATGTTCACAAGTTTGTCACTATTATATTTTTACGATATAACGCTTTCCTTCCATAATATAGTGCTCTTTAGACGTAAGACTTCTATATTATATGTGATGTGTATGCAACTTATGTTGTATATACTATGTATATTTATCCTCTCCCCTCCCCCTACTTGCTTACATCAAAAAAAGACGAGCTGAGGAATCCCCCTGCTCGTCAGTTGTCTTACTTCGTTCCGAATAAACGGTCACCAGCATCACCAAGACCTGGTACTACATATCCGTGGTCATTTAATTTCTCATCTAATGCTGCTACATAAATATCAACATCAGGATGTTCTTCTTGTACTACTTTTACTCCTTCTGGAGCTGCAACGATACACATTAATTTAATTTGTTTTGCGCCGCGCTTTTTCAGAGAGTTAATTGCTTCAGCTGCAGAACCACCTGTTGCTAGCATCGGATCTAGTACGATAAAGTCACGCTCTTCTACATCCGTTGGAAGTTTCACATAGTATTCTACCGGTTGCAATGTTTTAGGGTCGCGGTATAAGCCAACGTGTCCTACTTTTGCTGCTGGAATTAATTTCAGAATTCCATCAACCATTCCTAAACCTGCACGTAAAATCGGAATTAAACCAAGTTTTTTACCAGCGATCACTTTTGTTGTCGCTTTGCTTACAGGCGTCTCAATTTCAATGTCTTTAAGTGGAAGGTCGCGAGTAATTTCAAAAGCCATTAAGCTTGCTACTTCGTCCACTAATTCACGAAAATCTTTCGTACCTGTATTCTTGTCGCGAATATATGTAATCTTATGTTGAATTAACGGGTGATCAAATACATACAGTTTTCCCATGTGAATCTCTCCTTTAGATGATATTCATGCGTTTGCACGCTTTTTTACACTATTTACGATTGTAAAGAAAACGCTACTAATATTCAAGGGCAAATTTGGAAAAGTCATGATTTCCGATGAATCTATCTAGTATCTTTACCAATTATGGGAGCTGTATCCTTCATTATATCGCCAAAATTTATTCATCATTTGTATACATACTTAAAGAACAATATATGTCCACAAAAAAGACTGCTAAAACAATTACGTCTCAGCAGCCTTCTTCAATCTATTATAGATCTGTGTACATTGGGAATTTGCTCGTTAACGCTTCTACACGCTTACGTGCTTCTTCTAATGCAGCTTCATTTTCATGATTTTTTAATGTGTAAGCAATAAGTGACGCAATTTCATCCATTTCTTCTAAACCGAAACCACGAGATGTTACAGCTGCTGTACCGATACGTACACCACTTGTTACAAATGGGCTTGCTGTTTCAAATGGAATTGTATTTTTGTTCACTGTAATACCAACTTCGTCCAATACGTGCTCTGCTACTTTACCTGTGATTTCTAGGTTACGAACATCAATTAGGATTAAGTGATTGTCTGTTCCACCAGAAACAAGTGTAAGTCCTTCTTTTTGAAGACCTTCAGCTAAGCGGTTCGCATTGTTAATGATATTTTGTGCATATGTTTTGAAATCATCTTGAAGTGCCTCACCAAACGCAACAGCTTTTGCAGCGATTACGTGCATAAGTGGACCACCTTGAATACCAGGGAAGATTGATTTATCAATTTGTTTTGCAAATTGCTCTTCACATAAAATCATACCACCACGTGGACCACGTAATGTTTTATGTGTTGTTGTTGTAACGAAATGTGCATGTGGCACTGGATTTGGATGTAAACCAGCCGCTACTAAACCTGCGATATGTGCCATATCAACCATTAAGTATGCGCCCACTTCATCTGCAATCTCACGGAATCGTTTGAAATCGATAACACGAGGGTACGCACTTGCACCTGCAACGATTAATTTTGGTTTATGTTCTTTCGCTTTTGCTAATACATCATCGTAATTAATACGGTGAGATTCAGCATCCACGCCATATTCTACGAAATTATATTGTACTCCACTGAAGTTAACAGGGCTTCCGTGTGTTAAGTGACCACCATGAGATAAATTCATACCAAGTACTGTATCGCCTTGCTCTAAAATCGTGAAGTATACTGCCATGTTCGCTTGTGCACCAGAATGCGGTTGAACATTTACGTGCTCTGCGCCGAAAATTTCTTTCACGCGATCACGTGCGATATCTTCTACTACGTCTACATGTTCACAACCACCATAGTAACGTTTCCCAGGATATCCTTCAGCATACTTATTCGTTAAAACAGAACCTTGCGCCTCCATTACTGCTTCACTTACGAAGTTTTCCGAAGCAATTAACTCAATCTTCGAACGCTGTCTTCCTAGTTCTGCCTCAATTGCAGCAAATACCTTTTCATCTTGACGTTTTAAATGATCCACCAAAATCCCCCTTTTCTGAACGAATTACATCGATTCCCAACAGTTTTTTCTTATTTATTCAGAAAAAACGAAAATTCAGGTTGTAATTCTTTCGAACCTTCATGTTTTCAACTACATTCTAACATGACTTTCTATATCATAAAAGAAAAAAAAGACCGATTTTCGGTCTTTTCTTTCTTCTATAATAAAGTCAGACAACATACCTTATTCATAACTTTAACGGCAAGTGATAGTCTCTTCCTTCGCCGCATAAACAGCACGTGCTCCACCAATTAGCTTTCCACGTGTTGTTGCCATCGTTACATGTGCACTTCCAATTTCCTTCACACTAGTACGAACCGGAACAGCTACGTGCTTTAAATGCATACCGATAAATGTATCACCAATATCCATTCCCGCATCTGCTTTAATAAACTCAATTACTACCGGATCTTTCAAATTGTGATAAGCATATGTTGCTAATGCACCACCTGCTGATCTAACAGGCGTAACTGTTACAATTTCAAATTGATATTTCATCGCCAACTCTTTCTCAACTACTAAAGCACGGTTTAAATGCTCACAACATTGAAACGCCAACTCAATACCTGTTTGTTCTTGAAATTGTTTTAACTCAGAAAAAATCGCCTCTGCTACTTCCATCGTTCCTGATGTCCCAATTCTTTCTCCTAGCACTTCGCTCGTACTACACCCCACTACAAAAATTTGACCACTTTGTAATGAAGCTTGTTCTTGGAAATCAGAAAGCGAAATTTGTAGCTGTTCTCTTACCTTTACGATTTCTGTCATTACGCCTCTTCCTTTCACAGGTTGGTTCACCAAATTATATTTCCTACTGCTTCTAGTTAGAATCTATTACTTTGCTTCGTATGTTTTAATTTTTCCTACGCGGTTTTCGTGACGGCCGCCTTCAAATTCAGTTGTTAACCAAATTTTTGCGATGTCACGTGCTAGACCAGCCCCAATTACACGCTCGCCCATTGCTAACATGTTTGTATCGTTATGCTCTCTCGTTGCTCTCGCACTGAAAGTATCATGAACTAACGCACAACGAATACCATTTACTTTGTTTGCAGCAATTGACATACCGATGCCTGTCCCACAAACTAAAATACCACGATCTACTTCGCCATTTGCTACCATTTCCGCTGCTGGAAACGCAAAATCAGGGTAATCAACAGAACCAGCTTCACATTCACAACCTAAATCAATATATTCAATATTTAACTCTTCTAATAAACTTACAAGTTCTTTACGGATATTCATACCGCCGTGATCAGATGCTACTACTACTTTCATTTTTACCCCTCCAAAGTTTCAATCCATTATCTTCATTCTCACTTAATCCTTTAATGGGACGAAGTGATCTCCAATATCGTATTATACACGAAACATCAACCTTCTGAATGTTTTTTCAGTAAAGTTTGTACAAGTTTTTCCATCTCTTCTAATGTTTCTTTATAAATAGAGAGAGATCCGCCGAATGGATCTGAAATATCCTTACTCATCCCCTCAGTTAGTCCATATAATGTATCTACTTTCCCTTCAACACTCGGATAATGCCCAAGGATAATTTCCTTATGGTTTTCCGTCATTGTTACTATAATATCTGCCCAATCAATTAAGGCTTCGTTTACCTGCTGTGAAGCATGATCGATTGCAATTCCCTTTTCAGCTAAAGCTTCTTTTGCATGTACCGACGCATCACTTCCAGGATAGGCGAAAACACCAGCAGATTGCACTTCAAACTTACCTTCTCCATAATGGCGCAGTAACGCCTCAGCCATCGGACTACGGCATGTATTTCCAGTGCAAACAAATAATACTCGTTTCATCTAAACCCACCCCTTTTCTCTATTTCCTTCCTTTTATCATAGCGTACATTACAATAGAACAAAAGAAATGTGAATATACGAAAGGCGCATTTCTCTTATATTTTTTCTAAGAAAAATGCGCCTTATCCACATATATGTGAAACCCTATTTCCAAGTGCCCAAAGTATTTTACCATATATAAGGAACAGACTACAAAACAAAATAAGGAATCCATTTCATACGAAACGGATTCCTTTCATGTGATAATTATTTCATTGTAACTTTCATTACTTCTGTTGAACCTTTTGTAGCAGTTACACCTACAGTTGTCTTAATAGACTCAGCTGCATCTGTGTTTGTAATAACGATTGGAGTAATTGTGCTTTTCGCTTTTTCACGAATTAATTCTAAGTCGAATGAGATTAATTTATCTCCAGCTTTTACAGCTTGTCCTTCAGAAACGTGAGCTTCGAAACCTTCACCTTCCATTTTTACAGTTTCTAATCCAACGTGGATTAAAATTTCTGTACCGTTTTTCGCTTTAATTCCAATTGCATGTTTCGTGTGGAATAATTGTACGATTTCGCCATCAACTGGAGATACAACTACACCTTCAGTAGGATCGATTGCAACACCGTCACCCATCATACGACCAGCGAATACTGGATCTGGTACTTCTTCAATATTTTTCACTGCTCCAGTTAATGGAGCTACGATTGTTTCTTCATTTGTTTTTGAACCAAGACCGAATAATTTTTTAAACATAGGATAGTCCTCCTTATAATTTACCTAAAAGTTTATAGGGCAATCTCTATTAAAGATCAGAATAAACGTAAGACCTCATACTTCGAATATTATACTGTAAAAACGCTTTCGAAATAAATTACGTCATTACTACTAGACTCTTATTGTAGCGTCTCACAAAATTCCAGTCAATTCTGATTGTCTGAATAACAATAAGAAGTTAACTTCTACTTATATTTTCTCTTTTTTTACCCAACTTGTCTAGAGGTCTTTACTACATTTTATTTTTTGTTGTTAATTTGTAAAATTTTTTTCAAACTTTTTTCGAAATCCACTTGACTAAAGTAAGTAACTATTTTATTATTACTTACGTAAGGTAAGTTAATAACTTTTAGGAGGTTTTCAAAAATGATGGATTTCGGTCTTCTTATTATTCGTCTTATTATAGGTATTACATTCATGGGTCATGGTGCTCAAAAATTATTTGGTTGGTTCGGCGGTTACGGTTTAAAAGGAACAGGTGGCTGGATGGAATCAATCGGTTTACGCCCTGGTGTATTTATGGCATTTATGGCTGGCGCAACTGAATTATTAGGTGGTTTCTTATTCGCATCAGGTATTTTCACTGCAATCGGTTCATTATTTATCGTTGGAACAATGTTAATGGCGATATTCACTGTTCATGGAAAAAACGGTTACTGGGTAACTCAAAATGGATATGAATATAACTTAATGTTAATCGCTGTTGCTATCGGTGTAGCTTTAATCGGTCCTGGCGCATACGTTTTACTATAATTTTTATCTTGAATTCGAGATTATTTAGGTGGAACTTACTTCATTGTGGTTGAAGTAAGTTCTTTTTATGTAATAAAAATATTATTTTCAGCAGGAGTTTTCCACTAACATCTTGTAAACAAACAATAAGTCGTCATATTTAGAAAGGGGATTTCAATCATGTTATCCATTAATCCAAATGAACAATCGGAAAAAGAGAATTACAAATTATTAACGGGAAGTATCATCCCACGCCCTGTCGCATTTGTTACTTCTGTAACAAAAGACGGCGTATTAAACGGCGCACCATATAGTTACTTCAACATCGTTGCTGCAAATCCACCACTTATTTCAGTTTCTGTACAACGAAAAGCTGGAGAAAGAAAGGACACTTCCCGAAACGCAATTGAAAAAGGGGAATTTGTCGTACATATCTCTGATGAATCATACGTAGCGGCAATTAACGAAACAGCAGCTAATCTCCCTCCAAATGAAAGTGAAATTGAACTAGCAAAATTAACACCAATTGAAAGTGATGTCATCTCCGTTCCAGGTGTAAAAGAAGCAAATATTCGAATGGAATGCGTACTAGAACGCGCAATCCCTCTCGGCGGAACAGAAGACTCACCAGCTTGCGATTTACTAATCGGACGCGTCGTTCGTTTCCACGTCGCAGAACACCTATACGAAAATGGACGCATTCATGCAGAAGGACTAAAACCAGTAAGCCGCCTAGCAGGACACAACTACGCAAAACTAGGAGAACAATTTGAATTAGTAAGGCCAGTTTAAAAGCGGAAGCGGCTCGCTTAGAATCGCAGGACATTGGAACTCTCGACCTTGAAGCGCTTTTTGCTTCGAGCGAGAGAGTGGAATGGCCGGAGATTCTAGCCGCTGGAGCTGGATAATAGCTAAAAGTGGAGGCGACTCGTTCAGCTCTGACCAGTTAAGGTTCTTAGATGCGAAGATCTGGCCACTGGAACTGGATAGGAAGCGTCCCCTCAGAATGGAAGTAACAATAATATAAAAAGGTGTACCAAATTAATTTGGTACACCCCTTTCATAGAAGAAGAAAAATAATTTTTCAGTATTGGTCATCGACCTCTTTTACCATTATTGGTCATCGGTAAAAAGTAACAGTGTGATCGGTTATTGGATGATTGGTTGTCCTTTGGCCATCACAAATCTCATTTTTACAAAAGTGGTCTTCTTCTATGCCTTGAAGCAGAGTCTCACCACTTCAAGGTTTAAAAGTATTTTTCACCATCAAAGTCTAGTTCAATGGCATAGTTTTTCGCATTAATTAAGTTAGATAACCTATTAGCTTGTCTCTCTAACTCTAAACCTTTTACACGATATACTTCTGGATCAAACATGGCTACTTTTACAAGCGATGATGTTTCACCGTAAGAATATACATGTTCTTCTTTCTTACTCACGCCAAACTCTTTACACTTTCGAGCTTTTGCACGTAACTGCGTTGCAAGTTCTATCGCTTCAACAATCGTTATATTCTCTCCGTTGAAATTCACTTCATTTCGGATATTTGCTTCATACATTAATTTATCTAAAAGACGAAAATCAGCGCGAACTTCATCTAGTTCCTGTTCAACTTGTACCAATGTACGCGTCTGTTTTGGAAGTGTATCACCTTTTTCAATTTCAACAAATCCAATTTGGTTCATCTCTTCTTCTAATTCATGTATTCTTTTCGATAATACACTTTTTAATTTTACAGCTTCTGCCAAAGAAATGTTAGACATAGTATCCCCCTTATATCTCTTCTTTCTGCTCCTCTAAAGTAGGTACTTTCTCTTTTTTCGGTTTCCCAAGCTTAATTACGAAGAAGTAAAGGGAAAGCAATGTAATAAGAAAAACAATTAAAAACGGGTATGGAGAATAAAAAGCACGCGCTGCCTCCGTTTTCCCCGCAACAAACTTCAATGACTCAATATCTAAAAACTCAGCAAACATTTGTACACCGAGCATACTAAACCAAAAAACAAAAAAACTAATAATAACACCAAAAACTTGCTTCAACCTCGTCATCCATCTCATCCTTTCTATATTGTAATTTTTTAGCGCAATCAGTATAGTACAAACAAAACTATGCACAGAAAGGAACTATCCTATCATTCGCGAATTAATTTAATCCAACCTAAAACTGAAATTTGTAAAATAATACCCCAAATAATAAGCAGTCGTAACCATCTCGGAAAAAAAGTTACAAATCGAATATACCATTCCAATAACTTGTTCATAACGCCCTCCCCCTAAAATTATATAGGAAAAAGGAGATATAATCCAAATCCAACCAAAATGATACCACCTACTATCTCGCCATATGTACCGAGCATATCTTTCGCATGTCTCCCAATGAATAGACCAATCCACGCTAATAACATACTAACAAATCCAAAAAGTAATATCGTAATAATTGTCTGCGCCCCATAAATACCAAGACTAAGACCTACTGAAAAACTGTCTATACTAACCCCAAATGCAAATACGAATAAACTAATTCCAATAGGGGCCGTTCGAGTCTCTTCATTCTCCAAGATAGATGAATATACAATATAAAATCCTAATCCGATTAATAAAATAGCACCAGCAAAATGTGCAATGTCTCCATACTGTTCTGATAAAAAACGACCTAATACCATCCCTATAAATGGCATGATAATATGAAATATCCCTATCGTCACACCGATATACAGGATTTGTCTTATCTTTAAGGTCATCATTCCCATCCCAAGACTTACCGAGAACGCATCCATCCCTAAGGCGAATGCCATAATTATTAAAGGTATTAGCTGTTCAAACGTCATTCATGTCCCTCCTCGGACGTGCTACTTCAAAATATGCTTATCCGAGGAGAAATATTCTGTTTGCTAATCGTACCTTATCATTCGGTAATAATTTGATGTCCTGCCGCTTTTGTTAATCGATTCATAATAGCATTCCCTATTCCTTCATTCGGGAATGATTCACTAAAAATAACATCCACTTCACTTGCATCAAACGTTCTAAGTACATCATATAATTTAGTCGCAACGCTAGCTAAATCGCTTCGAACACCACAAGACAATACAACATCCGCGTTATATACGTGCTGATACTCTTCTGTCGTTAATACACCGACTTTGAATCCTTCTTCCTTCTTCTCATCCGCAAGGCGTTGAATAAATTCACGTGAACCTTCAACAATACTTAGCGGCGCTTTCGGTGCATAATGTGTATATTTCATTCCAGGTGATTTCGGTTTTTCCTTCTCATCCTTTAAAGCCGGATCTAAAGAAACCGTGCCGATTACCGATTCTAATTGTTCTTTCGTAATCCCACCTGGGCGTAATATCGTTGGAACAGCGCTCGTACAATCAATTACAGTCGATTCAACACCTACTCCGGTTGCACCACCATCTACAATACCTGCGATTTTCTCATTTAAATCTTCATATACGTGAGATGCTAACGTCGGACTTGGACGACCTGAACGATTTGCACTAGGTGCTGCAACAGGTACATTTGCCTCTTCAATAAGAGCAAGAGCTACTGGATGATCAGGCATTCTTACTCCAACCGTATTAAGTCCTGCCGTTACCTTCTCTGAAATCCCTTCTTTTCTAGGTAAAATAATTGTTAAAGGGCCCGGCCAAAAATGCTCCATTAACTTTTCTGCAACTGGCGGAATTTCCTTCACAATCCCATCTAACTGCGATTTTGTACCGATGTGGACAATAAGTGGATTATCACTCGGTCTTCCTTTCGCCTCAAAAATTTTCGCAATCGCTTCATCATTCATCGCGTTTGCACCTAGTCCATATACCGTTTCTGTAGGGAAGGCAATCGCCTCATTTTCCCTTAATAATTTTGCTGCTTCTTGTAACTGTGGATAATATTTTTTTCTTTCCACAACATTATCCACAACCCACATATTTGTATGCATTTTTTCCCACGTCCTTTTCTACCCTGAAATACTTGTCTATTTTTAGTTTACTATGAGATTTATCCAAAAGACAAACAAGGTTTATCCACAAAATGTGGATAAACCTAATTAATCCGTGGATAACTTTGTGAATAGCTGACAATTTAGTATTATTGCATTTGGCTCTTTTATATTTTTACAAAAGTGTTCTAACTGTCGAATTCCCTCTGGTACGTTCTCTTTCTCTATCGTAACAAAGTCAAAAAACTGAAAGATCGTTATAGATTGTGGATGATTTGTTAGTAAGTACAATTGTCGAATATTTTTTTCTTTCATATACTGCAAAAACATTTCAAAAAAATATAAGAAAGTCTGTTTATCCACATTAGGTGTGAATAAACAAGAACGAATAAGTGCGTTTTCTTCACTTTGTTCATATCCAATGACTGCCCGTATTTCTTCCGCCTCTTCCAAAATCATAAACTGCGCGTACAACTCATTTATTTTATCATCTTTTTTATTAGCTTGTCCGAAAAAAGAATGCAATCTTTCCACATCTGCCTTCGTCGCAAAATATACCTTCTTCATAATAAATCCCTCCTCTTTTTTATATATGAGAAGGGATTTACAAATAGTACTATTTAGAGAATAAAGATGTAAAAGCTTCTACAATAAATAACTTAACTTCCAGCTTCTCTTCTTCCTCCTCTACTTTTACATACTCATTTCGCTTTTCTTGTTTTTGTTCCACAGGTTTCTCCACTTTTTCCACAGCTTTTGTTTCCTCTTTACTTACAGGTTGTTCTTCTACTTTCGTTTCATTTTTTACTACTTTCTTTTCAGAAGCTGTTACTTTTTTTGCGACTTCCTGCTTTACAACTTTCTTTTCCTTCACCTCATCCCCTTTTTTCTCTTCTGCATTTACTACTTCTTCATCATCTATTTGTTTCACTTGCTCCTCTTCAGGAGATTCAGCCTTCACAACATGTTCTTCTTTCCTTACAGCTGTACCACTTGAAAAATCTAAGAAACACATCGGTGGAAATAGTACACACCACCAGTTTGCCCCTTCACCTTCCCCAATTGTAATTAAGACTGCTTCATATTCCCCTGCCGGATAAATAAAATTCCCATATACCTTTGTAGGAAACTTTACATTTTTACTGAATTTCACTTGAAATGAATCTTTACTTCCTTCTTTTTTCAACGTATTTGCTACTGTTTTTTCGATTTCTGGAATATGACTTTGAATGACCTTGCGTGCCTCTTCAAATGAAGTTAAATCAGCTACCCATCCATCAATTTGTGCTTTTACTTCATCACGCACTTTACGCTTTAACGCCTGGTCTTTATCTGAATCACTATTTGCTAAAATCCGTAATCGAACGGCCTCTTTCGGAATAACTGAAGGCCCTTTCGCATCAGCTTTCATATATCCAAACTGCACAAGTAACTGTGCACCAATTAATAATAGAAGAAGATAAGCAATAACTTGTTTTTTCATTTCCTCCACCGTCCCTTCTACAAACAGTGTGGACAGACTTTCATCTTTCTAAACTATTAAATTCAAAATCTATATGAATTTTTCCACAAAAAAATAGAGTAAGGTGTAAACCTTACTCCATCTCCGCAAATACCATACGATCTTTTCCATTAATATCAAAAACAACCTCAACATGAGCATGTGGAAATGCTTGTTGTAACAGCCCTTTCACGTCCTCACCTTGCCCTACTCCAATTTCAAATGCGACAATTGCTTTCTTCTGCAACACATTCGGCAACTCTTCCATAAAGCGGCGATAGAAATCTAGTCCGTCTTCACCACCAACAAGCGCTCTCTTTGGCTCATGCTCTTTCACCACGGGAGAAAGACCACGCCAATCTTCTTCCGGTATATATGGAGGATTTGAAACAACAACATCTAACTTTTGACCCGTTTCATAAAATGGTGATAATAAATCACCATGATAGAACGTTACTTCTGCGCCCAAAGTTTTCGCATTTTCTTGTGCAACTTCAATCGACTCCTGCGCAATATCTACCGTATACACATGAAGATTTTTATTTTCCAAAGCAAGCGTAATCGAAATCGCTCCACTACCTGTACCGATATCTGCTACATGTAGTTTCTCATCACCAAAATGACGCTCGATTCTTTCTAACACTCCTACTATAAGCTCTTCTGTTTCTGGTCTTGGTATTAATACTTCTTCATTCACAAAGAACGATCTTCCATAAAACATTTCATGACCAATCATATATTGAATAGGAATACCTTCTACATGCTTGTGGATAAACTCTGTAAAACTTTTTTCTTGTTCCGCAGTTATTTCTTCACGCATGTTCATCAATATTCCTGTTCTATTCGTCTTTAATACATGACAAAGGACAATTTCTCCCGCATTTTCATCTCGTCCATTCTCCTGTAAAAAAGAAGAAGCCCATTTCAGGGCTTCATAGACACGCATTACTCAGCTGCCTCCATCCTTTGAGCCTGATCTTCCATTACTAAGGCATTGATGAAATCATCTAACTTACCTTGTAAGATTTGATCTAACTTTTGAATCGTTAAACCGATTCGATGGTCTGTAACACGGTTTTGCGGGAAGTTATACGTACGAATACGCTCTGAACGATCACCCGTACCAACAGCTTGTTTACGGTTTTGATCATACTCAGCTTGTGCTTCTTGTCTAAACTTATCATAAACACGTGCGCGTAATACTTTCATCGCTTTTTCTTTATTCTTAATTTGTGATTTCTCATCCTGACATGATACAACTACACCAGTCGGTAAATGCGTTAAACGTACCGCTGACATCGTTGTATTAACGCTCTGTCCACCAGGTCCACTAGAAGCGAATGTATCAACACGAACATCTTTCTCATGAATATCAATTTCTACTTCTTCTGCCTCTGGTAATACAGCTACAGTTGCTGTAGATGTATGGATACGTCCACCAGATTCCGTTTCAGGAACACGTTGTACACGGTGAGCGCCATTCTCGAATTTCAGCTTCGCGAAAGCACCTTTACCGTTAATCATAAAGATAATCTCTTTATATCCACCTAACTCTGTATAGCTAGCCTCGATAATCTCCGTTTTCCAACCTTGCACCTCAGCGTAACGGCTATACATACGGTATAAGTCACCAGCAAATAAAGCGGCCTCGTCGCCACCAGCAGCTCCACGAACCTCAACGATAACGTTCTTATCATCGTTAGGGTCTTTTGGTACAAGTAAAATTTTCAGACGCTCTGATAATGTTTTTTCTTGTGATTCTAACTCAGAAACCTCTTCTTTTACCATTTCACGCATTTCTGCGTCTAACTTATCTTCTAACATTGCTTTCGCATCTTTTAATTGCTCACGAACATCCTTATACTCACGATACACCTCTACCGTTTCCTGTATATCAGACTGTTCCTTTGAATATTCACGAAGCTTATTTGAATCACTAATAATTGCTGGGTCGCTTAGCAATTCATTTAACTTCTCATAACGATTTTCTACAGCTTGCAAACGATCTAACACATCATTCACCTCTACATCCTAGTATCTAATACAAATAGTATATGGTACTTACTCAAAAAAACGCAAATTATATTTAAAAGCGTAAGCGGCTTGCTCAGAATTGTAGGCCATTGGAACTCTCAACCTTGAAGCGCTTTTTGCTTCAAGCGAGAGAGTGAAATGGCTGGAGATTCTAGCCGCTGGAGCTAGATATCACAACTTAAAGCGCAAGTGGCTCACAC
Source organism: Bacillus sp. (in: firmicutes) (assembly GCF_031983925.1). NCBI lineage: Bacteria > Bacillati > Bacillota > Bacilli > Caryophanales > Bacillaceae > Bacillus > Bacillus sp. (in: firmicutes). The sequence goes on along the minus strand of NZ_DALYZR010000003.1, from coordinate 184,703 downwards.
CACTCACACTCTCTATTCTGAAAAAAACCCGCCTTGCGCAGCGAGTTTTACTTATCTTTGTTTGTAGGAACTGCATGACAATGACGACAGCGTGGTTCATACGATTCTGAAGCACCAACTAAAATAATCGGATCATCAAATGCCGCTGGTTCTCCATCAATTAATCGTTGTGTACGACTTGCCGGAGATCCACATGCAGAACATACTGCTTGTAGTTTTGTTACATGTTCAGCAATCGCCATCAGCTGAGGAACTTGTCCAAATGGTAGACCACGGAAATCTTGGTCTAAACCAGCTACAATGACACGATAGCCACGATTTGCCAATACTTGCACCACTTCCACAATGTCCCCATCAAAGAATTGCACCTCATCGATTGCAATTACATCCATTTCTTCAGTGATATGTTCAAATATATCTTTTGAAGCTGAAACAGGAACTGCTTTTACCTTTAATCCGTTATGTGATACAACGTCTTCTTCACTATAGCGATTATCAATACATGGTTTAAATACAATTGCATGTTGTTTCGCAAATTGCGTACGACGCACACGGCGGATAAGCTCTTCTGATTTACCAGAAAACATACTACCGCAAATCACTTCAATCCAACCGTTCTGATTTATTAAGTACATGAAGCTCTCCTTTCATCTACTTTTTAATTAAAAGTAGGGTAAAGGTATAATATTTTCGCAAAAAAAACAGACAAGCGAATAGATACACTTGCCTGTTTTATGTTTTTATTACTTAAGACCGTATTTCTTATTGAAGCGGTCAACGCGTCCGTCTGCAGTAGCAAACTTCTGACGTCCAGTGTAGAATGGGTGAGAATCAGAACTGATCTCAACTTTTAGTAATGGATAAGTGTTACCATCTTCCCACTCAACAGTTTCGTTAGATCCTCTAGTAGATCCGCTTAAGAATTTGAAGCCTGTGTTTGTGTCCATGAATACAACTTTCTTGTAATCTGGGTGAATTCCTGCTTTCATTCTTTTCATCTCCTTCCGCCCTGAATCATTTTCGAAACAGAGTTTTTCATCTTCAGCTGCATACACAACTATATTGATGAAACACATATGATGAAATTATAACAAGGCTAACTTCATTTTGCAACTACCTGTTTTTGTCTTTTTAATTTTAAAAGCAGAAGCGGCTCGCTCAGAATCGCAGGGCATTGGAACTCTCGACCTTGAAGCGCTTTTTGCTTCGAGCGAGAGAGTGAAATGACCGGAGATTCTAGCCGCTGGAGCTGGATAACACCTTAAAGTGGAGGCAACTCATCCAACTAGAACTAACTAATGCCCTTCCACTCATCTCTCTTTAAGATCACCTAAAAAACATAAAAAACTCGCTTACCATAAAATAAGCGAGTCCCAATCTTTTCCCTTTACTTCGTTGTTACATATCTTTTCGAATCTGCAACAATGTTTTGTAAAAATTCTTCATTTGTCTTTGTTTGACGAAGTTTACGTAAGAAACCTTCAACAAAGTCTGGTGTATCACGCATTGTTTTACGAATACCCCATAGCTTGTCTAAATGTTCTTTCGGAATTAATAGATCCTCTTTACGTGTACCAGAACGGCGAATATCAATTGCCGGGAAGATACGACGCTCAGCTAATGAACGATCTAAGTGAAGTTCCATATTTCCAGTTCCTTTAAATTCTTCGTAAATTACATCGTCCATACGAGATCCTGTATCAACAAGCGCTGTTGCTAAAATTGTTAAGCTACCGCCTTCTTCAATATTACGTGCAGCTCCAAAGAAACGCTTCGGTCTATGGAAGGCAGCTGGGTCGATACCACCCGATAATGTTCTACCACTTGGCGGAATAACAAGGTTGTAAGCTCGCGCTAAACGGGTAATACTATCCATTAAAATGATAACATCTTTTTTGTGCTCTACAAGACGCATTGCACGTTCTAACACAAGTTCCGCCACTTTAATATGATTTTCTGGTACTTCATCAAAAGTAGAGCTTACAACATCTCCTTTAACAGAACGTTCAATATCTGTTACTTCCTCTGGACGCTCATCAATTAGAAGGACAATTAATTCAGCTTCCGGATGATTTGTTGTAACACTGTGTGCGATTTCTTTTAATAGACTAGTTTTACCAGCCTTTGGAGGCGCGACAATTAAACCACGTTGTCCAAATCCAACTGGTGCAATTAAATCCATGATGCGTGTCGGTAACTTTTTCGGTTCCGTTTCCAATTTCATTTGGCGATCTGGGTATAATGGTGTTAATGCAGGGAAATGCACACGCTCTTTTGCTGACTCTGGATCATCTCCGTTTACAGCTTCAACTTGTAATAATCCAAAGTAGCGTTCATTTTCTTTCGGAGGTCGTACTTTACCAGAAACCTTATCTCCATTACGTAAATCGAAACGACGAATTTGCGAAGCTGAGATATAAATATCTTCTGAGCTTGGAGAGTAGTTGATAGGACGTAGGAATCCAAATCCTTCTGATTGAATAATTTCTAATACGCCTTCCATGAAGAAGAAACCTTCTTTTTCTGCTCGAGCTTTTAAAATGGCGAAGATTAACTCTTTTTTCGTTAATTTGCTATAATACGAAATTTTAAATTCTTTCGCAAGCTCGTATAACTCTTTTAATTTCATGTTTTCTAATGCTGCAATTGACAAATTCATTCAGACACCACACTTTAACGTTATTCTCTTTTCACATGGGTAAAGGGAAAAAATACGGAAGGCAAATAATTAATAATGAAAGGCAATAAGTTCAAGTAGGGTAATATTCACTATTGTAACCCTTTTATCTAGTTTTAATCAATACGTTGAAACACAAATACAAGAAGCGAAGACAAGAAAATTTGTCTTCGCTTTTTATTTAATCTAGTTTCATCAGCTAGAATGGTCGGTGGCTTCACTTCTTCCCCCTCCCATTCTGAACGAGCCGCTTCCACTTTTTATTTAATAACCAAGTTCGGTTTTTTATTTAAGCTGTGACGTCCGTCTACGAAGCGTACTGTGCCTGATTTTGCGCGCATAACAAGGGATTGTGTTGTTCCTACGCTACCTTTAAATTGAACGCCGCGTAATAGTTCTCCGTCTGTTACACCTGTTGCTGCGAAGATTGCATCGTCACCTTTTACTAAGTCCTCCATGCGAAGGATGCGGTTGATGTCGTCTATGCCCATCTTTTTGCAACGCGCCAATTCAGCTTCGTTTTGTGGTAATAATTTCCCGTGAATTTCTCCACCTAAACATTTTAATGCAACTGCCGCTAACACACCCTCAGGCGCACCACCAGAGCCGAATAAAATATCTACACCTGTACGATCAAATGCTGTGTTGATTGCGCCAGCTACGTCTCCATCATTAATCAATTTAATGCGAGCACCAGCTTTACGAATTTCTTCAATAATTGCTTGATGACGTGGACGGTTTAAAACTGTCGCTACAACATCTTCAATATCTTTGTTTTTCGCTTTCGCAACTGCACGTAAGTTATCGATAATAGGCGCATCAATATCGACCGCCCCAACCGCTTCTGGGCCAACCGCGATTTTATCCATGTACATGTCAGGAGCATGTAACAAATTACCATGATCTGCAATTGCAATAACAGCAAGAGCATTCCATCCACCAGCTGCTACAATGTTTGTCCCTTCTAAAGGATCAACTGCAACGTCTACACGCGGACCATATCCTGTACCTAATTTTTCTCCGATATATAGCATTGGTGCTTCATCCATTTCACCTTCACCAATTACAACTGTACCTTTCATCGGAATTGTATCAAATACATCACGCATAGCTGATGTTGCTGCACCGTCTGCCTCATCCTTTTTCCCGCGTCCCATCCAACGCGCTGATGATAAAGCTGCAGCCTCTGTTACACGTACTAACTCCATAGATAAACTTCTTTCCACGATAATCCCTCTCCTTTAAGCCTTTATATTTCTGCCGTATTTTGTGAACCGTGTTTTTCTATAAAGTGTACTTCCGCAAGTAGTGATACTTCCCCCTCGCGGAAGTATCACTTATGCGTTCTTCATTTCTTCAATTTCTTGCTTTGTCATTTGTTCTCGCCAAATGTTTGCACCAAGCCCTTTAAGCTTGTCTACTATATTTTCATAGCCACGATCAATATGCTCAAGTCCGGTTACTTCTGTAATTCCATCCGCCATCAATCCTGCAATAACAAGGGCTGCTCCAGCTCGCAAATCACTCGCTTTCACTTTTGCACCTTGTAATAAAACAGGACCAGTTACGATAGCTGACCGACCTTCTACTTTAATTTGCGCATTCATGCGACGTAATTCATCAATATGTTTAAAACGTGCGCCATAAATCGTATCCGTTACAACACCCGTTCCATGCGCCTTTGTTAAAAGCGTTGTAAACGGCTGTTGTAAATCTGTTGGGAAACCTGGATATACAAGCGTTTTTATATCAACTACTTTTAATCTTCTATCACCGTTCACTGTAATTTGGTCATCATTCGTTTCAACTTGGACACCAGCTTCTCTTAATTTTGCGGTAACTGACTCCAAATGCTGAGGAATAACATTATCAACTGTTACTTCTCCTCCTGACGCAGCACCTAAAATCATATACGTACCCGCTTCAATACGATCTGGAATGATCGTATGATGACAACCGTGCAGTGAATCCACACCATCAATTCGGATTACATCTGTACCAGCACCTTTAATACGTGCTCCCATGCTAGTTAACAGTGTAGCTACATCAATAATCTCTGGTTCTTTCGCTGCGTTTTCAATAACAGTTCTACCTTTCGCTCGTACAGCTGCTAGCATAATATTAATCGTAGCTCCTACACTAACAACATCTAAATAAATACGTGCCCCGCGTAGTTCATCTGCTCTTAAATAGATAGCACCTTGTTCATTCGTAACATGTGCACCTAACGCTTCAAACCCTTTAATGTGCTGATCAATCGGCCTCGGTCCTAAGTGACATCCACCTGGAAGCCCAATAACAGCTTTTTTAAAACGGCCAAGCATCGCACCCATTAAATAATAAGAAGCACGCAATTTTTTCACTTTTCCATTTGGTAAAGGCATTGCAACCATGTTAGAAGGATCGACTACCATCTCTTCCTCCTGTCCATAAGTCACTCTCCCTCCAATTTCCTCTAGTAAGTCCCCTAACATTTTCACGTCCGAAATATTAGGGACACCACCAATAGTTACTGGAGTATCTGCTAAAATTGTCGCTGGAATTAGTGCAACGGCGCTGTTCTTTGCACCACTCACGCGAATTGTTCCATTTAAAGCTCTTCCGCCTTCAATTAGCAATTTTTCCATATTGAGCTCCCTTCTTGTGAATGTATTTACTTTCTATATTTTTATAGAAAGCTCCCCCTTAAGAATCTCAATTACTTTTCCATCCCAAAACTCAATAAATAGGAAACCATTATCTTCATTTCTCCTGTAATACAAAAAGATAAAGATTAACTATTTATCGAATTTACTTTATCAATTTAGATACGTTATCACATTTATTAATAGGACTATGCACATTATTTTCTATTTCAAAAACAAAATGATAAAATCTTTAGACTTGTTCACGCTTTCATTATACAACGAAAGGAAACCGTCTAAAAGAGTAGACGGTTTCCAAAACGGAATTTTATTCTTACGCTTTACCGTTAGAACCGAATTCGCGAATTTTACCAATAACAGTTGCTTTGATAGCGTCGCGGCCAGGTCCGATAAATTTACGAGGATCGTAAACTTCTTGGTCTTTGTTTAATACTTCACGAACAGCTTTTGTAAACTCAATTTGGTTCTCAGTGTTTACGTTGATTTTTGAAGTACCTAAAGAGATAGCTTTTTCGATATCAGCAGTTGGGATACCAGTACCACCGTGTAATACTAAAGGTACGCCAGTGAAGTCACGAACTTGTTCCATTTCAGCGAATCCTAAGTTAGGCTCACCTTTGTAAGGACCGTGTACAGAACCTAAAGCTGGAGCTAGGCAATCGATACCTGTTGCTTCAACAAGGTGCTTACACTCAGCTGGGTCAGCGTAAATTACGCCTTCAGCGATTACGTCGTCTTCTTGTCCGCCAACTGTTCCAAGCTCAGCTTCAACAGATACGTTACGAGCGTGTGCGTATTCTACTACTTTTTTAGTAGTTTCTACGTTTTCTTCGAATGGGTGGTGAGAAGCGTCGATCATTACAGATGTGAAACCTGCATCGATTGCTTCTTTACATTTTTCGAAGCTTGAACCATGGTCAAGGTGAATCGCTACAGGAACAGTGATGTTCATTTCTTCGATTAAAGCTTTAACCATAGCTACAACTGTTTTGAAACCAGTCATATGACGAGCTGCACCCTCAGATACACCTAGGATTACAGGAGATTTTTCTTCTTCCGCAGCAGCTAAGATAGCTTGAGTCCACTCTAAGTTGTTCATGTTGAATTGACCAACTGCGTATTTTCCTTCTAGTGCTTTGTTTAGCATTTCTTTCATAGAAACTAAAGGCATGGTGAATCCTCCTAAAAAACGTTTTTTGTATCCGATAAGTTCTTATCGCTGGTAGTATGACCAGAATAAGGTAAAATATGTATATCTACATACCGGACTTTTTTCTACACTCAATAGGATAACAACTTGTACTCAAAAACTCAACCGTATTCACCTGCACAATAGTCCATGTAAACGCTTTTTTCCATATTTTTTATAAAAAATTCATTTTTAAGCCTCTACAGCGAGCTCATTTCTCACCGCTTGACGAATTTCATCAATATCAAATGGTTTAGCAAAATGCATTAAAGCACCTAAATCTTTTGCTTCTTGGATCATATCAAGCTCTCCATAAGCAGTCATTAAAATCACTTTAATACTCTCATCAATTTCTTTTACATGCTTTAAAATCTCTATACCATCCATACCTGGAATTTTCATATCTAACACAACTAAATCTGGATTATCTTTTTTCACGATATCTAAAGCTTGAAATCCATTCGCTGCTTGGAATGTCTGATAACCTTCTTTTTGGAACACTTCATGTAATAACACACGAATGCCATATTGATCATCAACGATTAAAATTTTCCCTTCCATAACTCCCAACCTTTCTGTGTAAGTACAAGATTTAAAGCTTCTTATATCTTAACGATTAATTTTCGCTATTCTTTACCAAATTCCTTCCTATTTCTTTCTTATTTTACCGTTTCCCATTTTGTTATGCCACCTTCGATTTCACCTTTCTAAAAAAATAAACTATAATGAAAGCCGGTAAACACGTACGAAGGGAGTAACATTATGTTAAAAATTTTTTCAACCCAATTAAGCGGTTATTTCTCCAGAGTTTCTCAAAAAGAGGAAATGAATATAGAAGATAGCGCCCGTCTACTTGCTCAAGCATTAGTTGGCGAAGGTTTCATTTATTTACATGGTACAAATGAAATGGAGGGCGTTGTTGCTGAAGCGCTATTCGGTGCTGAACCAATGAAGCAAGCAAAACGACTATTTGAAAATGGTAAGGAAGTAGAAGTAACTTCTGCAGATCGTGTACTTCTTATTAGCCGTTTTTCAACAGATGAAGAAGTTGTAGCAATAGCAAAAAAACTTCAAGCAGATGGACACTCTATTGTCGGCATTTCTGCTATTCAAGAAGGCAATGAATCACTAGAACAATATACAGATGTACATATTGATACGAAATTGTTAAAAGGGCTTATTCCAGACGATGAAGGTAATCGCTACGGATTCCCAAGCTTAATGATAGCTTTATTTGCATATCACGGAATCAAATTTACAATCGATGAAATGTTAAATGAATATTAAAAAAAGCGCCCTATTTCAGGCGCTTTTTTATTACTTGCTCTCTTTATTCGTAATAGACGCTCTTACGAAGTCATGGAACAATGGTTGTGGACGGTTTGGACGAGAAACAAGTTCTGGGTGGAACTGTGCTGCTACGAACCAAGGGTGATCTTTCAATTCAACGATTTCAACTAAACGGCCGTCTGGGCTTGTACCAGAGAATACAAATCCTGCTTTTTCCATATCCGGACGGAATTGATTGTTGAACTCATAACGATGACGATGACGCTCATATACAACCGGCTCATTGTAAGCGTTGTAAGCATTTGTTTCTTCAGCAAGCTTACATGGGTATAGACCAAGACGAAGTGTACCACCTAAGTCTTCTACATCTTTTTGTTCTGGTAATAAGTCGATGATTGCATAAGGTGTGTCAGGATTGATTTCAGAAGAGTTAGCTCCTTCTAATCCTAATACGTTACGTGCGAATTCGATTGATGCAAGTTGCATACCTAAGCAAATTCCTAGGAATGGAACTTTGTTTTCACGAGCATATTGAATTGCAACGATTTTACCTTCTACACCACGATCACCGAAGCCACCTGGTACAAGGATACCATCTGTATCTCCTACTAATTCTTGTACGTTCTCTGCTGTTACGTGCTCAGCATTTACCCATTTCACTTCTACATCTGTGTCGAAAGAGTAACCTGCATGACGAAGTGCTTCTACAACAGAAATGTATGCATCTTGAAGCTCTACGTATTTACCAACAAGAGCGATTTTTGTTTTCTTAGAAAGGTTACGCACTTTTTCAACTAGCGCAGTCCACTCTGTCATATCTGCAGCTGGATTGTCTAATTTTAAGTGATCGCAAACGATTTGGTCCATATTTTGCTCTTGAAGAGATAATGGAACTGCATATAAAGTATCTGCATCGCGTGCTTCAATAACTGCTTTTGTATCAATGTCACAGAATAATGCAAGCTTGTCTTTCATATCTTGAGAAACAGGCATTTCTGTACGAACAACGATAATATTTGGTTGAATACCTAAACTGCGAAGCTCTTTAACGCTATGTTGCGTTGGTTTTGTTTTCATTTCACCCGCTGCTTTTAAGTACGGGATTAACGTACAGTGAATGTACATTACATTGTCACGACCGATGTCGCTCTTAATTTGACGGATTGCTTCTAAGAATGGTAGAGACTCAATGTCACCAACAGTTCCACCGATTTCTGTAATAACAACGTCCGCGTTTGTTTCGCGACCAGAACGGTATACGCGCTCTTTAATTTCGTTAGTAATGTGAGGAATAACTTGAACTGTTCCTCCTAGGTATTCACCACGACGCTCTTTTTGAAGAACTGAAGAGTAAATTTTACCTGTTGTTACGTTGCTGTATTTATTTAAATTGATGTCGATGAAACGCTCATAGTGACCAAGGTCTAAGTCAGTTTCTGCACCATCATCTGTTACGAATACCTCACCGTGTTGGTATGGGCTCATAGTCCCTGGGTCTACGTTAATGTATGGATCAAACTTTTGAATCGTTACGTTTAAACCACGATTTTTTAAAAGTCTTCCAAGAGATGCTGCTGTAATACCTTTTCCTAGAGACGACACTACACCGCCTGTTACAAAAATATACTTAGTCATGAAAAAGCTCCCTTCTATTTTGCTGTTATATAATCACCGTTGCAAAGCGCAACGTATGTAGATAACACTGTATCCATCTTATTGTTAGACTCTTTTTATTTTCTAAACAAAAAACAAAAAAGAAAATTGCTCCCCTCATCACATAAAGTAATAAGTAGGGAGCAATTTTCTTTTATATTTACACTTTAAAAGTATTATCGTCCTTTTTTAAAGAGCCCAAAAATGATTCTACATGGACGATAATGAAAAGTCAAGAACTACAGTTCTTCCTCTTCTTCTTCTTCAGTTTCATCATACTCAAGTTCTTCTTCAGCGAAGTCATCTTCATCTTCGTCTAAATCATCAAGATCATCGTCGTCTCCGTCTTCGTCTTCAAGAACCTTGTCCAAATCTTCTACATCATCATCTTCGTCTTCATTTCCATCTACATCATCAAAGTCATCTTCATCTTCGTCAATGTAGTCGTCAAAACCGTCTTCTTCAACTTTACGTTTCTTCTTCGGTTTTGGTTGAGGCAAGATTTCTTCATCAATTTGCTCGTATGGGTACCAGCTGCGTAGACCCCAACGATTTTCTCCTAAATTAATGAAACGTCCATCGATGTTTAAGTCTGTATAAAATTGTGCGATTTTCGCATTAACTTGCTCTTGAGATAGTCCCAGCACTTGAGCGATTTCTTGAACCAACTCGTTGAATGTCGTTGCTTGTTTTTTATCCCCTAAAACGCTATGTACAACTTCAATCATTGAACATTCTTTTAGCTCTTCTGGTGAATATTGCTTAAAATCCACTTATGCGGCACTTCCTTTCATCAAATATAACCTTATATATAACGGCCTGCTTAAAAAAATCCATACTATTCATTATAAACAAAAGTCGCACAAATATGCTACAAAAAAAACGGGAAACTTTTATAGGGTAGTATACATTCCTTATTTCGGAAGCATATGGGCCCCTTGTAATACATACCTAATTTGCATGTCTGTATATTCTTCGAGCGTATATAGCTTTTGCAGCGCCCAACGTCGAAATCCCCACATCTGTCCTTGTATAAAAATATTATGCGCAAGAAGCTGTATTTCTTTTTTATTTAATGTAAATGTTCCGTTTTCCGTACACTGTTCTAAAATATTCTCAAACATTCCTACCATTTGAAACTCCTTTTCTAATACGTACGGGAGTGATTCTTTCGGTAAGAAGCGTACCTCTTGATACATTATTAATACTTCTTCCTGCAATTCGTCCATCACTTTAAAATAATTCGTTATTGCTATCTTTAAACTTTCTACACTTCCTTTTTCCGTACAAACTACTTCCTCTAATCTTTCTTTTACATGTTCATAAATACTATCACAAACTAAATACAAAACATCATCTTTTGTACGAATGTATTCATAAAGCGTTCCAATACTAAATCCAGCTGCCTTTGCAATCTCTCTCGTTGTTGTACGCGGAAATCCTTTTTGTTTAAACAGTTGCACTGCACCTTTAATCATTTGTTCACGCCTTAACGCGACTAATTTTTCATCTTTCACTGATGCATGCACATTATGTTTAACCATCCCCTTCACCTCTCTATTATTTTTTGGAAGGAAAAAGCGTAGGAAAATACCTACGCCTTTGATCCTACTTCGTTAACATACGAGAAATTACGAGCCTTTGAATCTCTTGTGTTCCTTCATATATCTGTGTAATCTTTGCATCTCGCATGTATCGCTCTACCGGATAATCTTTCGTATAACCGTAACCACCAAATACTTGTACCGCTTCAGTCGTCACCTTCATCGCGGCATCGCCTGCAAATACTTTTGACATCGCCGACTCTTTCCCATAAGGAAGTCCTTCCGATTCCAGCCAAGCTGCTTGATATGTTAGAAGACGCGCCGCCTCCACATCCGTTGCCATATCTGCAAGTTTAAAGCCAATCCCTTGCTGCACCGCAATCGGCTTCCCAAACTGATGACGCTCTCTTGCATATTCTACGGAAGCATCTAAAGCCCCTTGTGCAATACCAACCGCTTGCGCCGCAATACCGTTACGGCCACCATCTAATGTTTGCATCGCTATCTTAAACCCTTGTCCTTCTTCCCCTAGTAAATTCTCTACAGGAATACGGCAATCTTCGAACATAATTTCAGTTGTTGGTGAAGAGCGAATCCCTAATTTACTCTCCTTCTTCCCAACTGAAAATCCTGGTGTATCACTTTCCACTATAAATGCACTCGTGCCACGCTGCTTCGATTCAGGATCAGTTAATGCGAAAACAACATAAATATCAGCAATACCACCATTAGTGATAAATATTTTTGATCCATTTAATACATAATGGTCTCCATCTCTTTTGGCGATCGTCTTCATTCCACCAGCATCCGATCCAGATCCTGGCTCCGTTAAGCCGTATGCACCAATTTTCTTTCCTTCAGCCATCGGTCGTAAAAATGTTTGCTTTTGCTCTTCTGTTCCAAATTTAAAAATTGGCCAACCAGCAAGTGAAGTATGTGCAGACAATGTTACACCTGTAGAAGCACATACGCGTGATAATTCTTCAATAGCAATTACATACGCCAAGTAATCGCTTCCAATTCCGCCGTATTCTTCAGGCCACGGAATTCCGGTTAAACCAAGCTCTGCCATTTGATCAAATAGCGCACGATCAAACCTCTCTTCTTCATCACGTTCAGCTGCTGTCGGTGCTACTTCGTTCTTAGCAAAGTCCCGAACCATTTTTCTTATCATTTCATGTTCTTCTGATAGTTTAAAATGCATGCCCGTCTCCCCCTTGTGCTTTTATAAAGCCCGGCTAATAACAAGTTTCTGTATTTCACTCGTTCCTTCATATATTTGCGTGATTTTCGCATCACGGAAAAATCTTTCTACTGGATAATCTTTCGTATAACCGTAACCACCAAATACTTGCACTGCTTCAATCGCAACTTCAACAGCCGTTTTAGAAGCGAATAATTTCGCAATAGATGCTTCTTTACCACATGGTAATCCTTGCGCTCTTAGCGATGCCGCCCTATATACAAGTAATCGCGCCGCTTCTACGCTAGTTGCCATATCTGCAAGTTTGAAGCCAATCCCTTGCTGCGCCGCAATTGGCTTTCCGAATTGCTCACGTTCTTTCGCATAATCAATCGCACATGCAAGCGCCGCTTCAGCAATACCTAATGCTTGCGCCCCAATTCCAATTCGTCCAACATCTAAATTCGCCATCGCTACCTTAAATCCTTGTCCTTCTTCACCAAGTAAATTCTCAGCCGGTACCTTCATATCCTCGAACGTAAGTTGTACAGTGCGAGAACCAAGCAGTCCCATTTTATGCTCATCTTTACCGATAATTAAGCCTGGTGTATCTTTCTCTACTATGAATGCAGAAATCCCACTCTTTCCTGCCTCTGGATTTGTAGAAGCGAATACAATATATGTACTTGCTTCACCACCATTTGTAATGAACACCTTCGATCCATTAATAATGTAATGATCGCCTTTCTTCACAGCTCTTGATTTCAAACTTCCTGCATCCGATCCTGCATTTGGTTCTGTTAGTGCAAATGCACCTAAATATTCACCAGTCGCAAGCTTAGAAACGTATTTCTCTTTCTGTTCTTCTGTTCCGAAATATAAAATCGGGTTCATTCCAACTGACGTATGTACAGCTAAAATTACACCAACCGTTGCGCTTACCTTTGAAATTTCTTCAATTGCTAAAATGTAAGAAATAAAATCCATTTCTGCACCACCGTATTTTGCAGGCGCTGGAATTCCCATTAATCCAAGCTCACCCATCTTCTGCAAAATCTCTTTTGGGAACACCCCTTGTTCCATACTAGGAACAAAGGGAGCAATTTCCTTCTGTGCAAAATCTCGAACCATTTTCCTCATCATTTGCTGCTCTTCATTAAAACGAAAGTTCATATACTCCGCCTCCATTTGCTATATAACCTTTTAACAATTTGGTAAGACCACTATTTTGTAACAAAGGGGGATTTATTCGTAAACGTAGAAACCACGACCTGTTTTACGTCCTAACCATCCTGCATTTACGTACTTACGTAGCAATGGACATGGGCGATATTTACTATCACCTAAACCTTCATGCAACACTTCCATAATGTATAAACATGTGTCTAAACCGATAAAATCAGCGAGCGTTAAAGGGCCCATCGGGTGATTCATACCAAGTTTCATTACTTCATCAATTGCTTCTTTCGTCGCTACACCTTCATATAACGTATAAATTGCTTCGTTAATCATCGGTAATAAAATACGGTTCGATACAAATCCTGGGAAATCATTTACTTCAACTGGTACTTTGCCAATTTTCTTCGTAATATCCTCAATTGTTTCGTATACCGCATCATCTGTAGCCAAACCACGAATAATTTCAACAAGTTTCATAACCGGAACTGGATTCATAAAGTGCATACCGATTACTTTTTCCGGACGTTTCGTTACCGCGGCAATTTCTGTAATTGGCAAAGATGACGTATTTGTCGCTAAAATTGCGTGTTCTGGAGCAATTTTATCTAAATTCGCAAAGATTTTCTTTTTAATATCCATTTTCTCGACAGCTGCTTCGATAATAAGATCCGCTTCCTTCACACAATCTAAATCAAGCGTTACTGCAAGACGGTTTAATGTCGCTTCCTTTTCTTCTTCCTTCATGCGCCCCTTTTCTACTTGGCGTGCTAAGTTTTTCGTAATAATAGCCAATCCTCTATCTAATTGCTCCTGTTTTAAATCTTGTACCTTCACATCGTATCCTGCCATTGCACATACTTGTGCAATTCCTGATCCCATTTGTCCTGCACCAATTACAACAATTTTTTGTACACTCATTTCTTCTTCCCCCTTAATTTCCAATAAACTATATACCGTCTAATCTTAATTAGTGAACTTCAATCATCACTGCATCACCTTGACCACCACCGCTACAAATCGAAGCAATTCCAATTCCGCCGCCGCGTTGCTTCAGTGCATGGATTAGTGTAACGATAATGCGCGCTCCGCTTGCTCCAATCGGATGCCCCATCGCCACTGCGCCGCCATTTACATTCAATTTTTCTGGATCAATTCCCGCAATCTCTGTACTTGCAATTGCTACTGCTGCAAATGCTTCATTAATCTCGAATAAATCGATGTCTTCAATTGTCTTTCCTGTTTTTTCAAGCAATGCGTTAATTGCATAACCTGGCGTTCTCGGGAAATCTTTAGACTCCACTGCAATTGCTGTATGTGCCAAAATTGTCGCTAACGGCTTTCTTCCTTCTTGCTTCGCTCTGTCTTCGCTCATTAATACAAGTGCAGCACCACCATCGTTTAAGCCTGGTGCATTACCAGCTGTCACTGTCGCTGTTTTATCAAATACAGGTTTTAATTTTGCTAACTTTTCAATTGTTGTATCCGCGCGTGGCGCCTCATCCTTTGCAACGACAATAGGATCGCCTTTTCTTTGCGGAATCGTTACTGGCACGATTTCCTCTTCAAAACGTCCTTCATTATGTGCTGAAACCGCACGTTGGTGGCTACGATATGCCCATTCATCTTGCGCTTCGCGAGAAATTCCATCTTCCTTCGCAACTTCTCCGCCATAAACACCCATGTGTATACCAGAAAATGCGCATGTTAAACCGTCAGCAATGTTTAAATCAACGACTTCGTTGTTGCCCATTCTGTATCCCCATCTTGCTCCTCGTAAAATGTAAGGACTGTTACTCATCGACTCCATACCACCAGCTACAATCAATGATTGATCGCCAGTACGAATAATTTGATCCGCTAACGTAACCGCACGAAGCCCCGACGCACAAACTTTATTCACTGTTTCCGTCTGCACTTCCCAAGGGATTCCAGCAGCCCTCGCCGCTTGGCGTGATGGAATTTGTCCCTGTCCACCTTGAATAACCGTTCCGAATATAACTTCCTCAACATCACTAGCAGAAACATTTGCTCTTTCAAGCGCCGCTTTAATTGCAATCCCTCCAAGTTCTGTTGCTTTTACATCTTTTAAAGACCCTCCAAATTTCCCAACCGGTGTTCTTGCAGCACTTAAAATAACTGTTTTACTCATGTTTCTTTCCCCCATTTCTTTTTATCACTGAGCGTGCGCTCGGTGTTCCTACGTTGAGAAGAGGTGCAATAATTGCACCTCTTTCTAAAGTTGTATGCATTCCTACAAACTAGATTGCTTCTTTCTTCTGTCCAATCACTGAGCGTTCTAAAATCTCTGTTACATCGAGAGTTTGAACTTTCTCTTCAACTTCTTTCGCTTTCGTCCCATCACTAATCATCGTTAAGCAATAAGGACATCCTGTACCGATAATGGATGGCTGTACAGCTAATGCTTGTTCTGTACGAGCAACGTTAATGCGTGAACCTGTTGTTTCCTCCATCCACATTAAGCCACCACCTGCTCCACAGCACATTCCCGTTTCACGGTTACGTGCCATTTCTACAAGGTTCACACCAGGAATCGCTTTCAAAATGTCTCGTGGCGCTTCGTATACTTCGTTGTATCTCCCTAAGTAGCAGGAATCATGGTACGTAACTGTTTCCTCAATAGCGTGAACCGGTTTTAAGCGTCCTTCTTTCACCCACTGAGCTAACAGTTCTGTATGATGATAGACTTCTGCCTGCAAGCCAAAGTCCGGATACTCATTTTTAAATGTGTTATAAGCATGAGGGTCAATCGTAACGATTTTCTTCACTCCTGCTTTTTCAAATTCCTCAATATTTTTTGTCGCCATCTCTTGGAAGACAAATTCATTTCCAAGGCGGCGCGGTGTATCTCCAGAGTTCTTCTCCTTATTACCGAGTATTGCAAATGAAATGCCTGCTTCGTTCATCAACTTCGCAAACGATATCGCAATCTTCTGACTACGATTATCATATGATCCCATTGAACCAACCCAGAATAAATATTCGAACTCCTCGCCAGCTTTCGATTTTTCTTTTACAGTTGGAACCGTTACTTCATCATCACCTTGGCGCCAAGTTTCACGCTCTTTACGGTTTAGACCCCACGGATTCCCTTGACGCTCGATGTTTGTCATCGCACGTTGCGCTTCCGCATCCATCTTTCCTTCTGTTAAAACGAGATAGCGGCGTAAATCAATAATTTTATCAACGTGCTCATTCATAACCGGACACTGATCCTCACAGTTACGACACGTTGTACAAGCCCAAATCTCTTCTTCTGTAATAACATCTCCAATTAAACTCGGATCGTAAGCGAGTGTTGTGGCTGCAGATTCTTGTTGTCCTTTCCCCGCTGCCATCATCGCTAACTGATTTCCTTGTGTATTATTAAAAGCAACTACCGGAACCCACGGTGCTTTTGATGTCACTGCAGCTCCTTTATCAGTTAAATGATCGCGAAGTTTTAAAATCAAATCCATCGGCGATAACATTTTCCCTGTTCCTGTTGCCGGACACATATTTGTACAACGACCACACTCTACGCAAGCGTATAAATCAATAAGCTGATTTTGTCTAAAGTCTTCGATTTTACCAACACCAAATGTTTCTTGTGTTTCATCTTCAAAGTCAATCTTTTCAAGTTTCCCTGGATTTGAAAGACGGCCGAAGAAAACGTTAGCTGGTCCCGCAATTAAATGCGCGTGTTTCGATTGTGGAACATAAACTAAAAACGTTAACAAAATTAGTAAATGCACCCACCAAGAGAAATAGAACACAGAAATGGCTGCGGTTTCATTTATCCCTGAGAAAACGTAAGCGATTGCAGAAGCGATTGGCTCACTCCATGAAAGCTCCTCGCCATGCCATATAATTCCCATCCCATTACCGAGTAGCACAGAAATCATTAAGCCACCGATGAAGATAAGAACAAGGCCTGATTTGAAATTACGTTTTAAACGAACTAGCTTCTCAACATAACGTCGATGAAAAGCCCAAAAGACTGCAATTAAAATAACAAGTGTGACAATTTCCTGGAAGAATGTAAATGCAGGGTATAGTGGTCCAAGTGGAAGATGTGATCCTGGTGCGAGTCCTTTCCAAACGAAGTCAATTGCTCCAAATTGGACAAGAATAAATCCGTAAAAGAACATAACGTGAATAATGCCGCTCTTTTTATCTTTCAGCAGCTTTTTCTGACCGAAAACATTGACCTTAAGGAGATCCCAACGCTCTTTAAAACGACGGTCAAATTCAATCTTTTTTCCTAACTGTATGTAGGCCATCCTCGTTCGTATAAGATACACAAACAAATATCCCGCATAAGCAATAACAGCAATGGCAGCCAGCCAATTCATGATCAGTAAGCTATTCATTTTTATGCTACCCCTCTCTTTGTAAGCCCTCTTTCTTTTTTAGAATCTTCAAAAACATATAATTTTCTGAATTTTATCCCCTACCTTCATTATATAATGAGTGAGCATTCAGTCAACAGTTTTTTGTTATACAACAACATATTTTTTAATAAAGCTGTTTATTTCGGTGAAACTATAAAGTGAAACTTTAATCAGTAGAAGTTATTTACTCCCTACTAATTATTAGCCCACAAATAACAGGATAAAATGAATGTTTGATTTATAAAAAACGAATGGTGAAAAGACCGTGAAGGAGGGAATTTACTCATGTTCTTCTTATCTCTCTTATTAATAGGTAGCACTCTCTGGATTGTAATTGATCTTTCTTATGGGAGAATTGTTCATTTAAAGCGTGTACGTTCTCGTTCTTTCCCTTTACGTCAAAGTGATTTTCACCTTTATACATACGGAAAAGATTTGTATGACGCTCTATTTACTGATATAAAACAGGCGAAACACCATGTGCACGTTTTGTTCTTCATTGTAAAAAACGATAAAATCAGCCGGGAATTTTTAAAGTTACTTATTGATAAGGCAAAGGAAGGAATTGAAGTAAGACTTCTACTCGATCGATTGGGAAGCCATCATTTATCAAATGAGGCCATTCGCTCCCTACAAAAACATGGTGTCTCTTTTTCATTTTGTCACAAAGTAAAGTTTCCCTTTCCTTTCTTTTCTGCAAATCAAAGAAACCATAGAAAAATTACAGTTATTGACGGGAAAATTGGTTATATTGGTGGATTTAATATTGGAGAAGAATATTTAGGACATAATCAAAAATTAGGATTATGGCGCGATTATCATTTACGTCTTACAGGAGAAGGAATACAAGATTTACAAAAGCAATTTTTACATGATTGGCTGGACGATACAGACCAAAATTTATTAGAGGCATCTCTTTATTTTCCTAAGCAACAACCAGGAACCATTCTGCATCGTTTTATCCCTACTGATGGGGCCTACTTGCAAAATACATTTTTATATTTAATTGAAAGCGCAGAAAAAGAACTCTTTATCGGTACACCATATTTCATTCCTGGAAGAAAAATTATGAATGCATTATTAGAAGCACGAAAACGCGGGGTTCAAATCACAATTCTCGTTCCAGAAAAAGCGGATCACCCCCTTGTTCGAGAAGCAAAATTCCCATATTGCCGAAAGTTAATACAAGCTGGCTGTAATATTTACGCATTTCAACAAGGTTTTTTTCACGCTAAAGTTATTATAGTTGATGACTACATCTGTGATATCGGAACTGCAAACTTTGATATGAGAAGTTTATATATTAACCATGAAATCAACTGCCTTTTATATGATGAACATTTTATACAAACAGTAAAAAATAAATTCCACGAAGATCTAGAAAATGCTTCATTACTTTCCTTGAAAGATGTTAGTCCGAATTCTCTCATTAATAGAGGCAAAGAATGGATAGGAACAATACTTGCTTTCTTTCTATAGGAAAGATAATGTATAAAGGAGATGTATTCATTATGATTATGCGTTTCGGATATGTCTCACATGCAATGGCACTCTGGGACTGTTCTCCGGCTAAAACGATGACATTTACAAGCTTTCAAAAGCTTAGTAAACAAGAACGAGAAGATAAATTATACGATGTTACGCGACAGAATCTTGAGCATACAATACGTATTCTTCATTACAATATAGCGCATGAAATTCCATTATATCGCTTATCTTCTTCCATCGTCCCACTTGCAACACATCCCGAAGTCGAGTTTGATTACATCGGGTTGTTCACACCGCTTTGGCGTAAAATTGGGGCATTAATTAAAGAACATAATTTACGAGTAAGTTTTCATCCAAATCAATTTACGCTATTTACAAGCGATAAGCCACACATTACAACTAACGCTATTACAGATATGACTTATCACTATAAAGTATTAGATGCAATAGGAATTGCAGATTCTTCTTATATTAACATCCATGTAGGTGGTGCCTACGGAAATAAAGAAAAAGCGGTTGAACGTTTCCATGAAAACATAAAAAAACTTCCTGCACATATAAAAAGGCAAATGACACTTGAAAATGATGATAAAACATATACAACTGCTGAAACTTTATCTATTTGCCAAAAAGAAAAGATTCCATTTGTATTTGATTATCATCATCATATGGCAAATCTTTGCGAAGAACCGTTAGAAGAGTTACTTCCTGCAATTTTTGAAACTTGGGCACATACAAATATCCTTCCTAAAGTTCATATTTCTTCCCCTAAATCAAAAAAAGAATTTAGGGCTCACGCGGAATATATTGATTTAGAGTTTATTAAACCTTTCTTACACGTTGCAAAAAAAGTCAATCATAATTTCGATATTATGATTGAAAGTAAACAGAAAGATTTAGCGATGCTGCAATTCATACATGAATTATCCGCTATAAGAGGAATAAAAAGAATAAATAGCTCAACATTACAATGGTAAATTGTAATGTTGAGCTATTTTTTTCAAAAAAAGTAATTTTTTTAGTAAAAAACACCCTATTTTATATGCTATGATTGGAATTAGCATTTTCCACCTGTGATTCAACTTTATTGAAACGGAGTCATAATATGATTAATCAAAAAAAATATGTACACTTTGTTATGATATATATAATTATATTTTCTCTTTGGATATTTCTTATTCCTAAGAACTTGAATATAAAAGAAATTGGAATTCTCTTCTTATTTTGTTTTGCTGCACTCTTTTCTTGCTATTGCTTATATAAAGCTATTAAGAAAATGAAGCGCGGTGATAAATTATTTTGGGTTTTATTACTATGCACTTGCCTATGTGGATTGACAATGGAGATAACTTTATTTCTTCATTCACTTTCTATATATGACCAAGTCATATTCTCATATACGGCATTACCCTTTTTTATCGTACAATATATTTTGCTCTTTTCTGGCTTTGCTATAAAGTTCATAAAACATTACTCTATTAGAGGCCTAGCTCAATTTTCATTCGATAGCATCTTTATCATTATTATGAATATTTATTTTACCTTAACTTTTATTTTAGACCGTTCAAGCTTTCGTATGTTAACAACAGATCATTGGGTTTTAATTGGATACTTTATTGCACAATCATTAGTCATTTACGCCGTTATTAGTCTATATAGACGAGAACAATATTCTGCTAGTAGAATCTCATTAATTATCGGCTTTACTATCATACTTGTATACGGATATATACATCTCTTTCAATTAAACGCAGGGATGAAAACTTCTTCTGAAGTCTCTTACTTAATACATACTGCTTCGATTTTATTAATTGGTTTGTCATCCATACTATATATTTTAGATAAACCAATGCAGCATGAAACGAAAACAAAATATTATCGGTTTGATTATGTGCGCTTTATATTACCTTATTTTAGTATAATCATTACTTTTTCTTTTATTATCTTTCAACCTTGGGATGATAAGTTCATGTTGATCGGTCTAGTATTATCTCTCATCTTATTGTTCTTACGACAACTTTATATGTGGAAAGATAATCAGGCACTAATCGATACATACGAGCAGTTGACTACACAACTAGAAGACAAAGTAGAAGAAGGTGCATCTGCGTTATCAAAAAGTGAACAACGTTATAAATCTTTATTCGAAGATCACCCGGATGCTGTTTTCTCTTTAAATATGTATGGTATTTTCCAACAGTCTAATACAGCTTGCGAAAGCTTATTTACTGCCTACTATTGTGAAGTAGAAAGCTATTCCCTTTTACACTTTATTGACTCAAAAGACCATGATTTACTAAAGAAAGCTTTACAACTAACGAAAAAAGGTAGACCACAAACTTTAGAAGTTCGCACAAAAGAAAAAGAAGGTTATTACTATTACCTTCACATTACGCTCATCCCTACTTTCATAAATAAAGAAGTTGTTGGGATGTTCGGCATAGCACGTGATATTACAACTTTATATGAAAAACAAAAACAAGTAGAGCATTTAGCCTTTCATGATGCACTTACTGGACTACCAAATCGCCGCAAGTTCGAAAAGGATTTAAAAAACATTTTAAATACAGCTCAAACTAGCGCAAGTGATGTTGCCGTCATGTTTCTTGATTTAGATCGATTCAAAAAAATTAACGATAGACTCGGTCATGACGTCGGAGACTTATTATTAATTGAAGTAGCAAAACGATTACGCAGTTGCCTACGTTCAAAGGATGTCGTTGCTCGTCAAGGCGGAGATGAGTTTACAATTCTATTACCAGATATGTACTCAGAAAAAAGTGCGGCTTTTATTGCTGAACAGATTTTAAATATTTTAAACAAACCATTCTTCATTCAAGGCGAAGAACTGTCTATTACACCGAGTATCGGAATTGCAATGTACCCTGATTATGGAACAGATGTAACAGCATTAATGAAAAATGCTGATATGGCTATGTATCGCGCGAAGGCAAATGGGAAAAATCGATTTGTTTTCTTCTCAAAAGAAATAAGTATTGCTCAAAATGAAATCCAATTTTTAGAAGGCGAACTTGCAAAAGCATTACAACAAAATGAATTTTTCCTTGAATACCAGCCGCAAGTAAGCACAAAAACAAAACAAATTATCGGTTTTGAAGCATTACTTCGTTGGAAACATCCAAAGCTTGGTATCGTATCCCCGGCCCAATTTATTCCTCTAGCCGAGGAAACTGGATTCATTATTGAACTTGGAAATTGGATTTTGCGTACCGCCTGCTTAGAAGCAAAAAGATGGCATAATCAAGGTTTTTCTCACTTAAAAGTCGGTGTAAATTTATCTGTTGTTCAATTTAACCATGCAAATTTAATACCTACTATTTCAAAGGTTTTAGAAGAAACAGAGTTAAAACCAGAGGCACTAGATATTGAAATTACAGAAAGTATCGCCATTAACCAAAATCAATCTGTAGTTGCAAAACTAGAACAGCTTCAAAATCTCGGTATTCAAATTTCAATTGATGACTTTGGAACTGGTTATAGTTCTTTAGCTTATTTAACAAAATATCCAATTAATACATTAAAAATTGCTCGAGAATTTATTTGCGGAATTACAACTAGTCCTTTAGAGGAAGCGATTATTTCTTCCATTATTACACTATCAAAAGAACTAAATTTAGAAGTTATCGCAGAAGGTGTAGAAACCGAAGAACAATGGAAGTTTTTATATGAGCAAAACTGTGACCACATTCAAGGATTCTTTATTAGTAAGCCCGTTTCTAGTAAAGACGTTTGGAGGTTACTCCACAAAAAAACAACCGTCTAAGTAAGACGGTTGTTTTTTTAATATTCAAAAGGTACATCTGAAGCTAATTGTACTTCTTGATCATTATGAGAAATTACTTGGTTTTTCTCTAAAGCTGTATCTCCTAATGAAATACCCCATGCCATTGCTAACGTTAACAGACTACCAATAAGTAGTTTTTTCATATTCCATCACCCGCATTTTTTTCTTTAAATATATCATGAAAATCCATCCGTATCTTATGCAATTATGCATATTTGCTTTTTAAATCTTTTTTATTTCTTCATTCTTTTTATAATTAATTCTTTTAATGTATGGTTTCCTAATATATCGAAAAAGAAGTAAGCTTTTTCGCAAGCATCTTCAATTTCTGCTCTATCACACTCTAGCTTTTCTAGGCATTCAACTTTTCGATAGTATAACTGTCCAATCAATGTCATACTATTAATTTGACACGATAATTCAATGGCTTTATTTGCATGACAAAGTGCTTCTTCGTATTGATTGTCCAAGTATAATGCTTTTGCATGATTATGTCTCACCTTTACATCAAACTCTTTATTATCATGTAATACTTCTAATTGTTTTAATATATTTTCATATAACTCAATACTCTTCTTAAAATGGCCATTTTCAGCGTAAATGTTTGCAATTGCGTTTTCAATATAAAGGTTCTGATATACGTCTATCCCTGCCAATTGTTGATTGAGCAATTTCTTTAATTCTGAAATACAATATTCGTAATCAATTTTTTTCAATATGTAAGCAGCTACATGATATTGCCATTGAAGAAACTGCTGAAGCTCAGGATGATATTCTTCCTTTTTCAACTCATTCCATACTTTATTATAAATTTCTTTATATTTCTTTTCCTTACAGAGCATAATAATTCGGTCTTTTAACTGCTTATTCCTTTCCATGTCAGAATAAATAAGTACCTCATAAAAATGGATAATGGGAACTTGTAACTTTGCTGCAATACCTTGCAATATATCCATACTTGGGTATACCGCGCCCGATTCAATTCGGCTCACTTCCGATTGGTGACATATATTCTCGGATAACTGTTTTTGTGTTAATCCCCGCATCACCCTAATTTTCTTAATTTCACTTCCTAATTTTTCTGCGTGCATACTTACTCACCATCCCACTATAACAATCTAATTTTTCGAGTTGTCATACCACTACAATAATGTGAATTCGACAATTTTTGATATGAAATAATGCATAATATATATAAAATTCGGCAAATTTTTCATGCAATTCATCTCACATCCAATAATAGATTAGGAGTATTATAGATAAATTACAGAAAACTTGCCCATACTTCCATTACACTCGGTCTTTTTTATCCTTTATCGGCAAAAACTATCCACACCCAAGAATTAGGAAAAATGAAGTAAAAGTTGAAATTGCTCAGCCTAGCTTAACAATTTGGAAATTAACACAACCTCAAAATGATATAAAAGAAAATATTGCAAAAAAGTATTTAAAAGGTGAGGTAACTGGGGCTAAGGCTCAACAAGAGCAAGTAACAACTGAAAAAATGTAGAATTTCAACCTACCGATAAAGAAAATCAAACCGAATTTCATCTTGCACAAACTTATAAAAACTATAAAGTATATGATCAAGATCTCATTATAAAAGTAGATAAAAATGGAGTAATCACAACTATTAGTGGTAAAGTTATCCAGAATTTAGACCGATAACCTAATCCTACTATAACAAATTTTTTGTCGAAAAATGAAGTAAAATCTATATGACGCAATCCCCCCCTAATTCCAGACTATATAACTGAGACGGAATTACAAAAAAAGAAGTTTACCATTCATAGGTAAACTTCTTTTCATATCCATCCCTTTTCTTCCGCAATTGTAATTGCCTCAATTCTATTTTTCGCATCAAGCTTCGTTAATACTTCAGAAATATAATTACGTACTGTACCTGGCGAAAGATAAAGTGCCTTCGCAATTTCATTTGCCGTCTTTCCTTCTTTCGCAAGTAGCAATACTTCTTTTTCGCGATCTGATAACGGATTTTGCTCCTGCCATAAGCCGAACATTAAATCTTGAGAGATCTCTCGTTTACCTTTCATTATGTTGCGAATCGATGCAGCTAAATCCTCGCTTGGGCTATCTTTTAATAAATATCCGTGCACACCAGCTTTCATTGCTCGTTCAAAATATCCAGGGCGCGCAAATGTTGTTAAAATCATTACTTTACATGCCGATTTTTCTTTCTTCAACGTTTCTGCAACATCTAATCCGCTTTGAATTGGCATTTCAATATCCATAATGCTTACATCAGGTTTTAATGATTCGATTAGTTTTAGCGCCTCTTCTCCGTTCGCTGCTTGCCCAATTACTTCAATATCATCTTCTAGATCAAGCAGGGCTCCTAACGCACCACGAAGCATTCGCTGATCTTCTGCAATAATAATTCGAATCATGCCTTCACCTCATCTTTTCCTGTTCTAATAACAACTGGAACTTTTACTGTTAATAGTGTTCCTGGATTAATCGTACCCAGTTCAACAAATCCATCAATAAGAGCGATTCGCTCCTTCATACCACGAATACCATTCCCATCGTGGTTTTGGTCCGCTAAACCGATTCCGTTATCTTCTACTGTCAAAATCAATTCACCTTGTGATTCTAGTACAGAAACTATGCAACGCGTCGCCTTACTATGCTTTACAACATTCGTAACAGCTTCGCGTAAACACATTCCTAAAATATTTTGTTCAATGGGTGATAGCGAACTTGCACTCGTTTCTTGTTTGATCTCTAATTCAACATTAGCAGCTTGTAAGATCGCTTTTATTTGCTCAAGCTCTTCTTCTACTGTAATCATGCGCATATCAGAAATTAACTCCCTTAGCTGTTTTAAAGCAGTTCGCGATGTTTGTGTAATCTCCTTCGCTTCCGCACTTGCGCGCTCGGGATTTTTTACAATTAACTTCTCCACGAGCTGACTTTTTAAAGTAATGAGTGATAGCGTATGCCCGAGCGTATCATGAAGATCTCTTGCAATTCGTTGCCGCTCCTCACGTTTCACCAAATCTTTAATTTGTTCGTTTGCTTCGTTTAATTGATTTCTTAACATCTTTTTTTGATTAAAATTACGCATTCCAAATGGTGTAAGCAGCATTAAAATAAACATCGGAACGATATTTACTAAACTTGTCGGTGTTAGTTGATTCATATTTATAAATACAAATACTCCAAGCATTACAACTAACAAACATAGTAATACCCGAAATGCTTTCTTACTTGGTGCAAATCCCATCGCACTTGCCGTGAAAAAGCCAAAAAATATCATGAAGGGATTATAAAATAAAGCAAATAAATAGATAAGCACCATCTGTATACATGCCCACAAAACAAACGTCTTCTGAACAAAATAAAGTTGACGGTATGTGATAATAAAAAGTATCAACATACCACTCCCTAGCACAAACTTCCATCCTGACACTTGCGCTAAATGGTAAATTGGAAATAATAAATACACAAGAAACATATACGGAAAGAATCCCATATGTTTCGGAAAAATCTCAATCCTCTTCTTCTCTATCATTTATACCGCTTCCTGTCTTTTTCTTATATATATTGATACTACAACAAATATAAGGAAATAGCCTCCTAATACCGCGATATTTTCCCAACCAATTGATTTTCCAGCTACAATATCCCATGCACCGCTTCCAAAATGATATGTTGGTGTCCATTCACTAATAGATCTTAATATTTTCGGGAATACTTCGATCGGCATCCATAGACCACCAAGAATTGCTAAACACATATTTAAAATATTCGCTAAGCCCGCAGCAGCATCCGCCTTCTTAATAGAACCTATTACTGTTCCTAACGCTAAAAATGGTGTCACACCTAACAACAACCATAATCCAGCACCAATCCATTGCCCTACTGTTAACTCAACATGATTAATTAATATTCCTGCGATAAAGATAACTAAGATTGAAAAAGCATTCACTACAGTTTGAGCGATAATCTTCGCTGTTATATACGCTCCCTCTGGAAGTGGTGTAATTTTTAAAAGATGTGTCCACCCCTGCCCTTTTTCTTGAGAAATTCTCACACCGAAACTAAAAAGTGCTGTCCCTACAATACTGAACGTTGCCATTGAGATTAAATAATGTGCTTTCCACGCATCTCCGTTTTGTGGCACTTGAACCACATTTGTGAAAATGTAATAAAACATAACTGGCATTAATAATGAGAAAAAGATAAACAATTTATTACGAAACGTACGTAAAATTTCTATTTTGCATTGCATCCATAAAGCTCTCATGCGATTTCCCCCTCCTGATTTGTGATAAATTTTTCAAATGCTTCATCAAGGCTTCCACGTTCAACAGAAACATCTGTTACAGGTAAGTTCTTTTCATAAATTGCTCTTAACGTTGCATCTGTATCTTCTGTTGCTAAAGTGAAGTGTCCTTCTTTTGATTGTACTTCTGTTACGTTTGGTAATTCTTTTAGTAATTTTGCAGGAATACTTTCCTTCGAATAAAACGTGATTGTTTTTCGTGAAATCGTCGCTTTCATCTCATCTGGCGTACCGTCTGCGATAACCTTTCCATTCGCAAACAATAAAATACGATTTGCTAATGCATCTGCTTCTTCTAAATAGTGCGTTGTTAAAATAATCGTTTTCCCTTCACTTGCTAACTTTCGAATTGTTTCCCAAAATGTTCTTCGAGACGTAATGTCCATTCCAACCGTCGGCTCATCTAAAAATAACAAATCTGGATTTCCTGCAAGTGCGAGTGCAAAATTTAACCTTCTCTTTTGACCTCCTGATAATTTCTCACATCTTTGCTTTCTCTCTGATTTTAAATTCGATAACTGTAGCAACGTTTCTTTCGCTATCGGATTCGTATAATAGCTACGGAATAACTCAATTGCCTCTTCCACTGTAATGCTATCGATGACACTTACTTCTTGTAACATCGCACCGAGGCTATTACGAACATCTCTATGCTTTGGACTCTTTCCGAATATAGAAACCGTTCCTTCCGTCGGATCCTTTAATCCAAGCATCATCGACATCGTCGTCGTTTTCCCTGCACCATTCGGTCCAAGCAATGCTACGATTTCTCCTTTATTCACATGAAATGAAACGTTATTTACTGCTTTTTTATGTTTAAATGTTTTAGAAACACTATTTACTTCAATAATCTTTTCCATCTCTCCACCCCCGCTGTTTCTTATATTTACATTGTATTAATTGGAAAACTTAGGAAACAGTATGATGCGTCATAACATCGATATGACAATTGTCATGTATTCTTTATGAGAGGAATCAATCCGCCATACTGCAAGCGAGTAGCAGGACGAAAATAAACATGATACAATCGGGTAAGATATATATTCGAGGAAGGACAGTGGTTTTCATGATTATTCGTAATGAACAAGATTTAGAAGGCTTACGAAAAATCGGCCGCATCGTTGCGCTTGCACGTGAAGAAATGAAAAAAGAAGCGAAGCCAGGCATGACAACGAAAGAGCTTGATTTGATCGGTAAAAAAGTATTAGATGAGCATGGTGCTATTTCTGCACCTGAAAAAGAATATGATTTCCCTGGCGTAACTTGCATCAGTGTAAACGAAGAAGTTGCTCACGGTATTCCAGGTGATCGTGTATTAAAAGAAGGCGACCTTGTAAATGTCGACGTATCTGCAGCACTTGATGGTTATTATGCAGATACAGGTATTTCATTTGTACTTGGAGAAGATGAAGCAAAAGAAAAGCTTTGCCAAGCAGCTGTTGATGCCTTTTGGGCAGCAATGAAAAAGGTGAAAGCTGGTTCAAAACAAAACCAAATTGGTCGTGCCGTTTCAAACTTTGCACATAAAAATGGATACAATGTTATTCAAAACTTAACTGGTCACGGTATTGGTCTTAGCTTACATGAAGCACCAAACCACATTTTAAGCTATTTTGATCCAATGGATAATGCGCTTCTAAAAGACGGTCTTGTTATCGCTGTAGAGCCATTTATTTCTATGAAAGCTGATCATATTATCGAACGTGGCGATGATGGTTGGACATTCGTTACACCTGATAAAAGCCTTGTTGCACAATGTGAACATACAGTTGTCGTAACACGCGGCGAACCGATAATTTTAACAGAAATATAAAAAGAACCGCTTCTTAATAGGGAGCGGTTCTTTTTACATACTATTTTGAAAAGAAGCAATACGGTTGAACTCTTTTTCATTTACGTATATAATTTTTAACGAAGGTTATTGATGATTATCTCTTATAGAAGATAATCAAGGGAGTACCTTCTTTTTTTATTTAATAACATCGATTAAAGTAATGCGTTCTATTTATTATAAAACGCTGTCTTCACTTTGATCTACGAATTGTATACTCTTTTAGATAGTACATATTTTCTTCATTCTGACCAAATTCAAGCTACATTTTATCACTACCTCAATACGAAAGAACTTTTTACAATGGGATACATTATTTTGGTTAGTATGTATCGTAAAACTCACCTTTATAACGATTCTTTACACATTACAAGAATACAAATCCTTATAAAATAGTTTAAGCATTTCACTGCATATTTTTTGTATGTACTTATTTTATAAAGAACCACATAACAACTCGTATTCTATAAAGGTCTGATATCATTCCTTATCAGCATTTCATTCGACATTTTTTGTCGAAATTTGTATATTCACTCCCTATATTATTAAAATATGCATTTGTTTTACGTTACAAGACATCGAATATGAACACTTTTCCTATAGGAGTATAAGTAGTAAAGGAGGCATCACGTAAAGCACATTGATCTATGACAAATAATCTCTTCATAAAGCATTGTTATGCAATAGAAGGATTCATAAAGGAGGCACAATGAAAAAACTTTTCAATATATGTTTAATTGTATTCGTACTATTTTCGCAACTTGCTAGTTTTCCATACAATCAAGTAAAAGCGGAAACCTTAACAGGGAATTCATTATTTGACACTGTTGAAATGAAAGATGCAACAAATCATATTATTGACGAAGCATTAAATCCTAAAAACTTAATACAAGTAGGATCAACCATTCACCTAGAATATGCTTGGTCAATAAAAGATCAACAAACAGACTCAGCAGTGCTCCAAATACCTAACGCATTAAAAGTAAAAAGTGACCAACAGGGAAATCTGATGGCAGAGCAACAAATTATTGGTCAATATTTTGTTAAAGCAAACGATAACAAAATGAAACTAGTATTTAACGACCAAGTAAAAGATTCCAAAGGTGCTAACGGAAAAATCAGTATTGATACAGTATTCAATCCAGATTTAAAATCTGGTGCAAAATCTGTTCAACTCTCTTTCCCTTTAGGTGCAACAGCTAAGTCTATTTCAGTTCCTGTTCAAGTAGATAACCCAGCTTCACCTACTACGGATAAGGATGCTGCTCAGCAACCGGCAGAAGAGCAAAAGAACGGTGAGGCTCAGCAACCGGCGGAAGAGCAAAAGAATGGTGAGGCTCAGCAACCGGCAGAAGAGCAAAAGAACGGTGAGGCTCAGCAACCGGCAGAAGAGCAAAAGAACGGTGAGGCTCAGCAACCGGCAGAAGAGCAAAAGAATGATGAGGCTCAGCAACCGGCGGGAGAGCAAAAGAATGGCGAGGCTCAGCAACCGGCGGAAGAGCAAAAGAATGGCGAGGCTCAACAACCGGCAGAAGAGCAAAAGAATGGTGAGGCTCAGCAACCTACGGATAATCCTGGTGATAACACAACAGAACAGCCTGTTGATAATCCAGATCCATCACCTAAGCAAATTACAGAAAATATTTTAACAGGTGTCACATTAACGGATAAAGACGGTAAACCATTTAATAATACGGATAATCGTCCAAATCCAGATTCTATTACCAAAATCGATTTTACATGGGAAGTTTTAGAGTCACTGAACGTCAAAAAAGATGATTACTTTATTTTCCAACTTCCAGAATACTTTATTGTCCACAATACCATTACAGAAGATTTAATAGATGGACAAGGAAACACGATTGGATCATTCGTTGTTACGCCTGATGGCAAAGTAACGATGACTTTTAACGAATATGTTGAAAATTACCCTAATATAGCTGGGCATTTAAACATTCGTACGGAGTTTAATGAAGTAAAAATTACAGGGACTACCGAAAAACAAATCCCATTCCCTATTAAAGAAAAAGACGTTATTGTTGAGCTTGATTTCAAGCCTAAAGTAAAAAAATCTATAGATAAAAAAGGTGTACCTGATAGACCAATTAATACGAATCAAATTAATTGGAAAGTAGAGATGAACAAGACAAAAGATAAGCTTACAAATGCCGTCTTTCAAGATGATATTCCAAATGGGGCTAGTCTCAACGAAGATTCTATTAAGGTTTACTATTTAGAAGTAGATATTAATGGGAAAACAACTCGTGGTGCAGAAGTTCCTAAAGAAGAATATGAATTTACTTCATCCTCTAATAAATTAAATATCGCTTTCAAAAAAGAAACGAATAAAGCATATGAAATTGAATATGCAACAAAGATTACAGATGAAAGTGTTACTAGTTTCAAAAATAACGCAAAAGTATCCAGCAAAAATCAAAAAGATGTATCTGCGAATGCAACTGTAACTGTTTCACGCGGTACACATCTAGCGAAAAATAGTAGATACAATCCAAAAACACAGACGATTGAATGGACGATTACTTTCAACGGGGACCAGAGAGATATTAAGAAAGCTGATGCGCTTTTAAAAGATGTTTTGGATAAATCTCATAAAGTTGATAAAAATTCTATCGTGGTAAAAAATGCTTCTTATGATGATGCAGGAAAACTTGTTACAGGTGACAACGCCACAAACTTTACTGTAAAGGAAACCGATGAGGGGTTTGATTTACAGTTTAACGAAGATATTAATAGTGCCTATGTGATTACGTATACATCGAAAGCTACGAATGATGTCATAAAAGATGGCGAAATCGAAAATAAAATTATTGCAGATGGTAAATGGAGTCAAACAAACAAAGTTACGTTAAAACAACAAAACATCATAAAGAAACATAATAAAAATGCAAACGATACAGATTACAATGCGAAAACAACAAAATGGACAATTATTGTCAATGATAACAACTACGTGTTAAATGATGCTGTTATCAAGGATACGTTTGACTATGGTGGCCTAACGTTACAGAAAGATAGTTTCAAAATTACAGACGGATCAAGAACGCTTGATCCAAAGTTTGATTACACACTTGATGTAACAGATACAGGATTTGAAGTGAAACTAACCGGTGATTATAAGTCTAATATGGATAAAACTTTAACTATCACATACACAACAGACTTTAATTACGAAAATCTATCCAAAGAGAAGAATAACAAATCATTCAAAAATACAGCAAATTTATCATGGATAGACATAAATGATAAAAAGAATAATAGCTCATCTGATGATACATTTGATCCTGATTACTACACAAAAGGAAATGGATTTAAATACGGCTCTTACAATGCCCAGACGAAAGAAATTAAATGGGACATAGGGTTTAACTATAATAATAGGCCGATTAAGGATCCTTCTATCGTTGATGTATTAAGAGATAACCAAAAATTAATACCGGAATCTATTGAAGTTCGACATATGAAATTAACTGGTGG
This sequence comes from Bacillus sp. (in: firmicutes), assembly GCF_031983925.1. Taxonomy (NCBI): domain Bacteria; kingdom Bacillati; phylum Bacillota; class Bacilli; order Caryophanales; family Bacillaceae; genus Bacillus; species Bacillus sp. (in: firmicutes). Next base: position 152,024 of record NZ_DALYZR010000003.1, on the reverse strand, counting down.
TGCACATGGATTTGAAGTAGGCGATCCTGTTCCTCCTAACGAATATACGATAGAAAATCCAACAAAAGATAACAACAATACATTAACAGTTCATTTTAAAAACGAAATTAATTCTGCATATTATATTAGCTTTAAAACTTCACTTGCAGGTGAACAAATTAATAAGCGCTACGATAATTATGCCGATTTAAAAGATGGATCGAAAACTGTTACTACTATCCATGGTGCATTTGAGATTACAAACGGTGGTAGCGGTGTTACGAAGACAGCAAAGCAAAATGACAAGTATATTGATTGGAGTGTTTCTATTAACGCAAGTCAGTCAACTATTGAAAATGCTGTCGTAACAGACGAACCGACAGACAATCAAATTCTTGATGAAAAGTCCTTCCATCTATATCCGACAACAGTAGCCGTAGATGGAACTTTAACGAAAGATACAGCAAATGAATTAAAAGAAGGAACAGACTATAAACTCAAAGTAATAACAGACAACGATACAGGAAAACAACAATTTAAAGTTGAATTTCTTCATACCATTGACCGGGCTTATATTTTAGAATATCGCTCACTCATTAATGCAGACCATAATGAAAAGGTAAGTAATAAAGCGACGATTACTGGTCACCGTTTAACATTAACGAAAGTGGAAGATGTTAAGTTCGTTGAAGTTAAAGTATCTTCTGGATCTGGAGGTGGTTCTGCTAATAAAGGACGCGGAAGCCTTCAAATTATAAAGGTTGATGACAAAGATCAAACAGTAAGATTAGCTGGAGCAGAATTTACTTTATATGATCAAACAGGTACAACCGCTATTCGACCAATTACAACAGGTGATGACGGTGTCGCTAAGTTTAACAACTTACGACGTGATAAATATTTAATTAAAGAAACGAAAGCACCTACAGGTTATGTAATTAGTAAAGAATTAAGAGAAGGTATACTTGTTGAGCTAGGTTCTGAAGAAATCACAAAATATACTTTTACAAATAAAAAGTTTGTCGGGAAAGTAGTACTGACAAAGACTGATGCGAAGAGCAGGGAAAGACTTGAACATGCAGTTTTCTCTTTACTTGATCAAAACAAACAAGTTATTCCTGAACATAAAGAATTAACAACAAATGATAAAGGACAAATTACTGTAGATCATTTAAAACCAGGAACTTACTACTTACAAGAAATAAAGGCTCCTGAGCATTATAAATTAGATGATCGACTGATTGAGGTTAAAATCGCGGAAGATCAAACAACAGTAATAAACCGCACTGCAACAAACAGCTTGATTCCAGGTTCGGCCATTTTAACAAAAGTCGATAAAGATGGAAAAACTTTAGCCGGTGCGGAGTTCAGTGTACGAGATCGACATAACAATGTAATTCGTGGATATGAAAAATTAACGACAAATGATCAAGGACAAATTGAAGCAAAAGATTTACGCCCTGGAGACTATCAATTTGTCGAAGAAAAAGCACCGAAAGATTACGACATAGATAAAAAACCAATTGAGTTTACAATTGTAAAAAGTCAAAAGAAAGCAGTTACTGTTACTGCGACGAATCACCTCATTAAAGGTGGCGTCACTTTAACAAAAACTGATGATATCGATGGTACAGCTCTTGCAGGTGCTGTATTTAAAATTGTCGATGCTCATGATGAAAAGAAAGTCATTCGCGAAAATGTAAAAACTGGTGCTGACGGTAAAGTAACTGTTAAAGACTTAGAGCCTGGTACGTATAAATTTATTGAAACAGAAGCTCCTAAGGATTATGTGTTAAATACAAACCCTATCGAGTTTACAATCGATAAAAGCCAACAGTCTTTAGCTACCGTTACGGCAACAAACAGTTTAAAAACAGGCGAAGTTGAATTATTAAAAGTTGATGAATTTGGTGATAAAAAACCTCTACAAGGTGCCGTATTTAAAATTGTTGATGTAAATAATAATGATGTTCGTACTGACCTAACTACAGATGCTGATGGAAAAACAAAAGCTGATAAGTTACGTCCTGGTACGTATAAATTTATTGAAACAGCTGCTCCTGAACATTACGTTTTACGAGCAGAACCTATTGAATTTACAATCGATAGAAGTCAAAAAGAAACGCTACTTGTGAAAGCTGAAAATGCTTTAAAACCAGGAGATGTTGAATTAACGAAAGTTGATGATATCGATGGTACAGCTCTTGAAGGTGCTGTATTTAAAATTGTTGATGCTAATGATGAAAAGAAAGTCATTCGCGAAAATATAAAAACTGGTGCAGATGGTAAAGCTATCGCTACCGACTTACGCCCTGGCGATTATAAATTTATCGAAGTGACAGCACCGAAGTATTACGATAAAAATACAAATCCGATTAAATTTACGATCACAGAAAGTCAAACGACGTCGGCTACTGTTACCGCTAAAAACAGCTTAACAAAAGGCGGTATTGAATTAACAAAAGTGAATGCTGCAGATGAAAAGGAAACACTTGAAGGTGCTGTATTTAAAATTGTTAATAGAGATACGAATGAAGATGTTCGTACGGAACTTGTTACGAATAGTGAAGGAAAGTTAGTTGTAGACGACTTACGTCCTGGTAACTATAAACTTATCGAAACAAAGGCCCCAACTTATTACGATGTAAATGTAGAACCAATTGAATTTACAATCGAAAAAGGACAACAAAAACTTCTTCCACTTACATTTAAAAATAGTTTAACGAAAGGAAAAGTTAAACTTATTAAAGAAGATGATGTGGAAAGTAGTATCGCTCTTGCCGGCGCAGTGTTCACATTACAAGACGCAACTGGCAAAGAAATTGCGAAAGATTTAAAAACAAATGATTACGGAGTACTAGTTATTCCTGATTTAGCACCAGGCGATTATCAATTTATTGAAACATCAGCTCCTGAACATTATAAATTAGATCCAAAACCTATTAAGTTCACAATTAAAAAAGGTAGCAAGGATGATCTTCCAGTCCCTGTCACTGTAACAAATAGTTTACTTACAGGTGGCGTTACTTTAACAAAGGTTGATGACGTTGATGGGGCTACTCTTGAAGGCGCAGAATTTATCATTGTTGATGCTCATGATACGAAAAAGGTAGTTCGTAAAGGATTAACTACCGATGAACATGGTAAAGTTTCTGCTTCTGATTTACGTCCAGGTGACTATCAATTTATTGAAGTAAAAGCTCCAAAAGACTATGACTTAAGAAAAGATCCTATTCCGTTCACTATCGGAAAAAGTCAAAAAGAAAATATTAGCGTTACCGCTACTAACAGCTTAACGAAGGGTGGCGTCATTTTAACCAAAATCGATGACATCGATCGTACAATGCTGAAAGGTGCAATCTTTAAAGTTGTTGATATGAATGGTAACGAAGTTCGCACAAACCTTGTTACAGATGACAATGGTGAAATTTCTGTTTCTAATTTACGTCCAGGAGACTATCAGTTTATTGAAACAGCTGCTCCTGAACATTATGTGTTAGATGAGAAACCGATTCCATTTACAATTGAAAGAAGTCAAACAGAGAAAATTACTGTTACAGGTAAAAATACGTTAAAAAAAGGTAGCGTTGAATTAACAAAAATTGACGATATTGATACTGATACGAAGCTCGCTAATGCTGTATTTAATTTATTAGATGCAGACGGAGAGATAGTTGAAGAAGGCTTAAAAACAAATGATGAGGGAAAAATTGTTGTTGAAAACCTACGTCCTGGCACGTATCAATTCGTTGAGACAATAGCTCCTGAACATTACGATTTAAATAAAAAACCGATCAAATTTACAATTAAGAAAAGCCAAACTGAAACTCTTCATATTACGGCTAAAAATGCTCTAACAAAAGGTGGCGTTGAGCTTTCTAAAGTAGATGACATCGATGGTACTAAACTTGAAGGTGCAGTATTTAACATTGTTGATATGAACGGTACGGTAATTCATAAAGACCTTGTTACAAATAGTAAAGGGAACATCGAAATCGATGACCTACGTCCGGGTGATTATCAATTCATCGAAACGAAAGCTCCTAAGCATTACGTTTTAAATGAAACGCCAATCCATTTCACTATTGAAAAAGGACAGAAGAAAGCTATTTCTTTAACTGCTAAAAATAGTTTAAAACAAGGTAGTATCGAATTAATTAAAGTAGATGATTTAAACGATCAAACAAAACTTGCCGATGCTGTGTTTAATTTACTAGATCAAAACGGTACTGTAATTAAAACAGATTTAAAAACGAACGGTGAAGGAAAAATCACTGTTGAAAACTTACGTCCTGGTACGTATCAATTTGTCGAAACAACAGCTCCGAAACATTATGATTTAGATAAAAAACCAATTGTAGTTACAGTTGAAAAAAGCCAGAAAGATGTTGCTACTGTTACTATGACAAATAGTTTAACAAAAGGTGGCGTGGAACTTACTAAAGTAGACGACGTCGATGGTACTACACTTGAAGGCGCAGTATTTAACATTGTTGATATGAACGGTACGGTAATTCATAAAGACCTTGTTACAAATAGTAAAGGAAAAATTGAAATTAACGACCTACGTCCAGGTGATTATCAATTCATCGAGACAAAGGCTCCAAAACATTACGATTTAAATAAAGAACCAATTCCTTTCACTATCGAAAAAGGACAAGCTGAACCGATTTCTGTTACTGCTAAAAATAGTTTAACTAAAGGTGCGGTAGAACTTTCTAAAATGGATGATATCGACGGTACAGCTCTTGAAGGTGCGATATTTAAAATTGTTGATATGAACGGCAATGACGTTCGCACTGGCATTACGACAGATGCAAAAGGGAAAGTTTCTATTCCTGATTTACATCCTGGAGACTATCAATTTATTGAAACAACAGCTCCTAAGCACTATAAACTAGATGCTACACCAATTAAATTTACAATTGAGAAAAGCCAAGCAGAGAAGTTACAAGTCACTGCTAAGAACAGCTTAATTGAAGGTGCGGTAGAGTTAATTAAAGTGGATGATATAAATCAAGATACAAAACTTTCTGATGCAGTATTTAACATCATTGATGCGAAAGGTAAAGTTGTTCGCACAAATTTAACTACTGATAAAGACGGGAAAGTTTCTGCTTCTAATTTAAGACCAGGAGATTATCAATTCGTGGAAACGAAAGCTCCGAAAGATTATGATTTAAATAAAACACCGATTCCTTTCACTATCGAGAAAAGCCAAACAACTCACGTTTCTGTTACTGCTAAAAATGGCTTAACTAAGGGTGGCGTTGAATTAACGAAAGTTGACTCTTTAGATGCGAAAGAAACGCTAGAAGGTGCGGTATTTAAAATTACTGATATGAACGGTAATGATATTCGTACGAATTTAGTTACCAATAAAGACGGAAAAATCATCGCTAAAGACTTACAACCTGGAGACTATCAATTTATTGAAACGAAAGCTCCAAAACATTATGACTTAAATGAAGATCCTATTAAGTTCACAATTGAAAGAAGTCAGACAAAACATGTCTTCGTTACAGCTACTAACAGCTTAACGAAAGGTAGTGTGGAGTTAATTAAAGTGGATGATGTTGAAGAAAACACAACACTCGAGGGTGCGGTATTTAAAATTGTTAATAAGGATGGACACGACGTCCGTACTGATTTAACTACTGATAAAAACGGCCGCTTAGTTGTGGATGAATTACCACCAGGAGACTATGAGTTTATCGAAACAAAAGCTCCTACTCATTATGACTTAAACGAAACACCTATTAAGTTCACAGTTAAAAAAGGGCAAGAAAAAATTGCTTCCGTTACAGCTACTAATAGCTTAACGAAAGGTGCTGTGGAACTTTCTAAAGTAGATGACGTTGACGGTTCTGCTCTTAAAGATGCAGTATTTAAAATCGTTGATATGAACGGCAACAACGTTCGTTCTGATTTAACTACTAATAAAGATGGAAAAATTTCTGTTTCTGATTTACGTCCGGGTGACTATCAATTCGTTGAAACGAAGGCTCCTACTCATTACGACTTAAATCAAACTCCTATCAACTTTACTGTTGAAAAGAGTCAAACCGCTACAGCTTCTGTTATCGCTAAAAATAGCTTAACGAAGGGCGCTGTGGAATTAACAAAAGTTGATGACATCGACGGTGTTACTCTTGAAGGCGCAGTATTTAAAATCGTTGATATGAACGGCAATGACGTTCGTTCTGATTTAACTACTAATAAAGATGGAAAAATTTCTGTTTCTGATTTACGTCCGGGTGACTATCAGTTTATTGAAACGAAAGCTCCTACTGGATACGATTTAAACGCTAAGCCAATTCCTTTCACTATTACGAAAGGACAAGCTCAAGTTACTTCTGTGACTGCTTTAAATAGTTTAACAACAGGTTCAATGGAGTTAATGAAAGTTGATATGGATCACAATGGAACACTTGAGGGTGCCATCTTCAATATTTTAGATCAAGATGGAAAAGTAGTTCGAGAAGGCTTAAAAACAGATGGACATGGTAAATTAATCGTAAATGATTTGAAACCTGGTAATTATCAATTAGTGGAAACAACGGCTCCTACAGGCTATCAATTAGATGCATCACCAATAAGCTTTACAATTGAAAAAGCGCAAGCTACACCACTACAAATTACAGTTTCAAATAAAAAAATCGATTCTTCATCAGGTGGAGAGGATAAACCAGTTGCTCCTCCTAATAAAGAAGAGGAAACAGGAAAAGAAACTTCTGAAGAACTAGAAAAGGGAAATCCTGAAACACACGGTAAAGGAACTTCCGAAGAACTAGAAAAAGGTAACCCTGAAACACAAATAAACAAACAGCAAGATGACCGAAATACGGGTAAAGAACTTCCAAATACAGGTCACAAAAAAGATCCTACTCAAACAGTAGGTATCGTACTTCTACTAGCTGGATTGTTAAGTATTTTAGCTACAAAACGAAAAAAATATTATTAATAGTTTTTCACACCCCATCAAGTGAATATTTGATGGGGTGTTTTTTTATACAAAAAAGGACGATACATAGAGTATCGTCCTTTTAACGGGGTGAGGCTGTCCAAAAGTACGGAAAACCTTTGAACAGCCTCGTATTTTCATATGGATGCCTTACATATATCACTGATGATAATTATGAAATGCGGAAACATACTTATCATCACATGATTCAAACACGAGAAAAGAAACCCTACAGTGAATTCTTTTCTCTACATAATCTAAAGTTTGGGTACACTAGATTCATGCAATGTAGGAGCTTTCCAAGCAGAAAGCGAACCTTCATTTAAAATGATAGCATACATATCTCCGTCAAAAATATGTAAATATGCATATAACTTTTTTATTTCTCAATGTCAGAATATTGAAAAACTATAAAGGTAAAGGTAAAATGAAGTCGTTATCCGTCTTCTTTTGTCAGTCAGAGAGAATAGAAGAATAGGAGAGGAAGAAATGAAAAAATCTTTGAAACAAAAAATAGTAAGCTCTTTGCTTGCTGTATCACTCGCTGTTAGCTTAGCCCCGATTGGACAAGCCAAAGCTGATTCCACGTCAGAAATCACACAGACTTCATCTATTACAAAACAAGTTGATGCAAGCCGTGCTATCGAACACATCCGTTTCTTATCCGAAACAATTGGTCCTCGCCCCGGTGGAACAAAATCAGAGGAATGGGCTTCCCGCTACGTTGGTATGCAGCTTAAATCAATGGGCTATGAAGTAGAATATCAACCATTCCAAGTGCCGGATCAATACGTTGGATTTATTGAATCACCATTATCCACAAAACGTAATTGGCAAGCCGGTGCTGCCCCTAACGCACTAATTTCTACAGAGGCTGTTACAGCCCCTCTTATCTTTGTTCAAGGTGGGACAAAATTAGAGGATATCCCAAATGAAGTAAACGGAAAAATCGTTCTATTCGAAAGAGGAACAACAGTTGCAGACTATAATAAACAAGTTGAAAATGCTGTTAGCAAAGGAGCAAAAGGTGTTCTTTTATACAGCTTAATTGGTGGACGTGGAAATTACGGACAAACTTTCAATCCCCGCCTAACGAAAAAACAGTCTATCCCTGTCTTTGGTCTTGCTTATGCACAAGGAAATGCATTTAAAGAAGAAATCGCTAAAAAAGGGACAACAATCCTTTCCCTAAAAGCAAGACATGAATCTAATTTAACATCATTAAACGTCATTGCTAAAAAGAAACCAAAAAATAGTACAGGTAATGAAAAAGCTGTCGTTGTAAGTTCACACTATGATAGTGTCGTTGGAGCACCTGGAGCAAATGACAATGCTTCTGGTACAGGGTTAGTATTAGAGTTAGCACGCGCTTTTCAAAATGTAGAAACTGATAAAGAAATTCGTTTTATTGCTTTCGGTTCTGAAGAGACTGGCTTACTTGGCTCTGATCATTACGTTAATAGTCTATCCCAAAAAGAACGTGACCGGATTTTAGGTGTCTTTAACGCAGACATGGTTGCAACAAATTACGATAAGGCGAAGAATTTATATGCTATGACGCCTAACGGTTCTCCAAACCTTGTAACAGACGCGGCCTTACAAGCAGGTAAACAATTAAATAATGACCTCGTTCTTCAAGGGAAATTTGGCTCTAGTGATCACGTGCCATTTGCTGAAGTTGGGATTCCGGCCGCCCTATTCATCTGGATGGGTGTCGATAGTTGGAATCCATTAATCTATCATATTGAGAAGGTATACCATACACCTCAAGATAACGTATTGGAGAATATTTCACCTGAACGTATGAAAATGGCATTAGAAGTTATCGGAACTGGTGTTTATAACACTCTTCAAAAACCTGTTGCTCAAACCGAACAGAAAGCTGCTTAATCATTTAAAAGACCACTGATTTTTATCAGTGGTCTTTATTGAGAAAAAATATATATGCATAAAAGCATATTTTCTCCTACTCATTATCGTATACAATACTAACTGTAACGAAAATGATTACAACTAATAAGGAGGCTTTTTTACTATGAAAAAAATGATTTTAGCAGGTGCGTTAACTTTAGCAGGAATTACTGGTGCTACCGCGTTTATTGCTGAAACGAAAGTTGCTGCCGCAACTCAAGAACAGAGCTTTACAAAATTTTATTCTTTGCAAACTGGAGGTAGTTCTGAGCAAGAACCTATTTTCCTTCAAAAGGGACAAGAGCTAACAATTCAACCTAACAGCAAAACTCCTAGTTACAGTGTTTATGACTCAAATCGTAACCTTATTGGACGTTATTCTGATGGATACGGACGAATTTTCACTGCAAAAACAGATGGAAATATGTACGTTCAATTTCATGCACCTTACGTTTACTATAGTCCTGTTAGCTTTTCGGTTACGTATACAATCCGATAAAATAAAGGGCCTTTCTCATGGTCCTTTATTTTGTTTCCCAATTCACTTTTACAAAACCATCTTTTACTTTTAATCCACTTATATTCAATACATATTTTTCATTTGCTTTCAACGTAACTGTAAAAGTACCTTTTTTCGATTCACAGATCTCTTTTAACTCTCTTATACCTTCTCCTTGCCTTTCATACAAGCTAAAGCATAAATTCCCACGTTTTGCATCCGTCTCATAAGAAAATGTCACTTCTGTATCCTTTTCATACTCAAGTTCAATATCTTTCCCAGCAATATCCCATGATGAGAATTTTGCCTCGTAACTTGTCTCTCCTTGCTTCTCATTTTCTAAATATATATCTCCTGCTCTCCACGCATCATCTAACGTCTGTGCAAAAGTAAAGCCACTAAGTAATACAAACATCGTACTTGCCAATATCGCAACTAATGTTACCTTCTGCTTTTTAACAAAATTCATCCTATATTCTCCTTCAACTTTCTTTTTACTTCTTCTCACCATATATAATAAAAATCCAATAAAGAATGGTAATATAACTGCTAAAACACTCCACCCTTTACTCATTTGATGTGCTTTCGCATCTGTATATACCCATGATGCAACACATATTAAAAGTGCTATAAAAGCTAAAAGCATTGTCACTCCAGCTACTTCAAATATTACAAACGGATTAGCGAACTCTATCATGTAATTTATACTCCTTCTTTAAAAATGACTGTATGACAACATATATTGGAATGTATACGTGCATCATAATAACAACTGCTATAATAATTGGAATTTTGTTATCTAAATGAGTAACAAATTGTTCTATAACAACTGTTAATAAAACAATCCAAATGGCGTGAATACCAATCATCCACCTCTTCTCTAATTTTCGAGCATTTCGCACGCTCTGTTTCGTATGATTTATCAGCTCTTCGCTAGGAATCATCTCTCTCGCTAAACTACTTTTTATCTTTTGATTAAACTTATCTTCCTTCATAAACGAACCCCTCCAAATGTTCTCGCATTTGCTTTTTCGCATAATTAAGGCGGTATTTCACTGTACCAATCGGTATATTTAATATTTCACTCATTTCCTTATAAGAATATTGTTCATAATAGTAGAGTACGAGCACAGTTTTATACTTTTCATTCAATAACTGTATAACTTCCCGTATCATTTCTGCTTCCACTTTTTGAATAAATTCTTCTGATATATTCACTTCATCCGAGAAGTCTATTTCTCCACCATCTTCTTTATGAAACAAATCCAACATTCGATCTTTCCATCTATTTTTCTTACGATAAAAATCATAAAACGTACGAACACAAATTGTAGTAATCCACTTTTTATGATTCTCCACGTAAGAAAGTTGGTGCCGCGATGAAAAAACTTTTATCCACGTCTCTTGAAAAATATCTTCCGCGTCTTCTTTCGTCTTCGCTAATTTATAGCATAAGGAATATATTTGCCGCTTATATATATCAATTAGTTCTTCTACCTTTTCTTCCATCTTAAACCTCCTGTCATTTATATAAGACGACGCAAATTCTCCTTTTGTTTGATAAAATTTTATTTTTTATTATCTCCATACAAAAAGGCAATCACAACATCGTGTGATTGCCTTTTACTGAAAGCGAAAAATTGGCTCCGCTTTTCTCTATGTCTAGCTCTGCCTCCTAGCCCCTTCCGTCTAAGAACCTTCCCCACGAGAAGATAAAATGCATCTTCTGTGGGAAAGAACCTTAGCCTTCGGGACTAAACAGTCGGCTCCGCTTTTCTCTATTGTCCAGCTCCAGCGGCTAGAATACTCGGTGGCTTCGCGCCTTCCTCCGAGGCAAAATACGCCTCTCTGTCAGGAGCTCCATCCCCCTCCTATTCTGAACGAGCCGCTTCCGCTTTTCTTCATTACATTTTTTCTGGTGCAGATACTCCTACGATTGCTAATGCGTTTTGAAGTGTAGTGCGTACAGCTTTCATTAACTCGTAGCGAGCTTTACTTAATTCTAAGTTATCTTGGTTTAATACTTTTTCTGCATTGTAGAAGCTGTGTAATGCTGCTGCTAATTCAAATGCATAGTTTGTAATACGGTGTGGTAGACGTTTTTGTGCTGCATCCGCAACTACTGCTGGGAATTCACCAAGTTTTTTCAGTAACTCTACTTCTTTCTCAGAAGTAACAAGTTTGTAGTTCACGTCTCCGCCTGTAGCTAATCCTAATTCTTCACCTTGACGAAGGATACTGCATACGCGAGCGTGAGCGTATTGTGCATAGTATACTGGGTTTTCGTTAGATTTTGATACAGCTAAGTCCATATCGAAGTCTAAATGAGAATCACCACTACGCATTGCGAAGAAGTAACGCATTGCGTCCACGCCTACTTCTTCCATAAGCTCACGAAGTGTAACTGCTTTACCTGTACGCTTACTCATTTTCATTTTCTCACCATTTTGATACAGTTGTACCATTTGGATGATTTCTACTTCTAATGTTTCTTTATCGTAACCCAGCGCTTGAATAGCAGCTTTCATACGTGGAATGTAACCGTGGTGGTCAGCACCCCAAATGTTGATTAACTTATCGAAACCACGCTCTAATTTATCACGGTGATACGCGATATCTGGTGTTAAGTACGTGTAAGAACCGTCATTTTTAATTAATACACGGTTTTTATCATCACCGTAAGTCATTGAGCGGAACCAAGTTGCACCGTCTTCTTCAAAAATCTCGTCGCGCTCTTTTAATACAGCAAGAGCTTGATCGATTTTTCCGTTTTTGTATAATGATGTTTCTGAGAACCATACATCAAATTTAACACGGAAACTTTCTAAGTCTTTTTGAAGTTTTGCTAACTCATATTTTAAACCGTACTCACGGTAGAATTCATAACTTTCTTTTTCATCAGCTTTCGCATAACGATCGCCAAACTCTTCAGCTAAACGCTTACCAATTGCAATGATGTCCGCACCATGGTATCCGTCTTCTGGCATTTCTTTCTCTAAGCCTAAAGCTTGCATGTAACGAGCTTCAACAGAAAGAGCTAAGTTATGGATTTGGTTACCAGCATCATTAATGTAGTACTCACGAGATACATCGTATCCTGCTTTTGCTAATAAGTTACATAACGTGTCACCTACTGCTGCACCACGTGCATGTCCTAAGTGAAGGTCACCTGTTGGATTCGCAGATACGAACTCAACTTGTACTTTTTCACCTTTACCAGTACTCGTTTCACCGTAAGCTTCACCAGCATTAACGATCGTTGGGATTAAGTCTGTTAAGTAGCTATTATCCATGTAGAAGTTAATGAAACCAGGACCTGCGATTTCAATCTTTTCAATAGAAGCTTTTGCTTTATCGAAGTTTGCAACTAATTCTTCTGCGATCATACGAGGTGCTTTCTTTGCAACGCGTGCAAGTTGCATTGCCATATTTGTAGAGAAGTCACCATTTGTCTTATCTTTTGGAGATTCTAATACCACATTTGGAATCTGTTCTTCTGTCGCTAATTCTGCCTTTAATACAGCAGCTTGAATTTCTTCTTTAATTAATCCTTTTACTTGTTCTAAAGAATTCATTATTTTGCCTCCTTCAAATTAATCGTAATTGTATATCTGCCAGCTTCTTGTTCACTTAGAAGCAATGCGTACGTTAAGAAGAGTTGTCCTTTTTTCTTTTCATCCGACCATTTAAAAAGAACGTTATCAGTCTTTGTTTGCAATGCAAACGTACCAAGTTCACTCGTGTACGTACCAGTTGTCCATTCACCTTTCACATGCGTTTGACGCATAGAAACAGCACCTGAACGCATAATGAGAACTTGTTCATCTTGAATTTTAATAATTGTTTTCACTTCGCCTTGTTCGTTCGGCTCTTGGAATGTTACGTATGTACCTTGACCTTTTACATAGTATTGACCATTTGCTTCAAAAGCAACGGTTTCCTTCCTCGCCCCTTCACGGATTTCTGTTACGAAATGAACGTGTACCGGCAAGCCTGCAAGTTGTTTCTCCACGTCTTGCACACCTTTCAACTGTTATAGATATTAAATACTACTTATAATAAATCACTTTTCCTATCATATCAAAAAAAACCTCTGTCTGTCTGCTGAAAAATCAGGAAAACTCCATTTCAAAACATAATTCACTTTCACTTTATTTCATATGATAAAATATTTTTTAAATCTAAATATTCTTTCATTTAAAGGGGTGAATGAAGTGCTACCAACAAAATTGAAAAAAGGTGATGAAATTAGAGTGATATCACCATCTTGTAGTTTAAGTATTGTCTCAACTGAAAACAGGAAGCTTGCTATAAAAAAATTAAACAATATGGGCTTTCAAGTTACGTTCTCAAAACACGCTGAAGAGCTAGATCGCTTTGCTTCTTCTTCTATTTCTTCACGCGTTCAAGACCTTCACGAAGCATTTAGAGACCCGAATGTAAAAGCCATTTTGACGACACTTGGCGGATACAATTCTAATGGCTTATTAAAACATCTCGATTACGATTTAATTCGAAAAAATCCGAAATTTTTCTGTGGCTATTCAGATATTACTGCTTTAAATAATGCAATTTACACTAAAACAAGACTCGTTACATATTCAGGACCCCATTTCTCTTCATTTGGAATGGAGAAAGGTCTCGAGTATACGAACGATTACTTTTTACAATGCTTAACTTCTACTGAACCTATTGAAGTCCTACCATCTGAAACATGGAGTGATGATTCTTGGTACATTGATCAGGAAAATCGAGAGTTTATTAAGAATGAAGGATACGTTTCAATTCACGAGGGCGAAGCAACTGGAGAGATTATTGGTGGTAATATGAGCACCTTAAACTTGCTACAAGGTACACCATATATGCCAAACTTAAAGGATAAAATTTTATTTCTTGAAGAGGATAGTTTAACTGGGAGAGCTACTCTTAAAACTTTTGATCGATATTTACATTCTCTTATGCAGCAGCAAGATTTTGAACATGTAAAAGGCATCGTTATAGGAAAGATGCAAAAAGGTGCAGAATGTACGATAGAAGACATGCAAGAAATGATTGCTTCAAAGCCTGAGCTTGCACATATCCCTATCATTGCAAACGCAAGTTTCGGTCATACAACCCCGATTTTCACTTTTCCAATTGGCGGACGTGTAAAAATCATTTCTAACAAAGAAAAAACATCTATTACTATTTTAACGCACTAAAAAAGGAGCGAATGAGTCGCTCCTTTTATCGTTTTTCTATTTTTTCCAACGCTTTTTGCGGAATTGATTCTTTCGGGATTTCAGCCCATCCTTTTCCTTGCATACCTTTTGCATAAATTTTTATAAAAGCACCCGTATGCAATTCACGGTTCATCATTCTTTTAATAACCTGTAACTTTCCGTCTTCTGTATACCCTTTAAAAGTATACAAGTATTCTCCGTCTTTTTTCTCACCTTTATCTACTACCGCATAATAATCTTGTATTTCTTTATTTGAAAAGAAGTTGTCTACAAAAGCATGTACACCTTCTGTTTTTGTGTTCAAATAATACGCTGTTCCACCTAGAATAATGGCGAATACAGCTAAAACTTTAATTACCAATTTCATACATGAACCTCCTGTTTGCACTTCTTTTTCCCTAGTCATTATCTATACTTGTATTATACGAAAAATGGCATACTATACTCTATCTAAAAGTCTTACACTTTCCTTACATTATTGTAAGGGATTTTTTCTTACAGCAAGTTCCCAAGAAAAAATTTTTCCGTTTCATACACTTTTATATTATTATTGAATGATACGAATTTTTATTACAAAAATCAAAGGAGACAGTTTTCAAATGGCTATCTTGCAAGGTTTAGCACTATTACTTGTTGTACTTTGTCTATTTACACTTTTCAGTTACCGGGCGCCTTACGGAATGAAGGCGATGGGTGCTTTAGCTAATGCAGCAATCGCAAGTTTTCTTATTGAAGCATTTCATCGTTATATAGGTGGAGAAATGTTTCATAATGACTTTTTACAATCAGTAGGAGAAGCTTCCGGTAGTATGAGCGGTGTCGCAGCAGCGATTTTAGTCGCATTAGCAATCGGTGTTTCCCCCGTATATGCTGTTTTAATCGGTATCGCTACTAGTGGATTCGGTATTTTACCAGGATTTTTCGCTGGATACGTTTGTGCTTTTGTCGTGAAATTTCTCGAAAAGAAATTACCGGCTGGTGTAGAGTTTTTAGCAATTTTATTTATCGCTGCACCAATCTCACGCGGAATGGCAATGCTTATGGATCCGCTCGTTAACGCAACACTTGGTAAAATCGGTTCTATGATTTCAGTTGCAACTACAGAAAGCCCTATTATCATGGGTATTATGCTTGGTGGATTAATAACAGTTATTTCTACCTCTCCACTGAGTTCTATGGCACTCACTGCAATGCTTGGATTAACAGGTTTACCAATGGCAATTGGTAGTCTTGCCGTAGCAGCCTCAGCCCCAATGAACTTTATTTTCTTTAAACGACTAAAGATTTGTTCAAAGAAAGACACAATTGCTGTAGCAATCGAACCTTTAACACAAGCCGATGTTGTTTCAGCAAATCCAATTCCAATTTATGCGACAAACTTCGTTGGCGGTGCACTTGCTGGTATTATTACATCTCTGTTCCAGCTCGTTAATAATGCACCAGGAACAGCATCACCAATCCCAGGACTTCTTGTTTTATTCGGATTTAATGACGTTGTAAAAGTAACAATTGCTGCTATATTATGTGGAATCGTTACCACGATTGTTGGATACATCGGATCAATCGTGTTCCGTAAATATCCAATTCGCTCTGCTGATGACATTCGCGGCATTACTTCGGAAGAGAAGGTTGCATAAGAAAAAGAGCTATTCCCTTTGGTTGGGAATAGCTCTTTTTCATGTTACGTAATGGTAAATGAAATTATATCGACGATTCGACAAGACATATCGACTTACCGACACATAACGACAAAATAAGAGCCCCTAATCATATAGAGGGCTCTTATTTTATCCAGCTACAGCGGATTCCGCTTTTATTTCACCCAACCGAGCAGCATTTCCCGCACGAATTTGCTTGCTGCGACTGGTGTTTGATCACTATGGTCGTAGACAGGAGCTACTTCTACTAAGTCTGCTCCAACTACATTTATATTTGAATTTGCAATTGCTACGATGGAATCTAATAATTCTTTAGATGTGATACCACCAGCTTCTAACGTTCCTGTTCCTGGAGCGTGAGCTGGGTCTAATACATCAATGTCGATTGTGACATAGACTGGGCGTCCTGCAAGTTTCGGTAATACTTCTTTTAACGGTTCTAATACGTCAAATTTATATAAGTTCATACCTACTTCTTTTGCCCATTCAAATTCTTCCTTCATTCCAGAACGAATTCCGAAAGAATATACGTTTTCCGGACCAATTAAATCACACACTTTACGAATTGGTGTAGAGTGGGATAAAGGCTCCCCTTCATACGATTCACGTAAATCAGTATGAGCATCCATATGGATGATTGCTAAATCCGGATATTTTTTTGCCATTGCCTTAAAAATTGGCCAAGACACTAGGTGCTCACCGCCGAGACCTAGTGGAAACTTATCGGCATCTAAAAGTTTTGATACATATTCTTCAATCATGTCTAAGCTGCGCTGTGCGTTCCCGAATGGTAATGGGATATCACCCGCATCAAAATATTTTACCTCTTCTAGTTCACGATCTAAATACGGACTATATTCTTCAAGACCGATTGATACTTCACGAATACGTGCAGGGCCAAAACGAGATCCCGGACGGTAACTTACTGTCCAATCCATAGGCATCCCATAAATAACTACCTTCGACTCTTCAAAACTTGGATGACTTTTAATAAATACTTTACCTGAATAAGCTTCATCAAAACGCATATTCTTTTCCTCCTTATGTGGAACTTAAGGTATCCCAACCTTTCATTATTTCTCAAATTTGGAGCGAGTTGCTCCTCTTTCTCGATTTACCGGGTCTTCTGTTTCATAAAAAGAAGACAATTTTCTTTACAGAAGTGTAAATAGCTAGCATGTTCAAGTCTTCTGGACAAACACCTTAAATGAGCTACTTACACTTTATTTGTTCCGTGCGATTCTCTTACTTAATTAAATCACCAACAAATTTCGGTAATGCGAATGCTGCATTGTGTAATTCTTTTGTGTAGTATTTCGTTTCGATTTCGTGGAAACGCTCTTCACTTACTTCTAATGGATCATGTTTTTTAGATCCGATTGTGAACGTCCAAAGACCACTTGGGTAAGTTGGAATGTTCGCTGTGTATAAACGAGTAATTGGGAAAATCTCTTTTACGTCTTTAAACACAGTTGTAATTAGTTCTGGTGTGAACCAAGGGTTGTCCGTTTGTGCAACGAAAATACCATCTTCTTTTAACGCTTTTGAAATTCCAGCGTAGAAGCCTTTTGTAAATAAGTTTACTGCTGGTCCTACTGGCTCAGTAGAATCTACCATAATTACGTCATATTCATTTTCGCTTTCTGCGATATGTAGGAAACCGTCTCCTACTTTTACTTCTACACGCTCATTATCTAACGCGCCTGCAATTGATGGTAAGTACTGTTTAGAGTACTCAATTACTTTTCCATCGATTTCAACAAGAGTTGCTTTCTTTACGCTTGGGTGTTTTAACACTTCACGAATAACACCGCCATCGCCGCCACCTACAACTAATACGTTTTCAGGGTTTGGATGTGTAAATAAAGGTACGTGCGCTACCATTTCATGATAAACGAACTCATCTTTTTCTGTTGTCATAACCATGCCATCTAAAATAAGCATGTTTCCGAACTCTTCCGTTTCAACCATATCAAGTTTTTGGAATTCTGTTTGCTCCGTATGTAATGTGCGGTTAATACGCGCCGTAATCCCAAAATGTTTTGTTTGTTTTTCAGTGAACCATAGTTCCATCGTACAATCACGCCTTTCAATGCAAATTTATAATAGGGACATCATTAATGTCCCCTAACAAAAATAAAACAAAACATCCAAAAAGTATAGTTAAAAGTACAAAAATACCGAAAATATATTTTAGTCAGAGGGTTCTAACATATACAGATAAAGAAAACCCTTTCTTAAGAAAGGGCTTTTCTCTCTACTTCTACCGTTTTTCGAATCGGAATTAAAATCATTACACAACCAACTAATACAACAATCCCACCTACTAAAAATGGACTTTGCGGTGAAACAGTGTGGCCGATAATCCCTGATAAAATGGGGGCAATTGCGCCACCTAACCAACGAACGAAGTTATAAACACCAGATGTAACAGATCTTTCATAAGGTGAAATATCCATTACATAACTTGTAAATAATGCATTATTTAATCCTGATGCTAATCCTGATAGAACAATTAATACAATTTGTAACCACATAATTTTCACGAAGAATAGTGCAATTAAGAACAGCGCAAATACGAGTAAACTGCCTTTCAACAATGTTTTCGGCTCATATTTCCCTTCTAGCTTATGTGCTAAAATTGCAGAACCGTAAGCTAACGCGAGTCCCCATCCACAAAATACAAATCCTAATTGAATAGCAGATAAATGCATAATAAGTGGTGAATATGCTAACACAACGAAAAATCCGTAGTAGTATAACATTCCTGAAATGGCGCCTTGCATAAACGGTTTATACTTCACCAGGTTAAGTAATTCCCCTACGCCTGCCGCTTTACGCTTCACTTTTCGCTCTGGTTCTTTCACAAAGAAGAAAACTAAAATAAATGCTAAGAAAATTAAAATACTCGTCGCAAAAAATGGGTAACGCCAAGAATGTCCACCTAATATCCCGCCTAATAATGGTCCACCTGCCATTCCTAAACCGATAGCTGCTTCATATAATCCTACTGCTTCATGAACTTCTTTACTTAATGCAATCAATAAAGTCATCGCCGTTGCGAAGAACATCGCATTCCCTAATCCCCATCCAGCGCGGAAAAGAGATAACTGAGCAATCGTTTGCGATATACCGCATATAAACGCAAATACAGTCACGATCGCAAGACCGATTGTCATCATTCGTTTATCACCAAATCTCGATGCAAATATTCCAGCTGGTAACATCATAATTGCCATCGTCAAAATATATGCTGTAAATAACATCTCTACTTGCCAATGCGATGCACCAATCTTTTCAGCAATAATCGGCAAAATTGGGTCGACTACCCCTATACCTGAAAAGGCAAGGAAAGTAGCCAACACTGTAATCAATCTCCCTAGTTTTTGTTTGCTCTCCATTTTGATTACTCTCCTTTTGTATTCTCTAAAAATGTCACTGCACGATGTAAGCTGTCTTCAAGTTCTCCCTTTACACGCTGCATTTGCTCCATCTTCTCGTCTAGCGTTTGCACTTGTTTTTCAAGCATCTCTTTAATTTCTTGAATCACTTCACGATCACGGGGATTCTCACTATTTCTTCTTTGCTCCATTCTTTCTTTTAACGATAAGAAATGCTGCATTTCTTGAAGCGTAATCCCTAACACTTCTTTCGCTTCCACAATTCTTTTAATTCTAGCGATATCTTCGTCTGTATACAGGCGAATGTTCCCCTCACTACGTTCTGGGGGATGAATTAAACCAATTTCCTCATAATAACGAAGTGTACGTTTTGTTAAACCAACTTGCTTTGTAACTTCATCAATCTTATACATGTTTATTCCTCCCTTCACTCGATTATTACATTTTACGTTAACGTTAACTTTTGTGCAACTGTTAGACTTTTGTAAATGTTTGTCATATTAAATTGTATTTTTTCAAAAGCAGTTTCATAATGAAAGAAAAGACATGATAAGGAGAATTTCACATGAGTAAACCACTTATTTTCGCTCATCGCGGCGTAAAAGGAACACATCCAGAAAATACGATGATTGCCTTCCAAGAAGCTGAACGCATTGGCGCCCACGGGATTGAACTTGATGTCCACCTATCAAAAGATGGTGAACTTGTCGTGATTCACGATGAAACAGTCGATCGTACAACGAATGATGTAGGTCTTGTTTCTGAAAAAACGGTAGAAGAGTTACAAGCTTTAGATGCCGGCAGCTATAAAGATCCTTCTTTCCATGAAGCAAAAATCCCAACGTTACGAGAAGTATTTATTTGGTTATCTACAACAAGCTTACAACTCAATATTGAATTAAAAACAGACGTCATTCACTATCCAAACATTGAAGAAAAAGTTGTTGCTCTCGTTCGAGAATATCATCTTTCTAATCAAATTGTATTCTCTTCATTTAATCACGACTCTGTTTCATTATTAGCAGAAATTGCTCCTGAAATCCCAAGAGCAATTTTATATGATACACCACTTGCTGATCCTATCGCCGAAGCAAAAAATAGAGATGCAACTGGTTTACACCCAAACTTTCAACTACTAACAAAGGAATTTGTTCAACTCGCGCAAAAACAAGGGTATGTTTTCCGCCCTTATACAATTAACGAATACAAAGATTTACAAACTATGATTGATTATGGCGTGGATGTCATTATTACCGATTGGCCAGCACGTGCATTTGAGCTCCTTTCTTAATTGAAGGAGCTCTTTATTTTCGAAATTTCATTGTTTAAAATAATCGAAAACCCTCAATACTAATACAATAATGTTTGTATGAATGAGGGGCTGAAAAAGATGGATCAAACTATGAATCCGAAACTTAAAAAATATAAACGTCTTTTCTTCACCGTAATGTTTTCTTCTGTTCTTTTTTTCGTTTTTTCCTTTTTTGTTATTATTATAGTTGCAAAAATTATGGGACCTCCTCCTGTCGCTGTCCCGCAAACAAGTGTCTTTTATGCTAATGATGACACTGTTATAGGACAAAGTAATGAGATGCAAAAACGATACAATGTATCTCTCAATGAAATTTCTCCTTATGTAAAAGAGGCAACACTTTCTATCGAAGATCAAAGATTCTACAAACATCATGGCTTTGATATGAAGCGTATCGCTGGTGCCATTGTTGCTGATTTAAAAGCGATGGCAAAAGTCCAAGGCGCTAGTACGATTACACAACAGTATGCCCGTAACCTATACTTAGATCATGATAAAACGTGGAAACGTAAACTATTAGAAGCAATGTACACAATCCGTCTTGAAGTGAATTATAATAAAAATCATATTTTAGAAGGATATTTAAATACAATTTATTACGGGCATGGTGCTTATGGAATCGAAGCTGCGTCCCGTCTATATTTCGATAAAACAGCAAAAGAATTAACATTAGCGGAAGCTAGTATGCTCGCGGGTATACCAAAAGGACCTAGTGTTTACTCTCCCTTTTTAAAAAAAGATCGTGCGAAAGAACGACAATCTCTTATATTAGATGAAATGGTAGAACAAGGCTATATTACAAAGAAACAAGCAGCTTCAGCAAAGAAAGAATCACTAACTTTCGCTTCATTAGATACGAAAAAAGTCGCAGAGGTCGCGCCTTATTTCCAAGATGCTGTACAAGCTTCTCTTCTTCGTGATATCGGATTAGATGAGCAAGCCTTACAAAAAGGCGGCTTGCGTATTTATACAACGCTAGACCCGAAATTACAATCGGTTGCAGAGCAAGCTGTAAAAGACCACATACCTGACACGACAAACATACAAACTGCGCTCGTCTCTATGAATCCAAAAACAGGGGAAGTAGCTGCCCTTGTTGGTGGAACTGATTATAATACAAGTCAATTTAACAGGGCTACACAGGCCGCTCGCCAGCCTGGATCTACATTTAAGCCATTTCTATATTATGCGGCATTAGAACGAGGATTCACCCCTGCTACGCGCTTAAAAAGTGAATACACTGTGTTCACTTTAGGTGACGGTGTTTCAAAGTATAAACCGAAAAACTATAAAGACTATTATGCAGACGATTTTGTAACAATGGCGCAAGCTCTTGCGGTCTCTGATAACGTCTATGCCGTGAAAACCAATTTATTTTTAGGCGAAGACATTCTTACAAAAACGGCGAAGCAATTCGGCATTAAGAGTGCATTAAAAGACGTCCCTTCCCTTGCGCTTGGTACATCTCCTGTAAAACCAATTGAAATGGTTAACGCTTATAGCATGTTCGCAAACGGGGGAAAAGAAGTAAAACCTATTTTCATTCGCCGCATTATGGATCATGAAGGAAATATTTTATACGATGCTCATTTGGAGAGTAAACAAGTTCTTGATAAGAGCAAAGCATTTGTGATGGAAGAAATGATGACAGGCATGTTTAATAAAAAACTAAGCAGTTATGCTGCTGTAACTGGTCAATCAATGTTATCTAAACTATCAAGAACCTATGCCGGAAAATCTGGTTCTACTGAAACAGATAGTTGGATGATTGGGTTTACCCCGCAACTCGTAACGGGCGTATGGGTTGGATATGATCAACCTAAATCAATTTCAAACGTAGCAGAACAAGGCTATGCAAAAAGAATATGGACCGATACGATGGAGAAAGGCTTAGATGGACAACCTAAAAAAGAATTTAAACAACCAAGTGACGTCGTTGCAGTCGATATTAACCCTGAAAACGGGAAAATTGCTACAAAAAATTGCCCAATTTCAGTGAAAATGTATTTTGCAAAAGGTACAGAACCAACTGAATATTGTATGGATCACGTTGATGATAAAGAGGAATTTGAAAAGACAACTGAAGAAAAGAAAAAAACAAGTTGGTGGAAAAAATATCTTCCTTGGTAGAATATCCGGCTATTTCACTGAACGTGGAATAGCCTCCTAGTCGAATCGTTGATATATTTTCATACAACAAGTCAAAATAAAAAGGATGTCTCACTAGTCGATTGTTGACTAGTGAGACATCCTTTTCTTTTATTCACTTAATAAAGCACGGCGCAATTCTTCGCTAGATTCGTTCCAAATCGCTTCATTATGTTCTTTTAAGAATGTACCAAGTACTTTTTTAGATGATTCGTCCATATGGTCAACCATAATGTGTCGCTTCAATGATTTATCCATTTTGTTTACGTGCTCTGGAAGTGACTTATATCCGCGGCGAATTTCACGGTCAACTGTCATTTCACAAGCTGTTACACCTGCATAATACGCACCTGTTGCTGTTCTTTCAATCGTTACCCACACAAGCCAGTATGGTTTTCCGTTTGGAACTTCATCTTTATTTGTTAAAAACTTAATACCTTTTTCTACTGTACTACGTGCATGCATCGCACCAATATCAACAAATGCTGTTTTCTCTAGTACATCGACAAATACGGGTGAAATGTTTTCTAGGCTTAATGCCCCAACGCCAAAACCACCATGTCCATCCGTTGAATCATTTTTCACGATATTAAAACCGATTTTTTTCTTTTTCTCTGTCATATGTAAAGTCCTCCTCACTTAATGATTATAAAAGGCCAAAGATAGGCGCAATAATACTGTTTAAAAATGCAAATACATATGGAATGACAACACTAAAAATAGGTTGGATTGTGTAATTGCTAAGCGGTGTAATAACTAGAATTAACAAAGCAATTGCCCCGTATTTTTCATACTGTGTCATTTTCGCACGAATATTTGTTGGTGCTAAATCCTCCACTACGCGATATCCATCAAGTGGCGGGATTGGTAATAAGTTAAATACAAGTAAAACGATATTCAGCATAATAAAAATCTGGAAAAATTGAGCTAACGTATCTGCTACTGCAAATGGAATTGAGTCTAATACACCAAATGTTAATAAGCTATACCAAATAATTAAACCGATTGCACTTAAAATTAAGTTACTAATCGGTCCTGCAATTGAAACTAATATACCTGCAAGACGAGGTCTTTTAAAGTTATATGGGTTAACAGGAACTCGTCTCGCCCAACCAAAACCAAGAATTAATACAGCAATCATCCCGATAGGATCTAAATGTGCCATCGGCGATAAAGTTAAGCGCCCTTGTCTCTTTGCTGTATCGTCTCCAAATTTATATGCTACATATGCATGCGCAAATTCATGCACTGATAATGCGATAATAATGGCCATTGCTACCAAAGGAATTTGGTGCAACGGGTATCTAAATAACTGATCCATGCTTCATCTCCTCTTCCATATGTCAAAAAAAGAAATTATTTGTTTTTTCGATTGTTCTTCCCCATAATCCGCTATAATAAGATTGTAACTTACATAAAAGGAGCGATTATATATGCCATACGTAACAGTGAAAATGTTAGAAGGACGCACAGAGGAACAAAAGAAAGCTCTTGCTGAGAAAGTAACAGCAGCAGTAAGCGAAACAACTGGTGCTCCTGAAGAAAACATCGTTGTTTTCATCGAAGAAATGTCTAAAAACCATTATGCAGTTGGCGGAAAACGCTTAAGCGACAAATAATTTCAAGTTTTTTCATAAGAAGCAGCCATTAGCTGCTTCTTATTTTTTTCCTTCTAGTAACTCGATGATTCTCTCTTTATATTTTCCTTTTCTTCCATCTTCATAGATTAAATCATGCGGGTAGAATAGCTTTTGATCCCTTCTCTTCTTACCAGTAATCGCCTCAACAATATCCGATTCACGTGAGAGCTCTCTAAGCTCTCCATTTGGCATAAGAAGTAAGATTGGCAGACGTTCTTCTTCTTCACCAGCACGGTAAAAGTCGTACGGTAAGTCTGATGTTGAATCAACTACTAAATAGTATTCTGGATCGAGTCCAATCTTTTTAAATAAGCTACTTAATTCCATCCAATTATCTAAACCGTGCTTATCTGTAAACTCTACATATTTAAATAGGTTTCGATTCATAAAACGACGGCATAGATCGCTTAAAATTGGATCTTCTTCGTCCTGCCATACTTGGAAGTAATAATACATAACGTTCTCGTCTAACTTTAAATAATCCTCTACTGTCACTTCTTCTTCAAATAAAGAATAGAAATGAACAGGGTGATTTTTAAATGTATAATACTTCTCATGCAATGATTTTGCACGGTGTAAAATCTTCGTTAAAATAACTTCAGCACTGCGCGTTACCGGATGGAAATATACTTGCCAATACATTTGATAACGACTCATAATATAATGCTCAACAGCATGCATACCACTATTTTTAATAACTACTTGATTCCCGTACGGACGCATAACACGCAGTATACGTTCCATATCAAAGTTTCCGTATTTTACGCCAGTAAAGTACGCATCCCTTAATAAATAGTCCATGCGATCTGCATCAATTTGACTAGAAATCATGCTAATCGCTAATTTATTAGTAGATGTTTTCGCAATTACATCGGCTACCTTTTGTGGGAAATCTTTATCCACACGACTTAATACACGATTAATTTCCGTATCTCCAACGATAATCTTTTGCGTAAATTTCTCATGGTCTAATGAAAATACTTTTTCAAACGAATGAGAAAATGGACCGTGACCGACATCATGAAGCAATGCCGCACATAAACATAACAATCTATCTTCAGCATTCCAATTCGGTCTGCCATCAAACACATCATCAATCATACGACGAATAATTTCATATACACCTAACGAATGAGTAAAGCGACTATGCTCTGCACCGTGAAATGTAAAAAATGTCGTTCCAAGCTGCTTAATACGGCGCAAGCGTTGAAATTCTTTCGTTCCGATTAAATCCCAAATAACACGATCGCGCACGTGCACATATTTATGTACCGGGTCTTTAAACACTTTTGTTTCGCTGAGTTTGTCGTTTAAATATACCACTTTCCGACATCCCCCTTTCTTTACTGCATTCTTACTATATATTATAAACGAAATAGGAAACAGAAAGAAATGAAAGACTATATTAATTGCCCTTATATAAAGAAAAAAACCACTTTTACCGGAGTAAAAGTGATTTTTTTTACACATTATTTCCCTAAAACGAACTCAGCAACTTCATCTAAAATCATTTCTTTACCTAGCGGGAAGTAACCTTTGTTTAAGTCTTCGTTTTTAATTGTAAATACGTGGTTATTTTTAACAGCGTTCATATTTTTCCAAATTGATTCTTCTTGGAATTCTTTTAGACGCTGAGAACCGTCACCAGTCGTAAATACGAATAAGTAATCTGGGTTGTAATCAATTAAAGCTTCTTTTTGTACTTGTACTAACGCTTTATCAGTTGGTGTACCTTTAACCGCTGGTAATTTTAAATCTTTAAAGATTACGCTACCGTAACCGTAGTCACCATATACGCGGAAAGCGTTTGGATATGCAGCCATTTTCATGAATTTAGCATCGCCAGTTTTCGCAACGATTTTATCATGTAATTTGCTTGCTTTTTCATCATACTGTTTGAACCATTCTTTTGTTTCTTTCTCTTTACCGAAGATTTGGCCTACTTCTTCGAATTTTGGACGCCATTGGTCTAATGGAGTTTTTAACATAACTGTTGGTGCAATTTTAGATAATTGATCATAAATCTTTTCTTGACGATCGTTTACAAGAATTAAGTCTGGTTTTGCAGCAGCTACTGCTTCGATATTAATTTTATCGCCCCAAGCAGAGCCAACCGGTTTAACGTCTTTTAATTTATTTGCAATATGTGCATCAATTTTTTCTTGAGATGTATTAGCAGTAATAATTGGTTTCATACCAAAGATTAACAATTCCTCTGTTGAACCACTAAGGTCAGCAATTTTCTTTGGATTTGCAGGAATTTTAATTTCCCCTTTTGCATGTTGTACAGTGCGCTCTTCAGTCTTCGCATCTTTCGCATCTGCTTTTTTCTCTTCTTTGTTAGAACAAGCTGCAAATAGTACAGAAGTAACGACTAGTACCATTGCTAATAACGCCATTTTAAAATTCTTCATGTTTCCACTCCTTCTAGCTGTATTTCTCTTATAAGTTACAGTGAACTATAAGAAACAAGGTTAACAATTAATCAATATATATATATTGATTAATTGTTGTTTATGCCCCCGTTCTAACGGGTGTTCAACTTCCTATTTACTAATAAGAAGCTCAACATCCATTAGAAGCCCCCCTCTTTACGAGGGGGATTCTACTTATGCTTTTTTACGCAATTGATTACTAATCATCGCTAAATCATATGTTAAACAAATTGGTTTACAGTTTACTGGACATGGAACGATTTGAGCTTCAATCTCAAATACACTGCGAAGTGTTTCACTCGTCATCACTTCGTCTGGCGTTCCTTGTTTCATTAACTTACCAGCTTTTAATGCAATCATATGATCTGAGAAACGAGAAGCATGGTTTAAGTCATGGATAACCATAACAATCGTTCTACCTTCTTCTTCGTTTAACTTTTTCAATAAGTTTAATACTTCTAATTGATGAGCCATATCTAAGTACGTTGTCGGTTCATCTAATACAAGTAATTCTGTCCCTTGTGCAAGAGCCATCGCAATCCATACGCGTTGGCGTTGCCCACCTGATAACGCCTCTGCTGGACGATTTGCGAATTCTGTCATTCCCGTCACTTCAAGTGCCCAATGAATGTAGCGATAATCCTCTTCTTTCAACGTTCCAAATCCTTTTTGATGAGGAAAGCGCCCATATGAAACGAGTTCAAATACAGTAAGGCCAGTTGGCACTTCTGCAGTCTGTGGTAAAATTGCCATTTTCTTTGCGATTTCTTTCGTTGGTTGTTTCTCGATTGCTTTTCCGTCAAGATAAACAGTACCTTTTTTCGCCTTCAAAATACGAGAAGCCGTTTTTAATAATGTGGACTTCCCACAACCATTTGGTCCAATAATTGTTGTAATTTTCCCTTCCGGAATTTCAACTGTTAATCCATCAATAATTAACCCTTCATTATAGCCAACAGATACCGCATCAACCGCTAAAGTTGCCATACAAAAAGCCTCCCTTTATTTTGTCCTCATAAGTAAGTATATAAAATACGGTGCACCAATTACAGAAATAACAAGACCGACCGGTATTTCTGAAGTTGTTAACACACTTCTTGAAATTACGTCTGCGAATAAAAGTAAAAACGTCCCTATTAGTGCAGCCGTAGGCAGCATAATTTGATGTTTACCACCAACAAGGCGCCTCGCTAAATGCGGAGCCATTAAACCGATAAAACCAATTCCTCCGGCAACAGCAACAGATGCACCAGCTAAACAAACTGCAATAAATAATAATTTACGTCTTTCTTTTTCTACATTTACACCAAGGCCAACTGCTGTGGAGTCGCCTAGGTTCATTACGTTTAATATGTGAGCCTTACTAATAGCAAGTGGCAAGAAAATAACCATCCATGGAAGTACACTTAGTACAAACTTCCAATCTGTGCCCCATAGACTTCCTGCTAACCAAATCGTAGCAAAACGGAAATCGTTAGATGTCATCTTCATAGAAAAAATTAAACTAACAGCACCAAACCCGGCTGCAACAGCGATACCGACAAGTATTAATCTCGTTGATGAAACGCCGTCTTTCCATGCTAATAAATAAATAATAACAGCTGCTAATATCGCTCCAACTAGTGCGAAGAACGGAAGAATGAATACAGATAAAAATGTACCAGTTCCTACTTTACCGAAGAAAAAGTAGACAAAGATAACAACTGTTAATCCCGCTCCAGCGTTAATACCGATAATACCTGGATCAGCAAGTGGATTTCGTGATAACCCTTGCAAAATCGCACCTGACATCGCTAAAGCAGATCCAACTAGTATAGCAATGACCATACGTGGCATACGGAATTCAAATAAAATAACAGACTGATCTTCAGCCCCCAATCCAACCAATGACTTTAATACGTCCATTGGGGGTATTTTAAATGTCCCTGTATTTAAACTCACTAAAAATACAGTAACGATTAATCCTACTAAAATTGTTAAAACCGAAACGTTCTTTTTTGTTAAGACACTTGTCCTCACATTTTTCCTCTCCCTTCGTTACGTGCTAAGTAGAGGAAGAATGGAACCCCAATTAGTGCTGTAATTGCTCCAATTGGCGTTTCAAACGGCGGATTAATAACGCGAGATAACATATCTGCACATTCAATTAAAAGCCCGCCTAAGACCGCAGAACATGGAATAACCCATCTATAGTCTGAGCCTACAAGGAAACGAGTCATATGTGGGATGACAAGACCAACAAATCCAACCGATCCTGCCATAGAAACTGCCGAACCTGTTAACACAAGAACAAGTACTGTCCCGATAAATTTAATTAATGTCGTATTTTGACCAAGTCCAATCGCAATTTCTTCACCGAAGCTTAAAATTGTAATATACCTCGACATCATAATTGCAATGAAGAGACAAACTAGACCAATCGGTACTAACATATTAATACTTTCCCATTTCACGCCAGCAACTCCGCCTGCATTCCACATACTCACCTCTTGGGCAAGATTGAAATATAGCGCAATTCCAGATGAAATGGCCCCTAATAAAGCACTAATTGCTGCACCTGCTAAAGCTAATTTCACAGGTGTTAATCCACCTGGTGAAGAAGATCCAATTCCATATACAATGCTCGCTCCAAACGCAGCACCAATAAAAGATGCGATAACGAACATTAAATAAGGTGAATTAGGGAAGAATGCATACATAATTGCAATTCCAAATACAGCCCCATCTGTAATCCCCATTAACGATGGTGATGCAAGTGGATTTCGCGTCATACCTTGCATAATTGCTCCTGATACCGCTAAAAAGGCACCTGCAACTACGCCCCCTATTGCTCTAGGCATGCGAAGTTCTTGAATTACGTTATGATGCGTAATAGAACCGTCAAACTGAAATACAGCTTGCCATACAGTCTTTAAACTAATATCTGCAGCACCAAACGAAATAGACAATGCCATGCTTAAAGCTAACAAAATTGTACCTGCTACTAAAATAATAGAAGCAATGAGCGGCCTGCTCTTAATCTCTTTAACATTCACATCTTGCTGTTCTATACTCCTTGCGCTCGCTTCCATCCCTCAACCATCCTAACCAACAACATATGTTTAATTTAATGAAATGAAATTTATTCTCAAATAGCAATAAAAAAAATTAAATGAATGGCCCTTTTCTGATAATGATTCTCAGAATCAGACACCTTATATTCTACCTATCGCTTCAAAAGACTGTCAACCATTATTTTGAAATACAAATTCATATAGGTCGAGACCTTAATAAATAGATAATGCCTATCTGTCATGAACTATTATCATCACCAGTTAAGCTTTCTCAGAATAGATTCTTCCTCTTATGGGCATAAAAAAAGAAGAGTAATCTGTTCACTCTTCTTTTCCTTACTTATTTAACTTCGCTTCAATTTTTACAATTAATTCATCTTCTGTTGGCGCTGCAACTGGACGATTATTTACAAATGCGAATGATTTTTTACGGCCAGGGCCACAGTAAGACTGACATCCAACTTCAATCGTTGCACATGAATCTACTTTTTTTAGCTTTGGAATCAACGTTTTAACGTTCGTTGCCTGACAATCATCACACACACGAAATTCGTTTCCCATTATATAACACTTCCTCTATTTTAAACTTTTCTCAAGTACATTTAAAAATAAACACTAAATGGTATTTTACCGCTCTTTGAAGCTCGTTGCAAGTTTCCTTTCGACGCTCTTTCCTCATATAATGCTACATATTTATATGTTTTCCTACAGCAGCTTCCATCATTCTTGGCAAAATTTATCCCGCTTTAATGGGCAGTAAGATCCCCACCTCAAAATTCAGTGAAAGCAAAGAAGTTAGGTGGGGGATGAAGAACCTCCCCACTGATTAAAGTTTCACTTTATACCTCTCATCGAAATCTACCATATTTTTAAAAGCTTTGTATAAAAGCTCATTTTTTTGCCCATTATAAAAATAGGAAGTTCATAAAAAGAAAGGGAGTTGAATCTATGAAAGTAAGACAAGATGCTTGGACAGATGAGGATGATTTATTACTTGCTGAAACTGTACTTCGTCACGTTCGAGAAGGAAGTACCCAATTAAATGCATTTGAAGAAGTAGGAGACAGATTAAATCGTACATCGGCTGCCTGTGGTTTCCGTTGGAATGCTGTTGTTCGCTATAGCTATGAACAAGCTCTTCAACTAGCAAAAAAACATCGCAAAGATAAAATGCGTGCTGCAAGTGGTGAACAAGCGAAAAAACGTTTACTTTATACACCACCAGCTTCAGATTCGATAACTAATTATGAAGAGTTCGTACAAGAGGAATCAATTGTACAATATAAAGAAGCTACTCCATATCAAGAAACTACCGTTCCTGCTACAAAGGGCTCTATGACAATGCAAGATGTTATTTATTTTTTACAAACAGTCGGATCTTCAAATATAAAAGTGACAGCTCTTGAAAACGAGAATACGAGATTGAAACAAGAAATTAAATCACAAATCCTTCGAAATGAAGAACTAGAAAAGAAATTGGAAAAATTAGAAAAACAATCTCATACTGTACAAGAAGATTACGAAACACTCATGAATATTATGAACCGTGCTCGTAAGTTGGCAGTCATGGATGAAGAAGAACGTTCTCAAACATCTTTCCGAATGGACCGAAACGGTAATTTAGAAAAAATTGCAGAATAAAAAGGGTGCATATAATGCATCCTTTTTATTATTTCACCTTTAAACTTTCCCTTTATATGTGAGGAAACTCCATTCTTCATTTTTTGCTATAATAGAGATTGTCATTTTAAAGATAAGGGGTTAGTTATATGAGCAATTCCCGTTCCATTTTATCTCAGCCAGAGTGGCGTATTGTAGATCAGTCTAGTTTGGGACCAACATTCCATGCATTGCAGTCATTCGCAATGGACGACACATTATGCACAAGTATAGGAAATAGCCAATCAGCTACAACAATGCGCTCTTGGGTTCATCACAATACAATTGTTCTTGGCATTCAAGATTCACGCCTACCACACTTGGAACAAGGTATTTCCTTTTTAAAAGAAAA
Organism: Bacillus sp. (in: firmicutes); assembly: GCF_031983925.1. NCBI lineage: Bacteria > Bacillati > Bacillota > Bacilli > Caryophanales > Bacillaceae > Bacillus > Bacillus sp. (in: firmicutes). Next base: position 119,791 of record NZ_DALYZR010000003.1, on the reverse strand, counting down.
CAACTTCAATGTTATCGTTCGTAATTCTGGCGGGCTTGCAGTCGTACTTGATGAAGGTGTGTTAAACGTATCACTTTTATTCCAAGAGACGGAAAAAGGTATCGATATTGATCTTGGATACGATACAATGTGGCATTTAATTCAGGAAATGTTAAAAGATTACGATGTTACAATTGAGGCAAAAGAAATCGTTGGTTCTTACTGTCCTGGTAGCTACGATTTAAGTATTCGCGATCAAAAATTTGCTGGTATTTCACAGCGCCGTATTCGCGGTGGTGTCGCTGTCCAAATTTATCTCTGTGCTACAGGAAGTGGCTCTGAACGTGCCACACTCGTTCGTGATTTCTACAACCTAGCCATTCAAGGAGAAGAAACACGCTTTACGTACCCTGAAATTGTACCGAGTACGATGGCTTCACTTTCAGAATTACTTGGCGAAACCATTACAGTACAAGATTTAATGATGCGCCTTTTAAAAACACTGCAACAATTCGCTCCAAAGTTAACACCATCTCAATTAACAATAGATGAAATACCTTTATATGAGACGAATTTACAACGTATTATTGATCGTAACAATAAAGCACTTGGCTTAGAAAAATAAAGACCGTCGCTATTTTAGCGACGGTCTTTATTTCAATTCGTTATAGAATTAAAGTGCTTGAGCTGCTGTAATTAAAGCTAACTTGTACACTTCTTCTTCGTTACATCCACGAGATAGGTCGTTTACAGGCATGTTTAAACCTTGTAAGATTGGTCCTACTGCTTCGAAGTTACCTAAACGTTGAGCGATTTTGTAGCCGATATTACCAGCTTCTAAGCTTGGGAATACGAATACGTTAGCATCACCTTTAATTGTAGAACCTGGAGCTTTTTTCTCAGCTACAGATGGTACAAATGCAGCATCGAATTGGAATTCTCCATCTAAAGTTAATTCTGGAGCCATTTCTTTTGCAATGCGAGTTGCTTCTACAACTTTTTCTGTTTCTGGAGATTTCGCAGAACCTTTTGTAGAGAAGCTTAACATAGCAACGCGTGGATCAATGCCGAATAGTTCAGCAGTTTTCGCACTTTCGATACCAATTTCAGCTAAATCTTGGCTATTTGGTGCAATGTTAATTGCGCAATCAGCGAATACATATTTCTCTTCTTCACGTACCATGATGAATACGCCAGAAGTTTTTGTAACGCCTGGTTTTGTTTTAATGATTTGAAGTGCTGGACGAACTGTATCAGCTGTAGAGTGAGCTGCACCACTTACTAAACCGTGTGCTTTGCCCATGTATACAAGCATTGTACCGAAGTAGTTTTCGTCTTTAAGGATTTTGCGAGCGTCTTCTTCAGTTGCTTTACCTTTACGGCGTTCAACGAAAGATGCTACCATTGCATCCATTTCTTCGTATGTAGCTGGATCGTAAATATCAACGCCTGCTAATGTTAAATTCATGCTAGCAGCTTTTGCGCTAATTTCTTCTTTATTACCAACTAAGATTGGTTTTACTAACTCTTCTTTTGCTAAACGCTCTGCAGCGCCTAAAATTCTTTCATCAGTTCCTTCAGGAAGTACGATAGAAATGCCTTTTCCTTGAACTTTTTCTTTTACTGTTGTAAATAAGTTGCTCACGAATAAACCCTCCTACATATGTTAAAAAAACTCTATCTTTAAGAATACTTCTTTTCCTCTATATTTTAAACTTATAGCTCCCAAAAAATAGATAAAATAAAAATGATTATATTTTCATAAAATTCAGCCGTTAAATTCACCTTGCTTAAACACTTAAATGTGACAATTTTATGCGCCAAGGTTTTATATAGATGATTTTAAAACTATATATGCTATAGTTAACGTGTAAAACTATCATTAACTGAGGTGAATAGAATGAGTGAAGCAACAACAACGTTAGATGGCTGGTATTGTTTACATGATTTACGTTCTATTGATTGGGCTGCATGGAAAACATTATCTAGCGACGAACGCGGACAAGCTGTGTCTGAATTTTTAAATGTCGTTGAAAAATGGAACGACGTAGCTGCTACAAAAAAGGGCAGTCACGCAATGTATACAGTTGTTGGCCAAAAAGCTGATATTATGCTTATGATTTTACGTCCAACAATGGAAGAGTTAAATGAAATTGAGACAGAATTGAATAAAACAACTTTAGCTGAATATATGGTTCCTGCATACTCTTACGTATCTGTTGTTGAACTAAGCAACTACCTTCCAGCTGATGAAGATCCATACCAAAATCCACAAATCTTAGCTCGCTTATATCCTGAGTTACCGAAAGCAAATCATATTTGCTTCTATCCAATGGACAAGCGTCGCCAAGGTGATGACAACTGGTACATGCTTCCGATGGAGGAACGTAAGAAAATGATGTACAGTCATAGTAAAATTGGTCGCCAGTACGCAGGTAAAGTACGCCAAGTTATTTCAGGATCTGTTGGATTCGACGATTTTGAGTGGGGCGTAACATTATTCGCTGACGATGTTCTTCAATTTAAAAAGCTTATATATGAAATGCGCTTCGATGAAGTAAGTGCTCGTTATGGTGAATTCGGAACATTTTTCGTTGGAAACATTTTACCAGACGAAAAAGTAGAGAAATTTTTACACATATAAATCGTGAAAAAGGAACGAAATTCGTTCCTTTTTTTATTCCTCTCTATATTTCTCCTCAAAAAAGTTCTTTTTTCCGCAAATTTGAACAAAAATCGACAAATTCCTTTTAAATACCTTACAAAATTGTAACCTTTCTATATCCAAATTTATGCTAAAATGGTACGAGCTATATGCTAATAACGATGCGAAGGTGATAATGTATATGAAGAAAATCTTGTCTATTTTACTAGTGTTTTTATTGTCAATTTCTTCCTTAGGAGTAACAACATCCCATGCAGAAGAAAAAATACACATTGAGGCAGCTGCTGCACTTCTATTTGATGCAGATACAGGAAAAATACTGCATGAACAAAATCCAGATGAATTACTAGCTATCGCTAGTATGTCAAAATTAATTGTTGTTTATGCTGTGTTAGAAGCAATTAAAGAAGGAAAAATCACTTGGGATACAAAGGTAAACATTTCCGATTACGCTTATGAAGTTTCACGTAATAATGAATTCTCTAACGTGCCGTTCGAAAAAGGACGTCAATATACTGTAAGAGAACTATATCATTCTATCGTTATCTTCTCTGCAAACGGATCTAGTATTGCCTTAGCAGAACTTCTTGCAGGAAGTGAGAAAAACTTCTTAAATCTTGCAAATGAACATGCAAAAAAACTAGGGTTAAAGAAATATAAATTTGTAAACGCTACTGGTTTAAATAACGCTGACTTAAAAGGAAAACATCCTGAGGGTACTGATCCAAATGCAGAAAACTCTATGTCAGCTCGCGATATGGGTATACTTTCAAAAGCAATGATTACAAAGTATCCAGAAATGCTAGAGGATACAAAACAAAGATTTAGAAACTTCCCAGATAATCATCCGAAACCAATTCGTATGGAAAACTGGAACTGGATGTTACCAGGAGCTGCTTTCGCTTATGAAGGTACTGATGGTTTAAAAACTGGAAGTTCTGATACAGCTGGATACGGATTTACTATTACTGCTAAACGTGGTGATGTACGTCTTATTTCAGTTATTATTAAAACAAAATCAATGGACGAGCGCTTCACAGAATCTCGTGAGTTAATCGAATACGGGTTTAATAACTTCGAAAAACAAAAACTAAAGGTCGATAAAAACAATACACTCTCTGTAGTACAAGGGAAAGAAGATCAAGTAACTGTTGCACCGGAAAAAGAAATAACCGTAATTGCAAAAAAAGGTAGCAAAGACCCTTATAAAGTTGGAACTGAAGCAGATAAATCACTTGCTGAAGATGGTCATTTAGTTGCTCCTATTAAGAAGGGTGCCAAAGTAGGCTCCATTACGTTAGAATCAACTGATAAATATGGTTTCTTAGACGGTAGTAAAAGTATGAAAGTTACTGCAAAAACGACAGAAGAAGTTGAAAAAGCAAATTGGTTTGTGTTAACAATGCGCTCTATCGGTGATTTCTTCTCAAACTTATGGTCTAAAGTTTTTTAATAAAAAAGCTGGCTCACGCTAGCTTTTTTTATTTTCTACTCCCAATGTAAAACTTCGTTTGGTTGTCATATCTGACTCTTTTTCCTCATACGTATGAACTAGTAATTGTTACACACTTCATCTAGAGATAAACCTCTTTCCAAAAGGTATTCCAAAAAGAGAGGTGACACATAATGGGCGTTATCGCGCATAACGAAGAAGATGTTAAATTATTAGCTAGATTGATGCGTGCTGAAGCTGAAGGAGAAGGGCAACAAGGAATGTTAATGGTTGGAAATGTTGGAGTAAATCGTGTCCGCGGGAATTGTTTAGACTTTAAAAATATTCGTAATTTACGTCAAATGGTTTATCAAAACCCTGGCGGTTTCGAAGCAACGCAAAAAGGATATTTTTATCAGCGTGCGCGTGAACAAGATATTGCTCTGGCAAGACGGACCATTCAAGGGCAGCGCTTTTGGCCTGCCAACTTTGCCTTATGGTTTTTTAGACCTGAAGGTGCATGTCCACCAACTTGGTATAACCAGCAAAACTCTGGTCGCTTCAAAAAGCACTGCTTCTTCCAGCCAAATGCTGGGGATTGCCCTAGCATATATTAAGTAATGAAAAATGAGGAGGGATTTTTGAATGGCACAGCAACAAAACCCGTATTACGGAACAGGTTTCTATCAACCATCTGGAACTTACGTACAACCGCAACAAATGACTCCACAGCAACAGCAACAACAGCAAGCAATGCAACAACAAGCTGCGCAAGCTCAATATGCTGTTTCTCAAGGTATGTTACCTCTAGAACAGTCATATATTGAAAATATTCTTCGCTTGAACAAGGGCAAGCAAGCCACAGTTGTAATGACTTATGAGCGTGGCAGTTCACTCGGTACACAATCCTATACAGGTATTATCGAAGCAGCTGGTCGTGATCATATTGTAATTAGTGAGCCAGAGTCAGGGAAACGTTATTTACTACTAATGATTTACTTAGATTATGTAGAATTCCCAGAAAGAATTACGTATTTGCCTGGTCAACAAGCAACTTATGCTCCAAGACCATAAAAAAAGCTGGCATATGCCAGCTTTTGTTTTTTATAATCCTTTTACAACTGCAGTTCCGACTAAGATCCATGCCACAATAAACGCTACACCACCAAGAGGTGTAATTGGACCAAAGAACTTAATACCCGTCGTACTTAATGCATACAAACTACCTGAAAACATAACAATCCCGGCTACCATAAGCCAGCCAGCAGTAGTTAAAAGTGATGATTGAATTTTATCCATCAATAAAGCAACTACAAATAGTCCACCTGCATGAAACATTTGATATGTAACACCTGTTTTCCAAACCTCTAACATTTTTGCAGAAACTTTATTTTCTAAACCGTGTGCTCCAAAAGCCCCTAACGCAACAGATAGCCCCGCTGCAATACAACCTAGTAAAAAGAAAATTTTCATCTTAATTCCCCTTTTTTACTTTTATCATAAGCAATTTTTTCATATAAGCCAAACGATTTATCCTCTAAAAATCAAATAAAGAATTACCGTTTGCATCACTTTCTTTTATATACACTGGCTCATCAGAAACCGGTGCAATTGGTTGCATCGTGATTGGTTGTGATCCAATTATTTGTGATTGAATTTGTGGCTCTCTATACGTAGAAGATTCAACTTGCTCATCTAATAATAAATCACATAAAGCACGCACAACTAATACATGTTCTTTTGATTTTTGTCCTTCACTACTTTTTGCCTTTGCAATTTCATTCGCCATTTTATTTAAAATTTTATCACTCGATATTTGCATTCCTCGTCACCTCTTACTTTGTAGTTCTTTCTCAAATTGTCCCAGCTTCTCTACTGAACCAAATACTATTATCATATCATGTTCTTGCAGTTTTTCCTGCCCCGTTGGATTATGTATAACATTCCCATTTCTCAAAATCGCTAAAATTGTTACATCAAATTGATTTCTCACATCACTCTCTAGTAATGATTTATTAGCTAAAATAGAGCCCTCGCCGACTGCAATTTCTTCAATTACAAATGACTGCTCCACACCATACAGTACTGTATCAATATAATGAACTGTTAACGGATTCGCAATACCTTGGTCATACATATAACTGCTATCCATAATTGCTTACGTGCATTCATATCATGTTTCAACTCTTTTCTCTATCTACAATCTTTGCCAGTGGAAATGAAATACATATATACTAGATACGGAATCTATGAAAGAGGTTGATATAATGAAAACATTTCTTTCCGCCTTACAATGGGCACTATTTATTTTAGCTGGGAGTCTTATTGTACCAATTAGCGTCGCAACTAGTTATGGTCTTGATGGCGCTGAAGCTATTGCATTCGTACAAAGAACATTATTTGTTCTTGGCTTTGCCGGTCTACTGCAAGCTATATTTGGACATAAACTTCCTATTCAAGAAGGTCCTGCTGGCCTTTGGTGGGGAATTTTCTCCCTGTATGCAAGTTTAGGTGTCGTATTATTTGGATCAAACAATGAGACACTTAAAGTTCTTCAATATGCTTTCTTATTAAGTGGTATCATTTGTATTATTCTTAGCGTTTTTGGACTTATTGATAAACTCGTTCGCTATTTTACACCGACAGTCATTGGAACGTACTTATTTCTTCTTGTTGCACAACTTAGTGGTTCCTTCTTAAAAGGAATGTTCGGTCTTGATGGAAAGCATACAGAAGTACAACCTAACGTATTTATTCTTTCACTCATTGTTATTTTACTATCCTTTTTCATCATGAAGCTACCTATTATCGGACAATATTCTGTTCTTTTCAGTATCGTTTGCGGCTGGATATTATTCGCATGCTTCGGATTATCTAATCCAATAACACCAGTGACAGACATAATCCGTTTTCCATCCTTATTTGTTTTCGGAATGCCTCGTGTTGAATGGAACATGGTAATTACGGTCATTTTCGTTACACTCTTACTTCTAACAAATATGTTAGCAAGTATTCGTGTTGTACAAAAGGTTGTCTCTAAATATGAAGAAAATGCTGCATCAGATCGTTTTAAACAGGCCGGTATTATAACGGGAATCAATCAATTACTAGGTGGCCTGTTTTCGGCTATCGGACCTGTCGCTATTTCTGGATCAGCAGGTTTTATTGCAACGACTAATATTTATAAACGCCTCCCATTTATATTAGGGTCAAGCTTTATTATTGTCGTTAGTATATTCCCAAAGATCACTTCATTCTTTGCGGCAATCCCAGTTGCAGTTGGTTATGCTGCCATTTATCCTGTATTTGCAAGCATGATCGGTCTCGCCTTTCGGGAATACGAAACGGTACAGGATAAAGAACGATTATTTAAAGTAGCGGGTCTGTCAATCTTCACAGGAATTGGGGTTATGTTCGTTCCAGCAGGAGCATATTCCACGCTTCCACCATTTCTAGCTTCATTCCTAAGTAATGGTCTCGTTCTTGGGGCTGTAATGGCAATCTTACTAGAAATACTATTTTCTCGTTCGACAGCAAAACAAGTATCGTAAATTGGAAAACTTCCATTATTGCACTCTACCTTTAGAGTTGTTACGATAAAATAAACATTTAATCATTGGGGTTTTGTCCATCCCCAATGATTATTAATTAATATGATGAGAAAAACACTCATAAAAATGAATCTACTTCTTTTTAAAGAGGTTCGATGTCTTACTATTATTCCTTACATCTCCATGAACATATATTTGATTTAAATAAAGAAAGGACTTTTCAATATGACTTATAAAATGATTGTTTTAGATTTAGATGATACTTTATTACGTGACGACCATACTATTTCACCTCGTACGAAAGAAGCTCTAATGACCGCACAAGAACAAGGTGTAAAAGTTGTACTTGCTTCCGGACGTCCAACGTTTGGTATGCGCAATGTAGCGAAAGAACTTCGTTTAGAAGAATACGGCAGTTTCATTCTATCTTTTAATGGCGCAAAAATTATTAACTGTAAAACAAACGAAGAAATCTTTAGTAGTACGCTATCTCCTGAAATCGTTCACAACCTATTTGAAATTAGTAAAACTGAAGATGTATGGATTCATACTTATATTGGCGATGATATCGTAACAGAAGAAAATAATCCTTATACTGAAATTGAGGGAGATATTACTGGTATGCCAATTGTTGTTGTAGATGACTTTAAAGCTGCTGTTAAAGAGCCAGTAGTAAAAGTATTAATGAATAAAGAAGCTGAACGCCTTGTTGAAGTAGAATCAAAACTACAAAAACAACTAGAAGGACAATTAAGCGTTATGCGTTCTAAACCATTCTTCTTAGAATTTACTGAAGCTGGTGTTACAAAAGGAACGAGCTTAAACCAACTGATTCAAAAACTTGGCATTAAGCGTGAAGAAGTTATCGCAATGGGCGATAGCTATAATGACCAAGCAATGATCGAATTCGCTGGTCTTGGTGTTGCAATGGGCAATGCACCTGATGATATTAAAGAAATTGCAAACTATGTAACAGATACAAATATGAACGATGGTGTAGCAAAGGTTGTAGAGAAGTTCGTACTAAAAAAAGAAGCACTTGTTTAATATTTTCATTCATAAAACCTATTTGAAGTCAAACACTTCAAATAGGTTTTTATTTAAATTACCATGCTTTTGTGACTATATTTTGAACTTTGCACTATTCTCGTAGTGTAAACTTTCTTTTTGTATATAATGAAACAAAATAGACTATTTTATTTTGAAAAAGAATACAAATTTACTATAAACAAGCATACGTTAAGGGAGGCCACTTTACATGTTATCTACACCAATCGGACGATTAAGAGCAATTGGACTTATTGAAGGGATTTCTTTCCTACTACTATTATTTGTAGCAATGCCATTAAAATATTTCGCAGGATTTGCAACAGCTGTTAAAATTACAGGCATGGCTCACGGTGTTTTATTTATTTTATTTATCTTCGCAGTAATTCAAGTAACAATCGTACATCGTAAATCAATTTTATGGGCACTTGGGGCATTCGTTTCATCGGTTATCCCATTTGGCACGTTTGTACTAGATGCAAAATTAAAGAACGAGCAACAATAATGAAAAGGTAGTTAACGACTGTTAACTACCTTTTTTATTTACAAATTTGGAATTTCCCAATCAATTTCCCTCTCGCCCATATTAGCTAAAATCGTATTTACTTTAGAGTATGGCTTACTTCCGAAGAAACCACGTCTTGCTGATAGTGGGCTTGGATGTACAGATTCGATAATGTGGTGCTTCGTATTTGTAATTAATTTTTTCTTCGCCTGTGCATGGCGTCCCCACAATATGAAAATAACTGGCTTTTCACGTTCATTTAATAGCTCAATTACGCGATCTGTGAAATGCTCCCATCCTTTTCCCTTATGAGAATTTGCTTCACCTTGTCGAACTGTTAATACAGTATTTAATAATAAAACGCCTTGCTCTGCCCACTTTACTAAATAACCGTTATTTGGAATATCATACCCATATTCATCTCGAAGTTCTTTATACATATTTAACAACGACGGTGGCGTTTTAATACCGGGTTGCACAGAAAAGCTTAAACCATGCGCTTGATTTGGTCCATGATATGGATCTTGTCCTAAAATAACGACCTTTGTATTTTCATAACTTGTATACTCTAGAGCGTTAAAAATATCTTCTTTCTTTGGGTAAACAACATGTGTACTGTACTCTTCTTTCAAAAAACCAGCTAGCTTACGATAATATTCTTTCTCAAATTCTGGTGCCAATAGTGGCCCCCAATCATTTTTTAAAACATTTTCCATGCTTTCACTTCCTGTCCAATTAATTCACCATATCCTGTTTTGTAAATACTACAAACGAAATAATAAGGGAAACAACTGCCCAAACCGTTAAATTCATTAAAGAAAACTCCATCGATAAACCTTGTAATGCAGGTAGTTTTCCTGATAAATAATCCGTTAATGATAAATTCACACTAAAAATATATTTCGCGCCTTCCCAAGATGTTGCGAACGAGCTTAAAATACCGCCTGCAATTAATGCAGCTAGCATAACGCCCATACCAGCTGGTGTATTACGAATTAAAACAGAGACCATAAATGATATAGTTCCGACAACGATAGCAACAAACCAAGCTAATCCATATGCCATCAAGATATATTGCCACTGCGGAATAAGATGTACAAAATTCGTATTTAACGTTTCCTTATCAATGACGAATCCTGTTAAAACAGGTAAATTCCATCCCGAGTATCCAAATACAAGCCCTGATAGTATGTAAGCAAACAAACCTACAAGAAACAGTATGAGCGAGATGAAAAATAACATCGTTACGTATTTACTAAGGAGTATTTTCCAGCGCCGAATCGGCCGCGTAAGTAACATCTTCATCGTCCCATCACTTCGTTCTCCTGAAACGATATCAATGGCGACAATCATTACGAGAAGCGGAATAAATAACGTAATCCCTTGTTCAATAAACGCTCTGACAAAAGTCGGTGCGCCCGGTGCCATCGGGTTAATATCATGATCTAAATAATATTGTTGCTGCTCAACTCTTACCTTTAACCAATCACGCCATTCTTCTGGCAACCTAGAATTGTTCAACCGGTTCTGAGAATCAACAATTTGCTGTTGTAATGAAACCTTCCAATCAGTTGTACCGAGCCTTTTCTGTGTCGTTTCTATTTCACGATACTGCGCGTACACAAAAAGTGGGATTAAAATTGCTAAAATAAGCATGACAACAAAAATACGTTTCTTGCGGTAAATCTTTTCTGATTCATTTAAAACTAGATTCGCAAATTCACGCATGCTGCTCCCCCCTTGTGAGTTCAATAAATAAATCTTCTAGCGTAAATACAAGTTCTTTAACGCTATGTACATCTATCTCGTTTTCTACAAAATGTTTATTCCAATTACTTATAGATGCGATATTCATACGGCATAGTAATCGATCACCTTCTATACTCACTTCTCTTACTTCCTCAGCATCTTCTAGCATATCTTTTGCTTTCCCAATCGGCGTAACAATCCATTCTACACGGTCACTTGCTGTTTTAATTAACTCTTCAACCTTGGCAACTGTTATCATCTTTCCTTTATGAATAATAGCAACGCGATCACATATCATTTGCACTTCACTTAGCAAATGACTGGAAATAAATACGCTCATATTTTCTTCTTTTACAAGCTTATGTATAAATTCCCTAAGCTCTCTAATTCCAGCTGGATCTAAACCGTTTGTCGGCTCATCTAATATGAGCAATTTAGGATTTCCAAGAAGCGCTTGTGCAATGCCAAGGCGCTGTTTCATACCGAGTGAGTATGTTTTTACCTTATCGTGAATTCTTTCATCCAAATGAACCATTTGAGCAATTTCCATAATACGTTCATCTGATATATCACCTAACATACGGGCAAATTGCTTTAAATTTTCCCATCCCGTTAAATATGTATACAACTCTGGGTTTTCAACGATACTCCCAATTTGACGCATCGCTTCTCTGAAATTTTCCTTAATCGAATAACCACCGATAGAAATTGTACCTTCTGTCGCCTTAATTAATCCGACTAACATTCGAATGGTAGTCGTCTTTCCAGCACCATTTGGTCCTAAGAAGCCGAACACTTCTCCTTGCGTTACATCAAAAGAAATATTCTCTACAAGAGTCTTATTTCCAATTACCTTCTTCACGTCTCGTACGGAAAGTATCGTCGTCATTTTACCCCTCCTTGTTCTAGTTTTAATTTACTTGCTACATTTTGAACTAATCGGTCCGCCATATATGTATACCCTATTTCATTCGGATGAAAATGATCGGAGTATAATAAATCTTTCCCACGGTTTTGGAACAAATCAAATGTCGGTGTAATATACACATTTTTATTATTTACCGCCAATTTTTCTAAAGATGCATTCCAGTCTATAACAATGTTTGAAGACCCCTTTAAATCTTCTACATCTTCAAAAGGATTATATAAACCTAGCCAAAAAATTGGGCTATCTGTATTTAACTTACGAATTTCTTCTATAATTTTCTTCGCTTCATTTTGGAATGTTTCCGTATCAGGACGATACGTTTCTAAATCTATCTTTCCAAGCGATTCCCAGCCTGGAAATAAATCATTTCCTCCAATCGTTAAAACGATTACATCTGCTTGTTTAATTGAATATTGAGCGCCACTACTCTCAATTTGTTTTAATAAGTCAGGCATTTTCGCACCACTAACAGCTAAGTTCGTTAAGGCAACCTTTTGCTTATAATCTTTTTGTAAATCTTCTTTCATCCGTCCAATATAGCCAATTCCTTCTTTATCACCAACACCGCGTGTTAATGAATCACCTAAACTAACGATTTGTAACGTTCCCGTTTTCTTTTTCTCCTTTGTCACTACATCGGTCTTTTTAATTAAATTTGAAGCTTTCGGATTTAATACATCATTTACACCTGAAACAAAGCCATATGCAAATAAACAGAAAGATGCAATTGTAATGAGTAGAATTACTTTAACTACTTTTGATCTCATATCAAAACCCCTTTTAGCCCTCATAGATTGTCCATAATTATACCAAACGCAATTTTGAAAAGCGATTTTCAAACCTTATCTATTATGTTGTTTCCCTATGTACTAATTGTGGCAATAACTCTACGTGCTTTATATCGATTTGCTTATCATTAATCTTTTCATATAATAATTCAAATGCCTTCACGCCAACATTTTTACTACAATATGAAATCGTCGTAATGCCTAAAATGTCTGCTACATCTTGATCATCACAACCGATAATCGTAATATCCTCTGGAATACGAATCCCTTGTTTTTTCGCTTCTGTTACCATCCCCGCTGCAATATGGTTGCAAGATACAAGAAACGCTGTTGGTTTTACTGACATAGAGGCCAATTCCCTAATTACATTACGCCCATCTTCCACCGTAAAACAGCCTTTAAACTTCCAAGCCTCTATCGGTGTTACAGCAATCTGTTGAAGCGAATCTTCATATGCTTGTTTTCTTCTTTGACTATTAATACTGTTACTTCTTCCAATGCAATACCCAATACTTGTATGGCCCGCATCTATTAAGCTCTTCATCCCGCGCGAAAACACTTTATAATAATCAATATGCACACTCGAAATGTAGTTCGAGTCTATTTCTTCACACATAACAATAGGACCAAATTTCGTATATTCTTCGAGCTTTTCCTTACTATTTGCCCGCGAACATATAATAACCCCATCAAGCTTTTTCATTTTTAACATATTCAAAATTTCTAATTCTCTTTCCTCGCTATAATTCGTCTGACAAAGCATCATATTATAATTATTCTTTGCTGTTTCCTTTGATATTCCCTCAATAATAGCACTATAATATTGGTCATTTACATGCGGTAATAAAACGCCAATGACATTCGTTTTCCCTTTCACTAAATGAATTGCATTCACATTTTGCGTATAGTTTAATTCTTCTATAATTGCTAAAATTTCTTTTCGCTTCTGTTCATTCACATATGGATGATTATTTAGTACACGTGAAACAGTTGAAACAGATACCCCAGCAAGTTCAGCAATCTTTCTTATATTCGTCATCTCATTTTCCCCTTCCCTGCAAAAATTCTCCCTTGACCTGGTAAGCTTTCCACAATATATCCTTTCCTAGCAAATACTTTTTGAAAGGATATACAACTATGCTTCGAGTCAAATTAGAACATATATTTTTCATTGGCGGTCTACTCATTCTCGCCATCGGCATTAATATGATGACGACAATTACTTCCTTTGGACTGAGCCCTTATGATTCCTTCTTTATTGCACTATATCAAAATTTTGGGATAAGTATCGGTTTTTGGATTTTCATGATTAACTTTGCTTTTACCCTTATCGTACTCTTTTGGAATAAAAAACAAATTACGATCGGTACAATTGTAACAATGGTTCTTATTTCTCTTTTTGTTGATTGGATCGGTTCCATTCCAACTATTATGGACGCTATCCGTTCTCTTCCAAAATATATAACACTTATTTGCGGAAATCTATTCGTTGGAGCTGGAATTGGTCTTTACGTCTCTACAAATCTTTGTGCAGCACCTCAGGAAGCTTTCGTTTTAACAGTTGCTGAGAAAAAGAAATGGACATTTAGAAGGACAGAAATTTCGTTAGCATTCTTATTTTTAACATTAAGCTTCTTATTAGATGGACCTATCTATTTTGGAACAATCATTTTATCCTTTACAACAGGCTGGATTATACAAGCATTTATTCAAGTTGGTACACAAATTTTAAATAGAAAAAAACCTATTAAGCAAGCTGCTTAATAGGTTTTTTTATTAGTAGAGATACTACTTAGCATCTCCTTCAATTCGGTAGTTTGCTTTCAAACAATCTATTTCTTCATACCCTTGCAACGTATGTAGAATATAATCATAATCAGCAAGAGAAGCACGATGCGTTACAATGACAATTTCAGCCTTTCCTTTCTCTTCAAGCGGCATTTGAATAATCTTTTCAAAGCTAACACCACGCTCAGAGAATAACGAAGTAATTTTTGCAAATACACCAATTTCATCTTTTACATGAAGTCTTAAAAATTTCTTTACAACAATTTCGTCTGGCTCTTTTAATACTTTTTGATATTGCGGGACTACAGCACTATTTCCTGTTACCCCTAATCTAATATTTTGCATTACAGCTACTAAATCAGAAACAACAGCTGTTGCTGTCGGTAAACTTCCTGCACCTGGTCCATAAAACATCGTTTCTCCAACTGCTTCACCATACACATATACAGCGTTATATTCGTTTTGCACGGCCGCAAGAGGATGTGTATTTGGGAGTAATGTCGGTTCAACTGTAACCTCTAATTTCTCACCATCTCGCTTCGCAAGACCGATTAATTTAATCGTGTATCCTAAACTCTTACTGTATTCAATATCTTCTTCTGTAATAGAAGTAATGCCTTTTACCTTCACATCTCCAAGCTCTACATTTGTAGAGAAACCAAGGGTAGCCAAAATTGTCATTTTTCTTGCTGCATCTAAACCTTCTACATCTGATGTTGGATCTGCTTCTGCAAATCCAAGTTGCTGAGCTTCTTTTAACACGTCGTTATATGCTCTCCCTTCATCTGACATTTTCGTCAAAATAAAATTTGTCGTTCCATTTACAATTCCCATTACTTTCGTAATAAGATCTGAAGAAAGTCCCTCTACGATACTTCGTAAAATCGGAATCCCTCCGGCTACACTTGCTTCATAAAACAAATCTGCTTTATTATCTTTTGCTACCGCTAACAGTTCCGCTCCATGTAACGCCATTAAATCTTTATTGGCAGTCACAACATGCTTCCCGCTTTGTAAAGCTTGTAAAATATGTGATTTTGCGTCATCAATGCCACCCATCACTTCGATGACAACATCAATATTTGGATTATCTAAAATTTCATTTGCATTTTGCGTTAATAGAGTAGAAGGTACCTCTACTTCTCTCTCTTTTTCAATATTTTGTACTAGCACTTTCGTTACTTTTACAGGACAACCTACTTGGTGTATCAGTCGCTCTTGGTGATCTGTAATGATACGAACCACACCGCTCCCAACTGTCCCAAGACCTAATAAGCCAACTTGAATTTCTTTCATAATACTGTCCACCCCTCAAAAATTGTGTTTAGATGAAATTATATGAGTAAAAAATCTGAAAAACAATGTTTTTAGAACATTCGAAAAAAATATAAGTTAACCATTGCAGAGAAAACGTTGCCACGTGTTACACAATCTTTTTTTATAATACATAAGGGGTTTCTTGATACACGTAATAATTTAGCCAATTAGAGAATAATAGATTTCCATGGCTTCTCCACCTTACAAGCGGCTTCTCATTTGGATTATCATGCTTAAAATAGTTTTTCGGCACATCAATATTTAACCCTTTGTCACGATCTCGTTCGTATTCTTGCTTTAACGTATCACAACTATATTCACTATGACCGAGCGCAAACACTTGTCTTCCTTCTTGCCCAATAACAAGATGAACACCCGCTTCCTCAGAGTTGGCTAATAACGTTAACTCCTTCACTTCTCTAATGTCACTCTCTCGTACTTCCGTATGACGAGAATGCGGGGCAAAAAATAATTCATCAAACCCTTGTAACAATTTCACATGTTGCTCACGAACTTCATGTTCAAATACACCAAACATTTTTTCCTTAAGAGGATACTTTTGAACACCATAATGATGATACAAACCAGCCTGTGCCCCCCAGCAAATATGAAGCGTAGATGTTACATTCGTTTTTGAATACTCCATAATACGTTTAAGCTCTTCCCAATAATCTACCTCTTCAAAAGAAAGGGTTTCAACTGGTGCTCCTGTAATAATGAGTCCATCAAATTTCTCATTCTCAATATCACGGAATGTTTTATAGAAACTCGTTAAATGTTCCTGTGCGACATTACGGGACAGGTGTGATTCCATATGAAGTAAATGTACATCTAATTGCAACGGTGTATTGCCAATTAAACGAAGTAATTGCGCTTCTGTTTCTTGCTTTGTAGGCATTAAGTTTAATATAGCAATTTTCAATGCCCGGATATCTTGTGTTTCTGCTCGCTCTTTTGTCATTACAAAAATATTTTCCTCCTGCAACACTTTGCGAGCTGGCAAATCTTTATCAATTATGATCGGCATGTTGTTTGCCTCCGACTAGCGCTGCTTCTAAATCTGCAATAATATCCGAAACATCTTCTATACCAACTGATAAACGAATTAAATCTGATGTGACGCCAGCTAAGCGCTGATCTTCGGCACTTAATTGTCTATGCGTTGTACTAGCAGGATGTATAACGCAAGTTCGCGCATCAGCCACATGCGTTACGAGAGTTGCTAGTTTTACATTTGCGATAAATTCTTTTGCTGCTTCTAATCCTCCCTTAATACCGAATGTTAAAACACCACTAGCACCTCTTTTCAAATACTTTTGTGCTAACGAGTAATTTTCATTACTATCTAATCCCGGATAGTTCACCCATTCAATACGTTCATGATCAGCAAGCCATTTAGCAACTGCAAGAGCATTTTCACTATGACGCTCCATTCGTAAATGCAATGTTTCTAAGCCGATATTGCTAATATACGCATTAAATGGGCTCATACAGTTTCCGTAGTCTCTTAATAATTGAACACGTGCCTTCACAATATAAGCTGCTGCACCAAAATTTTGAACGTAACTTACGCCGTGATAACTTGGATCCGGTTCAACTAGTTCAGGATATTTCCCGTTTGTCCAATCGAAGTTCCCTCCGTCAATAACAATGCCACCTAACGAACTTGCATGACCATCAATATATTTCGTCGTAGAATGAACGATAATATTTGCTCCATGTTCAAATGCTTGGCATAAATAAGGGGTTGCTAATGTATTATCCACGATAAAAGGTACTTCCAACTCTTTCGCTGCATCTGAAAGTTCTTTGAAATTTAAAACGTTCATCGCCGGATTTCCTAGCGATTCTGCATAAACGAGTTTCGTCTTATCATTAGCAAGGGCCACAATTTCATCAGCAGTTAAATTCGGATTAAAGAATGTAACATCGATACCAAGCTTACGCAAACTCACTCCAAATAAATTAAACGTCCCGCCATAAACTGTGGAAGAACAAAGCAAGTGGTCTCCGCTACTACAAATGTTTAAAACAGCAAGCATAATAGCAGCCTGCCCAGAAGCCGTTGCAACAGCTCCTACGCCACCCTCTAAATCTGCTAGCTTTTGCTCAAATGCAGCTAAAGTAGGATTTCCAATACGCGTATATATATATCCTTCTGCCTCTAAATTAAATAAGGCTGCTAAATCATCCGAAGTATCGTATTTATACGTTGTACTTTGATAAAGCGGTAAAACACGCGGTTCACCATTCTTTGGCGTATAGCCACCTTGCACGCAAATTGTTCCTTTCCCCCATGATTCTCCCATCTCTTATTCTCCTTTCTTTTATACAAAATAAAAAACTGCCCCTTTCCTGAAAACAAGAAAGGAGCAGTTTGAAAACACGCTCTAAAGGCTCTTTCTTATCTCTCAGGGTTTATTACCTGCAGGATTTGGCACAATTCCGTTATACGGCTGTTGCCAAGGTTTCATCGGGCCTGTCCCTCCACCTTTTCTTGATAAGACTATGCAATTACCGTTGATTTTATAGCAATAATTTCCTAATGTCAATCAGTTTTTCTGAATGTTCTAAATTAACTACAAGGAATTTAATGTACATAACAAAAGAAATATATTCTATATTCATTTGAAAAAGACCTTTTAAAACCTTCACTTAATTTACTATTACAAACGATTCGAGCAGGTGCTATCGGAAATGCATTTCTACTTCCAAAACATAATGAAACTACCAATAAAAAATAGGCAGTAGAGACGAAAGTTCCACTGCCTATTCTCATTACACATGTTGCTTCAATAACGCGTATAACTCTTCAAAATTTTGCACTTCATATGTTGGCACAATCTCGCTATTATTACATTTCTTTTCTGGATTAAACCAACAAGTATCAATTCCCGCTACATATCCACCTTTCATATCAGCGCTTAACGAATCCCCAATAATGAGCCCTTCTTCAGGAACAAAGTTAGGGATCCTTTCAAAAACATAATCAAAATACTCTTTCATCGGCTTTTGATAACCTGTATCTTCAGAAACGAAAATATCTTGAAACAAGGCATGTAACCCTGCATTACGTAATCGTTTATCTTGCGTCTTAGAAATACCGTTTGTCACTATATATAAATCGTACTCACTTTGAATTTGATTTATAAATTGTAAAGCACCTTCCATGAGCTGATTTCCTTCTTCTAAGTAACTGCGATAATTATTTTCGAATAATATCCCATCTACTTCTTCCCCGTATTCTTTAAACAAAATTGAAAATCGTGTATTTACAACTTCATCACGACTTATTTCACCTTCTTCAAAAGCAGTCCAAAGACTTTTATTAATTTTTTTATATTGCGCTTCAATTTCGCTAGTTAGAAACATCCCTTTCTCTTCAAAAAGCATACGTAATGCCGATTTTTCTGCCTTTTGAAAATCTAACAATGTATCATCTACATCGAATAATAATGTTTTATATTTTTTCATAAGCCCTTCACACTCTCTTTTCTACAAAAACAAATTTAAGTAAATCGTATCATTCTTTCTTGTAAAAATAATAGGAGATATCTCATACTAAACATGAGGTGAAAACATGAAAGTCAGCAGAAATAGCGAAGAAATCTCTCATTACATACAAACTTACAATTTCCATACTCTTTTTTCTTTTGATATCTTACCGTATGCTGAACTACATTCCTTTCAGAAAAGAGAAAAGATATGTAATGAAGGGGTCGATGTTCCTTATCTTTATTACTTAATTGCTGGGAAAGCAAAAATATATATGAGTCACAAAAACGGAAAGGTCTCCTTGATTAACTTTATTCAGGCACCTTCGTTCATTGGGGAATTAGGATTAATTGGCGTAGAATCTATTACGAAAACGGTGGAAGTAATTGAAGATTGTATATGCTTAGCGCTTCCTCTTAAGGATTGTCAGCATCTTTTGTTACAAGATGCTACCTTTCTACAGAAACTATGCAAATTTATCGGTGAGAAAACCATTACCCGAACAGAAAGTTATGCTAAAAATAATAGTTATCCGTTCGAAAATCGATTAGCGGCGTTTATTCTATTAACAGAACAAAATAACAGTTATATAGAAAAACATACCGAGGTTTCGGAATACTTAAATGTTAGCTACCGTCACCTTTTATATGTATTAAACCAATTTTGCCAACAAAATTACTTACGGAAAGATGGAAGAACCTATTACATACAAGATCGAATTCAGTTAGAAAAACTAGCTGACGAACTTAAAATATAAAAAAGTAGCATTAACGTTTATCTGTTAATGCTACTTTTTTGAGTGACGATTTTATTTTCAATTAAAATTTACTTGCTACTTTAGCTGCTTCTTCAAGACCAGCTGCAATGATTTCTTCTGCTTTATCTGGGAATTGATTATGTCCTTCAATAACTACTGTTTCCATGTTTGTTGCACCGAAGAAGCCCATCATGCTTGCTACATATTTAACAGCCATTTCTACTTCAGCTGCTGGACCTTCAGAATATACACCGCCGCGCGCGTTTAATAATGCAATCTTCTTATCACCAATTAAACCAACTGGGCCTTCTGGCGTATATTTAAATGTTTTACCAGCTCGGTTTAAATAGTCAATATATGTGTGTAATACTGCTGGAATCGTTAAGTTCCATAATGGGAAACCGAAAACGACTTTATCAGCTTCTAGGAATTGATTTAAATACTTATCAGCAACTGCTACTGCTTTTGCTTCCTCTTCAGTTAAATCAAATCCTTTACCTGCTTTGAATGTACCATTAATCATATCTACGCCTACATATGGTAATTCTTCTTTATATAAATCAAGTTCTACTACTGTATCATTTGGATGTGCTTCTTTATAGTTCGCTAAAAATGCCTCGTATAATTTCACACTAACTGCTTGTTCCGCTGGGCGGTTGTTTGCTTTTACAAATAAAACTGTTGCCATTGTTTTTCCTCCTACTACTCACTCTTATGTTGTTATATGCTTTTAAAAAGGTATCCCTTGTAATTGTTGTTTTGTTGCTTACAAACATATTTTATCTTTATATCAAGACAATTTCGTCCTCACATAGACGTATTTTTCCATAAAAAAAGTCCACCTTCTAAAGGCGAACTAGGTCTTACGACTTTCGTCTTATACAACTCCATTTTTCACTGCATATAATGCCGCTTGCGTACGATCAGATAAATTCAACTTACTCAAAATACTACTTACATGAGCTTTTACCGTTTTTTCTGTAATAACTAAAACAGAAGCGATTTCTTTATTACTCATCCCTTTCGCTAATAGCTGCAATACTTCATTTTCTCTCGCTGTTAGCACATCCACTTGAATCGAAGGCTCTTCTTCTTTTTCTTCTACAGGTAATGTTTGAGAGAGAAGAGCATTTGCTATATCAGGATGTAATTGAATATTACCTTTATATGCACTTCGAATAGCCTCAACAAGCTGATCCGGTTCTACATCTTTTAAAATATACCCGCTTGCTCCAGCCCTTAATGCTGGTAACACATGCGCCTGATCAGAAAAGCTAGTTAATACAATTACTTTCACATCAGGATATTCTTTTTTAATACATGCTGTCGCCTCAACACCATCCATTTCGGGCATATATAAATCCATTAGTACAACATCAGGATTCGTCTCCCCTACTTTTATTAGTGCCTCTTTCCCATTGCTTGCTTCTCCAACTAACTCTATATCTTCCTGTGTACTTAAGAAAAATGCTAATCCTTTTAAAACGACTGTATGATCATCCACTAACAATACTTTTATTTTCACAAACTTCCCTCATTTTCACATCATAATGGTACGTTTACTTTTACACTTGTTCTTTTTTTATCACTTACAACTTTAATTGTTCCACCGATTAATTCTACTCTTTCGCGCATCGTAGTCATGCCAAGTGATTTCTTCTCTTTTATATCCTTTTCTACAAAGCCGTTTCCTTGATCTACTATTTCTAATGATACATTCTTCTCCGTCACTTTGAAATAAATCGTCGCTTCTCTAACATTCGCATGCTTACTTACATTATTTAAAGCTTCTTGTCCAATTCTCCATAGCGCTTCCTCTACTACACGTGGTAAATCACGGACACCTGTAACTTGTTCCCGAATTTTCAATCCCAAACTTTCACCATATTGCTTTAAAGCTGGTAATAACCCTTTCTCTAAACCCGCTGGACGTAGTTGCCAAATTAACGTCCTCATTTCTTTTAAAGCTCCTTGCGCTAGTTCACGCATATCATGCAAAGATCGATCCACTTTTTCATTTTGACCTTTTAAAACTGCCTCAGCGCCTTTTGTCATAAAGGTTAACGAAAATAGCTTTTGTGAGACGGAATCATGTAAATCCCTTGCTAACCGATTTCTTTCTTCCATTCGTACAAGTTCACGCCGTTGCTCATTTAACCTTAAATTTTCTATCACGAAGGAAATATGATTTGTAATTGCTTGAAGTACATCTATCGTATTCACATCAAATTCACCATTATTTGAACTAACACATAAAACACCAAATATGTGAGTTTGAATCTGTATTGGTGTAGCAATAACCGTCCTATTAGAGGCTACCTTATGACTGACTTGATGATTTAATAACATAGGTTCACCTTTTTCTAATGCTTCTTTCGCTGCTTTTTTTATATCCTCTTGCAATTCTTCCTGGCAATAAGATGCCCGCAAGGATAATTCTTTCTCTTCCCTAATAAAGAATGCGACTTGATTCCACTGAAACACTTCACCTAATTGATCTACAACTTTTTCAGGCAATATATTAAATTGATGAATCGTTCTTAAAACTTGAATGAACCGTTCTAATTTCACATAATAATGTGCTCTTCGCTTTTCATTTTCATATAACTTTGCTCGTTTTAAAGCCGTTCCAATTTGGAAGGCAACTGATTGAAGCAATACTAATTCTTCTTCTGAAAAATGTGTTTTACCTGGGCTTGCCACATTTAACAAACCAAATTTTTCTCCTCCAGCCTTTAAAGGAACCGTAGCATGATGAAGAATTCCTTCTGTATCTCCCCAATTATATTCAATTGCATTATTAATTCTTTTACATTCAATAATATTAACAGCTCGTTCTAATTTTCCATCAACAAAGCCACGTAAACACCAACATTCCCCTTCACACATCGGACGTTTGTTTTCATATGTAAGTGCCTCTGGTAATTGATAATCAATTAATTTTGTATACCTACCATCTTCATCCGCAAGAAATATCCATCCTGTCGTTAAACCTGTTACACTCAGCAATTTTTCTAGTACTGCTTGCAATACATGATATGTATCATTTGATGTATTTAGTGTTTCTGCAATCTCTTTTAATATAACTAATTCATTTGTACGATTCTCTTGAAACATAATTCGTCTCCTACATACAAGATTTTACATAGTTCCTAACATAAATCATCTACTTTTCACTTTGTACTTATTCGTAACATTGATATAATGGTGAAAACATAGTTTTCATTATATCACCTGAGGGGGCTTTTCATAATGACATTAAATAAAGCACTTACTATCGCTGGTTCTGACACAAGTGGCGGTGCTGGTATACAAGCAGATTTAAAAACATTCCAAGAACTTGGTGTGTACGGAATGACATCTCTTACGACAATCGTAACGATGGATCCACATAACGGTTGGGCACATAACGTATTCCCAATCCCAGCTTCTACATTAAAACCACAATTAGAAACGACAATTGAGGGAGTTGGCGTAGATGCTTTAAAAACAGGTATGCTTGGATCAGTAGAAATTATTGAAATGGTTGCAGAAACAATCGAAAAACATAATTTCAAAAATGTAGTAGTTGACCCTGTTATGGTATGTAAAGGGGCTGATGAAGCATTACATCCTGAAACGAATGATTGCTTACGTGACGTTCTTGTTCCAAAGGCATTAGTTGTCACACCAAACTTATTTGAAGCTTACCAATTAAGTGGCGTAAAGATTAATTCTCTTGAAGACATGAAAGAAGCAGCGAAAAAAATCCATGCTTTAGGTGCGAAGTATGTCCTAATTAAAGGCGGTAGCAAGCTTGGTACCGAAACTGCAATCGACGTTCTATATGATGGAGAGACATTCGACATTCTAGAATCAGAAAAAATTGATACGACAAATACACACGGCGCAGGTTGCACATATTCTGCTGCAATTACAGCAGAACTTGCAAAAGGAAAACCTGTAAAAGAAGCAGTAAAAACTGCTAAAGAATTTATCACAGCTGCTATCCGTTATTCATTCAAGATCAACGAATACGTAGGCCCAACACATCACGGTGCATATCGTAAATTCGTTGCATCAAAAGAGCTTGTCTAACTTATAAATAAAAACACCCACAGAGTGTGTATTTCCCTCTCTGTGGGTGTTTTTATTTATAAGCTCTTCTGGTCATCCTATCTTTAAGATGCGGAACTAACCTGATTTCTACCATTTCTTTTGGAGTAATATAATGCATCATCGGCAGCTTGAATAAATTGCTCTGGTGATTCTTCATATACTGAAACGCCTACTGAAACTGTAATTTTTATTTTTGTTCCATTTAACAATTCGAATGAATGGTTTTCAACAGCTGTGCGAACTTTTTCCCCCGTATGCATTCCGTAAGCTAATCCCTTCTTTGGTATCAAAAGCGCGAACTCTTCTCCACCTTTTCGAAAGGACAAATTTGGGAACGGTGAAACTTCCCTTAAAATACTACCTATTTGTTTTAACACTTCATCTCCTGCAGGATGCCCATACGTATCATTTACACACTTAAAATGATCAATATCTATAAGTAGTAAACAAAGTGAATCATTTTTCATACGCTTATTACCAATATGATGATTCATTTCTAAATCAAACTGCCTTACATTTCCTAAACCTGTCAATGCATCTATCGTTGCATATTGCTTCATCTTTTGAAATAACTCATTGGATTGTAATACATAATTTGCGCTTATAAATGTTATATAGCCTGTAATAATACTAGAAACCAAATATAATCCCACTATGTGAATATCTTTGATTAACCATATATATAGTGAGGGAATTAGAATAGATAAAATATATGTATGTAACCATACCCATTTTTCTCCTAGAGAAAGTTTTAGACGCGAAATAAAGATACTACCTATCCCTATCGCAATAATTGTATAAAAAGCTACTTGAGAAGCTAATGAATAATCCATAAATACTAACCTAGTTACTAAAATCATACTAACAGCTATAGTACTCGCTATTGGGCCACCAATTATAACGGCCAGAATAACAGCTAAGTAGCGTAAATCCAATAGGATGGTACCAACATGAACACCGAAATACATTAGTAATATACCTAATATTCCAGTAAGAATACCTACTACACATTTCTGCCAAAAAGAGAACCCTTCTTCTAACGGTTTATCTCTTAAAAGCTGACCTCCAATAAAAATAAAGGAAAGAATAATGGTTGTGTTTACAAATAAGTCCTTTAACATAAAATAATCTCCCTACTTTTCTATCTATCCCTTTCCTTATTTTATTGTATACGAAATACCTATAATTCCCAAAGATTTTTATTTATTTTTTGCTGTTCCACGTGAAACAGCAAAAAATAAAAAGGACGAAAATTCGTCCTTTTCACTAACAACAGCGCGAGATTTTTCCGCCCTTTGCATTAAATCTTGCTTCTTGCGCTTCTGCAAAAAATTGTTTTTGACATACAACTTCTTCTTCTGGATGATGCTTTTTCATATGCTCTACATATGTTTCATAGCTTGGTACCCCAACAAGTAAGCTAATAAAGTGTTTCCTTTGTCCCCATACTTGCCGTAGTCTTTTAAGCATAGTTCCTCGACTCACTTTCATCTCTAGGGATATATGGTGCCTCTTTTAGCGGCATCGGCTTATTTCTTAATACTTGAATCCAAATTCGAATTGCAGAAATTAATACAGCGATTACAACGATCATAAAAATCCCACAAAGTGCCGCATCAATATAATCATTGAAAATAATTTGCTTCATTTGGGCAACATTTTTAGCTGGCGCTAACACTTTCCCTTCATCTAATGCTCCTTGAAACACCTTTGCGTGGGATAGAAATCCTATTTTAGGGTTTTCATGAAATAGTTTTTGATAACCCGCTGTCATCGTTACAATAAGCAATCCGACAGTTGGAATAAGCGTCACCCAAACATATACCTTTTTTCCCATTTTGAATAAAATTGTCGTTCCAAGTAATAATGCAATACCTGCTAACATTTGATTTGCAATACCGAAAAGTGGCCATAATGTATTAATTCCACCAAGTGGATCAACTACCCCTTGATATAAGAAATAACCCCATCCTAATACACATAACGTTGTAGCTATTACATTCGCGAATGTAGAATCCGTTTTCCCAAATGGCTTATACACATGCCCTAAAATATCTTGAATCATAAATCGGCCGACACGCGTTCCAGCATCAATTGTTGTTAAAATGAATAGTGCTTCAAAGAGAATCGCAAAATGATACCAAAATGCCATCATGGCCGTTCCACCTATTACTTGTGAGAAAATATATGCCATACCTATCGCTAACGTTGGTGCACCACCTGTACGTGATAAAATCGTTTGCTCTCCAACGTTTACAGCGAGATCTTTTAGTTCATTTGGTGTAATAGCAAATCCCCATGAGGAAATAACTTGAGCTGCCTGCGAGACATCTGTACCGATAAGTGCTGCAGGACTATTAATTGCAAAATACGTTCCCGGTGTTAATACACAAGCTGCAATCATCGCCATCGCCGCTACAAACGACTCCATTAACATTGCTCCATAACCGATTGGCTGTGCGTGTCCCTCTTGCTCAATCATCTTCGGCGTCGTACCTGATGAAACAAGAGCATGGAATCCAGACACTGCACCACAAGCAATAGTAATAAATAAGAACGGGAATAAGTTTCCAGAGAACACAGGACCAGTTCCATCAATAAATTTCGAAACTGCTGGCATTTGTAAATCTGGTGCTACAATTAAAATACCGATTGCTAATCCTACAATTGTTCCGACTTTTAAAAATGTACTTAAATAATCACGTGGTGCTAAAAGCATCCAAACTGGTAATGCCGATGCGATAAACCCATATACAATAAGCATTATAGCAATTGTTTCTCCGCTAAACGTGAACATGCTTGCAAGCGCTGGATTTTCCGCTACATACTGCCCTCCAATAAGAGACAGTATAAGTAGGATAATTCCAATTACTGACCCTTCACCAACCCGTCCAGGCCTAATGTAGCGCATATATACTCCCATTAAAATAGCAATAGGAATCGTCGCTGCTATCGTAAACATTCCCCAAGGGCTTCCGACAAGCGCCTTTACTACTACTAATGCTAATACTGCTAATAAAATAATCATAATGCCTAAAATACCAATCATTGCAATAAGTCCTGTAACAGGACCAATCTCATCTTTAATCATTTCACCGAGAGATTTACCATTACGTCTCATCGAAGCAAATAAAATGACAAAATCTTGCACAGCTCCAGCGACAACTACCCCTACAATAATCCATATTGTCCCTGGCAAATATCCCATTTGTGCCGCCAAAATCGGTCCTACTAAAGGCCCAGCCCCAGCGATTGCTGCAAAATGATGCCCAAATAATACCCATTTATTTGTCGGAACATAATCTTTTCCATCATTTAATGTATGAGCTGGCGTTTGCCGATTATTATCTAAACCGAATACCTTTCTCGCTATAAATTTACTATAAAAGCGATAAGCAACTGCATACACACATACCGCAGCTACTAAGAGCCATACAGCATTAATAGTTTCACCTTGTGATAAAGCTATTACACCAAAAGCACCGGCTCCTACTGCTGCAATAACTCCCCAAAGTAAAATTGACTTCACTGTTCTCACATACAATCCCCCCAATACTATTTCTTAGTGGGATTGTACTAAATTTTCTGAATATTTAATTTGAATCCTCCCTATCATGAAGGATTTTTAGTTTATCATGTTAAAAAATTCGCATTATCTGCTATAATTCAATTTTATTTCGAAGTCGTTTCACATAATTACGACTTACTGGAATCGGTTGCTCATCATATTTATCTAAATACAGATTATATGTGCCATTATAGTAAGGCTTTAACTCTTGTACATATGACATATTAATTAAATAACTTTTATGCACCCGTAAAAAATCATATGCATTTAGCTTATTTTCTAGCTCCTGGAGTGTATATGTTGAAATATACTGATTATTTGTTGTATAAATTGAAACTGTTTTGTTTTCCTTATTTTTGCTTACATATACAATATCTTCAGGGAAAATATACCGAATCCCCTCTTGACCTTCTATCGGTAGTTTACGCAAATAGCTCTTTGCTTTCTCACCTTGCTCTTTAGCCATTCTATATAAAAGGAATTGCAAATCTTCCTCGCGGAATGGGCGTAGTAAATAATAAACTGCTTGAAAACGAAATGCTGTAATGGACTCTTCTATATCTTCACCCATAAAAATAAATTTCGTATAACAATTTACTTCCCGTAATAAACTCGCATATTCAAAACCCGTTCCATCTAGTAATTTTGAATTTAAAAAAACAAAATCTGGTGTATGCTTCTTCATCATAAATAATGATTCTGTTCCTGTATTTGCTTCAAAACATTCTACATTCCTTATATTTTCAGTAAATTTTTCAGCTAAACTTCTTCGCTCTTCTGCATCTTCCATGATCAGTAAAATTTTCATTTCTTCAACCACCTAATTCTTTTGTCCGTATGTCCTGTTGTATACATTCGCTTTTATAAGGAACATTCCCTTTTTCTTACTATACCATTATTTATCTAAAAAAACAGAAAAAAGGGAACCATCATGGTTCCCCCTGCCCTTTTATTCCGTTATTTGTAGGCAGTAAAACCCACTGAATGAGAAAACATGAGCTCTTAGTTTTACTACTCTAAAACATAATTGGTACGGACCAATAATTGAGATCACTTACCGATTAAAGTTTAACCTTATACTAATTCTCGTTGTTTCGTTTCTTGCCCAAGTATAATTACAGCAAATACGCCTATTAAAATTGATCCACAGAAAATCGTAAATATTAGTGATAGTGAAGCCTGTGAAGCAACTAAATATCCTACTAATAGCGGTCCAAGAATACCACCAATACGACCGAATGCTGCCGCCATCCCTGCACCTGTACCACGAATAACTGTTGGGTATTGTTCAGGTGTATAAGCATATAATGCACCCCAAGCACCTAAATTAAAGAATGATAGTAACATGCCTGCTACGATTAATACCGTTAATGACTCTGCTACTCCAAATAAGTAAGCACTGCAAGCTGTACCAATTAAATACGTAACTAAAACAAACTTACGACCAAGACGTTCAATAAACCAAGCAGCTGTGAAATAACCTGGCAATTGAGCTAACGTCATAATAAGTACGTATTGGAAACTTTTTATTAAACTAAATCCTTTTAATACCATTACACTAGGTAACCAAAGGAACATGCCATAATAGGAGAAAACAACAGAAAACCATAAAATCCATAACATAATTGTTGCCTTACGATATTCCCCAGACCAAACTGACTTTATATTTTCGATAACGGATGGCCTTTTTTCAACCTTTTGGAATCTTGGAGAATCCGGTAAATTCCATCTTAAATATAAAGCATATAGCGCCGGAACCGCACTCAATATCATCGCAACTTCCCAACCATATTTCGGTATAACAAAATACGAGATAAGAGCTGCGATTAGCCATCCACCTGCCCAAAAACTTTCTAATAGCACAACTATTTTGCCACGTTCATGTGCTTCAACACTCTCCGATACTAATGTAGAAGCAACTGGAAGTTCTCCACCAAGCCCCATACCAATTAAAAATCGTAAAACAAGGAACATAGCAAGTGTCGTCGTTAAAGCCGTTAAACCACTACCGATAGAAAATAATAATAATGTAATAATAAAGACTGATTTTCGCCCTATTTTATCTGATAGTATTCCAAAAACGAGCGCCCCGACCGCCATACCAATTGAATTAATGCTGCCTATCCAGCCCATTTCTTGGGTACTTAATCCCCAATCTTTTTGCAGCGCTACCATTACAAATGAAAGCATTCCAACATCCATTGCATCAAATAACCATCCAAGCCCCGCTATACTAAGTAGCTTTCGCTTCGAAATTTCTTTCACCTTGCCCACAAGAAGTCCTCCTTACACAGCTGTCTTTACACATCATTTTACATGTGTGAATTGTATAAGTAAAATACTTTCGTGTAAAAAATTCTCCTTCATCATTCCCAAAAAGTAAAATACTTATCCGACTATTTGAGGGCAGTAAGACCCCTCACCTCAAAATTCAGCTGAAGCAAAGAGAGATAGATAAAAAAACCATGGCCATTAAACACCCGATTAGTGAGTGTCCGCAATCGGTAGTAGATGAATAAAAACGCACTTTATTAAAAATGGACAAATAAAAAAGTAGCGATAGAACGCTACTTTTTTGAACGCATGACTTCTTTTAAAAATTCCGCTAATACTAACTGACGACGCCAACGCGTTGGATTGCTACACAATCTATAAAACCACTCTAAATGGATCGCTTGAATCCATTTTGGTGCACGTTTTACCTCTCCAGCCCATACATCTAAACTTCCGCCTACTCCAACGGCCATTTTCGTTTCTAAACGATGCTTATTCGTTTGGATAAAGTTCTCTTGTCTCGGGAAACCAAGTGCAACAAGCAATAAGTCTGGTTTTGCCTTTTGAATACGAGAAACAATATTTTCTTCTTCTTCTTGTTTAAAATACCCATCTTGTATACCCACAATAGATACAGCTGAATACGTCTTCGTTAAATGATCTGCTGCAGCTTGTACAACATGCGGTTTTGCACCTAATAAGAAAACTGATACTGGTTTATTGTCTTCTGATAACGCCGCAAGTAAATTACACATTAAATCAAAACCTGCTACACGTTCCTTTACAGGTGTACCTAACATACCACTTGCTTTTACGACTCCAATACCATCAGGTGTAATTAAATCTGCATTTAATAATGTTTGATGGAATGCTTCATCCTTTTTTGCACACATAACAATTTCAGGATTTGCTGTTACTACCTGAAAAGTATGTGTTCGCTCCACTTCTAGTTGTTCTTTTAAATATTGGACCGTTTCATCCATTGTCATTGTAGAAAAAGGAACGCCTAGAATATCAACTGTTTGTACTGCCATAGTTAACTATCCTCTCTATCATTACAAGTTTTTCGCTATTAATTGCTTATATGTTTCCTTTGTATCTTCATATAGTTTTTGAAGTGAGAAGTTCATAATAGCATGCTCATAAATATGTTTCCCCATTGCTACTAATTCTCCAGTTTTCCACTTATCATACGCTTCTTCTAAAGCTAATGCTAATGCCCTTCCATCATCTGTTGGCACAATCCATCCGTACGTTTCATCTACAATTAATGGTTCAATTTCTCCAGCCCTAGTCACAATTGATGGTACGCGTTGATTTGCCGCTTCTAATAAAACTAGTGGGAACCCTTCACTATGGGAGGTTAATAAATTCACATGTGACGACGCAAATAATTGTTTTACATCTTGACGATGCCCTAAAAACTCAACTTTATTATTAATCCCTTTTTCAGTAGCCAATGACTTTAGATTTTCTTCTAACGGGCCATCGCCAACTAACAATACTTTAATTTTCTCTAATTTTGTTCGTTGTAACGCATCAAATAGAACTTCATGTCCTTTCACAGGATGCAATCGTGCTACTTGGATTGCCGTAAATACATCTTCATCAATATTGAACATTTCTTTTTTATTATAACCTTCTGCTTTTTCCTTATCGTATTCAATTCCATTATAAATAACATGCATCTTTTCATTAGAAATACCTAAAGCAGCTAAACTTTTCTTTAATCTATTTGTTACAACAAAAAATAAATCTACATTTTTTAAGGCTTTCAAATTTAATTTCGTAAAAATCCAACCTTTTAAGCCTTGTTTAGTAAAGTCTTCAAATGGATCACTATGAATAGTCGTTACCCATTTTGCCGTTATTCTCTTTTTCATTAAAGAAACATAGAAATTAGCCCTAGGACCATGCGTATGAACTATATCAAATTTTTCATTATTAATGAATTCGCTTATATTCTTTAAAATAGATAAATCATAGCGGGATTTTTGTGAAAACACATGGACTTTTATCCCTAACTCTCTTGCTTCTTTCGCAACAATTCCATCTTCAAATACCGCTAATTCTACTTCACCAGTTGGAAACTGATCGAGAAGTGAAATAATATGTGTTTTCCCTCCCCCATCTTCTGCTCCTGCATTCATATGCAATATCCTCATATTTTTTCCTCCTTTAAATCCTCGCTACATTTCCATCTATCTTTATTTTACTGTACTAAAAAATAAAAGCTAACAAAAGTTAGCTTTTATTTTGATCATTCAATTTCTAAGTCTACAATTAGATAAGCTAACACCACTACAAAATAAATCCCAACTCCTGGTGCTGTTAAAATATGTCCTGCAATATAAGCAATACCTAATGCTAACAATAAGCTTGCTGCAATCATTCCATATTTTATATTAAATATCTCTTTAAACCTTGTAATAAATACTAGTAGGATTCTTAAGCCGTAATAAATAAATGGAATCATTAGTAATGCAAAACCAATAATCCCAAAGTCATAAAACCAATCGTGGAAGTCCATTTCAATTAGCTTTGGATCTGGCTGCTTTTGTTCATTATATTTAAAATTACCTGCATAACCCATTCCTAATAACTTTTGTGACGTTGGCGCTTCTTTAAAGAACTGCTTATGTCTTTCTTCATATACTTGACGTCCGCTGAAAATAAGATTTTCTTGATTTTCTTTCTTTTGCTCTTTCTCAAGCTCTTTCTTAACTTCCTCTTCTATCTTTGCCTTTTCTTCTGGCTTTTCAACTTTATGATGATTTTCTTCTTTTGCTTTAAGTTCTTGCTCTTTTTTCAGCTTCTCTTTAATTTCTTTTTCTTTTTGACCTTGCTGTGCCACATTTTGCTCTGATAAATAGTTATTGTGAATGCCCATATTTTGTGCTAATGGCGTTTGTTTAAACGTTCCAACTACACCAGCTAATAGGACAATAGCAATTACTGCATTAAGCGCAAGGGATTTTTTGTTCGGATTTTTTCTATCAAATAATAATTGTAGTACAATGATCCCGATTGCTGCCGCTAACGTAGCACCAATTGAGCCCATTCCTACTTTCGTACCGACCTGAATTAATGAGTAAATCATTAAAAGCGATGGAATCCAATATAAAACGTGTTTCCAGCTCTTTGTTTTTTGAATAGAATATAGTACCACAATAGGGAAAATAATGGCTAAGATTGAACCTAGTTCATTCCCTGCATAGAACCAACCTCGAGAACCCACCTTCATCCATTCATAACTACCAAAGTCAGTAGATGTTGAAATAGAAATAACCATAATTGCGTTAATGATTAATGTAGAATATACAATACTATTTCGAACCTTATCACTAATATTAACTTTCTTTTTCAATGATTTTAAAGCTAAAATGTATGATCCCAGCATGATATATATATATAACGCTTTCGCAACGAATTTAACTTCTTCACCAAGTACAATAGGATTCTTAACTAGTTTGTTATTAATAAATCCTACCCCTAAAACTCCGGCTAGTAATATAAGATAAATTAAAAACTTTCTATTTCCCTTCTCTTTTGCCTGAATTAAAATGTAAATACTACCCACAGCCATAATAAGGAATCTTACTAAAATTCCAACGGTAGCACTTGACTTTAATAAAGTGATGCTAAGAGACGTTAATAAATCTAAAACAGGCTGTAAAATAATAAAAAAGAGCAAAAAACGCTCAAATCTAACCCTAGCTTGATTTGCTAACATTCCAAGACCTCCATACAAAATCTTAACATTATCTTTTAATCATAATTTTTTATCATTCAAACACACCTAGCAATTATAACATAACTCATATTCAAATCGAGAACTATTTTTCCAGCTAAAACTAGCCAGGACAAGTATTAATCAGTAATAGAAATTACTGTCCTTTCGCTATACTCCCTATTTTTACAAAGGCTATCTAACAACCATCCCCTTATTTTTGTCAGTATATACATATTTTTTTATCATTTTATATAGATGTAAACAACATACCTATAATTGTAACATTTTACCAAATAGGTAACGCCAAAAAAATGTAAAATTAATCTTTTCATATCTTTTTCAAATTACTTTATAGCTATTTTCCAAACATTTTCAAACGCTTTCTTTATGTATTTTATCCGTTTTTCTACATGTAGCGAAAAGTAATTGTTATTTCCAATACTTTAGTGTATATTTTTTCTCTGGAACATCTTTAAGAGGAAGGGATTAAGGCCATGTTATTAATCGATATATTTACGTTTCTTGGCATTATCGCCGCTGCCATTTCTGGTACATTAGTTGGTTTAAAAAAAGATTTAGATTTATTCGGTGTCCTTTGTTTAGCTGTAGCTACTGCGCTCGGCGGCGGTATTATTCGTGATATTATGATCGGTAACCTGCCTCCCGTCGCATTTGTTAAACCCATTTACTTTTTCGTAAGCGTATTATCAGCATTATTTACTTGTATGTTTTTTGAGCGTATCAATAAACTTCAAGTTGTTATTATGCTTTCTGATGCCGTTGGCTTAGGCGTTTTTACAGCTATTGGTGCAAATGCGGCAATGTCACATCATGTTGACGCCTCATTTTTAGTTGTTTCAATGGGAGTCATTACAGGTATTGGAGGCGGTATTTTGCGTGACATTTGCGCTCAAGATATCCCCTACGTATTCCGAAAAGAAATTTACGCCATCGCTTCTATTTTAGGGGCAATTAGTTTCCTAATCACATATGCAATGGGGGCACACGTATTGGCTTTCTATGTTTGTTTATTAGTAACATTCATTATTCGTGTTGTCACTGTCATATATAATGTACATTTCCCAGTTTTCTTTAAAACACATGCTAAAATTAATAAAGGTCATTAAGAGAATTCTATATGGAATTCTCTTAATTTATATACTATTCTACACACTAATATAGAGTAATTGTATATAAATATATATAATTATATTAGAACCAAAAATGAAAACGCTTTACAAACAGGGGGAAGAACGATGCTTGGGGTTTTTAAAAAACATAACAATACAACAAACGTAAGTATACTTGAATTAAGTAAGAATCAACAAATCACTTTTAACGTTCCTACTAATTCTGAACTGAAAATTCAAATGGATATGCTACATATTTCAAAAGAAGATTTACAAATCGTAAAGGTACTACAGCCTTTTATTTATGAAGAAATTGATTGGATTACTGAAAAATTCTATTCCAATATTACAAAACAGCCTAATTTAATTACGATTATCGAACGTTATAGCTCTATTCCAAAACTAAAGCAAACTTTAAAAACACATATAAAAGAATTATTTAGCGGAGATATGCATGAAAACTTTATTGAACAACGTGTTAGAATTGCAAAAAGACATGTACAAATTGGGTTACATAGAAAATGGTATACTGCCGCTTATCAAGAATTATTCCGCTCTATCATGAAGATTTTAAAAACGAAAATTACAACAATTGACGATTTTTCTTATTCTATAAACGTAATAAACAAATTACTTACTCTTGAACAAGAACTCGTTATTGCGTCTTATGAATCTGAATATGAAAGAATGCAAAAAGAACTTGAAAAAGAAAAAGAAATAACAGCTATGACCATTACGCATATTGCAACAGAACTAGCATCTGTATCTGAAAAAACAAGTGCTTCTATTCAGCAGTTAACCGCTAAATCTGAAACGATTGTAGAAATTGCTAAAATAGGTACGTCATTAGCTACAACATCAGAAGAAAAAGCAAATAAAGGTAAAGAACAATTAAATGAGCAAAATAAACGAATGGAATACATTCAAACGAACATGGAAACGATTATTACAGATACACATGAACTTCTCGATATTTCTAACAAAATTAACGAAATTATAGATATTGTAAAATCAATTGCCGAGCAAACAAATTTACTCGCACTAAACGCTGCAATTGAATCTGCGCGTGCTGGGGAATTTGGCAAAGGCTTTTCTGTTGTAGCTGGAGAAATTAGAAAGTTATCAGAGCAAACGAAAGAATCTATATTTAACGTTACAAAGCTCGTTGAAAAAACAAATGAACAGATTGTTCGTGTCTCTTCTTCCGTGAAACAAATTAGCTCTCTCGTATCTGAAGGAACTGATAGTATGTCTGCAACGGATCAATACTTCCAAGAAATCGTAAAAGACATGTCTAACTCAAAAGAACAGAATAAAAAAATTGAAAATGAGTTAGAAACCATTTCACAAGTAATGAAAGGAATTCAAGACGATTCCTCAAAAATGGCTCTAACAGCTGATAGTTTACAACTAGAACTGAACCGATAGAGCGATTACAGTAGAGATTTTTTATCTCTACTAGCTCTTAGTATTCATCTTCCATCAAAAAAAAGAATCCAATTTGGATTCTTTTTATTTTCTAAAGAATATTTTTTGACAATACACATAACTCATATAAACACCAAAGCTTTGCAAAATAAACAATGCTGGCACAATAAGATTATAATATGCCATATCGACTTGGAAGAGCTTTAACAATACGTACCCGCTAATTAACAATAAGAACAACATATATCCCTCGTTTTGTTGTTTCTTAATAAGGAAGTGTAATAGAGCTATAGTCATAAATAATGTTACCGCTATATATATCAGTTTTTCACATTTAAAAAGAATAGAATTTATTCCCTCATCTGAAAACTGATTTATCACCGGTTCTAAAAGTTTAAATCTTTCTCCCTCAATCTCTTTTAACTTTTGATCAATATGCTCTGTTACACTTTGATTTTTCGATACTTTTTCCTCACGTTGCGTTTTTCCAATTAAGACAGATTGAACATACGTCTCATTCGTAATCGTATATTGTGACAGTCCCATTGTCTTAATTCCATAATTCACACTAAAATGAGCACTATAAAACAGAATAAGTATCCCTATCGTCTTTAGTAACACTTTTTGTTTCGTTGCTGATTGAAACACTTCAATTAATAATACATATATCGTGATAAAAATAGGAAGAAATAATCCCATTGGGAAAATCATATTACTACATGCAAATAAAATCGCTGAAAACACCCACATATAAGGATGATCTAATCCTTTATATAAAAGTATGTAGCAAGCAAAATAAAATAAAAACATTGCAAGTGACTCAGGAGTTAATACGGAACTCATGAATATATTTGGAATATACAGAGCATAAAATGTGGAAGCAATACGACCGCATTCTTCTCCAAAAACCATTGCCGCAATACGATAAATAAAAAGTGCAGTTCCTGCGCAAAATAACACATTAAATAGTTGCAAAGCAAATAATGTATTACCAAATATACGAATAATTACTGACTCATATATAATAAACGGCAAATGAGTTACAGTCCCTATATTATTACCAATTGCAATCTCCTTTGCAGACTCATACATCACTTTCATATCACCAATTATTGGAGCGTCTACAAATAACAGCATACTAAGCCTCACAAGTATAGATACACTTATAAGAAAAATAAGAAATTGTTTGTCTGTAAAACGATATTGTAGAATTGATGCCACTAACAAAATGAGTATGACGAAAATTGCCAATATGATTGTTACACTTGTTGTACTTCCTCCAAAAAATTGCTTACTTGTCTCAAATGCTGTCCAACAACTATAAACAAAAAATGCGAGCATCGCACCAATCGTAATTTTATTGAAGAAAGATGAAAAATTTGTTTGTATATGATTCATATGTCCATTGCACCTCTATTTCCATTCATAACAAAACGATTCTATCATGAATGGGTACACGGCTGATAGGGAATTTCTATGACAAATATATAGTCATTACTTTTTACTTGCAATGTAAGCGAATCCTCTTTTACACTACATTTTAGATAAAATAAATTTTCTTTCAGTTACATGAATACAAATACAGAAGTTTAAATAATCCTCTTTTGGAATACGCTTTACTTTATTAAATATCTAATATGAGTAATCCACTTACACATATTATTCTGATTGAAAACAGACTATAGGGGCTGAATATATGGAAAAGAAATTCATGCGAGAATCAAAAGCAATTAAAACAACACGTGTTTTTCCTAACGATTTAAATAATCACCAAACACTTTTTGGAGGGAAATTATTAGCAGAAATTGATAGTATTGCTTCAATTGCGGCTGCAAGACATAGTCGTAAACATTGCGTAACAGCATCTATTGATTCAGTTGATTTTTTAACCCCAATTCACCAAGCTGATTCTGTTTGTTATGAAGCATTTGTATGTTATACAGGGAAATCTTCAATGGAAGTTTTCGTAAAAGTAATCGCAGAAAATTTATTAGCAGGCGAGCGTAGAATTGCCGCCACTTGCTTCATTACATTTGTGGCAATAAAAGATGGAAAACCTTCGTCCGTACCACAAGTACTTCCTGAAACTGAGGAAGAACATTGGTTACACACAACCGGTTCAGAACGCGCGGAAAATAGAAAAAAAGGACGTTTAAAAAGTAAAGAAATGGCTGAGGTTTTAACTTTAAATAAACCTTGGAATATTTAATACGATACTCTTCCATATACATGCATAGGTTCTTTCTTCCTTGCATGTATTTTTTATACAAAATATTCTCTCTTATCCTTTTATTCTCAATCTGTTCTCTTAAAACATGCACCAGCTTTTCCTTTATTTTGTTATACTGTTAATGGTATATTAAATAAAGTTCGTTTAAAAATAACCATAATATGATTAAGTATATAAGGGATGGTGCGGTAATGACTATTGAAGTACCAATTTCAATACCAAAAACGTTAATTATTATTCCAGCGTATAACGAGGAAGAAGCAATTGCAGATACATTAACAAGATTATTAAAACTAAAACAGCATTTTACTGGATTAAGCATTTGCGTTATTAATGATGGATCACACGATAAAACAGCTCAAATCGTAAAAGAATTTCCTGTTCACCTTGTGAATTTACCCTATAATCTAGGTATTGGCTCAGCTGTACAAACTGGATATAAATACGCATATGAGAATGGATATGATATTGCGATTCAGTTCGATGCTGATGGACAACATAACCCAGATGATTTATATAAAATTATAAAGCCTATCGCTGAAGATGAATGCGATATGGTACTAGGGTCACGTTTTACAGAAAAAACAGCATATAAAGGTAGTATTTCCAGAAGAATCGGTATTTTTTATTTTACTGCCCTATTGAAAGTACTAACAAAACAAACATTTATGGATCCAACTTCTGGATATCGTGCTATCAATCGAGAAGTAATTACAATTTTTGCACACAATTATCCAAAAGATTATCCAGAACCAGAAGTTCTTATTCATTTAAAAAAGAAAAAACTTCGCATTAATGAAATATCTGTAAATATGCAAGAGCGACAAGGTGGACAATCTTCTATCACACCTTTCAAATCTGCATATTACATGATTAAGGTAAGTCTTGCTATATTGATGCAAAAAATCGTGAAAGGTTGATAATAAATGCCTATAATTACCTTTTCATTCATCTTTATTTTATTATTATTATTATTAATTATTAATTCTATTCGTCGCGGAACTTTAGAAACGAAATATGCTGTTTTGTGGATTTTTGTTTGTATTGCAATGGCTATTTTAAGTTCTACCGATAAAATTATAAACTGGATTGGAAAACTATTAAAAGTAGAATATCCCCCTTCCATTTTATTTTTATTTGGATTATTATTCTGTTTCATCTTAATTTTTGACCTAACAAGAAAAATTTCTAAACAACATCATCAACTTGTAACATTAACGCAAGATTATGCGTTACTAAAGCAAAAATTAAATGCAACGGAGACAGAAAAAGAATAACCTATCATTTCAATTCTTAATACAAAAGCCTCTTACTTTCATATTAAGAATTGAAGGGCACTCCACTTGTTAGACATATTCTAACAAGTGGAGTGCATTTTTTATGGCTCAATTTTCTTCAACAGAAAAAATCCAAGTAGTGAAACAATATTTGGATGATACAGAAAGCGAAAAAATAATTGTTAAATCTATAGGAGTTACTCCATATAGCGATATAAATAATCAATAATTATATTTCTTAATCAACGCCTCCCATAATAGACTACCTATTATTCCAAGTATACAGCTCCAAACAGAATAACTACCTTTTATACACATTATAAATAATATAAAAAGTTGATTTACAAAGTTTATATGCGGTAAACTTATACAGATGTTCTTGTTCTTACTTTTAAAATTTTAGAATAAATATTTTGGTTCATTACAAAATTAAAAATATATTTAGAAGGGTTCTATTATGCAAAAATCAATTGCTAAAAATATTATATACAAAATTTTACTAAACATTTTCAATGTCATACTTCCAATTCTTGTTGGCCCCTATGCTTATCGTACACTAGGTGCCTCTTCGATGGGGAAAGTGAACTTCTCTGAAACAATTTTTACTTACTTCTTTATTTTTGCTGTATTTGGCATCCATCAATATGGATTAAGAGAAATTAGTGCCATTAAGGATAATAAAAAGAAATCTGAACAATTATTTACTAGTTTATTTATATTAAGTATCTTCACGAATTTATTAACATTTGGAGCATATTTACTATTTAGTTACTTCGGATATGCGGAAAAAGGTTTATTTTATATCCTCCTCATATTTGGATTTAACTTTATTGCAAATATTTTTTATGTAGAGTGGCTAAATGAAGCCTACGAAAATTTCGACTTTATTACATTAAAGACCATCATTGTAAAATTAATTTATGTCGTAATGCTTTTTATCTTTGTACAAACTGCTCAAGATTTTTATCAATTTACAGGACTATTAGTACTTTCTAATTTCTTAAATAATATTATTAGTTATATATATATAAGACGTACTGTAAAATTCGATTTTTCAAATATTACTATCAAAAAACATTTAAAACCATTATTATTAATCGCCATCTTCTCAAATGCGCATATACTTTATACTCACTTGGATCGCTTCTTCCTTGGAGAATACGTAGGCGAAAAATATGTTTCTTTCTATGTAATGGCTTTTCAAATTATGTCTATTATTAACTTACTCATGTTAAGCGTTATACAAGTAACCTTACCAAGGCTTTCTTACTTATCCGAAGGTGATGATGAAACAGCATATGATAAATTATTAAATACAATATCTCAACTTTATTTCATCACCTTATTCCCAGCAGCTATAGGAATTATCATTGTCTCGAATTTAATTGTTGTAATCTATGGCGGCGCACAATATGCTGCTGCTGGACCTACATTGGCTATTTTTTCTGTTTACATGGTTATATTAGGTATCCAATCCATTCTTGGAAATCAAATTATGTACATTAAACGTAAAGAACATATATTGGTACGTGCGCTATTAATATTTGGGGTTATAAATATTATACTTAAAGTAATACTGCTAAAGATCAATTTATTTACACCAACGACAGCAACTTTGACAACAACAATTGCAACGCTATTACTTGTTGTGTATATATATTTTTATATCAAAAAATATTTAAAGGTAAACTATCACCTATTTACGATGGCCAACTTTAAATATTTATTCTATTCCCTTACATTCTTTCCGATTTCTTATGCAGTTCAACTATACGTGTCAGGAACAATTCCTTTATTTCTAGCATTAGTTGTCACAAATGGACTTGCATATACTCTGTTGTTATTCCTGACAAAAGATGAAATCTTATTCATGGCTCTTTCTAAGTTAACATCTAAATTTAAAAAATCTTAAAGACGTAATAAAAAGAGACGTACCATTCACTTTTGAATAGCACGTCTCTTTTCTTATTTTTAAACTTATAAAAACTGTTCTCATTATAATATTTCAACATTGAGTTGATTCCAATTACTTCTTCAGTAAACTCTTCGCAATTATACGTGTCAGGAGGCCTTTATCCATCAATAAAATAGAACAAAATTTAGGAGAAAATAACATTTTTATATTCCATAAACCATGATTCGTTCCTTTAAGAATCATATCAAGCCATAGAAATTGGAATATTTGCTTAATATTTTTATCCTCTTTGTTAGCCTTATGATATT
Organism: Bacillus sp. (in: firmicutes); assembly: GCF_031983925.1. Taxonomy (NCBI): domain Bacteria; kingdom Bacillati; phylum Bacillota; class Bacilli; order Caryophanales; family Bacillaceae; genus Bacillus; species Bacillus sp. (in: firmicutes). The sequence continues at coordinate 77,829 of NZ_DALYZR010000003.1, read as the reverse complement.
GTTCTTCTAATTGGCGTTTTACTTCTAATAATTCTTCTTTCGTTAATGTACCCCTTGCAAATGGTACGCGATTAAATTCAATTCCAATACGAGATAAAGCCTCTGTAGAAATCTTTGCGGCCATAACCTCTTGATCGGAGGCATTAAGACTACTTACACTTGTTTCTGACCAACGATAATTCAGTAGTGGCTCCTCTAAGTTAATTACTTTATACTTCTCACTTAATCTCTGGAACAACTCATAATCTTCAGCATGTAAGTAATTCAAATCATAATAAATGTTGTGTTCTTTTAAAAATTCCGTGCGCATCATCACAGATGGATGAATCATACAGCTTCGAACATACAAACAATTTCTTATTAATTCTGAAGAGCCTGAAATTTGCCACGGTTTTCGATTCTGACCTATAACTTTAACACCCGTTCCACAAACTGCAACATCAGGATGCTTCTCCATATACTGCAATTGAATTTCTAAACGTTTTGGATCTGCTATATCATCACAATCCATCCTAGCAATATATTCTCCTGTTGCTAAATCAATTCCCTTATTTAATGTTTTAATCAACCTTAAATTTACTTCATTTGTCACTATTCTTATTCGTGAATCACTATAAGAATTCAAAATCTCCATACTACTATCTGTTGATCCATCGTTTATAATTAATAATTCAAAATCTGTAAAAGTTTGGTTCAAAATACTATCAACAGACTCTCTTAAATATTTTTCACCATTATATACAGGCATTAGTACCGTAATTTTTGGCATTGTTGACCTCCATAAAAAGAATTTAAAATTGTTTCATATTATATAATAGATACTTTACATCATTCAAGAAAGGGCTCACCTTTCCATTTAAACCAGATCTGTCTATTTTCCACATATATAACGATATCCGGTAAAGCACTAATATAATTTTTTATTTTTTCTAGTGTATATTTCATAATTCTCTTCACTTAGTATAGCAGGTTCCCCTATTAAATATAGTACCTCTACAAATTATACAGTAACCTAATTAACTTCAACATATTTATACCTTAATTATCATTTGTTCATTTAAATTAAAAAACACCCAATAATATACATATAAAAACATAATAATCCATCCGATTTTCTGTATTTCATCTATAAAAATCCGGAAAATGAATAATGTACCTTTTTGAAATAATAGCATTATATCACAGAATTTAGTATCATGATTCAAGGTACTATTTCAAGTTGGACGGAGGATACTATGAGCTTATTAACAGTTGAAAAATTAGGACATACATTTGGCGATCGTACATTATTTAAAGATGTATCTATGCGATTACTAGCAGGTGAGCACGTTGGATTAGTTGGTGCAAACGGTGTTGGTAAATCAACATTCATGAATATCATTACTGGTCAGCTTATTCATGACCAAGGTCGTGTAGAATGGACACCGGGCACACATTACGGTTACTTAGATCAACATACGGTTTTAACGCCTGGACGTACAATTCGTGACATACTAGCGGATGCATTTTTACCGCTATTTGAAAAAGAAAAAGCTTTAAATGAAGTTACAGAAAAAATGGGAACTGCTACACCAGAAGAACTAGAAGAACTTCTTGAGCAAATGGCAGAAATACAAGATGCACTTGAAGCAGGTGGTTTCTATTTACTAGATATGAAAATTGAAGAGGCTGCACGTGGTCTTGGAATTGATGCAATTGGTTTAGATCGTGATGTTTCAGCACTAAGTGGTGGACAACGTACAAAAGTATTGCTTGCAAAGCTATTACTTGAACAACCAGAAGTATTATTACTTGATGAACCTACTAACTATTTAGACGTTGAACATATTCATTGGTTAACAAATTATTTAAAAGAATACCCACATGCATTCTTATTAATTTCTCATGATACGGAATTTATGAACAAATGTGTTGATGTTATTTTCCATCTAGAATTCACAAAAATGACACGCTATACAGCGACATATGAAAAATTCCTAGAACTAGCAGAAATCAATAAAAATCAACATATAAACGCTTATGAAAAGCAGCGCGAGTTTATCAAAAAGCAAGAAGATTTCATTGCAAAGAACAAAGCCCGTTATTCAACAACAGGTCGTGCAAAGAGTCGTCAAAAACAACTTGACCGCATGGAACTTATTGATCGCCCGGAAACAGCAATTAAACCTGAATTCTCATTTAAAGAAAGTCGTGCAAGTAGTCGCTTCGTCTTTGAAGGTGAAAATGTAGAAATTGGATATACACATCCACTACTACCAAAGCTATCAATGACAATTGAACGCGGTGAAAAAATTGCTATCGTTGGATGTAATGGTGTTGGTAAATCAACGTTACTAAAAACAATCTTAGGTAAAATTAAACCTTTAAGCGGTAAAACAAGCCTTGGGGACTTCTTAGAGCCTGCATACTTTGAGCAAGAGGTTAAAGCTGACAATATAACACCAATTGATGATGTATGGAATACATTCCCTGGCTTAGACCAGCATCAAATTCGTGCGATGTTAGCAAAATGCGGATTAAAAAATGAACATATTTCTCGCCCGTTAAGTCAATTAAGTGGTGGAGAACAAGCAAAAGTTCGTTTATGTAAACTAATGGGTGAAGAAAGTAACTGGCTACTATTTGATGAGCCGACAAACCATCTTGATGTTACAGCAAAAGCAGAACTTAAGAAGGCTATGAAAGCATATAAAGGAACAATCCTCCTTGTATGTCACGAACCAGACTTCTATGAAGATTGGATTACAAAAGTTTGGAATGTAGAAGAATGGTCTCAAAATAAAAATTAATAGATATAAGATTTTCATCCATATTTTATGCTATACTATACTTTGCGTGACAACATCTTGCTCTGTTGTCACGTTTTTTATAGAATAAGATTTTATTAATGCTGGGGGCTATATTATGCTTTTTAATTCTTTTGAATTTATGCTTTTATTCTTGCCTATAGCAGTAATTGGATATTTCCTATTGCAAAAAGTTAACAAAAATTTCGCGAAACTTTTTTTAGTAGGTATGTCCCTTTACTTTTATGCATATTTTGAGGTGAAATACCTATTGCTAATAGGAGTTTCATTATTTACAAACGCATTTATAGGCCAACAAATTATACAAAAAATCAATCAAAAAACCCGAAAAGTATTTTTAATAGTTGGTTTAGTATTTAACATCTCATTACTGGGATACTTTAAATACTCTGATTTCTTCTTAGATAATATAAATACCCTATTTGGAACTGATGTACCTTTATTAAAGTTATTACTGCCTTTAGGCATTAGTTTTATTACCTTCCAAAAGATAGGTTTTTTAGTAGATTGTTATAAGAGGGAATTAACAAAGTTTAATTTTATTGATTTTTGCTTGTTCGTAACGTTTTTCCCGCAACTTATTGCAGGACCCATTGTCCATCATAGTAAGGTCCTCCCTCAATTTCAAGATGAATCTAAAAGAAGGCCGAATATTGAAAACATTACAAAAGGACTTTACATATTCGGAATTGGTCTTACTAAAAAAGTAGTAATTGCTGATTCACTAGCACAATGGGCTGATTTTGGCTTTAGCAATGTAAATCAACTATCTACGACCGATGCATGGGTTTCATCACTTGCGTATACATTACAACTGTATTTTGATTTTAGTGGATATTGTGATATGGCAATAGGTGCAGCGTTGTTATTCAACATTATACTACCAATTAACTTCTTCTCTCCTTATAAATCTTTAAGTATTCAAGATTTTTGGAGACGTTGGCATATGACATTAGGACGATTTTTCACCCAATATGTATATATTCCATTGGGTGGGAGTCGAAAAGGGCAAATTCGTACTTATTTAAATTTATTTACAATTTTTCTTATAAGTGGAATTTGGCATGGCGCTGGATGGACGTTTGTTATTTGGGGCGTTTTACACGGATTAGCTATTGTAATACATCGATTATTTAAAAACTTAGGTGGAAAAATGCCTAAATTTATTGCTTGGATTTTAACAATGGGATTTGTACATGTAACATGGGTGTTCTTCAGAGCTACTTCTGTAGAAGATGCATTAACTATGTTAAATCGCATGTTCAACGTAAATTACTTACACATCCAAACAGCACTTATTCAATTCCGTCCAGAAACATTAACTGGTGTGTCTATAATGGATAATTTAATTTATTCAATTTGTAATTTATTCCCGTTCCAAGTGACTGGTGATCATTTTAACTTCCAAACTATTTTATACCTAGCAATTGGAATCGCTATTGTATTATTTACAAAAAATTCTATAGAAAAATTAGAATCTTTCCGTCCAAAACCGATTTATGCTCTTGCATTAGCTAGCATGTTTATACTTTCTTTGATGTATTTAAATCGTGTAAGTTCATTCTTATACTTTAATTTCTAATAACCGTAGGTGAAAAATATGTATAAACGTTTTATATGTTGGTTTATTATATTCCTTTTCATTTTATCTGGAATAGTTTGCTCTATTGTTTATAAGCTTGACCCATTGTATGTATATAAATTTAAGAAGAACGATTATTTTTATGCTACTGAACGCTATCAAATGCCTGGACTTATTAAACATATGGATTATGATACCTTATTTGTAGGAACTTCTATGGGAAGAAACTTCCTTGAACCTGACGCTAATAAATTACTTCATACTACCAGCTTTAATGGCTCTCTTCCAGGTTCAACAGCTAGGGAACAAAATATGACAGCCCAGTTAGCTACGCATTCAAAAACTGTTAAAAATATTATTTGGGAGCTTAATTTATATTCATTCTCTGGAAAACCTGAATGGGTATCAGAAGGTGCTTCACCATTTCCAACTTACATGTATGATACAAATAAGTTGAATGATATCCAATATTTAATTAGCCCGTATTCTCGAAAAATAGCATTGCAGAATATGAAGTTAAAACTAGATCCAACAAAATCTCCACAGGATCCCCACTGGCTATACAAATTTGGAGATGACGAGCCAAATTTCTCAGTAGATATAGCTAAAAGGGTTGTTGACGGAACACCTCATCAATCAATCAGCGATGGTTGGTATCATGAACAAATGCTTAAATCTTTTGATTCTAATATTATTGAATTTGTAAAACAAAACCCGGAAGTACAGTTTACATTTTTCTATGCGCCATATCCAGTAACATATCACGTAGTTATGGATAAAAACGACTCAAAGCATACAAAGGAAAATATGTTATTTAAAAAAGAAGTATACACTAAATTAGCACAACTAAAAAATGTAAAACTCTATGATTTCCAAGATCAAAAAGAAGTTACGTATAATCTTTCTAATTATATGTCTGACCAAACGCATTATTACAGATATATAAATGATTGGATTGTAAAACAATTAGCTACAACTGAACCGATTACTAATAAACGAGATTACGAACAAAGATTAACTAACTTCTCTAATGAAATACGGAATTTCGATACTTCTAAGCTAGTGAATTCAGATGAAAGACCTAAATAATAAAAAGGTAACAATGAAAACTATCATTGTTACCTTTTTATATTATAATAGCCCATAAGCCTCAAACGGAATTCTTTTAAAGTTGGATATGCCTCTAAATTGAACAACATCCCTTGGATAACCGGAATTCTTGGATTTTGCATCCTCATTTCTGCCTCCAAAACATCTAATGTAACAAGCAATTCCTCATCTTCTAATTGATCCGCTAAAGTACGTTTAAACACAATAATTTCTTTTAAAAAATGTTCCTTAACCTGCTCCTTAATAAGCTCTGATTTACAAAGAAATTCTCCAAGCCTTTCTTCATGTAACACAGGTTCTTCTGAAGATTTTACCAATCCATCTACTAAATGATCCACTCTTTTCAAAATAAAAGCCGAGACATAAGATAAGTCTATTTCTGGCGCTTGTAAAATAATTAGTTCTAAATATCCCCGGCATATGCCTTCTACCATAATGACTAAATCTAATAAATATGGCATAACCTTATCACCATAAATAGACAGTAAACTATTCCGATAAAATGCGTGAGACTCTAACTTCATCCGCATCATAAATTCTTCTACTTCTTTATTAAAAGGAATCGCATTTTCCCTTGCATGCATAATAATAAATTCTTTATGCTTTTGTATATCATTAAACTGGCAATGCAATTGTTTTGCAAATTTTTCACGTGGCAATAACGACTCTTTTTCAATATCCATCATTTTGTTTTGAATCTTGTCATAGTAATATCGAAGTGTCGCTAATAAAAGTTCCTCTTTTGATTTAAAGTATAAATAAAAGGCTCCCTTAGATATGCCACAAGCTGTCACAATTTCCTGCACTGATGTCGCATTTACACCCTTAGTCGCAAATAACTTCATAGCCATCTCTATAATTAAGCGCTCTTTTTCTTTCATATCATGTCTCTCCTAAATTTAATCTCGCATCTTATTATGAATGTATTATACCATCCCTTTTCATTGACGGCTGACCAATCAGTCAGTTATATTATGTATTAGACTGACCAGTTGGTCAATATAATACAAAGGGAGCGCAAACATGAACAAAATTATTAATTTTTCGTTAAAAAATAAGTTCGCAGTTTGGCTACTAACCATTATCGTTACCATTGCAGGTATTTATTCTGGGCTGAATATGAAGCTGGAAACAATTCCTGATATTACAACACCTGTTGTAACAGTAACCACGGTTTATCCTGGTGCTACACCAGAAGAAGTAGCTGATAAAGTTTCAAAACCGATGGAAGAGCAACTGCAAAATTTAAGTGGTGTAAACGTTGTTAGTTCATCATCTTTTCAAAATGCATCTTCCATTCAGGTAGAATATGATTTTGATAAAAATATGGAAAAGGCTGAAACAGAAATAAAAGAAGCTCTCGCAAATGTGAAACTGCCAGAAGGCGTAAAGGACCCGAAAGTTTCACGTGTGAACTTCAATGCCTTTCCTGTAATTTCATTAAGCGTAGCAAGTAAAAATGAATCTTTAGCTACCTTAACTGAAAATGTAGAAAAAAATGTTGTTCCAGGATTAAAAGGACTTGATGGGGTCGCATCTGTTCAAATTTCAGGTCAACAAGTAGATGAAGTACAACTTGTCTTCAAAAAAGATAAGATGAAAGAATTAGGTTTAAGTGAAGATACTGTAAAAAATGTAATTAAAGGATCGGACGTATCTTTACCACTTGGTTTATATACATTTAAAGACACAGAAAAGTCAGTTGTTGTAGATGGAAATATTACAACAATGAAAGCATTAAAAGAATTAAAAATCCCTGCTGTTCCTTCATCAGCAAGCGGTCAAGGTAGTCAAAATGCCGGAGCTGGTACACAAGTGCCGCAAATGAATCCAGCCGCTATGAACAACGGGATTTCGACAGTTACATTAGACGAAATTGCTGATATTAAAGAAGTCGGAAAAGCGGAATCTATTTCTCGAACAAATGGAAAAGAAGCAATTGGAATTCAAATTGTAAAAGCGGCTGACGCGAACACAGTTGATGTTGTAAATGCTGTTAAAGATAAAGTAAAAGAACTTGAGAAAAAATATAAAGACTTAGAGATTATTTCAACATTCGACCAAGGTGCACCTATTGAGAAATCAGTAGAAACAATGCTAAGTAAAGCCATTTTTGGTGCTATCTTTGCGATTGTTATTATTATGTTGTTCCTACGAAATATCCGAACAACATTAATCTCTGTCGTTTCCATACCACTTTCTTTATTAATTGCTGTATTAGTTATAAAACAAATGGATATTACGCTTAACATTATGACGCTCGGGGCAATGACAGTCGCTATCGGGCGCGTTGTGGATGACTCCATTGTTGTTATCGAAAATATTTACCGACGTATGTCGTTATCAGGAGAGAAACTACGCGGGAAAGATTTAATTCGTGAAGCTACAAAAGAAATGTTTATTCCGATTATGTCTTCTACCATTGTAACAATTGCTGTATTTTTACCGCTTGGACTAGTAAAAGGTATGATTGGTGAAATGTTCTTACCATTCGCTTTAACTATCGTCTTCGCTTTATTAGCATCGTTGCTAGTAGCAGTTACAATCGTACCGATGCTAGCTCACTCTTTATTTAAGAAAGAGAGCATGAGGGAAAAAGAAGTACATCATGAAGAAAAACCAAGTAAATTAGCAAATATTTACAAACACATACTTGCATGGGCTTTAAATCACAAAATTATTACATCAAGTATCGCTATCCTTCTATTAGTTGGTAGTCTTGCACTTGTGCCAATCATTGGTGTAAGTTTCTTACCATCTGAAGAAGAAAAAATGATCATTGCAACATACAACCCTGAACCTGGTCAAACGTTAGAAGACGTTGAAAAAATTGCAACGAAAGCTGAGAAGCACTTCCAAGATAATAAAAACGTCAAAACAATTCAATTCTCATTAGGTGGCGAAAACCCAATGAGTCCTGGTCAATCAAATCAAGCAATGTTCTTCGTACAATATGATAATGACACGAAAAACTTCGAAAAAGAGAAAGAACAAGTCGTTAAAGATTTACAGAAGATGTCTGGAAAAGGTGAATGGAAAAACCAAGACTTCGGGGCAAGTGGCGGTAGTAACGAAATCAAGTTATACGTTTACGGAGATAGCTCAGAAGACATTAAGCCTGTCGTAAAAGATATTCAAAACATAATGAAGAAAAACAAAGACTTAAAAGATATAGACTCTAGTATTGCAAAAACATACGCAGAATACACTTTAGTCGCAGATCAGGAAAAGCTAAGTAAAATGGGTCTAACGGCTGCACAAATTGGAATGGGACTTTCTAATCAACATGATCGCCCTGTTCTGACAACAATTAAAAAAGACGGTAAAGATATCAATGTATATGTAGAAGCTGAAAAACAAAATTATGAAACAATCGATGACTTAACAAATCGTAAAATTACAACGCCGCTTGGTAATGAAGTGGCTGTAAAAGATGTGATGACTGTAAAAGAAGGAGAAACTTCGAATACAGTGAAACACCGCGATGGCCGTGTTTATGCGGAAGTAAGTGCAAAACTAACATCTGATGACGTTTCAAAAGCATCAGCCGCAGTTCAAAAAGAAGTAGATAAAATGGATCTTCCTTCTGGCGTAGATGTTTCTATGGGAGGCGTTACAAAAGATATTGAAGAATCATTCAAGCAACTTGGCTTAGCGATGTTAGCTGCGATTGCTATTGTATACTTCGTTCTTGTCGTTACATTTGGCGGTGCTCTTGCACCATTCGCAATTTTATTCTCGCTACCATTTACAATCATTGGAGCTCTTGTTGCCTTATTAATCTCTGGTGAAACGTTAAGTGTCTCTGCAATGATCGGTGCCCTTATGTTAATCGGTATCGTTGTAACAAACGCAATCGTGCTTATCGACCGCGTTATTCATAAAGAAAATGAAGGTCTATCAACACGTGAAGCTTTATTAGAGGCTGGTGCAACACGCCTTCGCCCGATTTTAATGACTGCAATTGCAACAATCGGTGCTCTTATCCCGCTCGCATTAGGATTTGAAGGTAGCGGCTTAATTTCTAAAGGACTTGGTGTAACAGTAATTGGTGGATTAACAAGTTCAACATTATTAACACTTCTTATTGTTCCAATCGTTTATGAAGTATTAAGCAAGTTTAAAAAGAAAAAAGTAAAGTAACAAAAAAATAACCTCGCTAATTGCGAGGTTATTTTTTATTTCCAAACAAGATTAGGAAATCACCATAGCCTTCTTTTTCTAATTCCTCTTTTGGAATAAATCGAAGAGCTGCTGAATTTATACAATAGCGAAGTCCATTCGGTCCTGGGCCATCTGGAAATACGTGCCCGAGATGTGAATCTCCTTCCTTACTTCTCACTTCTGTACGCGTCATATTATGACTCACATCCATTTTTTCCTTCACACTAGCTGACATAACTGGCTTTGTAAAACTAGGCCATCCACATCCACTATCAAATTTATCTAGAGAAGTAAACAAAGGTTCACCTGAAACGATATCTACATAAAGACCTTCTTCTTTATGATTCCAATACTCATTTCGAAATGGTGGTTCTGTACCATTTTCCTGTGTTACATAAAATTGCATCTCATTCAGTTTTTCCTTTAAATGAGCATTATCCTTTGGCCAATGTTGCTTAATAAACGCATCTCGCCCTGAGCCCTTACGGTATAACTCGTAGCGGAATTCATTTTTCTTATGATATCCTTGGTGATATTCCTCTGCGGGATAAAACGTAGCAGCTGGCAATATTTTTGTCGCAATCGGCTTTGAAAAGCGCCCACTCCTTGCAAGCCCTTCTTTTGAAGCCTCTGCTTTTTTATGTTGTTCTTCATTATGATAAAAAATCACTGTTTCGTAAGACTGTCCGCGATCGTGGAATTGCCCACCTACATCAGTCGGATCAATTTGTCTCCAATATATATTTAATAACTCTTCATACGGCATTTTATTTGCATCAAATGTAATTTGTACTGCCTCATAATGTCCCGTCGTTTCTGAACATACTTCTTTATATGTTGGATTCTCTTTATGACCACCTGTATAGCCAGAAACAACCTTTATAATTCCTTCCATCTCTTCAAATGGCGAAACCATACACCAGAAGCACCCTCCAGCAAATGTAGCTAATTCTACCTTTTCATTTACAGCCATTCTTTCACCCCTATTCTATCTTCTCCTTACAGTATGGCATAAGAAACATCATGTTATAAAAGAAAAAGCATCGAACATCGATGCTTTTTTCTCTTCACTTTATTTTTTCCCAGCGTCCTTCTCCATTTCATCACTTGTCACATCTAAGACATCTAATAAGAAAATGAAGATTGGAATACCGATAATTAATCCCCATACACCTAAGAAGTGTTCCGAGAAGATTAATACCATAAACGTATAGAAAATTGGTAAGTTTGTTTTTTGCGACATAAACTTCGGATTTAACACGTAACTTTCAAGCGCATGAATGACTGTTACGATAACTAAAATATAAACAACGTACATAATACCACCGATATTGTAAGCAATCATACAAAGCGGGAATAACGAAATGATAACCCCAGCTACTGGAATTAAGCCAAGTAAGAAGATCATTAACGCTAAACCTAATAATTGTGGGAATCCTAATATCCATAATGCAATAACGGATAAAACGCAGTTAACAACTGCAATTAAAAATTGGGCTTCGATTACTTTTCCGAATGAACGTGCAAATTTCTTACCGAAGTACTCGATTTCAGTATAGAAAATTGCAAGTCTGCTCTCTTTAAATTTTGCAGTAAAAGCAACGATACGAGCTTTCTCCAATAAGAAAAATAAACTTAAAATTAAAGAAAGTAACACTTGAAGGCCAAATTTCCCAACATTCGTAATCGATTTATACAAAATGTCAACGCCTTGTCCTACATACTTCGAAAGTTCCATATGATTAACAGCATTAACTGCATACTTAATTAATTCACTGTCCGGTGGGTTTCTTAAAAATACGTTAAATTGATAAATCAATTGTGAAATTTGTATCGTTAATACTGGTAAATATTTAAATAGCGTAATAGCAATTCCGCCAATTAACATAACATATAGAAATGCTATAATGAGCTTTCGATTAATGGGCATAAAGTGGTCTAATTTGCGAGAAATAAACTTTTGGAATCGATCCATTAAATACGTAAGAATAAACGTAATTAATATTAAATTCAACATACTTTGCAGCCCATATAATACGAGAGCAAGTATTACTAATACGAGTAACCTCTGAAATCCTTTGCTTTGAAACAGGTTTTTTATTTGCATAATCGACGAGTACTCTCTCCTGTCCTATAAAGTAAAACGTTAATAAGTAGATTTTTCTCTCTTTTCTACTTTTAATTATTCATTCATATTAAGATTTTTATAAGCTCATTATACGCCTACCTTAGCAGATCTATAGTAGCTTACTTCTTATTTTACAATACAATGACCTAATTCAAAACGTATTCTACACAGTATTAATGAAGATTTAAGGAAACTTACATTTTTTCAAAATAGGTCTTACCACTACTGTAACATAAAAAGCAAGCTATCAGTAGAAATCTGTCCTACAAATAGCTTGCTTTTCTCATTTTTTAAGTAAGTTTTACTATCCAATGAATGGCATGAACATCGGTATGACAACTACCGTTACAACTCCAACTACTGTTACAGCAATACTTGCCATAGCTGCCTCTACTTCACCCATTTCAATTCCTACTGCCACTCCTAATGCATGACCTGCTGTTCCCAGTGCTAAACCTTTTGCAATTGGATGTTTCACTCTAAATGTTTTTAAGAATAACGCTCCTAATGCGTATACGATAACTGCGTTAAAGATTACTGCAAACGATGTAATTGCTGGTATACCACCAATACTTTCAGAGATGGGTAACGCAATTGCTGTTGTTGCCGCTTGTGGTAACATTGAATTCATTACTGCTGTATCTAGGCCAATTGCTTTTGCAACAATGAACACGACAATTACTGAACAAATAGATCCAACCACGATAGCTGATAAAATTTGCCACCAATATTTTTTCAACTTATCCACTTGTTTATATAATGGAATTGCAAACGCGATTGTTGCTGGCTCTAAGAAAAAGCTAATCATTTTTCCACCAGTATTATATTCTTCGAAAGTAAAGTTACCTACTTTTAAAAAGACAATCCCTAATACCATCGCTACGAATAATGGTGTGAATAAGAAGAACCCTTTTGAATGCTTGAATAATAATGTTCCGATTCCGTATGCGATTAATGAAACGACGATTCCGAAATATGGAGTCATTGTGCTTGCCATGTTCATTCCCTCCTAACAATATATACTAAAATGGTTACGCAACTTTTCCGTGCTTGCGTCCTTTATTTACTACTTTCAATTCTTTTGTATCTTCTGTTTCTTTTTCATCTTTTCCTAAAATAAATTGTGCAAATAATCCTGTTACAGCGAGTAAAATAACTGTCGCGACAACAATTACAGTTAAAATTTGTACAAAATATTGTCCCATTACACCAAGAGAATTAATAACCGAAATACCTGATGGGACGAAAAGGAATCCGATAATACCTGTTAAAGCTGTTCCAAGTGATTCAACTTGTTCCAATTTAATAACCTTTAAACATAATAGACTAAATAAAATGACTAACCCGATTACCGATGAAGGCATCGGAATTGGTAAATGTGTTGCAATAATATTAGAAATTAACATAATAGCTGAGAATATGAATGCTTGTGATAAGAAACTATATACTTTTTTCGTACTCATTTTGGCCACCTCTTTCGATTTGGTACCTTTATTGTATAGGATATACCCGCCTTGGTAAGCGTTTACATAACAGAACGTCAAATATACAGAATCAGTTACAAATATAAAAGGATGAAATACAAAAGCTGCTTCTTAAATACGAAGCAGCTTCTTGAGTTCTTTTGCATATGTACGACTAACAGGTACTTTTGATCCTTCTTTCATAATTAAATTATACGTAGAATTGAACCACGGCTGGATTTCAGTAATATGATTAATATTTGCAATAAAGCTACGATGTACACGCATAAAACTTGCTTGCGGCAACTTCTTTTCCAAAATCACAAGTGTATCGTGTGTTATATATGTGTCCCTCATTGTTTTTACTGTCACTTTTCCATCCACAAGCCCTACATATATAATATCTTCAATATTTACAAGTACAATTGATTCTTCAATTGGTAATGCTAATTTATGCATCTCTGCCGTTACATCTGCCCCTTTTATTTCTTGCTTCGTTTCTATTTGCGACTGCTTTTGTTTTTTATACTTCTTTAATGTTTGTACAATACGTTCTTCATCAAATGGCTTTAAAATATAGTCTAACGCATCTACTTCAAATGCTTGCAACGCGTATTGATCATAGGCAGTCGCAAATACAATGGCAGGTGGATTTTTCATCTTCTTTAATATATTCGCAATTTCAAATCCGTTATCATCAGATAACTGAATGTCTAGGAAAACAATATCTGGTTTGTTTTTCATTAGCTCTTCTAATGCATCCTCTACACAATCAGCCTCACCAATTATCTCAACTTCCTTCGTTCTTTCTAATAAATACTTTAGTTCATCGCGTGCTAACATTTCATCATCAACTACTAGTACTTTTAACAATCTGCTCTTCCTCCCCTACTTTTTTTGGGATAACAAAAGTAATCTCTGTCCCCTCATTTAATTTACTTTCGATATGAAGCATCGTTTCTTTTCCAAATAACCCAATAAGACGTTCATTAATATTATATAAAGCTGTTCCAGTCCCTTTCTTGGACGAAACTACCATCTTTCCTAATTGTTCTAAACGTTCTTCCTCAATTCCTTGCCCATTATCTTTTACTTCAAAATGAACCATACCCTCTTTTTCAAAAACATGCACTTCCACTTCGCACACTGGTTGCTTCTTCGGGAAAGCGTGTCGCAACGCATTTTCAACCAATAGTTGAAGAACAAATGGTGGTACTAAAGTTGTCTTTAGCTCATCCTCCATATACATCTTTACTTCATACTTATTTGGGAACCTTGCTTGTTCTAGCGATAGGTATGCATGTACATGGTTTAATTCTTGTTCTAGTGGAATCAGTAACTGACGTGCGCCTTGCAAATTACAACGGAAATACACGCTAAGTTGTAATAATAACTTCCTTGCCTTCTCTACATCTGTTCGGCATAAAGCTGATACTGTATTAATCGCATTAAATAAAAAGTGCGGGTTAATTTGTGCTTGTAATGCCTTTATTTCCGCATCTTGCAATAATTTACTTTGCAACTCGGCTTCCCCTAATTCAAGTTGTGTAGAGAATATTTTTGCTAATCCTTCTGCTAATTCCTCTTCCACACGACTTAACTGATTAGGATTTTTGAAATACAGTTTTAATGTCCCTATCGTATTTCCATGTGAAGTTAGCGGAATAACAATCGCCGCTTGCAAAGGGCATCCTTCATGTTGACAATTAATGACCTCACGTGATTTTGCTTTCATTATTTTCCCTGTTTGTAACACTTCTTTCGACAAACCAGTTATTAAACTATGTGAAGGAATATGGTGATCTGATGCTAATCCAACATGAGCTAATATTTTCTCTGTATCTGTTAAGGATACCGCATCTGTTCCTGTAAAACGGTGAATAATTTGTGCCACATGCTTACATGATTTTTCTGTTAAGCCTTGGCGAAAATACGGTAACGTTTTATCTGCAATACGTAATACCTTATGAGTCTGAAGTGCCTTTGCGTTCTCTTCCTGACGCAATATAGCTTGTATCATAGAGAGTAAAATAAAACTTCCAAAACTATTTACAAGGATCATTGGTATCGCAATTGTTTTCACAATACTCATTCCATCCTCTACAATTAATAAGATCATAATCATTTCTAAAGAAACGATAAACACACTTAAAACCGCTGAAAATTTAGGCGTAATTGTACGATTATACTTTTTGAAAATGTATCCAATATAACCTGTTATAACCCCCGCTAAAATTGAAGAGATTGCACAACTTAGTGCAGTCGTCCCGCCAAGCATATAACGGTGAATACCAGCAATTGATCCTACTCCAATTCCGACGATAGGGCCACCAAGCAAGCCACTAATTCCAACACCCATAATACGTGTATTCGCAATGGTACTCGATGATGAAACACCTTGTAACCAATTTTCATTCATAATCGTATTCCCAGCAATTTCAATTCCCGTGTAATTGCTTACAATTGTAAACACTGAAAAAATACAAATAAGCTTAAGCTTATCTACATACCCATCTTGCTTATGAAGAAGGCGCCTGAACGTTTTAATATGAGAAAGTAAAAACCCTAAAATAACAATAAGCCCGACACGTTCAATCATCATAAGTACTAAATTTAGCATCTGTGATTCATTCCTTTTTATATGAGTTAGTTTTATTATCGGAAAATAATGAAGTGGGCGTCAAGAAGAATGAAATATCTTTTGCAATATTTTACACATAACAATCCCCGCCCTATTTGACAATCTAATAGAAGAGTGCTAAAAATAAAGTAATATAATACAGTCCTTTAACCCAACCCCGTGAGGTTGAGAAGGAAGTCGGAATATACTATACGTATGACCTATTTTAGGAATACGTATGCTTTTTTGGCCTTCTCATCATATCAGGTGAGAAGGCCTTTTGTTATTCTTCCATAGCGACTGTAGAAGAAAATAAGGGGGAGTAATGATGGACGTCACTACTGATGTACAATCAACAACAGAGGAAACGAAAGAGAAAAGATATAAAACATTATTTGGGTCTGCGTTAGGATATGCAGCAGAAGGCTTAGATATGTTGCTCTTATCTTTCGTACTCGTCTACATTTTAAAAGAATTTCATTTAAGCCCTGTTGAAGGTGGAAACTTAACTTTAGCTACCACAATAGGAATGCTAATTGGGTCTTATTTATTTGGATTTATTGCTGATTTATTTGGGCGTATCCGTACGATGGCCTTCACAATCTTACTATTTTCACTCGCAACAGCACTTATTTATTTCGCAACAGATTATTGGCAATTATTAATTCTTCGCTTTTTAGTGGGGATGGGAGTTGGTGGTGAATTCGGGATTGGAATGGCCATCGTAACTGAAACATGGTCTAAAGAAATGCGTGCTAAGGCGACATCTGTTGTTGCACTTGGATGGCAATTTGGCGTACTAGTAGCTTCACTCCTTCCAGCATTTATCGTCCCACATTTTGGATGGAGAGCTGTTTTCCTATTTGGACTTATTCCCGCTTTATTAGCTGTTTATGTACGAAAAAGTTTAAGTGAACCGAAAATATGGGAACAAAAACAACGATACAAAAAAGAATTGTTACAAAAAGAGGTTGAAGGCAGTTTAACAACTACTGAGGCTGAACAACTAAAACAAATGAAAAAGTTCCCACTTCGAAAGCTATTTGCAAATAAAAAAGTAACAGTAACAACTATTGGCCTTATTATTATGTCATTCATCCAGAACTTCGGATATTATGGTATCTTTACATGGATGCCAACTATTTTAGCGAATAAATATAACTATACATTAGCAAAAGCTAGTGGTTGGATGTTCATCTCTACGATCGGTATGTTAATTGGAATTGCAATTTTTGGAATTCTAGCTGATAAAATTGGTCGCCGTCAAACTTTTACAATCTATTATGTCGGTGGTACTATATACTGTCTCATTTACTTCTTCTTATTCACAAATCCAACATTATTGTTATGGGGCAGCGCATTGCTTGGATTCTTCGCAAATGGCATGATGGGAGGATTCGGAGCAATTTTAGCTGAAAACTATCCTGCTGAAGCTCGCTCTACAGCAGAAAACTTTATTTTCGGTACAGGACGTGGTTTAGCTGGCTTTGGACCTGTTATTATCGGATTACTTGCTGCAGGTGGTAATTTAATGGGCGCATTATCTCTTATCTTCATTATCTATCCAATCGGTTTAATTACAATGCTACTATGTGTCCCAGAGACGAAAGATAAAGTATTAGAATAGATTGAAACTGTACAGAGTACTATCCACTTCGAGAAAAGTAGTTAAATAAATAATAAAGAGGAAGCATTTCAAATGAAATGCTTCCTCTTTTTATATAAATACAATTCTTTATTTTGATTTACTAGCTTTTTGGAACAAAAAGGAAGTTTTCTCTTCTTCTTTTACAATACCTTGTTTTAATGCTAATTCCCCTGCAACTTTAGGCGCTAGCCATAGCATTGGGAGTAACAGAATGGATACCGGGACAGCTGTTACTACGATGAATGATTGTAAGGCATTAATACTTCCCTCACCCATGTATAACAGAATTGCCGCAACTGCTCCCATAATAAGCGACCAAAAAATTCGTAAGCTAATTCTAGGATCTCCATCTCCAGTCACTGCCATCGAAATCGAATAAGCCATTGAATCTCCTGTTGTCACTACAAATAAAATTGTTAATAAAAGAAATGCCGGCCCAATAATATGAGAGAGTGGCAGTTGCTCTGTAATTGCAATCATAGCAGCTGGCATACCCGATTCACTTAATGCGCTTGAAATAGAACCAGGCTTCATTAATTCATAAAACACACCTGATCCTCCCAGAATTGTAAACCAAAATGTTGTAATAATAGGTGCAATAATTCCAATTGCAACGATGATTTCTCGAATCGTTCTTCCTCTTGAAATACGGCTCACTAAAATTGCCATCATCGGTCCATATCCAATAAACCATCCCCAGAAAAAGATTGTCCACGATCCTAACCAACCTGTATCACCGCGGTATGTGCTCATTGGAATAAATTCATTTATATAAAATCCAAACGAAGATACAAACGAATCAATAATAAATCCACCTGGTCCACATAATAATACAAATACCATTAATAAAATCGCTAATTTAACATTTAAATCGCTTATAATTTGAATCCCTTTATTAATTCCTGTTACTGCAGATATAGTAGAAACCGCAACTACACAAATAATAATTGCTAATTGAGTAGTAAAAACATCAGGAATATTAAACAATGCCTGTAGGCCATAACTTGCTTGTAAGCCTAAAAATCCGATCGGTCCAATCGTCCCTGCAGCTACCGCAATAATGGCAAATGCATCAATCATTGTTCCAAGCAAACTCTTTCGCAATTTCTCACCAAAAATAGGATATAAAAGTGTTCGAGGTTTTAACGGCATACCTTTATGATAATGCCCATACATCATAACTACCGCACTGATTGTACCTAAAATCGTCCAAGCCAAGAAACCCCAATGCATATAACTTTGTGCTAAAGCAGGCATTACTGCTTCTTTCGTTCCAGCAGATATACCTTCATGTATCGGCGGCACCGTCATCAAGTGGTACATTGGCTCTGCAGCTGCCCAAAAAACGCCACCTCCGGCAAGTAATGTCGACATAATAATAGCAAGCCACTTTGCCGTACTAATCTCAGGTTTTTCTAATCCCCCAAGTTTAACTCTTCCATATTTCGAGAATGCCATACACATTGCAACAATAAATGTACCAATTAATAAAACTTGCCAGAAGGCACCAAAATATTTAATTGAAGCTGCAAAACTGCTATTAATGACTCCCTCTACATAATTTTTATTTAAGAAAACCGCAATTACAAATAATAAAAGCGAACCACCACTAATAAGAAATACAGGCCAATCCGTTTTTCGACTCTTCATCCTCATTTACACTTCCTCCTTCCTCAGCAATCTAAAAAAACAACTTTATTATGTTTTATTGTTTACCCCCAAAACACAATGATTATATAAGTATAATAATTTATCTATTTCCTACACACTTATGTTGTCCCTAAAAATATGCTAAATCCCTTATTTAAAAGAAAATTTCTATTCCTCTTACATAAAAAAGCAAAATAAAAGACCTTATATTTCTATAAGGTCTTCGAAACAGAAATTTGATTATAACATAAGGAACTCCTTGGTTCAAAAAGCTCCTTCCAAAAATAACCGAGGGTAAAGGCTTCCATTTGCTACGTAACAGTAGTTAAAAAAAAATTATATTTTTACAGAAAATGCCCTATACTACAAACTATTTATGAAAAAAATTCGGCTTCAAAATTTCATTCGGATACGGTTTATGATAAATATGAGTGGTAGCTGGAGATAACGGCGGAATGAGCCACACCCAATTGCCCGTTACAACACGACCGCAAGCAGCTTCTTGCTTCTCAAATTGCTGAAATTGTTGCGCCGCAGTATGATGGTCAACAATACTAACTCCTTGTTTTTTAAAGGAATGTAAAACCGCCACGTTTAATTCAACTAATGCCTTATCTTTCCATAACGTACCGTTTCTCGATGTATCCAAATCCATCATTTCCGCAACTGCTGGAAGTAAATTATAGCGATCATGATCCGCTAAGTTACGTGCCCCAATCTCTGTTCCCATATACCATCCATTAAACGGAGCTGCTGTATAGGAAATACCGCCAATTTCTAAGCGCATATCTGAAATCATTGGAACTCCGTACCATTTTGCTCCAAGTGACGAAATTGGGTATTCTGGGTGTTCAATTGGCACCTCTTTTACTTCTTCTTTCGGAATTTCTTTATATATAGGCGCTTTTCCATCTATAGAAAACACAAGTGGCAATACATCGAAATTCGTACCTTCTCCTTGCCAGCCAAGTTCTTGACAAAAATCTGTAAACACAGCGGAATGAGAGTCACCAATCACTCCCATTTCTGTTTTATATCCTGCATACCGAATCAATTGGTGATTATAAATTCGTATATTATTTTCTTCACCTTGATATTGCTTAAAAATTGTAATGGTCGGTTTCACTTTTCCGTCGTTCGTTGCATATTTAATATGATGAATTAATGCATTATATACACCTTCCTCATCATTTACTTCACGTGCATCTAATATGTGCATCTTACTCCAAAATAGTCTTCCGATACATCGATTACTATTGCGCCATGCCATTCGCGATCCGTGAACAAGTTCTTCAAATGTATGTTCATACGTCCCCGTCTTCTCTATTTCAACTCGAATTTCTTTCATGCGTTCTTCTATGAATTGTTCTTTATTAAGCTCTTTATAGCAAATCGTAATAAAATGACTCGCTTCCTCTATTAATTGCTTCGTTTTACTCATAAGCGATCTCCTTCTATTTCAACAAAACGTTACTACTTTACAGTATAAGCAAAAAGAATAAGAGTCACAAACGAAAGTCGAAGTGTTACTTTTATTGTACTATCTTTCAGAAAATTAAGAGATTACTATTGACTTTCATGAAAAATAGGTGTATTTTTTACTCAGGTAAATTATTTTTACCTAGACCAACTTTTAGAGAGAAAGGAGGAAATGTCATGTCTTCATTTCAATTGCCAAAGCTTTCATATGACTATGATGAACTAGAGCCATATATCGATAGCAATACACTTTCTATTCATCATGGAAAGCACCATGCGACATACGTAAATAATTTGAATGCCGCATTAGAAAACTATTCGGAATTACATAATAAATCTTTAGAAGAGTTACTATGTAATTTAGAAGCTTTACCAAAGGAAATTGTTACAGCTGTCAGAAATAACGGTGGTGGACATTATTGTCATAGTCTTTTTTGGGAAGTAATGAGCCCACGGGGTGGCGGCGAGCCTAATGGAGACGTTGCAAAAGTAATTGATTATTATTTCAATACCTTTGACAACTTAAAAGATCAACTGTCTAAAGCAGCAATTAGCCGTTTTGGAAGTGGTTATGGATGGCTTGTCCTTGATGGTGAAGAACTTACTGTAATGAGTACACCTAATCAAGATACACCTTTGCAAGAAGGCAAAATTCCATTACTTGTCATTGATGTATGGGAACATGCCTATTATTTAAAGTACCAAAATCGTCGCCCAGAATTTGTTACCAACTGGTGGCATACAGTGAACTGGGACCGGGTAAATGAAAAGTATTTACAAGCAATTCAATCACAAAAACATTAGTCGTGCGTATAAGGTAAGTTTGGTAATGTAAAATTAGTATTGTCGAAATCCTCCAGAATCCCCCGGATTGCCACCGGGGGATTTATGATTATTTCATTGCATGTATGTAATAACATAATACTTTTTCTATTTCTATTTTCAACCCTCGGAACGGGAATCCTAATTCATTAGCTTTTCCATTATGTAATGTACAATTAGTCACTTCATTATAAGGTGCTACATGATCTCCTACTTCTTGAATGAGTGATTTTATTCCCGTATTTTCTTCTATAAAATGAATAATTTCCCGAGTAGAAACTACCCCGTTGCTACAAGCATTAATTGGCCCTTCTATGTCTTTCATCCCGCACCAAGCTAAAAATTCCCCAGCTTCTTCTTCATGTATAAACGACAATTTTCCATCTAGATGATTCACTGCGACAGGTTCTTCTCTCACAATATGTTCAACGTAAAATTGTAACCTTTTCGTATAATCGTTTTCTCCAATAACAACTGGAAAACGAACTGCAACAACTGGAAATGTTGCTTGTTGAAATACAACTGCTTCGGCTAACCTCTTTCCTTCACCATAATTGAAGTCATTCCTATCTCCATACGCAATTGCATACTCGTACGGATCGAAGTCCTCTTCTGATAAACTTAGTGCTGGTTCATAGACAGCCATTGAAGATGTCATAACGTATTTTGTCGTTTTCCCTCGTAACACTTCACATATTATCTTCGCTGCGTTTGAGCTATAGCATAAATTATCGTATACAATATCATAACTTTTATCTGCTAGACGCTCTGCTAGTTGTTTTTCATCTTCTCTATCTACAATAAGTCTTTTTACTCTACTCCCAAAAGAATCTTCCGTAATTCCTCTCGTCGCAATCGTTACATCGTGCCCATCTTGCAAAAGTGCTTCTACTAAATGTTTACCAAAAAATCTTGTTCCCCCTAGCACCAATACTTTTTTCAACTTTATCATCCCCATTTCGATAAATTGTAAAATACTACCTCTCTATTATAAATGCTAACATATAAAAAGCATGGAACTCGTTTAACGATTCCATGCTTTTCTACAAAAAATATATTAACGTACTCGATATTTATAAATACAATAACAGAAGTATAAAATAGAAATTACAGATACATAAACCCATAATTCATATACGAACCCCTCTCCCCATACTCCCATAAAATAAAAGAGTGAAGGTAACGTCAATGTTACCCATGATTGTACGAAGGCAATCCTTCCAAGATATTGATTGATGTTCTTTTTTTGTGTATTTAATACAA
The DNA here is from genome assembly GCF_031983925.1 of Bacillus sp. (in: firmicutes). NCBI lineage: Bacteria > Bacillati > Bacillota > Bacilli > Caryophanales > Bacillaceae > Bacillus > Bacillus sp. (in: firmicutes). The sequence goes on along the minus strand of NZ_DALYZR010000003.1, from coordinate 55,093 downwards.
AGAATAAATACCAAAGTAATGCCCACATAAACCACGTTAACGCATTCACAACATCGTGGAATTGAACAAATGAAACAATCATATAAAATAAAGCAATAATTGCTACCCAAATACAAAACCAACCTAGACCGCTACTATCCATTCCTTTTATAAAAGTAACACCTACATATAAATAGGTTAATCCGAATAAAAAAGTAGCTGCATATGAATATACCGTCCAATTGCTTTGATCAGAAATCATGATTAAATAGAACGGAATAATAATTTGTAGTGCACCCACAAATAAATTAAAAACACCTGCACTTTTCATCTCTGCTTTTCCTAATATAACAAGACTATTTAAAAATAAAGCTGCACCCGAAAGTAATAATCCTACGTAACCCATATGTATTCGTGTGAAATTCTTTCTCTTTCACACTTTTAACCTCCCCACAATATAAAGTGATTCTTTATTATTTTTCTTCCTATTTCAAACTACATACATAATTTTTAATCTAAATAGGTCAGACTTCCTACCTTGAAGAACGCCAAATTTAAAACGCTTTCAATCATAAATAACCCTATCAGAACATTAATAGGATTCCTTGATTATAAACGTACTCTAACCATGACACAAGTATTGATGTTATTTTAAATATCACGTTTTTTATTTCTATAAAAATTAATAGGATAATGCACTTTTTCTATCTTATTCTACTAATTTCTAACATGGAATATTATAAAATGAGCTAGTCAGTAATACATTCATCTTTATAAGATAATCGTATACTGACCTAAACTTTCATAGTCAATATTGATAGTTTCTCATCCCTAATAATTGCTATTTATCATAAATATCATTCGGATTAATTGTAGGAATAAATCCATTTATAGAACTATATTTTTTAGATACGGTATTTGGAGTAACGGTAAACGTTACAATCTTATTACTTTGTTGTTTAAAATAGCGCATCCAATTTTGACTCCATTCATCTTTCGTAATAACTTGTTTATTGAAGTCCTCCCACAATACACCATGTATAAAATTCAAGGATGTATTTTTGATTGTGTCAAATCCCCAATTCTGTATAAGAAGCAAATCAGAATCAACACCTTTTATTTCTTTTAATAAATTTACATATGCTTCGCGAAATTTCCCTTGTGTAACTGGCTGATCATAAAAATAGTCATCAATATCACCAGCGGTATCTAAAAACACACCGTCTATTCCTTTTCCAATAACTTGCTGTTTCACTTTATTTACAACAATCCGCCGGTAATGTTCATCAGCTAAATTCATAATATATGTATCCCACTGCTCAATCTTCATTTTCTTACCGTCTCGATAATAATAGTCTGATTCAACTACTTGCGATTTATGCCACGATTCTAATTCTAAAACACTAACATACCCAAGGACTACTGTTCCGGATTTTTTTAATTGCTGAACTTGCTCTTTCGTAAATGCATATGGCTCTATAATGACCATGTCATACTTTGAAAGTCCCTCAATTACTTGCTCATTTGCTTCACCATAATAAATTTTATAACTTCGTACATTTTTTAAAACTGGTTCCACGACATTTGCTTGGGCGGATGTACTTGAGGAAAAAATAAAAGAAAATATAGCTAAAAAGTACATGGAACGTTTCCACTCCATAATAATATTACCCCCTATAAAACTGTAATTTTTTATCATTTTATATATTAATACAAGTATAGTAATACAATAACATTTTACATTTTTTCAAGCTCGATATTTAATAAAAAATCCCAATAAATACAATACATTAACAAAAATTAGAATTTATTTCACTTGAATTTACTACATCTCTGTTGATAAAATGATTTGGGCTTTATATATTTTAAAATAATTCTTTTAAATTATGTATTTTATTTCAGTGTACTATTCCTCAAAATTAAATTTGCAAACGAAAGAAGGGATTTTTTATGCACTATAGACAATCTAATTTATTACAAAAAATGATTGAACCTACGATTCTCTTTATTGCTCTATTTTTTCTCTCAATACTAACTGATTTTCTAACACCAACGTATGAATACTTCTTACTCTTATTTATTACATTAATTATTTCTAGCCGGTATGGCATATCTATCGCCCTTTTCACCTTTCTAGAAGCAATGATTTATATTTTTATAAGCGGTATATATAAAGAAGATGATATATTACTGTACTTTTATTCATTAGATTACTGGATTAATTGGATTTTCTTACTTGTTATTAGTTTATGTTGTGGACTAATGAGTACTGCACAAAAAGAACGGTATGAAGATGTACATATGATAAATAATGAGCTAAAAGCCGAAAATAAAGAATTAAAATATGTTGTGAAACAATTGGATGAAACACGTATTACACTACGTTCTCGTGTACTTGAATCAAATAATCACTTATCTAAAATGTATCATATGTTTAAAGCTTTAAATCATACACATCCTGAAATTGTACTCGATGAGGGAATAAATGTATTAAAAATGTATTTCGGAGCAAAAAAAATTGGTATCTATCACGTCGATAACAATAAACAATCACTTCGTATTAAATTAAGAGCAGAAACTGGTAAAAATACCTTACCTCAATCCATTTTTGTTAAAAATGCTTCGCTAGTCATCAAAAACGCTCTAGCGCATAATCGACCTTTTTTCCGTACAGAAGAGGATTTTCAAGACGCTCCACTTTTAGTTGGTCCCGTCCTATTCCAAGATGATGTACAATACGTCATTATATTAGACGAAATTGAATTTTCAAAAGTAACTTCTGAGCAATTCGAACTTTTCACATGGTATTTGCGCTGGATGGGTGATCGTTTACAAAACGCTTCTAATCTTTGGCTATCAAGTCAAGAGGATCGTACATTCCCTAAAACGAGTATTTATTATGAAGATGAATTTGAACATTTACTAAAAATAGAAAAGAAACGGTACGAAACATTATCTTATCCATATTCCTATTTTGAATTTACTGTTCCACAAGATTCTTTAGAAATGATAAATTCTATTTTAAAAGATCATTTGCGTGATATCGATATATTCGGTTATAGCACGACTAAACAAAAAGTTATGATTCTATTACCTGGCACTGAAGAAAAGTTTTTATTACCAGTCCAAACTCGTATACAAAACGCTCTTTCTTCTAAAGGAGTGGTATGCTAATGATTTTACTCCTTCTTTACTTTATTTATGCTATTTTGGTTTTTCTTTTATTTCGATTTACGAAAGGTTTGATTACTGAAGATAAGAAAGGAATTATTGAGTTTTGCTTGATTATCTCTCTCCTTTTCCCGCTTGTCGGACTTATTGTATCAGCAATCATGTTATTACTGAATATAAGACGCTCCAAGACCGAGTGGTTACAGCAATACTCTGAGTATGTTTCCTTTCAAGTTGATCATTATGAAGATATTTTGGCATCAGCAAAACAAGATATGGACCTAATTTCATTTTCTTCTGGATTAGAACTAGATAAGCCTGAATTACATAAACAACTCATTGTACAGTTAAGCTCCTCCCCTATTTCCAATGAAGGAGGCTTATTGAAAGAAGCCATTCATCATAAAGATCCTGAAACTGTACATTACGCAGCAACTACTATTAATTTACTAAATGAACGGTACGAAAAACAGATCGAATACTTAAATAAGCAATTTCTACAAAATCCACAAAATGAAATTGCAAAAGAGTTGGTTTCTAACTATTTAAGATATATAGACAGTGGTCTTCTTTCTAATCAGCAAAAGGAAAAAATAATCGCCGAATTTATGAATTTTATTACACAAAGTGTAGAACTATTCCCTACTGAACCTCTTTATCCTTTCCACCTTGGAAATCTGTTTCTACATACAAAACAATATGCAAAGTCTGAAGAACAATTTTTAAATCTTATTCATTTCTATCCTGAATCATATTACGGTTACGTTGGGTTACTTGAAATATATTATGAACAAAAGTTATGGGACGAGCTCTATAACTTAATCAATAATCTAGCATCTGCAAAAAGAGTTCATATACTACCGCGTAAATATCAATTATTTGTAAGGCAGTTTGGAGGCGCACACATTGAAAAAGGGGATTAATATATATATCGGAATTGTTAGTATCATTTTATTTCTCTTAATTATATCTATCCTTATATATCGAACAGAAAATTTCTATCAAAAGTTTTCTGTTCCTAAAACTAAAGAAACAGATACTGTTAAAACGCTCAAAGCAAAAGATGTAGCCCAAAATGGACAAAAAATGCAATTATACGTTTTAAAAACGGATAATACATTAGGGCAACAAGTCGAATTTAATACGAAAAAGGCAATGGATTACGCACACCTACACTATAAAGATATTACAGCTAATGAAATTAAGGGACTTACTCCCTCTCCCTATACAGGAATTATTATTACAGGTGAAATAATGGCGCAACTTCCACAAGCTGATATTCAAAATTTTGTACAAATGGGCGGAAGGATTATTATCGCAAACCGACTTGATTCAGATCCTTCCTGGAACACATTATTTGGTATTACAAAAAAAGAAGGCTTCAAAGATGTGAAAGGATTAACCTTTGAAGAAGTTTTATTCGCTGGTTATCCTGATCTCTCAAGTTCTTCTCCATTGTTCACTCATAGCTCAATGAATATTACGCTAGATGAGAATACAACTAATACTTGGATTACTGCAGAAGATACTCCCATCCTTTGGACCAATGACTACGGTGAAGGAAAAGTCTTATATTGGAATACAACAGCATTGAACGATAAATTAGGTAGAGGTATGTTCGTTCAATCACTGGGTACTATTTTCCCGACTTTCGCTACAGTACAACTTGGGGCGGAGATTATGTATATCGATGACTTCCCATCTCCAATTCCAAGTGGAGAACTAAAAAACTTAACAACAGAAAAAATTTCTGTTGAAGAATTTTATAAAAAACATTGGTGGAAAAATATGAAGGATATCTCTGAAGAGCTTGATATTAAATATACGGGGGTTGCAATTGGGACATACCAAAATAAAGTAACGCCACCTTTTGAAAATTTCACAGGCAAAAATAGAAATACCTATTTATTATTTGGGAGAGAATTATTAAGTCACGGTGGAGAAATCGGTATTCATGGCTATAACCATCAACCTTTATTATTACCACCAGACCCAGTAGATAAAGCACTTGAATATGTTCCATGGAATTCAAAAGAGGACATGGAGAGATCCTTAGATGCTTTACAAAAACTCGTGTATAACTTCTTTCCAAACGAAAAACTAAAAACCTATGTACCACCATCCAATATTATAAATACAACTGGATTAAGTGCATTAAACGACGCAGTTCCAACTATGGAAACAGTTGCTTCTCTATATGTGGGAAGTAAAAGTAACGGCAGTTTAATTCAAGAATTTGGACCAGACGAGCACAACAAAAATATTTATCACTTCCCACGTATTACGAGTGGCTATGCTATTTCAGATGAAGAACAATTTATTTTAGCTGATGTTACTGCAAATTTAGGGGTTATCTCACATTTCGTCCATCCAGATGATATCCTTGATGAAAAACGTTCGGGTAATTTAACGTGGGAAGAATTATTTAAAGCTTATAAAACGACAATTAAAGAAATACGAGAAAGATATCCTTATATAAAAAGTATGACACAAAGTGAAGCAACTGCTTCCATGAAAATTTATCAAACTGGTGATTTAGCTGTTTCTTATGAAGATGATGCTGTTCACATTGCATATAAAGGATTACCAAACCACACTGCAACGATTATACGTGTGGAAGAAGGGAAAAAATTGAAAACCGGTTCATTCCCATACGGCACAGTTACAAAGCTAGATTCACAAATTTATAGCGTTATATTAAAACAAGCTAACGCTACAATTCCAATTAAAGGGGTATAGCAGATGAGAATAGGTTTAGTCGTTGAAGGAAGTTATCCTTTTGTCAGTGGCGGAGTAGCAAGTTGGGTACAAATGATCATCCAACAATTTAAAGAACATGAATTCACCATTTTTGCGATCGTACCGCAAATAAAAACAGAAGAGGAATATCAATATGAAATTCCTAACAATGTAAAAGATATCATTATGATTCCCTTACAATCAGAAAGTGACTCAAAACATATAAAAACCAATTTAACGACTGATGAAGTACAAACACTTCAAAAATGGTTTACATTCCAAGCTAACGACACAGAAGCATTACAAATATTAGGGAACAAGCAAAAGCTAGGAACACTACATTCCTTCTTCGAAAGTCGTGAATTTTATGAAATAGTGAAAGAAAGCTATTTGTATGAAGAAAGTAGTGGTTCTTTCTTAAATTACTTTTGGATGTGGAGATCTATGTTCACACCAATCATTCAAATTTTACAAATTGATTTTCCTGAATTAGATCTTATCCATTCTGTATCTACAGGCTATGGTGGGCTTCTTGGAGCTGCAATTAGTGCCAAATCTGACATACCATTTATTCTAACAGAGCATGGTATTTATTCTCGGGAACGTGAAGAGGAAATACTCCAATCAACTTGGATACCAATCGAATACAAAAAAAGATGGGTTTCTTTCTTCCATCATTTATCTCACCAAGCATATGAACAAGCTGCTGATGTGATTACGTTATTCGGACGGAATAGTGCATATCAAAAAGAACTAGGAGCCCCGGCCCATAAACTAAAAATTGTTCCAAATGGTGTTACTTTATCTGACTATAAAGGGCTACGTAAGCCAAAACATAATTCAGATAAACTCATTATTTCTGCTATTATACGAGTTGTGCCAATTAAAGACGTAAAAACAATGATTTATGCAGCTAAATTATTATTAGAAAAAGATATTCCGTTTATCTTCTACTTATTAGGTCCTGATACAGAAGAACCAGAATATGCCCAAGAATGTCGTGATTTAATTCAGCAACTTGGATTAAAAGAACATGTAATAATGACTGGCAGAGTAAACATTAAAGATTACTTAAAACAAACGGATATTCTCGTATTAACTAGCATATCTGAAGGACAACCACTAGCTATGTTAGAAGGAATGGCATCGGGATTACCATGGGTTGTTACAGACGTTGGTTCTTGTAAGGAGTTAATTTATGGACAAGATGAAGATCCTTACGGCCAATGTGGCTTTGTTGTACCACCTGTATCTCCTGAACAAGTTGCCACCCACTTAGAATGGTATTATCGCCACCCTGAATCCATTCAACAATTCGGAAACAATGGGCGTAATCGTATTGAAGCATATTATCAATTATCAGGTGTTGTTGATAGTTATCGTAAGCTTTATTTAGAAAGGGGTGCGAAAACATGGCAGGTATAGGATTTCGATTACAAAAATTATTTCAGGAAGACTACTATTCTTCAAGGGTAAAAGCTTATGGATTTTCGTTATTTGTTACAGCTGGTCCTTGGTTAGTCGTTATTTTAGCAGTAACAACTATTCGATTCATTTTGAGTTTATTTCATTCTATTTCAATTGAAGAACAGCGCCTTTTCACTATTTCAATTTCATATTGCTTTATTTTTTCTCAAATTATTTACGGAGCATTGCAGCTCATTGTAACTAGATATGTAGCTGACCTTTTATACGAACAAAAAGCTGATAAAGTATTTTCTTCATTTTTAGGAATGACGAAGATCACACTTTTTTTAGCTATTATGTTATGGCTTTTGTTTGCATTTTTCACACCGTTAGCTTTATATTATAAAATCGTGATGCTATTTTTATTTTTAGCTTTAAATATCATCTGGATTCAGTCCATTTATTTAACAGCAGCTAAAGATTATCAATCAATTGCACTGGCATTTTTAATCGGATCCATTTTTTCCCTATTAGGAATTATCCTAGTAGCTTACTGGCACCCTACACTTGGGTTAGAACATGGATCTGCCCTATTGCTTTTAATTTCTTTTACACTCGGTACTTTCATTACACTAGTATGGTTAAGTATCGTTATTGTACGAATGTTTCCAAATAGTGATGCTACTGAACAATTTACCTTTCTGTCTTATTTAGATAAATATCCAGAATTATTTTGGTCAAGCCTCTTTTACAATGTGGGTATTTGGGTATGTAATTTTGTTATTTGGTTTGGAGACGGTCGGGGAAATATTGAAGACACATTTATTTATCATCAAATTTATGATACTTCTGTTTTCTGGGCGTATTTAAGTATTATCCCAACCTATATTTTCTTTGTAGTATCCATTGAAACGAGGTTTTATGAAAGATATAAAAAGTTCTTCGGTTCGGTAAACAATGGTGGAACATTACATACGCTTTTACAATTGAAAGATTCCATGAACTTTGTCTTAAAGCAGGAAATGGAACGTATACTTCGTAATCAAGGTATTTTTTCCTTACTTATTATTTTTATAATATGGATGTTTAGTTCGCAATCTGGAAAGACAACACTTAATTACTCTATTCTGCAATTAACTATAGTTGGTGCTTATGCAAATGGAATGGTGCTCGTTATTACATTACTACTCCTATACTTTGAGGATCGTAAAGGGGCATTTCGAACATCAGCTATTTTCTTTTTTGCAAACTTGTTATTAAGCCTTATCCTGCTTCCATTTGGATTCAATGGTTACGGCATTAGTTTCGCAGTTGGATCTTCTATTACATTCCTATATGCTATTTCTAGGCTCTTTACTTACATTAAAGATATTGATTATTATACATTTTGCCAGTCAAATATTCCTATAAAACAGCGGACCTTTTTTACCAAATTAGCTAATAAACTTAACGGGAAATAAATACAAAAATGCCCTTTGCTCATGCAAAGGGCATTTTTTGTATCTACATATTAAACTTCCAAATAGCCATTTTTATTATTTGATTGCCATCTCCAAGAATCTGCACACATTTCTTCTAATCCACGTTTTGCTTCCCATCCTAGTTCACGTTTTGCCTTTGATGCATCTGCAAAACATATTGCCACATCACCAGGACGACGCTCTGTAATTTTATAAGGAACTTTTTTTCCTGAAACCCTTTCAAATGCTTCAACCATCTCAAGTACACTATACCCTGTACCTGTGCCCAAATTATAAGCATCTACTCCTGTTGTATTCAGTACTTTCTCTAGCGCTTTTACGTGACCTTTTGCTAAGTCTACAACATGTATGTAGTCACGGATGCCTGTTCCATCTTTCGTTGGGTAGTCATTTCCAAATACACTTAATTCTTTTAACTTACCTACTGCCACTTGTGTAACATATGGCATTAAGTTATTTGGAATTCCATTTGGATCCTCTCCAATACGTCCACTTTCATGTGCACCAAATGGGTTGAAATAGCGAAGTAACGCGATACTCCATTCTCTATCTGCAAATGCTACATCACGCATAATTTGCTCAATCATTAATTTCGTTTGACCATATGGATTTGTTGCACTTAATGGAAACTCCTCTGTAATCGGTGACGTTTCCGGGATACCATATACAGTTGCGGATGAACTAAAAATCATCTTCTTTACATTATGTTTCTGCATTACTTCACATAGCACTAAAGTGCTCGTAATGTTGTTATGATAATATGTTAATGGAATTGCTACTGATTCCCCTACAGCTTTAAATCCTGCAAAGTGAATAACTGCTTCGATTGCATTTTCTTCAAAAATTGCGTCAAGTGCTTCTTGATTTAAAACATCTTCTTTATAAAACTTAAATTGTTTTCCTGTTATTTCTTTCACTCGATTTATAGATTCTACCGAGCTATTCGAAAGATTATCAACTACTATAATTTCGTAACCGCTATTTAGTAATTCTACACATGTATGACTACCAATATACCCTGCTCCACCTGTTACAAGTATTGCCATAATTATAGTCCTCCATATTTCATTCATTATAAACTTCTCAAAGTATATCACATATTTCTTATCCTATGTTTAATATGCGAACACATAAACTTACATTTTATCCCATAATAATTTTATAACATATACGATTCCAATCAAGTAATAAGAAAAATGCCACATAATTTTTGTTATGTGGCGTTTTTCTTATTAAATTACGTAACAATATACACTTAGAAAATGTGCAAGACTACCTAATAATACAAAAACGTGAAAAATTTCATGATGTCCCATATATTTAAACTCTAGCCATTTTGGCTTTGTTCCATAAATAAATCCACCAATTGTATAAAAAATGCCCCCAAGTACTAAGAAAACAATGCCTCCTGTACTTAAATTCTCAGCTAACGGTGCAAAGAATAAAACAATTAACCAACCCATCGTAATATAAATTGCTGTCGATAACCATCTTGGACAATTAAACCAAAACATTTTAAACACAATGCCACAAATCGCAGTTGCATAGACTAAACAAAATAATAACAAACCACTTGCTGAATTTAATGTAATTAAGCAAAAGGGTGCATATGTACCTGCAATTAATATAAAAATCATAGAATGATCTAGCTTCCTAAAGAAGTAAATAACACGTTCATTGGCCACAACACTATGATATACAGCTGATGCCGTATAAAGGACCATCATTCCAATCCCAAACAAAATAACAGCTGTAATTGCAGCAAATGATGGCATCTTGATAGAAACTTTCACAAGCATAGCTAATAAGGCAATAAATGATAATATCGCTCCACCTAAGTGAGTAAATGCATTAACTGGTTCCCTTACATAAGCATTCATAATAACACCCCTCATATAATTACATGTAGTTTCAATAACTACATGTAATTATATACACATTTCTTTTTAAGGTCAACATTTACAATTTATTTGTTTCGTAATACCATATTTAAGGATGTATTAGACATTAAGTTCCACTAAGTTATAAAAGTGAGGGATTCTACGTGGAAAATATAAATGAATTACTTGAGACATTGCATTTAGAAAAAAATATTAAACTTGAGGATATTCCAAATGTTGACTTATATGTAGATCAAGTTGTCCAACTATTTGAGAATACTTATGCAGATACAACGAGAACTGATGATGAAAAAGTATTAACAAAAACGATGATTAATAATTACGCAAAAGGGAAACTATTCATCCCTATCAAAAATAAAAAATATTCAAAAGAGCATATGATTTTAATTAGCCTAATTTATCAATTAAAAGGTGCTCTTTCCATTAACGACATAAAAAGTTCATTAGAAACTATAAATGACTCCTTATTAAATGATGATTCATTCGAATTAAATATGTTATACAAAAATTATCTTGCTCTTACTGAAAGCAATGTCGAAAGCTTTAAACAAGACGTAAATAACCGTGTTACAGAAGTAAATGAGATTTCTTCCTTAGAAGACACAAAGCTAGAAAAATTTCTACTACTAACATCCTTCGTGACTATGAGTAATATGTATAGACGTTTAGCGGAGCAACTAGTGGATGATTTAAAAGAATCATAAATAAAAAACTATCCACCTATTAAAGTGGATAGTTTTTATTTACTTAATTGCTTCATGAACTTTTAGTTGTTTCCCTTTAATCGTTGTAGTCTTCATGACTTTCAAGACAAGTGGTCCTTTTCCATTTAATATTTCGACGTAAGAAACATTATCTTGTATCGTAATAATACCTATATCTTCTGCTGTAACACCTTTAATTTTAGCAATTGTACCGACGAAATCTACCGCCCTAATTTTCTTTTTTTTCCCGCCATTAAAGTACAGCTTCATAATGCCTTTGTTGATGTCTGCATTTTTATCTTTCTTTATAATTGGTTTAGCATGTATCTTTTCTTCAAATGCAGCTTTCCCTTTCATAACTTCTTCTTTTGAAGGTCCAATTGCCTTTGGAATTTCAAAGCCAATATACTCCTCAATCTCTTCTAAAAATCTATTTTCATATGGTGTTATAAATGTAATAGCTTTTCCACTATTTCCAGCTCGTCCTGTTCTTCCAGTACGATGTACATAGCTTTCTTTTTCAAGTGGAATATCATAATTAATAACATGTGTAATATTATCAATATCAATTCCTCTCGCAGCTACGTCTGTTGCTACTAAATAACGGAATTTTCCTTTTCTAAAATCATCCATGACTTCAAAACGATCTTCTTGTACCATACCACCATGTATTTTGTCACAAGGATAGTTAGCTCGTTTTAATTGTCTATATACATGATCTACATTTTCTTGTGTACGGCAGAAAATAATACAGCTATCAGGATTCTCAATCGTTGTTACATCTTTAAGTAGTGAAAACTTCTCGTCTTCTATCGCCTCAAAAAGGGTATGTTCAATTTTATCCGTCGTAATCCCAGCCGCTTTAATTTCAATATGAGTTGGTGCATTCATATATGTACGTGATAACCTTTCAACATCTTCCGGTAAAGTTGCTGAAAATAACATTGTCATTCTATTTGTAGGTAATTCATCAATAATTGCCTCTACTTGATCGATAAAGCCCATGTTTAGCATTTCATCTGCTTCATCAATCACTAAATATTTTAATCGCTCTAAAGAAAGGGTCCCTTTTTCAATATGATCCAATACACGCCCTGGAGTCCCTACTACAATATGCGTCTTTTGCTTTAACTCTAATTTTTGACGTGCAAATGGGGACTTACCATAAATTGCGGCGGCTTTAATTCTTTTGAATCGCCCTATATTTGTAATATCTTCTTTCACCTGTACCGCAAGCTCTCTCGTTGGTGTTAAAACTAATGCTTGTGGTTTATTCTCTTCCCACTCCACCATCTCACAAAGTGGAATACCAAATGAAGCTGTTTTTCCACTTCCCGTCTGGGACTTCACAACAAGATCCTTCTTTTGTAATGCGACTGGAATAACCTCACCTTGTACTTCTGTTGGATGATCATACCCTAACCCAGTAAGTGCCCTTACAATTTCTTTACTTAATTTATACTCAAAAAACCCTTTTTTACTCATATATTAACCTCATTTTATTCTGTATTATTTTCTTTTTTATCTTTTGTATACGTTACTATCGCCCTACTTATTATACTTGAAACCTCACATAAAAAGATGGATTATGCCAGATTCATCTTTTTATATAGAAATAAACCTTATCATTTCATATATTGTTCAACTACTTGATAACATCTTTTGCTCGTATTGTTAGCATTAACCTTTTCATAGAATCCTACATCCACTCCAAAAAATAAAAAGAATACATACACCCTTGTATAATTATCTTAATTTTTCAACCTTTTTATAAACGAACAATACAAACAAAACAACGTTTTAAATTCGTTTTTAACGTTGTTTTTTAGATATAAAATCTACTTTTAAAAAAAACGTTAAGAAATCCTTTGACTTTTTAATGAAAACAATGTAAATTATCATATGGACGAACATTTTTGATTAATAAAAATAAAATATTCGTATTTTAGGGGTGTAAATGATGGAAAACGTATTCGACTATGAAGATATTCAATTAATTCCTGCAAAATGTATTGTGAACAGCCGCTCTGAATGTGATACAACTGTCACTTTAGGTAAACATAAATTTAAATTACCTGTCGTACCTGCAAATATGCAAACGATTATTGATGAAAGAATTGCAACTTATTTAGCTGAAAATAATTACTTCTATATCATGCATCGTTTCCAACCAGAGAAACGAATCTCATTCATTAGAGATATGCAATCACGTGGATTAATCGCTTCTATTAGCGTTGGTGTAAAAGCGGACGAGTATGAATTCGTACAACAGTTAGCTGCTGAACACCTTACACCTGAATACATCACGATTGATATCGCGCATGGACATTCTAATGCTGTAATCAACATGATTCAACATATTAAAAAGCATTTACCAGAAAGCTTCGTTATCGCTGGAAACGTTGGAACTCCAGAAGCGGTAAGAGAATTAGAAAACGCTGGTGCTGACGCAACAAAAGTTGGTATTGGACCTGGTAAAGTTTGTATTACTAAAATTAAAACAGGCTTTGGAACTGGTGGTTGGCAACTAGCTGCACTTCGCTGGTGTGCAAAAGCTGCAAGTAAACCAATTATCGCTGACGGTGGTATTCGTACACATGGCGACGTAGCTAAATCTATTCGATTTGGGGCGACTATGGTTATGATCGGTTCTCTATTCGCTGGTCATGAAGAGTCTCCAGGGGAAACAATCGAAAAAGACGGCAAACTTTATAAAGAGTACTTCGGTTCAGCTTCTGAATTCCAAAAAGGTGAGAAGAAAAACGTTGAAGGTAAGAAAATGTTCGTTGAGCATAAAGGTTCTTTAGAAGACACTTTAATCGAAATGGAACAAGATCTTCAATCTTCTATCTCTTACGCTGGTGGAACAAAATTAGACTCTATTCGTACTGTGGATTATGTAGTCGTGAAAAACTCTATTTTCAACGGTGATAAAGTATATTAATTTTTAAATTTAACTCGAAGGACAAGCAGTTTTATGCTTGTCCTTCTTTTTCATATATAGAAATGTAAAATATTTTCATTTTACTGAATTTTCTAGTATTATGTTTTTAAATACTTATAATAAGGGGGATATAGCAAATGAAAAAAACTATTGAGAAACGTCATATTCGTGCAGACGTTCCTACTGAATTAACATGGGACCTCTCTGATTTATACGAATCTGATAAAGAGTGGGAAACTGCATTACGTGTATTAACAGATGATATAAAAAAACTTGATGCGTTTAAAGGTCAATTACACACTAGTCCCACGACCTTATTACATTGCCTACTTTTAGAAGAAGAGCTTTTAATGAAGTTAACAAAATTATACTCCTACGCAAATTTAAAAGAATCTACCGACCGTACAAATCCAGTTGTTCAAGCGAACTCTTCCAAAATTTCCGCTTTATGGACGAAAGTACATACGGCGCTATCCTTTATTCATAATGAAATTCTCTCATTAGAAGAAGGAACAATTGAAAAATATTTAACTCAAGAAACAAAACTTGAACCTTTCCGTAAATCATTACTAGACATATTACAAAAAAGGCAGCACACGCTCTCTCCTGAAACTGAAGAAGCACTTGCTGCACTTGGTGAAGTACATAGTTCTCCATACAAAATTTACGGCATGACTAAATTAGCCGATATGGATTTTAATTCCATACAAGACGAACAAGGAAACGAACTCCCTGTCTCATTTGCATTATTTGAAAGTAAATATGAGTTTTCTCCAAGCGTAGACATACGCAGAAAGGCATACTCATCATTTGTATCCACCTTGAAGCGATATAAGAATACCGTGGCAACAACATATGCTACCGAGGTAAAAAAACAAGTAACACTCTCTCGTTTACGCAAATTTGAATCTGTTACTCATATGCTTTTAGAACCTCAAAAAGTTCCACTTGAAATGTATAACAATCAACTCGATATTATTTATAAAGAATTAGCACCTCATATGCGCCGTTTTGCAGATTTAAAAAAGAAAGTATTAGGACTCGATCAAATGCTGTTCTGTGACTTACATGCACCTTTAGATCCCGAATTTAATCCAGCAATTACTTACGAAGAAGCAGGAAAACTCATTCAAGAATCTTTACAAGTACTTGGCGATGAATATAGTGCCATTATCGAAAAAGGATTCAAAGAAAGATGGGTCGACCTTGCAGATAACGTAGGCAAATCAACTGGAGCATTTTGTTCAAGTCCATATGGTTCTCATCCATACATTTTAATTACATGGCAAAATACGATGCGTGGCTGCTTCACATTAGCTCATGAATTTGGGCATGCTGGTCATTTTTATTTAGCAAATAAAAACCAACGTATTATGAATGTACGTCCATCTATGTACTTCGTTGAAGCACCATCTACAATGAATGAATTACTATTAGCCCAGCATTTATTAGCGACGAATGACGATAAGAGAATGCGCAGATGGGTAATCCTGCAACTACTTGGCACATATTATCACAACTTTGTTACTCACTTACTTGAGGGAGAATATCAAAGAAGAGTATACAGCCTAGCAGAAGAAGGTGGAGCACTTACAGCTACAACTTTAACTGAAATAAAAGCAAATGTACTTTCAACATTCTGGGGAGACTCCGTAGAAATTGATGAAGGTGCTGGCTTAACCTGGATGCGTCAACCTCATTATTATATGGGCTTATATTCTTACACGTATTCCGCAGGCCTCACTGCATCTACTGCAGTAGCTCAAATGATTAAAGAAGAAGGACAACCTGCCGTTGATCGCTGGTTAGATGTACTTCGCGCTGGTGGTACGATGAAACCACTTGAATTAATGAAACATGCCGGAGTCGATATGTCAAAGCCAGACGCAATCCGCAGGGCTGTTTCTTACGTTGGTTCCTTAATTGATGAATTAGAGCGCTCTTATCAAGAATAAAAAATAAGCCCTCGCTTTATGAGGGCTTATTTCATATTTACTTTCCAAATCTTTTACGGTATCCACATTTTCTACATAGCTCTTCGACTGCCACTCTTCTCGAAAATCCATCAACAATGTTTGTTGCTCTTTCGCCTTCTATAATGTTAGAAAATGAATCATTATTAATATTTCCAAGGTTAATAATCCCTTCACCATCTAAACAACAAGGAATAACCGTTCCGTTCGCTAAAATACCTGCTTGATTTCGAAGCCCGTGACAGAATCCTTTTCCATCATCCTCTTCTTCATGTAATGCTGGCCACTGGAATTCATAGTCTTGATTAATAAAGACACGCTCCGCAATTTTTATACCTTTTCCTGGTGTAAGCTTCTCTTCAATTTGATAAGATAGATCAAACTCATTTTCAATGATGGATAATAACTCTCTATTCTTCTGAATTTCAGCATTCGTTTTATTATCCTGCGTTAAATTCCATAATCTTAGTGAAACAATTAAATCTGATTGACTTGTCGCCTCTCTAATGAAGGAAAGTATACTTCTTACATACCCCTCTTTATCTTGTGAACCTGGGTGCCCATCAAAACTATGCAGTGAAAAATTCATTTGTCTTAAAGCAGGCTTATTTAACAATCTATGCCTTCTCTTATTAATTAACGTTCCGTTCGTTGTAATATTAACTTTAAACCCTTTTTCATGGCTTAAATCTAACAATTGATCTATTTTTGGATGCAGCAACGGCTCACCCTTCACGTGCAAATAAATGTAGTCTGTGTGTGGTTTAATTTGGTCTAACCTTTTTGCAAAATCCTCCACAGAAATGAATTGCTTCTGTCTTTCCGTCGGCGGACAAAAGCTGCACGCAAGATTACATACACTCGTAATCTCCAAGTAAAATTTCTTAAACTTCTTCACCTTTAACTCCTCACTTCTATGACTACTTATACTTTTTCCTCTTCATATTACAGCATACTTTTTTAGAAATAGAAACATACTTATTTTAGGAAATATAGAAAACGGCCACATCTGTAGCCGTTTGAATGTACTATTACTATTTATGATACGGTTCCCCACGATTAATACGAAATGCTCTATACACTTGCTCAAGCAATACTAATCGCATTAATTGATGTGGTAATGTCATCTTTGAAAAAGAAAGAGATTCATTTGAACGCTTTATTACTTCTGAACTTAGTCCAAGTGATCCGCCAATTACAAAGGCAACTTTACTCTTTCCATATGTAGCAAGACGATCTAAGCTTACTGCAAATTCTTCTGATGATTTTTGCTTTCCTTCTATCGCTAACGCAATGACATGCGTATCATCAGAAATTTTATCTAGTATACGTATACCTTCTTTTTCTTTTACAATTAACATTTCTGCTTCACTTAAATTTTCTGGTGCCTTTTCATCTGGCAATTCAATTACTTCTACTTTTGCGTATGCAGATAATCGTTTTAAGTATTCTGCTATACCTTGTTTTAAATATTTTTCTTTTAATTTCCCAATTGAAATAATCGAGATATTCACACGTATTCCCCACCTTACAAACATGTTATCCACATAACTTATCCACATATCCACAATTGTTACCCACATATTGTGTGAGAATCTGTGTTCGATACAACATATGTCGCCTCATTTTGACAAAATTCACATGTTTTTTTCTCTTTTTCTGAGTTATCCACATTGTTAATAACCGGTGGCACTTCACACTCATCCACAATAATATCTAAAGCTAATTCAACATGTTCTAAACAACAAGGTAAGTTCATATTCTTCACCTCACTTTTCTACAATAGAAAACAGGAGGTAGGCCCTCCTGTTTTTAATACTTTTGAATGCCTAGTTTAACCGTTGTTGTTGCTCGTTTTGTACCACGATAAAACGTAAGAGTCATTTTATCATTAATTTTTTTATCATATAAGGCCGTACGGAATCCGATAATATCGCGAACTGGTTTCCCATCTACTGCTACAATCACATCGTGTTCTCGCAAACCAGCATCTGTACCTGGCGAAGGACTTTTCACATCTAAAATGCAAACTCCCTCTGTTACATTGCCTGGTAAATGCAATGTTTTTGACCAATAGTAGTTTGGAATTTCATTTAATGATCTCAGTTCAATTCCAACATACGGTCTTCTTACTTTTCCGTACTTCTCTAATTCATTCATAATTGGAACAGCTCTAGTAACAGGAATAGCTAGCCCAATTCCTTCTACTTCTTTTGCCGCAATTTTCATTGAGTTAATACCAATTAATTGACCCGCTGCATTTACAAGCGCACCACCACTATTACCCGGATTAATTGCTGCGTCTGTTTGCAACACTTCTACTTGCCAATCATAATGTCCATCTTGATCTAAATCTACAGGGACAATACGCTCATTAGCTGAAATAATACCTTGTGTGACAGTTCCAGAAAATTGGAGCCCGAGTGGGTTTCCAATCGCAATGACTGGTTCTCCTCTACGAACAGTATTAGAATCGCCAATCTCAATTACTTTTTTCACATGCTTTGCATCTATCTCTAGTACAGCCAAATCTGTGACTACATCGGTTCCTAATACCTTTCCTGGAACCTTCTTACCGTCACTTAAACTTACTTCAATACGATTTGCTCCAGCAACAACATGATTATTCGTTACAATATAAGCTTGACCATCTGTCTTCTTATAAATTACACCTGATCCCGTACCTGCTTCTGAATCTGCCTCTGAAAAATTATCTCGTTGAATATTAATAACTCCAACAACAGCTTCAGACGCACGATCAACAGCATCCACAAAACTAATCTGTTTAATGCCTTGAGCTTCCGCCATATTACTTCCACTTGCTTCAGCTTGCGGAAACGCGTCCGTATCATTTGAAAATAAAGGAGCTCCAAATGCAAATAACGAAGCTCCTACAATTGTTCCTGCTATGCTAGAAATAACAATACCTTTATGCTTCTTTTTCCTTGCACGTTTCATACGATAATTTTCTCCATCAATAAAGGACATATTTGTTCACCCATCTTCCTGAAAACAACTATATTCACCTTTATTGTTTACTAAAATGGAGAATTATACGTATTGAATTTTTGTAGGCATTTTTGGATCTGTATCGTGGATTTCAAAAGCTTCTCCCACTCCAAATCCCTTTTCCTCTAATACTTGCGATACTGACATTCGCGCCAGTTCTTTCATGTTATTATCTAAACTTAAATGGGCTAAATAAATATGCTTTGTCTCATCTGTAATTACATCCGCCATAGCCAATGCAGCATCTTCATTACAAACGTGCCCTACGTCACTTAAAATACGTCGCTTAATACTCCATGGATAGCGTCCCATACGAAGCATTTCCACGTCATGATTGCTTTCAAACACGAAAGCATTAGCCCCCTTAATAACACCTTTCATACGGTCACTCACGTATCCTGTATCTGTAATAAGAGCTAACTTTCTATTATTGTTATGAAAAGCATAGAACATCGGCTCTGCCGCGTCATGTGAAACTCCAAATGACTCGACCTCAATATCACCGAATGTTTTTACATCCCCAACTGAGAAAATAAACTTTTGCTCAGTTGGGATATTTCCTATTAAGTGTTCCATTGCATTCCATGTTTTCTCATTTGCATAAACAGGTAAATCATATTTACGTGCCAATACACCTAATCCTTTAATATGATCACTATGTTCATGTGTTACAAGAATACCCGATACATCGTTTATATTTAATTCTGCCTGTTTAAATAAAGCCTCAGTTGCTTTACCACTTAAACCTGCATCGACAAGTAACTTCTTTTCATCTGTTCCTACATATAGCATATTCCCTGTACTTCCACTTGCAAGTACGCTAAAATGCAATCCCATTCTTTCTCACTCCAGTATGTTCATCAACCACTTGATTTTCCTTTTCCCCTAATTCCATAACTTGTCCTTCAATTGCATTTACAAAGAAGTCCTGCTTCTGCTCCGTCTTTAAGTTCCACGTTGGAGCAAGTACTTGGTTATTAGAAGTAGATGCGGTAAGGTTGGCATAACCAATTTGCGCTTCTTTTACATGTGTATTCCCATGAATTTTATTTTTTAAATACAGATTTTCTAAAGCAGTTTGGGCAGTAATAATTTCTTGCTGTTTCGTTTTTTCACTTTCGCCCATTTCTTTTAAACCTGTTAGCATCGTCTGCGTGTACGACACAAGTTCATTTTTTTCATTTAATTCCACAACAATCATTGCCTGATCGTTATAGAAAATAGGCTTATCTTTATATTTTTGGAAGAAGTAAATTTTAGAGTCTTTCATCGCCCCAAACTCATACTTTTGTCCATCTAATACATAGTTCTTCAAAAAATCATTATACTTATCTTTGGATAAAGATTTTGTATTTAAAAAGGGCTCTTTTAGCTTACTTTCTATCTTGTACATATTTTGTATATGCGCCGTTTGATTTTTTAAAGACTGTACGTCTTCTTCTTTAAATGTCTTGTTTTCAGCCCTAATAAATGACTCTTTTTTCGGTTCTTTAGGAAAATTACCCATAGTAATTTTGTTTGCTTTTAATTCTTGATCTATCTTTGTTTCTGCAATAAGCTCCAATTGATTACTATCTTGCTTTTGAATGAATTGAAAAATGAGAAAGAGGTCCAAAACAAAAAAGGTCACAATAAATATGGTTTTAATCCGATCCCAATCCATTTAGTCCTCCCTCATTCCACTCATATATTTTTTGTTTGCCAGCTTCATCTTCAACAAACTTTACATACCAAATTGGCTGTAGTCGCGCTACTTGCCCATCTAGTGATAATTTGTATCCAATCCCAATATCTTTAATAGATCTTTTATCTACCGCGGCATTATTTTCTAAGGATGCTATTACAACATGACCTGACGGAAGAGTAACCTTCTGCTCTATACCTTTCGTATTTAAAGAAAGCAACGGTCTTTCATATTCCATTACTTCTTCCGATCCCCATACTTGTCTCAATTCAGCTAATCCATCTGTATTGAATACGGGATATCCATCTTCCTGTAAGCGGAATACTGTCTGTCCTTTATTCATATAGTCCAAACGATATGAATCCAAACTCCCACTGTGACCATTTACAAAATCAAAACTTTTTTGTAAAAGCATTAAATTATCTGGCTTTTTCTCACTTAAAACAGAAGAATTTTTATACTTTAGCATATGCTGATCGTTTTCAATCTCCATAGACCTAATACCATCTGTAAATATTTCTTTCGATCTCTCGATAATAGGGCTTAAATAACGTGGATCACTAAAAAGAGCATTCTTAAATGTATCAACCGCCAAATTAGATGAAATATATGTTATATTACTTAATTCTGTCGTTCCATCTGGTAAAAATAACTTTTTCATATCATTAATTTGATAGTCAAAATAAGGTTTCGCTGATACTATAAATTGATTTTGTGCATTTACAATATCTTTTAAATACACACCACTTAATTTTGCTTCATATATTCTAGAGTTATCACCATCAGAAACAAAATTAATTTTAATTTCTTGATCCCTACTTCTAGAAGGATCAAGAATAATTCGATTAAAGTGTTTAGGCTTAGCTATACTTTTTTCTTTCATACTAAACATAGATTTAACTGCATCAAATGGGATGTTGGTAGGGAAAATAAGTTCAATTTTCCCTTCACCATGAACATAAGAAAGGAAGTCAGCCTTAGCAATCGATATCTCTTTGAACTCATGTAATTCCCCTGCTTCCAAAGTTCTATAGATTGATTCTATATCTCCCTCTCTTTTGCTCCCGTAATGATTTTTATCTTTATGCACGATGATAGAAGTAGGGCGGACAACATCAGCGATTTTAGTTTGAGTATTTCCCTCATTCCCCTGTACAAATTTTGCATTTTGCATAGATGTGGAATCTGGCACATACGTCCATAAGTTAAAAGTAAGAAATAGACTAATTACAACTAAATTAATTAAAACTATCGTTTTAACATTCTCCATACTCATTCCCATTCGTCCTCTTCATCTGCTGCCATAGGCAATGTGAAATAAATCGTTGTCCCTTTTCCTTCCTCACTCTTTGCCCAAATCGAGCCACCATGTGCCTCAATCATTTCTTTCGCAATCGCTAATCCAAGTCCTGTACCGCCCATTTGTCTTGAACGTGCTTTATCTACGCGATAAAAACGTTCAAAGATTTTATCAACGTTTTCTTTCGGAATACCCATTCCTTGGTCACTTACACTAATCTCTAATAATTCTCCACGATCACGTAAACGATATGTTACGGTTCCACCTTCTGGCGAATACTTTAATGCATTCGAAATAATGTTATACAATACTTGCGTAATTTTATCCGTATCCATATCAATAAATCGAGATTTTTTAGAGAAAGATCGTTTGAAGCTTACGTTTTGCTCTTTAGACATTTCAAAACGATCAATAATGTTATTAAAGAAGTCAGTAAAGTCGATCCATTCTTTCATTAAACGATGTTCTGTACTATCGAGTTTAGATAGTTGCAATAACGCATTTACAAGTCTAATCATTCTTTCTGTTTCTTCTTGTGTAACTGTTAAAAATTGTGGTGCAATATTTGGATCTTGCCATGCACCGTCTGTAAGTGCCTCTAAGTAACTGCGCATTGTCGTTAATGGCGTTCTTAATTCATGAGAGACGTTTGCTACAAACTCGCGGCGTTCTCTTTCTATACGCTCCTGCTCAGTCACATCATATAATACGGCAATTAAACCATTTGCTTTCCCTGTCTCTTTTTGAATAACAGAGAAACTAGCGCGTAAAATATATGGCTCATTTCTCGTACTAAAATCTAATAAAACAGAATCCGGCTCTTCGTATAAATGATCGAGCGTAAATTCTTCTTGTATTCCCAATACTTCTAAAACAGATTGATCGAGCGCCGTTTCACGCGAAACATTTAGCATCTTTTCCGCAGGATCATTTAATAAAATAATGTCCCCTTTTCGATCAGTAGCAATTACTCCATCTGTCATATGTGATAATACGGATGACAATTTACGTCTTTCACTTTCTGTTGAAGAACGAGCTTGTTGTAATTTTTTTGATAAATTATTGAAAGATAATGCTAATTGTCCAATTTCATCATGGCTGTGCACTTTTACTTTTCTTGAATAGTTTCCTTTTGCCATTTCAATTGCTTGTCTTCGCATATCAGAGATTGGTCTCGTAATCGTTTGAGCTAACAAAATTCCAAGTACAGCTGTTACGAGTAATGCAATAACGGTTCCGGTCGCAAAGATTTGATTAATATCCTTCATCTGCTTATAAACATCTTCCATGGATGCAACAACGTAAATAGCACCAAGTGCATCTTTGTTGTTATCATCCATAATAGGAGTAATCATAACTTGTACACGGTGACCTGTACGACCATCCTTCTCAATTTTCACTTCTGGTTTTTTTTGTACCAATACCCGCTGAACAGCTATATCAGTTGACGTTCTATTTACCTTGTTTTGCTTTGACTCATCTGAAATAGCGAGCAGCTTTCTATTCGCATCAAATACACTTACCTCTTGAATATCCTTCTTTCGATCAGAGGCAAATTTTCGAATGGAAGTTTTAATCGTTTCACCTGTTGATTCTGTCTCTGCTTTTGTATAACTTTTTTTAAACTCTTGTTTCAAGTTATACGATAATAAGTTCGTTTGTTGCGTTAAAGAATCTCTAAAACCTTGTACAAGACTCTTTTCTAACTCTCTTACGAAATATACCCCAATAACTTGCATAGCTATCAATATTAATAGCATATATATGAGTACAAATTTTAAATGAATAGATTGAAAAAAACCGACTTTCTTCATATACTATTCCTGCTCTGGGTCACGCAAGTAATACCCTACTCCACGTCTAGTGACAATTAATGTAGGATGACTTGGATTATCTTCAATTTTTTCACGTAGACGACGTACTGTTACATCCACTGTACGTACATCTCCAAAATAGTCATAACCCCAAACTGTTTGCAATAAATGTTCACGTGTCATAACTTGTCCTAAATGTTTTGCTAAATAATGTAATAGCTCAAATTCACGGTGTGTAAGCTCAATATTTTCCTCACGTTTCGTTACACTATACGCATTTGGATTGATAACAATTGGTCCAATAACCATTTCCGTATTTTCTTCTTTTTCTGCCGCACCACCTTGCTGATGGCGACGTAAATTCGCCTTCACGCGAGCAAGTAATTCCCTCGTACTAAATGGCTTCGTTACATAATCATCTGCCCCAAGCTCAAGTCCTAATACTTTATCGATTTCAGAGTCCTTCGCTGTAAGCATAATAATCGGCATTTCTGAGCTTTTACGTATTTCACGGCAAACCTCTAAGCCATCCTTACCTGGTAGCATAATATCTAATAAAACCATATCTGGTTGTTCTTCAGTTGCTTTTTCAATTGCTTCATCACCATCATGCGCCATTACAATTTCAAAACCTTCTTTTTCTAGGTTGAACTTCAAAATATCTGCAATCGGCTTTTCATCATCAACTACTAAAATTTTCTTTCCCATCATCGTTTATTTCCTCCTTATAAAGTGAAGCTTTAATCAGCCCTCACCAATTGGGCTTTTACGGGCAGCCCTCCCTCCACCTAACTTCTTTGCTTTCGCTGAATTTTAAGATGGAGGCCTTACTGCCCATTAAATAGCGGGGTAAAAATATGGTCAATATCCCTAAACACATTGATGTCTACATAGTATGTCCCTATATGACCGCATCTTTTGCTTAAGTACTTTCTCCTCTATTCTCACAGACTCATGTATGATCCACTTTTACACGGAATCCTATACGATCTATAGAAAAACCTCTAGCTTCAACTGCTAGAGGCTCCTCATTCTATTTTAAAATAACTACTCAATTTTGTAAAATTACACAAATAAAAAGGATATTAAGTGGGCCCACTTAATATCCTGAGAGTGGCTCGGGACGGAATCGAACCGCCGACACGAGGATTTTCAGTCCTCTGCTCTACCGACTGAGCTACCGAGCCAAAACTATATATAAAACCACTAATGGTGGTATAAACAAAAGTGGCGGTCCCGACCGGGGTCGAACCGGCGATCTCCTGCGTGACAGGCAGGCATGTTAACCACTACACCACGGGACCAAAAATGAACATAAAAAAACATGACCCGTACGGGATTCGAACCCGTGTTACCGCCGTGAAAGGGCGGTGTCTTAACCACTTGACCAACGGGCCACGAAAAATAAAATGGTGAGCCATGAAGGACTCGAACCTTCGACCCTCTGATTAAAAGTCAGATGCTCTACCAACTGAGCTAATGGCTCATACTCACCAACGTCATATTTTCGTGACGACAAGATGTATCATAACATGCTTTATTTATTTTTTGCAATACCTTTTTTATTTTTTTATAAAAAATAAGAAAAAACTCATGCGGACATGAGTTTTTTCTTAAAAATATCAATTAAGCTTCGTATACGTTACGAACGATATTCGTTTGGTTACGATCTGGTCCAACTGAGAACATAGATAATTGAATTCCTGTTAACTCAGAAACACGTTCTACGTATTTTCTTGCATTCTCAGGAAGCTCGTCTAATGATCTTACACCAGTAATATCTTCTGTCCAACCTGGAAGCTCTTCGTATACAGGCTCACATTTCGCTAAAATGTTTAAGTTTGCTGGAACTTCATCGATAACTTCGCCATTGTATTTGTAAGCAACACAAATTTTAAGAGTTGAAATACCAGTTAGAACGTCGATAGAGTTTAATGATAAATCTGTTAAACCACTAACACGACGCGCATGTCTTACAACAACGCTATCAAACCAACCTACGCGGCGTGGACGACCAGTTGTCGTTCCATACTCACGACCAACTTCACGAATTTGATGACCAATTTCGTCATGAAGCTCAGTAGGGAATGGACCATCACCTACACGGCTTGTATATGCTTTACATACACCTACAACGCGAGTAACTTTTGCAGGACCAACTCCAGTTCCAACTGTTACACCACCAGCAATTGGGTTAGAAGATGTAACAAACGGATACGTACCGTGGTCGATATCAAGCATAACACCTTGTGCACCTTCAAATAATACACGGTGATTATTATCTAATGCATCATTTAATACAACAGACGTATCACACACATATTGCGCGATTTGTTGTCCGTACTCGAAGTACTCTTCGAAGATTTCTTCTACACTGAAACCTTCTGTATCGTACATTTTTTCAAACAAACGATTTTTTTGTGCTAAATTGCGCTCAAGCTTCTCTTTAAATGCTTCACGGTCTAAAAGATCAGCCATACGAATACCAATACGAGCAGCTTTGTCCATATATGCAGGACCGATACCTTTTTTCGTTGTACCGATTTTGTTATCACCTTTACTTGCTTCTTCTAACTCATCTTGTTTTAAGTGATAAGGCAAAATAACGTGCGCACGGTTACTTACGCGTAAATTATCAGTACTTACACCACGATCGTGTAAGTATTTTAACTCTTCAAGTAATGCTTTCGGATCTACTACTAAGCCGTTTCCGATTACACAAATTTTCTCTTTATAGAAAATACCAGATGGAATTAAGTGTAATTTATATTTAACTCCGCCAAAAACAATTGTATGTCCTGCGTTATTTCCACCTTGATATCTTGCAACTACTTCCGCATGCTCAGAAAGAAAATCAGTGATTTTACCTTTTCCTTCGTCGCCCCATTGTGTTCCTACAACTACTACTGAAGACATTATTAAAGCACCTCCGCAATTTTCAAACGATCTATTCAAACAATATAATTGTACCAAAACCGAAAAAGAAGTCAACCAAAAAACGAACATTTTTTTACCAAAAAACTTTTTCGTTCGTAAGAATTATATTTTCACACTATGAAAGCCTTATCTTTTCTATAAAAAAAAAGAAACACATCTTATTATAAGAAATGCGTTTCTTTTTTATACTATCGTTATGCCGGCGGCGCATGCCCATCTTCGAAGCGACGTTCTAAGTTAACGAACTTATTGAACTCTTTAACGAATGCGAGCTCTACTGAGCCTACTGGACCATTACGCTGCTTTGCAATAATAATTTCAATCGTATTTTTATTTTCCGTTTCTCGGTCATAGTAATCTTCACGATATAGAAAGGCTACGATATCGGCATCCTGCTCGATACTTCCCGATTCACGAATATCAGACATCATCGGACGTTTATCTTGACGAGATTCTACACCACGAGATAACTGTGACAAGGCAATAACAGGAACTTGTAATTCACGCGCAATCCCTTTTAGTGTACGAGAAATCTCAGATACTTCCTGCTGACGGTTCTCTCCTGATTTCCCACTTCCTTGAATAAGCTGTAAGTAGTCAATCAAGATCATACCAAGACCCTGTTCCTGTTTTAATCTACGACATTTTGCTCGAATCTCATTTACTTTAATCCCCGGCGTATCATCAATATAAATACCAGCATTAGAAAGGCTACCCATTGCCATCGTTAATTTCGCCCAATCATCAGAAGTTAACGATCCGGTACGAAGTCTTTGTGCATCAATATTCCCTTCTGCACAAAGCATACGCATAACAAGCTGATCAGCACCCATCTCTAGACTAAAAATCGCTACATTTTCATCCGTTTTCGTCGCTACGTTTTGTGCGATATTTAATGAAAATGCCGTTTTACCTACCGACGGACGTGCCGCCACGATGATTAAATCATTTCGTTGGAACCCTGCCGTCATCTTATCTAATTCAGTAAATCCAGTCGGTATCCCGGTCACTTCACCTTTTTGATTATGCAAAAGTTCGATTTTATCGTAAGCATCTACAAGAACGTCTTTAATATTTTGGAATGCTTTCGCATTCGTCTGATGAGATACTTCTAATATTTTTTTCTCAGCCTCATTTAAAAGACCATCCACATCATCTTCTCTCTCATATCCATCAGACACAATATGAGTCGCCGTTCGAATTAAACGACGTAACAGTGCTTTTTCAGCGATGATTCTTGCATAATACTCTACGTTAGCAGCAGTCGGAACAACTTCTGCTAATTCTGCTAAGTAAGAAACCCCACCAACTTCTTCTAGTAATCCTTGATCAGCCATCGCTGACGTCATCATTACTAAGTCAATTGGCTCCCCCTTATCAGATAGCCCAAGCATGACTTCAAAAATCTTTTGATGTTTCGTTCGATAAAATGAGTCAGGTACCAACAGTTCCGATGCTGAAGTTAATGCATCCTGATCAATCAATATAGCACCTAAGACTGCCTGCTCAGCTTCTATATTATGCGGAGGGGTACGATCAGCCATTACATCACTCATACGCAATCCTCCTTGCTTAACTTAGTTTTATTGTTCACTAACATGAACTTTTACTGTTGCTGTTACTTGCGGATGCAATTTCACAGTAACGTTTGTATAGCCTAACGCACGAATTGCATCATCCATTTCAAATTTACGCTTATCAAGTTTAATATTGTGAGATTTTTGCATTGCATCTACGATTTGTTTACTTGTGATTGAACCGAATAGACGGCCGCCTTCTCCAGATTTAGCCTTTAATTCTACAGTTAATTTCTCTAACGTTTCTTTTAATTGTTTTGCATTTTCAAGCTCTGCTGCTGCATCTTTTTCTTCTTTGCGCTTTTGAGCTTCTAAAGTTTTCATACTGCTATTTGTCGCTTCAGCAGCTAATCCCTGTTTTAGTAAGAAGTTATTTGCATAACCATCTGGTACGTTTTTTACTTCCCCTTTTTTCCCTTTACCTTTTACATCTTTTAGAAAAATTACTTTCATGATTGTGTGCCTCCCTGTAAATAGTCATCAATAACAAATCGAAGCTTCTCCTCAGCTTCATCTACTGTAACATTTTTCATTTGTGTGGCTGCATTCGTTAAATGCCCGCCACCACCTAAGTTTTCCATAATTAGCTGCACATTCACTTCACCTAAAGACCTGCCGCTAATTCCAATGAAATTCTCACCACGTTTTGCAATAACAAACGATGCAATAATTCCTGTCATTGTTAATAATGTGTCCGCTGATTGCGCAATAAGCACTTGATCGTAGTAATCATCGCTATCAACTTTTGCAATCGCAATTCCATTTGTATAAATGTACGCATTTTTAATAGCTTTTGCAACCCGTAAATACTGATTCATATCTTCTTTTAAAAGCTCTTGTACAAGTACAGTATCTGCACCGTGTGAGCGTAAATAAGAAGCCGCATCAAACGTACGAGCACCTGTCCGGAATGTAAAGCTTTTCGTATCAACAATAATACCTGCTAATAATGCTGTTGCTTCTAACATTGTCATTTTTAAATTTTTCGGTTGGTATTCAAGTAATTCCGTAACAAGCTCTGCCGTAGAAGAAGCATATGGCTCCATGTAAACAAGCAACGGATCCTCAATAAAGTCTTCTCCTCGGCGATGATGGTCAATCACAACTACATTTTCAATTTTGCGTAACAGCTTTTCTTCCATCACCATTGAAGGTTTATGCGTATCAACAACAACAAGTAAGGAATCATCATTTGCAAATTCCATCGCTTGTTCTGGTGTAATAAAGTGAGACCATAACTCTTCATTTTGTTTCACTTTATCCATTAAACGCTTAATTCCCTTATCAGAATCATTTTCATCGAGCACAATATATCCTTTGCGCTCATTTAATTGCGCTACCTTTAAAATACCAATCGCAGCACCAATTGCGTCCATATCAGGAGCCCTATGCCCCATTATAATGACATTGCTACTTTCTAATACTAAATCCTTTAATGCATGCGAAATCACTCTGGCACGTACACGAGTACGTTTTTCCACCGGATTTGTCTTACCACCATAAAACTTAACTTTACCTGTCGCTTGTTTAATAGCTACTTGATCTCCACCACGCCCAAGCGCAAGATCTAAACCTGATTGAGCCATTGCCCCAAGCTCGGATAAAGGTAAATCACCTGATCCAACACCTACACTTAATGTAAGTGGTATATTCCTTTTAGATGTTTCTTCACGTACTTGATCTAAAATGCTAAATTTCCCTTTCTCCATCTGCGCTAAAATACTTTCATTTAACACAACGAAGAATCTTTCTGAAGATGCACGTTTTAAATATGCCCCATACTTAACGGCCCACTCATTTAGTCTTGATGTTACAAGACTTGTTATATTCGTACGTAATTGATCATCCAACCCTTGTGTAACTTCATCATAATTATCTAAATAAATGACAGCTAAAACAGTACGTTGATCCTCGTACATCTTTTCAATCTCTGTTTGTTCTGTTACATCAAAGAAATAAATTAACTTTTCTTCTTTCCTTACAAAGACACGAAACTTTCGATTATTTAAAGAGACTATATCATCGGACGTTTCTCCCTTAATAAAAAGAAGTAACGTTTCTGATACATCATAAAGGTGCCATCCAGCTAATGCATGCTGCCCCAGACATGAAGATAAATAAGGATTTGCCCAATCAATCCCATAATCCTTATTGTATAACAAAATACCAATTGGCATCTGGTTAAATGCCTCATTACTCACTTTCTTTACCCTTGTAATCATATCTGTCGTATGTTTTTCAAAATTCTTTTGGAAAGTAAGTTCAAATCGTACAACAACAAAAAGGACGATACAAAAAATAAAGAAGGAGACTATCCCCATTAGTAAATGAAAATAACAGAGAATTAAAATGAGCACAAACACAAAAAATGCCAATACGTAAACAGGATATAAAAACCACTGTTTCTTATAAAATTCAGGCATGTATACAACTCCTATAAAGTAAAACTAACTTATCTTCCAGTTAGTTAAACAGATTAAAATAGTATAAGGAATATTATTTTATCCTCCTATTTTAGAACGCAATGAAATCCCTAAATCAATTATACCTAAGATTGTCACAAGAGGAAACAGCATCGGAATAAACATGCAGGCGATAAAACTAATAATAGGAACCCCTTTCGTAAAACCTTTGCTATGCGCTAGAAAAGTGATAAACGTCAGGCCTTGCAGCACTAGTAATAAAGCAAATATGACATATAGGTTAGAAAATACCATATGTAAATATGATGTCGGTTCTACTTTTATAAAAGTTGATAGCAAAATAAATATAACGTAATACCAAACAATACTCTTTGGTAATTGTATATCTTTGAACTTAGGCCAAGGTATAACATCATGCTTTAGCTTTTTTAAAGCACTACCTGATATTATTATGGTAATCCAAGAAAGACATACAGAAACCATCACAAGTATACTCGGGAATACCGTTTGTAATATATCATTCATTTGTACAAATAACTCTTTTTGCTCTTTACTAATCGGCATACCAGCAACACTTGCTATCTTTTCACTTTGCACTACGCTTTTATTAAACATATTTTGTATTTGCTTTATAAAATCTATGTTAAAAAACTTTATACTGGCAACATAAATGAGCATAATACTGATTAAGTATGCAAGTGAACCGGTTATTAAAATCTCCAATGGCTTTCTTTGTTTTTTATACATGCACCCTAAAACAATACCCATCAACCCAAATACGACCGTCTTTACTAGACCTATCGGCTGACTTACAAAAACAACAATTAAAAATGCAGCCGTAAAAATTACAAATGCATTCGATAATTTATATCTTATCGTTAACAATATAAATGGCAACGGCAATGCAAACGTTACAACTGTACCTAAAATCGGAACATACATAGATATAAACAATAACATTACATATATAGCCAACAACGCGGCTCCTTCAGTAATAAATCTCGCTTGCCTCACATTTTAACCTCTCTTTCAAAAAAGAAAAGCATAGCAAAATGCACAGTAGAGTCCGACTCTACTGTGCATTTCATACGCTATTATTCACCAACATATGGTAAAAGTGCCATTTGACGAGCACGTTTAATTGCAACTGTAAGTTTGCGTTGGTATTTTGCGCTTGTTCCTGTTACACGACGAGGTAAAATTTTACCACGCTCAGAAACGAAACGTTTTAATAAATCAACATCTTTATAATCGATGCGAGTGATGCCGTTAGCTGTGAAGAAACACACCTTACGACGTTTCGCACGTCCACCTTTGCGTCCTGCCATGTCTATTTCCCTCCATTCTTTGTTAAAACTAACAAATTTACTGTATTAGAACGGTAAATCGTCGTCGGAAATGTCGATCGGTTGACCTACATTTGAAAATGGATCGTCATTCTTCGTAAATCCAGAGTTACCTTGGTTACCTGAATTACTAGATTGACCAAATGGGTTAGAGCCTTGGTTACCGAAACCAGCTCCTGATGGTTGCTGATTAAATGAACCGCGTTGCTCCCCACCGCCATTACGCGGCTCTAAAAATTGTACGCTTTCCGCAAGAACTTCTGTTACGTATACACGTTTACCATCTTGTCCCTCGTAATTACGAGTTTGAAGACGTCCATCTACGCCTGCTAAGCTACCTTTTTTCAAATAATTTGCTACGTTTTCTGCTTGTTTACGCCATATTACACAATTAATAAAGTCAGCTTCACGCTCACCTTGTTGATTGGCAAATGCGCGATTCACAGCTAACGTAAAAGTAGCTACTGCAACACCATTGGGCGTGTAACGTAAGTCAGGGTCCTTAGTTAAACGACCAACGAGGATAACACGATTCATCAATCGAACCACTCTCCCTTATATATCAATTATTTTTCTTCTTCTTTAACAACGATATGACGAAGGATGTCTTCGTTGATCTTAGCTAAACGGTCGAATTCGTTAATCGCTTCTGCGTTAGATTTCACGTTTAAGATCATGTAGAAACCTTCACGTAAGTCGTTGATTTCGTAAGCTAAACGACGCTTACCCCACTCTTTCGTGTTAATGATTTCTGCACCATTGTTTGTTAAAACACCTGCAAAACGTTCAACTAAAGCTTTTTGAGCTTCTTCTTCAACGCCAGGACGAATGATGTACATAATTTCGTACTTTCTCATTACACTTTCACCTCCTTTTGGTCTAAACGGCCCATAATGGGCAAGGAGCAATTAATTTATAGTAATTACTCACGAGTTTAGATTATATCATAGTAAGTTAGATGAATCAACTCACCCATACATAAAAAACTTGGCAAACATATAATATATTTGCCAAGCTCATATCTTTATTTTTCCTAGGAAATATTAAATTAAACGTTAAAACGGAAGTGCATAACATCTCCGTCTTTTACGATATACTCTTTTCCTTCTAAACGAACTTTACCAGCTTCTTTTGCAGCTGTCATAGAACCATTTGTCATTAAGTCTTCGTAAGAAACTGTTTCTGCACGAATAAATCCACGCTCAAAGTCTGTATGAATTACACCAGCACATTGTGGTGCTTTCATACCTTGTTTGAATGTCCATGCACGTACTTCTTGTACACCAGCTGTGAAGTAAGTAGCAAGTCCTAATAAATCATATGCAGCACGAATTAATTGATCTAAACCAGATTCTTCAATGCCTAGTTCTTCAAGGAATACCTTTTTCTCTTCTTCGTCTAACTCAGCGATTTCTGATTCGATCTTTGCACATACAACGATTACTTCAGAGTTTTCATTCGCAGCAAATTCTTTTACCATTTGTACATATTTGTTTTCAGAAGGATCGATTACATCGTCCTCGCTTACGTTTGCTACATATAACATTTCTTTCGTTGTCAGTAAATGAAGGCCTTTAACAATCTTCATTTGTTCTTCTGTAAATTCAACAGTACGAGCCGGTTTTCCCTCTTCAAAAGCTTCTTTTAAACGAACTAAAATTTCATGCTCATATACTGCTTCTTTATCTTTTTGTCTTGCTAATTTCGCAACACGTTCGATACGTTTATCAACAGATTCTAAATCGGCTAAGATTAGTTCTAGGTTGATTGTTTCAATATCATCAATTGGATCTACTTTCCCTGAAACGTGCGTAATATTTTCGTCTTCAAAACAACGAACAACTTGGCAAATTGCATCTACTTGGCGAATGTGAGATAAGAATTTATTTCCTAAACCTTCGCCTTTACTAGCACCTTTTACGATACCTGCAATATCAGTAAACTCAAATACAGTCGGAACAGTTTTTTTCGGTTCTACTAATTCCGTTAATTTATTTAAACGCTCATCTGGTACTTCTACAATTCCTACGTTTGGATCAATTGTACAGAATGGATAGTTTGCAGATTCTGCTCCTGCTTGTGTAATTGCATTAAATAAAGTGGACTTCCCTACGTTAGGTAATCCAACAATCCCAGCCGTTAATCCCATATTTTTCACTCCTATGTCTCAATCTTTCATCATTATAGATAGTAACGAAAAAAATGACAAGTTTCCTCCAAACGAAAAAAAGTAACAGCTACCCACTGCAACTGTTACTTTCTCTCTATTCTTCGTGCTTCACAAGTATTTTTTTTACCTTACGATCAAACTCTCTTCGAGGAATCATTACTGAATGGTCACATCCCTCGCACTTAATGCGGATATCCATTCCCATACGAATAATCTTCCAACGATTCTCACCACATGGGTGGGCTTTCTTCATTTCCACAACATCATACAAGTTATACTGCTTTTGCTCCATTCTCCAAACCCCTCTCCATACTAAATTGCTTTTTCACTCACTAATTCTTCACGATTATATAAAACCATACGTGGATATGGAATTTCAATACCATGTAGATCTAGACGATTTTTAATTTCTTTACGAAGTGCTCTTGCAATAACTGCATGTTGCATT
Source organism: Bacillus sp. (in: firmicutes) (assembly GCF_031983925.1). NCBI lineage: Bacteria > Bacillati > Bacillota > Bacilli > Caryophanales > Bacillaceae > Bacillus > Bacillus sp. (in: firmicutes). The sequence goes on along the minus strand of NZ_DALYZR010000003.1, from coordinate 20,086 downwards.
GGCTCTACTTCAGCAATAACACGTAATATCACTTCTGAAGCAGCTAATGTTTGTACACCTAACAATTGCGGTGTTGTTACCATTTTTTCGTACTTTGCAGGTAATTCTTGTAATAAGTCTTCAATGACTTGCTCTGCTTTCGCTATGTCAGCCTCATACGAAATAGATACATCAACAAATGCTACACTATTACTAACTGAATAGTTCGTAACTTGAATGATACTTCCATTTGGTAAAGTATGAATTTCACCTGTCCAACTTTTTACTTTTGTTGTACGAAGTCCAATCTCTAAAACGACTCCTTCAAACTGACCAATTTTTACGTAGTCACCGACTGAAAATTGATCTTCTAGCAAGATAAATAACCCTGTAATAACATCTTTTACTAAACTTTGAGCACCAAATCCGACTGCCAAACCAATTACCCCTGCACCGGCTAATAAACCTGATGCATTAATATCAAACACACCTAAAATCGCAATTAACATAATAAACATAACAACGTATGCCACAATATTTTCAAGTAACTTCGCTACTGTAACTGTACGACGTTCTGAAATTTGAATTGGCGAACGACTTCCCATACGAAACGCATTCCGTACAACCGCTCTTGCAATTCGTACTACAATTGCACCAATTGTTAAAATGATACATATTTTTAATGTCGCAATTCCAATATGAGCCCAACGATCAGCATCTAGTAAATACTGTTTCGTAGCATTAAACCACTTCGTTAATAAATCCATGTACCTCTACCTCTCCAGCCAAAATTTCTTTTTAGTTATCCTTCTTATTGTATCAGAAGTCTCCTAATTGCTGAAAAAATTTTATGACTTTAATTCCATTTGTTAACCTACATACAGGTATAAAATGGAACGAATATATATATACTAGTACTATTATTTCCGTTCTCACTTAAATTTTACAGCAAGTACGCACTTATAGTTTTCCATTTCACTCACCATATAACATATTTTGAAAATTTATTAAAAGGATGGGTGCTTCATGAATATTGGAAGTTTTCGCTTACCTTTTTTCGAAAAAGAAACTCAAAATGTTATGCACCAAGATTTAGAAGCCTCCGAGACAATTAGTAACTTCTTACTTTCCCATATCCCTATTAAAAACCATATACCAATTATTCTCGTTTGTATCGGAACAGATCGTTCTACAGGCGATGCACTCGGGCCATTAGTCGGTACGAAACTAGAACAAGTAGGAATTACAAACTTCCAAGTGTTCGGCACACTGGATGAACCAGTACATGCGCTAAACTTAGAAGAAAAAATTCAGAATATACAGAAAGATAATCCTGCTTCATTTATAATTGCGGTTGATGCTTGTTTAGGAAAATCTCAAAGTATCGGTTCCATCACTACCGGAATGGGACCTAGTAAACCCGGAGCTGCGATGAATAAGAAATTACCAGCAGTTGGTGACTTACATATTCATGGCATCGTAAATCTGAACGGTTTTATGGAGTTTTTCGTCCTGCAAAATACAAGATTAAGTTTAGTCATGAAAATGGCTGACGTAATTGCACAAAGCATAAAAGAAACAGACCAAAAATTATCTGTATTAAAAAAAGCAAACCATCTATAAATAATAAGATGGTTTGCTTTTTAGTTTTGCTGCGCTAATAATTCTAAAATACGATTTAAATCTTCTTTATTGAAAAATTCAATTTCGATTTTACCTTTTTCCTTTTTTGTTTCTTTAATTTTTACCTCTGTGCCAAACTTTTCTCTTAAGAACGTTTCGCGTTCTACGAAAAATATATTTCTCTCTTTTTTTACTTGTTTTGTTTCACGTGAAACGCGTTGATTAATCTCCTGAACAATTTTCTCTAATTGACGAACATTTAACCCTTCTTTTTCAATTCGTTTCAGTAAAGATTTCAACTGCTCTTCATCTTTTATCGTAAGTAAAGTTCTCCCATGAGCCATTGAAAGTTGACCATTTGCAATCATATCTTGCACAAAAGAAGGGAGGCTTAATAATCGCGTATAGTTTGCAATGTAAGGTCTACTCTTACCAAGACGTTTTGCTAATTGTTCTTGCGTCACATTTAGCTCATTCATTAACATTTGATATGCCATTGCTTCTTCCATTGGATTTAAATCTTCTCGTTGTAAGTTTTCAAGCAATGCAAACTCCATCATTTGCTGCTCATTTAATTGTCTTACAACGGCAGGTACTTTTTCGAGTCCCGCCTCTTTAGCAGCACGATATCTTCTTTCACCTGCAACAATTTCATATCCTTTAATACTCTTTCTAGCAATTAATGGTTGTAATATGCCGTGCTCTTTAATAGAGGCCGATAATTCCTGAATCGCCTCTTTATTAAAGTGTTTACGTGGTTGATATGGATTCGGTCTTAATTCAGTTATCGTAATCTCCTGAATTGTCTCTTCTTCTTTCACATCTAAATCAGGAAAAAACACATTGATTCCTCTTCCTAATCCTTTAGCCACCTGCAATCACTTCCTCTGCTAAATCTATATATACTTCTGCCCCTCTTGATTTAGCGTCATACTGCATAATTGGTTTCCCATGACTTGGTGCTTCACTCAAACGAACATTACGAGGGATAATCGAACGGTATACTTTATCTCTAAAGTATTTTTTCACTTCATCTATAACCTGAATCCCTAAATTTGTACGGGCATCTAACATTGTTAGCAATACGCCTTGAATTGCTAGATTTTTATTTAAGTGCTTTTGCACAAGTCGAACTGTATTTAATAGCTGACTTAACCCTTCTAGTGCGTAATATTCGCATTGAACAGGAATAATAACAGAATCTGCTGCAGTTAATGCATTAATCGTTAATAACCCTAAGGACGGGGGACAGTCGATAATAATATAATCATATTCATCACGAACTGGCTGTAATGCCCTTTGCAAACGTACTTCCCGGGAAATAGTCGGTACCAATTCAATTTCAGCGCCTGCTAATTGAATTGTAGCGGGTAGAACATCTAAGTTTTCAGTTGCGGTTTTCTGTATAACCCCTTGAACATCTGCATCTTCCACAAGAACATTGTAAATACATTGATCTAATTCGGATTTTTCAATTCCCACACCCGTCGTTGCATTTCCTTGAGCATCAATATCTACAAGAAGGACCTTTTTACCTACTTGTGCCAATCCAGCCCCTAAATTAACAGATGTTGTTGTTTTTCCAACGCCACCCTTTTGATTGGCTATAGCAATGATTTTTCCCATGATGTCACCTACTTTCAACCTTTCTATCTTATTCTAGTAACAATTACGTTTATTGTAACATGAAATAAAAGTTTTTCTTTTACGTCCTTATTAAACTTCAAAATTTATTTGTAAACTCCTTCTTCATCTAACAAGAAAATATAGTAAAAGAGACCTATCCAATAGGATCAGGTCTCTAACACGCCATTATTATTTTTTCTTTGGAATTTGAATTGTAATTTGATAGTACTCGTCAAACTCTTCTTCCTCAGAATTAACATTTAAACCACTGTCAGCAACCATTTGTAATGACTGCCTAATTGTATTCATGGCAATTCTCGTATCTCGACTTACTGCTTTTTGCTTTGCCTTACGCTTCGGTTTTGCTTCCTCTAGTAATTTCGCAATTCGTTCCTCTGTTTGCTTTACATTCAGTTGTTTCTCCACAATTTCCTGTAAAACCTTCAGTTGTAATTCCTCATTCTTTAAAGGGATGAGCGCACGGGCATGGCGTTCTGTAATACTTTTTTCTAATAACGCATTTTTTATTTCTTCAGGCAACTTTAACAATCGCAACTTATTTGCGATTGTGGATTGTCCTTTTCCGAGTCTTTGTGCCAATGCTTCTTGCGTTAAATTATGTAACTCAATTAGCTTTTGATATGCCACAGCTTCCTCGATTGCTGTTAATTCCTCACGTTGCAAGTTTTCAATTAAAGCCACAGAAGCTGTTTCTGTATCATTTAAGTTTTTTATAATTGCAGGAACCTTTTCCCACCCTAACTTTGTTGCTGCACGGAAACGCCTTTCTCCAGCAATAATCTCGTACTTATCATCCTCATATTGCCTCACAACAATTGGCTGAATAAGTCCGTGTGTACGAATCGTTAATGCTAGTTCCTCAATACGCGCGTCATCAAAAACTGTTCGTGGTTGATAACGGTTAGGGGTAATATTTACTATCGGAATTTCTTGTATTTCTTCATATACCTTTTTATCTATTTCTTCATGGCTTTCGTCTTGTAATTCGAATTCGCTCTCTTTATCTCCAAAGCCAAATAAACGAGAAAACGTATTTTTCATACATATTCCACCACCTTTAGGCCTATTGACTATTCTCCATAAAATGTTTCCTATGAAACATTTACGTTTTCATTTATATAATTTAATCTTACGTCTAATAAGATTTATTTTTCAATAGGTAATTTATTGGGTGTTCCCGGTTTGCGTGGATATTTCTTTGGTGTCTTGCGCTTTTTCTCGATTAATAAAATATTACGTTCACTTTCTTCAAACGGTAATTGGAACGTAGACATTTCTTTTAAATCCCCGCCTAGCACCTCTAAAGCATACTTGCCATTTTCAATTTCTTCGTTTGCTGCAGCACCTTTCATTGCAATGAATGTTCCCCCCACTTTTACAAGTGGTAAACACAGCTCACTTAATACTGAAAGACGTGCGACTGCACGTGCCATTACAATGTCGTACGCTTCACGTACACCTTCTTTTTTTCCAAATGTTTCAGCACGATCATGACAAAACGCGACGTCACTCAATTCCAACTTTTGTGCTAAATGATTTAAGAAATTAATACGTTTTTGCAATGAGTCTACAATCGTCACTTTTAAATGCGGGAAACAGATTTTTAAAGGAATACTTGGGAATCCAGCTCCTGCGCCAACATCACAAATTGAGAATGGTTTTGAAAAATCGTAATAAAAAGCAGCTGTAATGGAATCAAAAAAGTGTTTTAAATATACTTCCTCTTTTTCCGTAATAGCCGTTAAATTCATTTTTTCATTCCATTCTACTAATGTTTCGAAGTAGATTTCGAACTGCTCTAACTGTCTAGAAGAGAGGGTGATACCCTTCTCTTCTAGCATAGATTGAAATTGTTCTATGTTCATCTAACAATATCTCCTTACTATTTATTGGTTCGATACTCGCGCAATTTTTCCTTGTTCAATATACACAAGTAAAATGGAAATGTCCGCTGGATTTACGCCCGATATACGTGAAGCCTGCCCCACTGAAAGTGGACGAACATCTTTCAATTTCTGTCTAGCTTCTGATGCAAGGCTAGAAATCGCATCATAATCAATATCGACAGGAATTTTTTTACTTTCCATCTTCTTCATACGCTCTACTTGCTGTAAAGATTTTTCGATATATCCTTCGTACTTAATCTGAATTTCAACTTGTTCTGTAACTTCATCACTTAATTCTACTTCACTTGGTACTAAAAGATGGATATGCTCATATGTCATCTCTGGACGACGTAATAAGTCACTTGCACGTATTCCATCTTTCAATTCACTTCCACCAATATTGCGAATTAATTCTTGAACTTCAGGACGTGGTTTAATAATAATGCTACTTAAACGTTCCTTTTCCTGTTCAATTTGTAATTTTTTATTTGTAAATCGCTCATAGCGTTCTTCTTTAATTAATCCAATTTCATGACCAATTTCAGTTAAACGAAGATCCGCATTATCATGGCGTAATAATAGACGATACTCTGCACGAGACGTTAATAAACGATATGGTTCATTCGTCCCTTTCGTTACAAGATCATCAATTAAGACACCAATATAAGCATCCTCACGACCTAAAATAACTTCTTTTTTACCTAAAGAACGACATGCTGCATTAATTCCGGCCATAAGCCCTTGTCCTGCCGCCTCTTCGTAACCAGAAGTTCCGTTAATTTGTCCTGCTGTATATAAATTTTTAATTTTTTTCGTTTCAAGTGTTGGCCATAGTTGCGTTGGCACAATTGCATCATATTCAATTGCATAACCTGTACGCATCATTTCAACGTTTTCTAGACCAGGGATTGTTCTAAGCATATCACGCTGTACGTCTTCTGGTAAGCTTGTGGATAAACCTTGTACGTACACTTCTTGTGTGTTACGTCCTTCTGGCTCTAAGAAAATTTGATGACGTGGTTTATCATTAAATCTTACTACCTTGTCTTCAATTGAAGGACAATATCTAGGACCTGTTCCCTTAATCATACCAGAATACATAGCTGAGCGATGTAGGTTTTCATCTATTAAACGATGTGTTTCCGTACTCGTATACGTTAACCAACATGGAATTTGATCCATAATAAACTTTGTCGTTTCAAAAGAGAAAGCTCGTGGCTTATCATCACCTGGCTGAATTTCTGTTTTACTGTAATCAATCGTATTACTATTTACGCGCGGAGGTGTACCTGTTTTAAATCTAACAAGATCAAATCCAAGCTCCTCTAAATGTTCCGATAAAGTAATAGATGGTTGTTGATTATTTGGACCACTCGAATATTTTAAATCTCCCATAATAATCTCACCACGTAAAAACGTTCCAGTCGTAATTACGACTGTCTTTGCTGTATATTCAGCACCAGCTTGCGTAATTACCCCTTTACATTCGCCGTCTTCAACGATTAAACGCTCTACCATTCCTTGGAACAACGTTAAGTTTGGTGTTTCTTCAATTGTTTTCTTTAATTCATGCTGGTAAGAGAACTTATCTGCTTGTGCTCGAAGTGCACGTACAGCTGGCCCTTTACCTGTATTTAACATACGCATTTGAATATGCGTTTTATCAATGTTGCGTCCCATTTCTCCGCCTAATGCATCAATTTCACGAACAACAATCCCTTTTGCTGGTCCACCAACAGAAGGGTTACATGGCATAAACGCTACCATATCTAAGTTAATTGTTAACATTAATGTTTTGGAGCCCATTCGTGCTGCCGCAAGACCAGCTTCACATCCTGCATGACCTGCACCGATTACTATGACATCGTATGAACCGGCATTGTATCCCATTGTTTATTCCTCCTAATAATCTCTATCTTTCTGAAACATCACTATATTATTTTCCTAAACAAAATTGAGAGAACAACTGGTCAATTAAGCTTTCATGAACGGTGTCACCAGTAATTTCACCAAGTATTTCCCACGTTCTTGTTAAATCAATCTGCACCATATCAATTGGAACACCATTTTCTATCGCCTCAATTGCATCTCCAATTGTTTTTCCTGCTTGTGTTAATAATCCAATATGTCTCGCGTTAGAAACATATGTTACATCTGCAGAATCAATTGTTCCTTCAAAGAATAAATCAGCGATTGCCGTTTCAAGCTCATCTATCCCCTGTTCCTCAATTAACGACGTTGTAATAATACGATTCCCCGCTGCCAATTCTATAACACGTTCCATATCAATTGCTTGCGGTAAATCTGTCTTATTTACAATAACAATGAAATCTTTTCCTTGTACGGCACGGAATAGATCTTCATCCTCATTCGTTAAAGCTTCGCTATAATTAACGACAACTAACACTAAATCAGCTTGACTCATCATTTCTTTTGAACGCTCTACACCAATTCGTTCAACAACATCTTCTGTTTCACGAATTCCGGCTGTATCTATAAGTTTAAGTGGTACACCACGCACATTAACGTACTCTTCAATAACATCACGAGTTGTTCCTGCAATATCAGTTACAATTGCCTTTTTCTCCTGAACGAGACTATTTAATAGCGATGATTTCCCAACATTAGGTCTACCGATGATTGCAGTAGCAATACCTTCACGTAAAATCTTTCCTTGCTTCGATGTTTCTAATATTTTTGCAATTTCAGCACGAACATGTGTAGCTTTCTCAATTAAAATATTATGTGTCATTTCTTCCACGTCATCATATTCCGGGTAATCTATGTTTACCTCAACATGAGCTAACGTTTCTAATATGTCCTGACGCAAACGGCCGATTAATTTAGATAATCGACCTTCCATTTGATTAATTGCTACATTCATTGCACGATCTGTTTTTGCACGGATTAAGTCCATAACAGCTTCTGCTTGTGATAAATCAATACGGCCATTTAAAAAAGCACGTTTTGTAAATTCACCAGGTTCCGCCAATCGTACTCCTTGCGCTAAAATAAGCTGCAATACTTTATTTACTGAAACAAGTCCACCATGACAGTTAATTTCTACTATATTTTCACGTGTAAAAGTCCTTGGTGCACGCATAATGGACACCATTACTTCTTCAATAACCTGATTTGTATCTAAATCAACAATATGACCATAATGAATTGTATGAGAAGGAACCTCTGTTAAATCCTTCCCTTTAAAAATACGATTAACTTTTTCAACCGCATCATCCCCACTTACTCGAACAATGGCAATTGCACCCTCTCCAAGCGCTGTGGAAATCGCGGCAATTGTATCAAATTCCATGTCCTTTCACCTCACTTGCTTATTTATCTCTATTTCAACATGATTATTTTCTTCACTAAATTATTAGAATACCATAACGAACCTATCTACAAAAGAATAATAACTCATTTTATTATGTCCTCATGTAAAAAACACTAAACTTATTCACAGTGGATAAGTTTAGTGTTTTTAGTTATCCACACCTATTTTCCCCTCAAAAAAACCGGCACTCAATTGAGTAACCGGTCACTTGGAAGATATTACAACATGTCGATGTGGTTCTTTTCCTTCAGAAGTTGTAATGATATTTTGATGATTAGATAATGCTTGGTGGATAATCTTTCGTTCAAAAGATGGCATAGGCTCCAACACAACTCTTTTTTTCGTACTTACTACTTGTTTTGCTAATCGATAAGAAAGTGCTTCTAACGTAGCTTTTCTTTTACTACGATAATTTTCCACATCTAGTGTGATACCAATGTACTGCTTCGTATTACGATTCGCCACAAGTTTTGTTAAATACTGTAAAGAATTCAAGGTGTTTCCTCTTTTCCCAATCAAAACACCTACATTTTCGCCGTAAATTGTAAATTCAACTTCGCGTCCTTTTACAATTTTACTAATCTCAGCTTCCACACTCATATCGTGAATAACATTTTTTAAATATTCTTCACATTCTTGAATTGGATCTTTCTTCAATACAACTTCTACTACTGCAGGTCGGTTTCCAAATAAGCCTAAGAAACCTCTCTTACCCTCATCGATAATATTTATATCTACTCGGTCTTTTGAAGCATTTAATTGTCTTAAAGCATCCTCTACTGCCAGCTCGACTGTATGACCTTTAGCAGTGATTATACTCACTTGCCTGATCCCTCAGCCTTACTAGCCTTAATTTCTGGCCCTTTGATAAAATACATTTGAGCAATACCAAAGATATTACCAACAACCCAGTAAAGTGATAATGCAGCTGGGAAGTTAATTGCAAAGATTAAAATCATGATAGGCATAAGCCAAATCATCATTGCCATTTGCGGGTTTTGACCAGCAGTTCCTGCCATTGCAAGCTTTTGCTGAATAAATGTTGTGATTGCCGCAACAATCGGTAAGATATAGTACGGATCTGCATGTCCCAAATCAAACCATAAGAAACTATGCTGCTTAATTTCAGCCGTTCTCATAATCGCATGATAAAAAGCGAATAGAATTGGCATTTGAATGAAGATTGGTAAACAACCGGCTAATGGATTTACACCATTTTTTTGATATAACTGCATCATTTCCTGTTGTAATTTTTGCTGTGTCGCTTGATCTTTAGAACTATATTTCTCTTTTAACTTCACCATTTCTGGTTGTAACGATTGCATTGCTTTCGTACTCTTCGTTTGTTTAATCATTAACGGTAATAATGCAAAACGAATAATAAGAGTTGTAACAACGATTGCTAAACCGTAATTACTACCAAATAAGTTGGCAAAATACGTAATTAACTGAGAAAGCGGGTATACGAAATATTCATTCCAAATTCCAGTACTTTTCGGTGTAATCGGCTGATTGACTTCACTACAGCCAGTAGCAATTGCCATTAATGCAATAACCATGGCTAGTAAACCTATTTTCTTTTTCAAAGCCTGCTCCTCCTTGTTTCGGTATGTATATAGTGTAATTCATTTCCTTACGCTACTTTTTTATTCTTTTCATACCAGAGCGTTTAAAGACATGAATTAAGCTTTTCTTCAATTCTTCATATGTCATCTCTGCACAAGGCTTCCTTGCTATTATAACAAAATCTTTTCCAGAATCTATCTCATCTTTTAATTCTGTGATCGACTGGCGAATCATACGTTTAATTCGATTACGCACTACTGCATTTCCTATTTTCTTGCTGACAGATAGGCCAATACGAAAGTTTGGCTGTTCTTCTTTATCTAGTTGATAGACAACAAATTGACGATTTGCATTCGATTTTCCTTTTTGAAAAACCGTCTGGAATTCATCATTCTTTTTTATACGATGTTTTTTCTTCATATCAATTGACACTCCTGTAGTTCATCAGCGGAAATTCACTATTATTAGAAAAAAAGACCACTGAACGATCAGTGGTCTACGCAGATAATACTTTTCTTCCTTTACGACGACGAGCTGCTAGCACTTTACGTCCGTTCGCTGTGCTCATACGGCTGCGGAAACCATGTACTTTGCTGCGCTTACGTTTATTTGGTTGGTAAGTTCTTTTCATTATATGACACCTCCCTGAGGAATATCTGTTAAAGACAGTCTTATAAATTATAGTTAATCAACTAGGAAAATGTCAATGGTTCTAGAAATTTTCATCAAATATTCATTTTGAACCTATTCACATACTTTTTCACAGACGCTATATTTCCTTGTGGATAAATAATTTTTCTTGTTTTTTATATCCACAAACTCTTTTCGTACTTTTACACAGTATATCGTGTTGTGGACAAGTTTATTCCACAAGGTATTGATTTTGTGGATAACTTTCTTAATTTCATTGCTATAGCTACTTTTTTTTGATATTATAGTTGTGTTTTCACTTTGAATAAGTTTTCCACATCTTTATCTTATCCACAATTTGTGTATAACATGTGGACAGTTTTAATCACATGTGGGTAAATGATTATCCACATTCGCTTTTTTTGTCGAAAACCCTATCTCATATACAAACGACGTTTTTAGGTTTTAAAATACGTTTCGTATAAATATACATTTTATATTTATTTAGGTTGTACATTTGTTGCGCAACCTTATTCTTTTACCATCTTAGTAAAGGAGGGACACCTTTGGAAAACATCTCTGATTTATGGAACAGCGCCTTAAAAGAACTAGAAAAAAAGGTCAGTAAACCAAGCTATGAAACATGGTTAAAATCAACGACCGCACATAATTTAAAGAAAGATGTATTAACAATTACGGCTCCAAATGAATTCGCCCGCGATTGGCTAGAATCTCATTATTCAGAGCTAATTTCGGAAACACTTTATGATTTAACAGGGGCAAAACTAGCTATTCGCTTTATTATTCCCCAAAGTCAAGCTGAAGAGGAGATCGATCTTCCTCCTTCTAAACCGAATTCAGCACAAGATGATTCTAATCATTTACCACAGAGTATGCTAAATCCAAAATATACGTTTGATACGTTTGTTATTGGCTCTGGTAACCGTTTTGCTCACGCTGCTTCATTGGCCGTAGCCGAAGCGCCAGCTAAAGCATATAATCCCCTCTTTATTTATGGGGGAGTTGGACTTGGAAAGACCCATTTAATGCATGCAATTGGTCATTATGTAATTGAACATAACCCAAATGCCAAAGTTGTATATTTATCATCAGAAAAATTTACAAATGAATTTATTAATTCTATTCGTGATAATAAAGCAGTCGATTTTCGTAATAAATACCGCAATGTAGATGTTTTATTGATAGATGATATTCAATTTTTAGCGGGAAAAGAACAAACTCAAGAAGAGTTTTTCCATACATTCAATGCATTACACGAAGAAAGTAAACAAATTGTAATTTCCAGTGATCGGCCACCAAAAGAAATTCCAACTTTAGAAGATCGTCTTCGTTCTCGCTTTGAATGGGGACTCATTACGGATATTACGCCACCAGATTTAGAAACACGAATTGCAATTTTGCGCAAAAAAGCAAAGGCTGAAGGACTTGATATACCAAATGAGGTCATGCTTTATATTGCAAATCAAATCGATTCAAATATTCGTGAACTAGAAGGTGCACTCATCCGAGTTGTAGCTTATTCATCTTTAATTAATAAAGATATTAATGCTGATTTAGCAGCTGAAGCACTTAAAGATATTATTCCAAATTCTAAACCAAAAATTATCTCCATTTATGATATTCAAAAAGCTGTCGGAGATGTTTATCAAGTAAAATTGGAAGATTTCAAGGCGAAAAAGCGAACGAAATCAGTTGCCTTTCCTCGCCAAATTGCAATGTATTTATCACGTGAACTGACAGACTCCTCCTTACCTAAAATAGGTGAAGAATTCGGTGGACGCGATCATACAACCGTTATCCATGCTCATGAAAAAATTTCTAAGCTACTTAAGACGGACACGCAATTACAAAAGCAAGTTGAAGAAATTAACGATATTTTAAAGTAGTAGCTGAATAGTGTGAATAACTTTCCTTGTTTTACGCACAGTCTATCCACATGTAGATAGACTGTTTTTACATCCTTTAACGGGGTTATCCACATATCCACAAGCCCTATTACTATTACTACTATTTTTTATCTTTATTAATTAAATAAAATCTTATACTTACCGGAGGTTTTTCTTTATGCGTTTTACAATACAAAAAGACTATCTTGTAAGAAGTGTACAAGATGTAATGAAGGCAGTTTCTTCTCGTACAACAATTCCGATCCTTACGGGGATTAAAGTTGTCGCTACGGAAGAAGGAGTTACATTAACAGGAAGTGATGCTGATATTTCGATTGAATCTTTCATTCCAGTTGAAGAGAATGGAAAAGAAATCGTAGAAGTGAAACAATCAGGAAGTATTGTTTTACAGGCTAAATATTTTAGTGAAATTGTAAAAAAATTGCCTAAAGAAACTGTAGAAATTTCTGTGGAAAATCATTTGATGACAAAAATAACTTCTGGAAAATCAGAGTTTAATTTAAATGGTTTAGATTCTGCAGAATATCCATTGTTACCACAAATTGAAGAACATCATGTTTTTAAGATTCCAACGGATTTACTTAAACATATGATTAGACAAACTGTATTTGCAGTTTCCACTTCTGAAACAAGACCAATCTTGACAGGTGTAAACTGGAAGGTATATAACAGCGAACTAACTGGCATTGCTACAGATAGTCACAGACTAGCTCTTCGAAAAGCGAAAATCGAAGGCATTGCAGATGAGTTCCAAGCAAATGTTGTTATTCCAGGAAAAAGTTTAAATGAATTAAGTAAAATTCTAGATGAGTCTGAAGAAATGGTAGATATCGTTATTACGGAGTATCAAGTATTATTCCGTACAAAACATTTATTATTCTTCTCAAGATTGTTAGAAGGAAATTACCCTGATACAACTCGCTTAATTCCAGCGGAGAGCAAAACAGATATTTTTGTAAATACAAAAGAATTTTTACAAGCAATTGATCGTGCATCTCTTTTAGCAAGAGATGGTCGTAATAATGTTGTAAAATTATCAACTTTAGAGCAGGCAATGCTAGAAATTTCCTCGAATTCACCAGAAATCGGAAAAGTAGTAGAAGAAGTTCAATGTGAAAAAGTAGATGGGGAAGAGTTAAAAATCTCTTTTAGTGCAAAATATATGATGGATGCACTAAAAGCATTAGATAGTACTGAAATTAAGATTAGCTTTACTGGAGCAATGAGACCATTCTTAATTCGTACAGTAAATGATGAATCCATTATTCAATTAATTTTACCGGTTCGTACTTACTAAGTAAGAAATAAGGGTTGCTAGTTTTCAGATGCTAGTAGCCCTTATTTGATTTTTGGGTATTACTTTCCTAATGCTAGTTTATTTAGTACAATGAAAGAATGAACACTTTCAGAAAGTGAGCGATTTTATGAAACGTATTAAAATTTCAACAGAGTATATTACACTAGGGCAATTTTTAAAGTTAGCCGATGTAATTGATACAGGTGGCGCTGTAAAATGGTTTTTACAAGAATATGAAGTGTACGTGAATCAAGAACTTGAAAATAGAAGAGGTCGCAAACTATATGCGAACGATATTATTGAAATTCCAGGAAGCGGAAGTTTCCAAGTTCAGTCATAAAGGGGGAGCCTTTGTTTATTTCAGAAATACAATTAAAAAACTATCGCAATTATGAAAAGTTAGAGCTTTCCTTTGAAGATAAGGTAAATGTAATTATCGGCGAGAATGCGCAAGGGAAAACGAATTTGATGGAAGCTATTTATGTTTTAGCGATGGCGAAATCTCATAGAACCTCTAATGATCGCGAGCTTATCCGTTGGGATGAAGATTTCGGTCAAATTAAAGGAAAGCTACAAAAGAGAAATAGTTCTTTGTCTTTGGAATTAAATATCTCGAAAAAAGGTAAAAAGGCAAAATTAAATCAACTTGAACAACAAAAATTGAGTCAATATATTGGCGTGATGAATGTTGTCATGTTTGCCCCAGAAGATTTAAATCTTGTAAAAGGAAGCCCTCAAGTAAGAAGACGCTTTTTAGATATGGAATTAGGCCAAATAGCTCCGGTCTATTTGTATGAACTGAGTCAATATCAAAAGGTGCTCACACAACGAAATCACTTGCTAAAAAAGATGCAAGGGAATAGTAAGAATGAGGAAACGATGTTGGATGTATTTACACTTCAACTTATTGAGCATGGTACAAAAATTTTGCAAAAACGCTTTGAATTTTTGCATTTACTACAAGAATGGGCAGCTCCAATTCATCGTGGTATAAGCCGTGGGTTAGAAGAATTAGAAATTGTCTATAAACCGAGTGTAGATGTATCAGAATCAATGGATTTGTCGAAAATAAAAGAAGTATACTATGAAAGTTTTCAATCCGTGAAACAACGTGAAATTTTCCGTGGTACGACTTTAATTGGTCCTCATCGTGATGATTTACAATTCTTCGTTAATAGTAAAAATGTTCAAGTCTTTGGTTCGCAAGGACAACAACGAACGACCGCACTGTCCCTAAAATTAGCTGAAATTGAATTGATTTACTCAGAAGTTAAAGAATATCCGATTCTTCTATTAGATGATGTATTATCAGAATTAGATGATTATCGTCAATCGCATCTGTTAAATACAATTCAAGGAAAAGTGCAAACATTTGTGACAACGACGAGTGTCGACGGAATTGAACACGAAACATTAAAAGAAGCGAAAACAATTCATGTAACGAACGGCACGGTAGATTGTGAAATAGATAGGGCGTAATCCCTGTTTAAATGGAAAAGTAGGTGATCTTTGTGTCAATGGAACAAAAGCAAATGCAAGAAAATTCATATGATGAAAGTCAAATACAGGTACTTGAAGGACTAGAAGCAGTTCGAAAACGCCCTGGTATGTATATTGGATCTACAAGCGGAAAAGGACTTCACCATCTTGTATGGGAAATCGTCGATAATAGTATTGATGAGGCACTTGCAGGGTACTGTGATGAAATTAACGTTAGTATCGAAGAAGATAATAGTATTCGTGTAACGGATAATGGACGTGGTATTCCAGTTGGTATACAAGAAAAAATGGGACGTCCTGCTGTAGAAGTTATTATGACCGTTCTTCATGCTGGTGGTAAGTTTGGCGGCGGCGGTTATAAAGTTTCTGGTGGTTTGCATGGTGTTGGGGCATCTGTAGTAAATGCCCTATCAACAGAACTAGAGGTATTTGTACATCGTGAAGGTAAAATCCATTATCAAAAATACGAAAGAGGTATTCCGGTTGCGGATTTAAAAGTCATTGGTGACACAGATCAAACAGGAACGATAACTCGATTTAAACCAGATCCAGAAATTTTTCAGGAAACAACAGTATACGAATTTGATACGCTCGCAACTCGTATGCGTGAATTAGCATTTTTAAATCGTAATATTAAATTAACAATTGAAGATAAACGTGAACATAAGCAAAAGAAAGAATTCCATTATGAAGGTGGAATTAAATCATACGTCGAGCATTTAAATCGCTCAAAACAACCAATCCATGAAGAACCTGTATATGTAGAAGGATCAAAAGATGGTATTCAAGTTGAGGTTTCCTTACAGTATAACGAAGGATATACAAATAATATTTACTCATTTACGAATAACATTCATACGTATGAAGGTGGAACACATGAAGTAGGGTTTAAAACAGCTTTAACTCGTGTGATTAACGATTATGGACGTAAAAATAGTATTTTAAAAGATGCAGACAGTAACTTAACGGGTGAGGATGTTCGTGAAGGTTTAACTGCAATTGTATCAATTAAACATCCAAACCCACAATTTGAAGGACAAACGAAGACGAAACTTGGGAATAGTGAAGCAAGAACGATTACAGAGTCTGTGTTTTCAGAGGCATTTGAAAAGTTCTTACTAGAAAACCCGAATGTTGCACGAAAAATCGTAGAAAAAGGTACGATGGCAGCACGTGCACGTGTTGCAGCGAAAAAAGCGCGTGAATTGACACGCCGCAAGAGCGCATTAGAAGTTTCAAGTTTACCTGGTAAATTAGCAGATTGCTCTTCGAAAGATCCAGCAATTAGTGAAATTTACATTGTAGAGGGTGACTCTGCCGGTGGATCAGCAAAACAAGGGCGTGATCGTCACTTCCAAGCGATTTTACCGTTAAAAGGTAAAATTATTAATGTTGAAAAAGCAAGATTGGATAAAATTTTATCTAACGATGAAGTGCGTACAATTATTACTGCAATTGGTACGAACATTGGCGGCGATTTTGATATCGAGAAAGCTCGTTATCATAAAGTTATTATTATGACGGATGCCGACGTAGATGGTGCGCATATTCGTACCCTATTATTAACGTTCTTCTATCGTTATATGCGTCAAATTATTGAACATGGTTATATCTATATTGCACAGCCACCATTGTTTAAAATACAACAAGGTAAAAAAATTCAATATGCTTATAATGAAAAAGAGCTTGAAAAGATTTTAGCTGAATTACCAGCTCAACCTAAGCCTGGTATCCAACGTTACAAAGGTTTAGGAGAAATGAACCCAACCCAGCTTTGGGAAACGACAATGGACCCAGAAGTGCGTTCATTACTTCAAGTTTCCCTTCAAGATGCAATTGAAGCAGATGAAACATTTGAAATTTTAATGGGGGATAAAGTAGAGCCACGTCGTAACTTTATCCAAGAAAATGCAAAATACGTGAAAAACCTTGATATTTAAATGAGTAATGACAGGAATCTGAGTATTCCTGTCTTCTACATATAAATCAATGTATGTGTAACGGAAATGTAAGAGGAGGTGCTCGTTGATGTCAGACAATCAACAACAAGCACGAATTCGAGAAATTAATATTAGTCATGAAATGCGTACCTCATTTTTAGATTACGCAATGAGTGTTATCGTATCTCGTGCATTACCAGATGTTCGTGATGGATTAAAACCTGTGCATCGTAGGGTTTTATATGCGATGAATGATTTAGGAATTACGGCTGATAAAGCGTATAAGAAATCGGCACGTATTGTTGGTGAAGTAATCGGTAAGTATCACCCTCATGGTGATTCAGCTGTTTATGAAACAATGGTACGTATGGCGCAAGATTTCAGTCAACGTTATATGCTTGTTGATGGGCATGGTAACTTTGGATCTGTCGATGGAGATTCAGCGGCAGCAATGCGTTATACAGAAGCAAGAATGTCTAAAATCTCTATGGAATTAATACGAGATATTTCAAAAAATACGATTGATTATCAAGATAACTACGATGGTTCTGAAAGAGAGCCGATTGTATTACCAGCGCGTTTTCCTAACTTACTAGTAAATGGTACGACAGGTATTGCAGTTGGTATGGCAACGAATATTCCGCCGCATCAACTTGGCGAAGTAATTGATGGCGTATTGGCATTAAGTCATAATCCCGATATTACTATTGCAGAATTAATGGAGTGCATTCCAGGACCAGATTTCCCAACGGCAGGTTTAATTTTAGGAAGAAGTGGTATTCGTAGAGCTTATGAAACAGGACGCGGTTCTATTATACTTCGTGCTAAAGTTGAAATTGAAGAGAAGTCAAATGGCAAACAATCTATTATCGTAACGGAACTACCTTATCAAGTAAATAAGGCGCGATTAATTGAAAAAATTGCAGAATTAGTTCGCGATAAGAAAATTGAAGGTATTACAGATTTACGTGATGAATCAGATCGAAATGGTATGCGTATTGTTATGGAAGTACGTCGTGATGCCAATGCTAATGTATTATTAAATAACTTATATAAACATACAGCACTTCAAACAAGTTTCGGTATTAACATGCTGTCTCTTGTAAATGGAGAGCCGCAAGTACTGAACTTAAAACAAAATTTATATCATTACTTGGAACATCAAAAGGTAGTAATTCGTAGACGTACAGCTTATGAACTAGAAAAAGCAGAAGCGCGTGCTCATATTTTAGAAGGATTACGAATTGCCTTAGACCATCTGGATGAAGTTATTACATTAATTCGTAGTTCGAAAACAGCGGAAATTGCAAAGCAAGGTTTAATGGAACGTTTCGGCTTAAGTGAAAAACAAGCGCAAGCTATTTTAGATATGCGTTTGCAACGTTTAACAGGTTTAGAACGCGAAAAGATTGAACAAGAATATCAGGACTTAATGAAGTTAATCGCTGAATTAAAAGCAATCTTAGCAGATGAAGAAAAGGTTCTTGAGATTATTCGTGAAGAATTAACGGAAGTAAAAGAGCGCTTCAATGATAAGAGACGCACAGAAATTACAATTGGTGGTATGGAGTCTATTGAAGATGAAGACTTGATTCCAGAACAAAATATCGCCATTACGTTAACTCATAATGGTTATATTAAGAGGTTACCAGCTTCCACGTATAAAACACAGAACCGTGGTGGACGTGGTGTGCAAGGAATGGGGACAAATGATGATGATTTCGTAGAGCATTTATTAACTACTTCTACGCATGATCATATTCTATTCTTCACTAATAAGGGGAAAGTATACCGTACGAAAGGATATGAAATCCCAGAGTATAGTCGTACAGCGAAAGGTATACCTATTATTAACCTATTAGGTGTAGATAAGGGTGAATGGATTAACGCCATTATTCCAATTCGTGAATTTGGTGACGATGAATTCTTATTCTTCACAACAAAACAAGGTATCTCTAAGAGAACACCACTTTCATCATTTGCAAATATCCGTACAAATGGTTTGATTGCAATCTCTCTTCGTGAAGAGGATGAAGTAATATCTGTACGTTTAACATCTGGTGATAAGGATATTATTGTAGGAACAAGCAATGGTATGTTAATTCGTTTTAACGAGCAAGATGTGCGTTCTATGGGACGTAATGCGGCTGGTGTAAAAGCAATTACATTAGGTGAAGAGGATCAAGTTGTAGGTATGGAAATTGTCGAAGAGGATGTAAATGTTTTAATTGTAACGAAAAATGGTTATGGAAAACGTACGCCGATTGATGAGTACCGTCTACAAAGCCGTGGTGGTAAAGGTCTGAAGACTTGTAATATTACAGATAAAAACGGTAAATTAGTAGCTGTTAAATCTGTAACAGGTGAAGAAGATATCATGTTAATTACAGCGGCAGGTGTTATTATTCGTATGCCAGTTGATCAAATCTCTCAAATGGGACGTAATACACAAGGTGTTCGTCTAATTCGATTAGAGGATGAACAAGAGGTAGCGACAGTAGCAAAAGCACAAAAAGATGATGAGGAAGAAACGAGCGAAGAGGTTTCTTCAGAAGAATAAGAGGGGAGATATCTCCCCTCTTTATTTTTTTATAATAATACTTGCATAGGGAAGAGAAAGTCTATATAATAGGCAGAGTCAGCAAATGAGAGATACAAGTTATCGAAAAAACTTGTTGACGAAAATAATATACTATGATATATTATAAAAGTCGCTGAAACGCGATGTTGAACTTTGAAAACTAAACGAAACAAAC
>NZ_DALYZR010000002.1:1050199-1059287 GCF_031983925.1 Bacillus sp. (in: firmicutes) | reverse complement strand
CAGGTATGGGCGCACAAGGTATTCGTAAGAGCCTTGAGTCTATGACACGTGAAAAGGTAACTGTAGTGAATTTTAAATAGGTAATCAAAACAAGTGACAATAAAAAGAAGGAATATATCCTATTTTTAGAATCACTTGTTTTTGATTAGATTCATAAAATTTATTGCTTAAAGTAAAGCTAATTTTAAATAAATGTGGAAATCTTATTATGAAAAATGGGAAAGAGATTCAATGGTCTCCATTTTCTTTCCCAATGATTATTCGTGAAATATTTATGATAAGATTTGAATGGTTTAATTGATTGAACGAAAGGAGATGCAGTGGATGAAGAATGTAGAAAAGTTAAATAAATTAACAGACGATTTTAAGGCATGCCAAACTGTCTTAACAGCAATTGGGGATTCTACACGACAATCAATTATTATTACCCTTATTGCAGCAGGCTGTGAAGATGGAATGAGAGTAGGCGAAATCACACGTAAAACACATTTATCACGTCCTGCAGTTTCCCATCATATAAAAGTGCTGAAAGATGCAAAGGTTGTCAATGTAAGACGTGTTGCGACGATGAATTTCTATTACATTGACCCTGAAAATAATAATTTAAAAATGGTAAAGAATTTACTTCAAAATATGGATGATTACATTGCTGAGCATTGGGAGCCATCAAATAAAGTGGAACTTTAATCAGTGGGGGGATTCTTCATCCCCCACTGATTATCAGCCCTCACCAATCGGACTTTTATGGGCAGCCCGTTCCCCACCTAACTTCTTTGTTTTCGCTGAATTTTGAGGTGGGGGTCTTACTGCCCATTAAAGCGGGATAAATAAAGAAAGGATAGAAAAAATGAAAAAGACTCTTTTAAATACGCCGGTGAATAGATCAACTAAATTCACTGTGAAAAACCGTTTTTATAAAGCTGCGATGAGTGAAACAATGGCTACAAAAAACAATAATCCAACGGAAGAACTAGTAACGCTATACGGTCGTTGGGCGCAAGGCGGGGCTGGTTTACTTATGACTGGCAATGTCATGATTGATCGTGAGGCACTTGGCGAACCGGGAAATGTCGTTATTGAAGATGAGCGTGATTTAGATATCTTAAAAAGATGGGCAAAATCTGGTACGCAAAATGGTACGCAGCTTTGGATGCAAATAAATCATCCTGGTAAACAATCCCCGAAAACATTATCTAAAAATCCAGTTGCGCCAAGCGCCATTCCACTTACGGGTGATATTAAAGATTTCTTTAATAAACCAAGAGAATTAACATCAGGTGAAATTTGGCAGTTAATTAAACGATTTGGCAATGCCGCTCGTATTGCAAAAAAGGCTGGTTTTACTGGTGTTCAAATCCATGCCGCTCATGGTTATTTAATCAATCAATTTTTATCACCTCACCATAATCAGCGCCAAGATGAATGGGGTGGAGATTTAGATGGGCGTATGAAATTTTTAATTGAAACATATTATGAAATTCGTAAACAAGTCGGCGAGGAATTTCCAATTGGATTAAAACTAAATTCTGCCGACTTTCAGCGCGGTGGTTTCACTGAGGAAGAATCGATGAAAGTACTAAAAAAAATGGACGATTTGGGTATGGATTTAATTGAAATTTCTGGTGGGAACTATGAAAATCCTAAGATGTTTGACGGGGTACGCGAAAGTACGAAAAAACGTGAGGCGTATTTTTTAGATTATGCTCAAAAGGCTCGAACACTCGTACAAGCGGTGCTGATCGTAACAGGTGGTTTCCGTTCCGAAGAAGGCATGAATGAGGCAATTGAAAGTGGAGCTGTAGACATGGTTGGTGTCGGAAAGCTATTTGCATTAAACCCTGATTTTCCGAATCAGATTATTCATGGCAATTATCACACAGTTACGATCAAGCCAATTCGAACAGGTTTGAAAAGATTAGATAAAAAAATATCTTCTATGTTAGAGCTTACTTGGTATGAACGTCAATTCAAATTGATGGGAAAAGGAAAAGAACCAAACCCTAATTATAGTGTATGGAAAACGGTATTCCAAATGATAAGCGAAAATGGGATGAATGCATTCCAAAAGAGACGTGCATAAATAAAATATAGAGAATTATTATTTTGTTGTTTTAAAATATTTCTAAAGATGTTTTTAATAGAAGGAAGAATAAAGGATGAAATCAACGTCCTTTGTCTTATTTGAGTTATTAAATTTCAAAAAATTATTGTTGTTTGATATTATGTTATTTTTTAAAAATTAAAGAAACGGCGTTATATTAAAGTAAATTGTTTCTTAGATGCATATGGTGATAAAGGTCATAAAAAATAGGTGTATCAACTAAAGTGTTGATACACCTTAAAACTGTTTCTTTAAACAACATAAGTCGTCGTTTAATATATCTTTAATTGCTTGACATTAATAAACGAGAAAACCAGCTTTATCTAGTGCCTCGCAAGCTGCATCTAACTTTTCTTTTGAATCTGCCTCAATAGTATGTAAGTGAATACCGTCTGTTAATTGCGAAAGATAGGACGCATTTGTGTTTTCGATTTTTTGTAAATATTGCTCTACATCAAAGCGATTGCTTACCATGATGGATGCTGTTAAGTCACCGTATACAGGATGCTCAACTTTTACATCTTTAATTGTAACGCCGTGGTCAACAAGCATTGTAAGTTCTTGACGTACTTCTGCTGGCTTATGTTGGCATACGATTACGCGTTCGAAAGCTTGTTGTTTCTCTTGTGGTTTTAAATATAAATAGCCTTGAGCAGTTGCAATGATCGGTTCGTTTCGTGCTTTAAGCAAGGAAATATCTTGCACGATAACTTGTCTACTTACATTCGTTTTTTTCGATAGCTCATTCCCGGATAACGGTTCATTTGCAGCGAGAAGCCACTGAAGGATAAGCTGTCGTCTTTCTTCACCTAAAATCTTTTTTTGTTCATTTTGTTTCATTATGATTTAACACCTCTATAAAATTGATTTCCAATTGTGTGTAGTGCATGAATAGTAGTATCAATTTGATCTTTCGTTGTTTGTTGTCCGAAAGAGAAGCGGACATATTGTTTTGCCTCTTCATACGTTTTTCCAATTGCAAGCATTGTTTTCGAAGGTTCTTGTTTACCAACTTGGCAAGCACTTCCGGTAGAAATGGCAATACCGCGGCGATTACATTCTAGCATTGTATATTGACCTTCTATTCCTTTTATTGTAACCCCAATAATATGTGGTAAACAAGAAGTAGAATGACCTTCTACTTCAATTTCTAGAGGAAGTGCTTGTAATCGCTCTAAAAAGTAGGATCGTAACTCTTTAAAACGTAAACTTTCTTCCTGTTGATTTTTCAATATATTCTCAGCAGCTGTTAAAAAAGCTGCGATGCCAGGAACGTTCACTGTACCTGGACGAAATCCTTTTTCGTGAGAAGTCCCCGGAAATATTTGTGTCCAGCGAACTTGCGGATTGATATAGCAAGCGCCGACACCTTTTGGTCCGTATATTTTATGTGCTGAAACAGAAAGACTATCAATCCCCATCTCAAAAACATGAATAGGAAGTTTACCAAAGGTTTGTACACAATCTGAATGAAATAAAACGTTATATTTTTTTAAAAGTGCCCCAATCTCTGCGATATTTTGAACGGTTCCGATTTCAGAGTTTCCGTGCTGTATACTTGCTAGAACAGTATCTTCTGTAATAGCTGCTTCTAAATCTATTAAATGAATGAGTCCATTTTTATCAACAGGAATTTCAGTAATTGTATACCCTTTTGATTGTAAGGATTGAAAATAACTTCGAATGGATGCATGTTCCATAGGTGTAGTAATAATATGCTTCTTGTTTTGGGCATTGAGAAGGGACTGGATCGCAAGGTAGTTCGATTCTGACCCACCGCTCGTGAAGAATACTCCTTGTTCCTTTCCGCCAATCATTTCGGCAAATGTTTTTCTACAAACTTGTAATAAAGAAGAGGCCGTTCCTCCAATATCGTGTAAACTTTGTTCATTTCCGAAGTATTGCGATGCTGCTTTCATATATGTTTGTAATGCTTCCGCGCTCATAGGTGTAGTAGCTGCATAATCAAGATATATCATCATGTAAGTTCCTCTCTCTAGTAAGAGTTACATTTCTTTTATTTTTTAAATGGTAGTGAAAATAAGAATTATAAAAAAACTCTTGTCATTATTTTAAAACTATGTAAATATAGGTGTCAAGACAGTTGAAAAGTGTAAAGTAGGAGGCAACAATTATGCCAAGTGCAGATGTCTTAATTATTGGAAGTGGCGTTGCGGCACTTCGTGTTGCAAAAGAGATTTGTCACGAAAAGAATGTGATTATTATCACAAAGGAAACGAATCGTAATAATAATACATATTTAGCGCAAGGTGGAATTGCCGCAGCGATAGCTACATATGACAATCCAAATGATCATTTTGAAGATACGTTAGTAGCGGGATGTCATTATAACAATGAAGATGCGGTTCGTTATTTAGTTGAAGAAGGGCCGAAAGAAATGAATTATCTCATTGAAAATGGAATGAAATTTGATGGAGATGAAACGGGCCCTCACCTTGGAAAAGAAGGTGCACATCGGAAGCGTCGTATTTTACATGCAGGTGGCGATGCAACAGGAAAGAATTTATTAGAGCATTTCATTCAAGAAGTAGTTCCGTACGTTACGGTAGTGGAACAGGAAATGGTGCTTGATTTTATTATAGAAAACGAAAAATGTGCTGGAGTTTTAACGCGAGATAGTGAAGGGAAGTTGAAGCGTTACGATGCAGATTATACGGTGTTAGCCTCAGGCGGGATTGGTGGTTTATATGCCTTTACTTCTAATGACAAAACAATTACGGGTGATGGACTTGCGATGGTGTACCGCGCGGGTGGGGAGCTTGTAGATTTAGAATTTGTACAATTCCATCCAACAATGTTATATGCGGGCGGGCGATGCTGTGGCCTCGTCTCTGAAGCAGTCCGCGGTGAAGGAGCTGTCCTTATAAACAGAAAAGGGCAGCGTTTTATGATGGATATACATCCAGATCATGATCTCGCACCGCGTGATGTAGTGGCAAGAGCGATTCATGAACAGCTTTTGTCGGGTGAAAAAGTGTATTTGAACATTGAGTCTATCCAAAATTTTGAAGAACGTTTTCCAACTGTATCATTATTGTGTAAAAAGAATGGTGTTCATATAAATGAAAAACGCATTCCGGTCGTACCGGGTGCTCATTTTCATATGGGCGGCGTGAAAACAAACTGTGATGGAGAGACGTCCATTCCACATTTATATGCGGTTGGTGAAGTAGCTTGTAACGGTGTTCATGGAGCCAATAGATTAGCGAGTAATTCATTATTAGAAGGTCTTGTGTTTGGAAAAAGAATAGGACAGCATCTTTTAACGAAAGCGACAAAAGACAGATTGAACAACTTTGCTGAGAAGGAAAAGAAATTTATCGTTCTGAATCATTTGCCGACGAAAGAAGAAATACAAGAATGTATGATGAAATACGTTGGGATTGTGCGAACAGAACAAAGTTTATCTTATGCAAAGAGATGGCTTAGTAAATACGGTGTTCGAAATATGATATTGCAACATGATGCTCTTACAAATGAAGAGATAACGATTGTGAATATGTTAACAGTTTGTGAGCTTATCGTCGTATCAGCTTTGCAAAGAGAAGAAAGCATTGGTGGCCATTATCGAAGTGATTATCCACATAGAAATAGCGTGAAAAAAGAAATCGTTCGAGTGAAAAGAAAACTACAACTTGTGTAATGAGGGGAAGAGGGGCTTTATGAATACGATAAAGGTTAAAGAAGCATTAAATCGATTTTTTCTAGAAGATATAGGAGAAAGAGATGTAACATCTCAGCTTATTTTTCCAGATAATTTACTTTCAAAAGGAACGTTTCTTGCAAAGGATACAGGGGTCTTTGCGGGACGTTTAGTCATTGAAGAAGGGTTTAAATTAATTGATGAGAGAATTGAAGTGGAGCTTCATAAAAAAGATGGAGATCTTGTAGAAAAAGGCGAAATAATTGCAACTGTCCAAGGACCAATCGCATCGTTATTAACGGCAGAGCGCGTTATATTAAACATTATCCAGCGTATGAGCGGGATAGCGACAATGACATACGAGGCTGTTCGTGCCTTAGATAGCAGCCATACACGCATTTGTGATACGCGAAAAACGATGCCAGGGCTACGCATGTTTGATAAGTATGCAGTCGTGTGCGGAGGCGGATTTAATCACCGCTTCGGCCTATATGACGGTGTCATGATCAAAGATAATCATATTGCTTTTGCTGGTTCTATTACGAAAGCTGTTACATCGGTGAAAGAAAAAGTAGGGCATATGGTGAAAGTAGAAGTGGAAACAGAAACAGAGGAGCAAGTGAGAGAAGCTGTAGCTGCTGGTGCAGATATTATTATGTTTGATAACCGTACGCCAGATGAGATTCGGGAGTTTTCAAAGATTGTACCAAGTGCCATCGTTACGGAAGCATCAGGAGGCATTACAATTGAAGGTTTATCGAAATACGGAAAAACAGGGGTAGATTATATTTCACTTGGATCGTTAACACATTCAGTGAAAGCACTTGATATTAGTTTCAATATTGAGGCGTAAGGAAAGTGGCTTAGAGGGGGAGAAAGGAATATGAGTATTTTAGAAAAAGTACAACCGATTGAAACGATGTTACCAGAGCGTTATTACACGATGTCAACAGAAGATATGGAAAAGCGGGTTCGTGAAATTAAAGAAAAAATGGGGGAAACACTATTTATTCCAGGCCATCATTACCAAAAAGATGAAGTGGTACAATTTTCTGATGCAGCAGGAGATTCACTTCAGCTTGCGCAAGTTGCAGCGAGCAATAAAAAGGCGAAATATATTGTATTTTGCGGTGTACACTTTATGGCAGAAACAGCAGATATGTTAACGACAGATGATCAAATCGTTATCTTACCAGATATGCGTGCAGGTTGTTCGATGGCAGATATGGCAGATATTGAACAAACAGAAAGAGCGTGGAAAGAGCTCACAAAATTATTTGGAGATACGATGATTCCGTTAACGTATGTAAACTCTACAGCTGCAATTAAAGCGTTTTGCGGTCGTAATGGCGGAGCGACAGTAACTTCTTCTAATGCAAAACAAATGGTATCTTGGGCGTTTACACAAAAAGAGCGTCTCGTCTTTTTACCGGACCAACATTTAGGAAGAAATACAACGTACGACTTAGGTATCCCGTTAGATAAAATGGCAGTATGGGATCCGTATACAGATTCATTAGAGTACGAGGGAGATATAGAAGAAATTCAAGTGATTTTATGGAAAGGACATTGTTCTGTTCATCAAAATTTTACAGTGAAAAACATTGAGAACGTACGGAAAAATCAGCCGGACATGAACATTATTGTACATCCAGAATGTTGCTACGAAGTTGTAGCTGCTTCGGATTATGCAGGTTCAACGAAATACATTATTGATATGATTGAAGCGGCTCCATCCGGAAGTAAATGGGCGATTGGTACAGAAATGAATTTAGTGAACCGAATTATTCAACAACATCCAGATAAAGAAATTGTTTCACTTAATCCGTTTATGTGTCCGTGTTTAACGATGAACCGAATTGACCTACCGCACTTATTATGGGCACTTGAAACGATAGAAAAAGGAGAAGAAATTAACGTTATTAGCGTAGATAAACAAGTGACTGAAGAGGCAGTTCTTGCATTAAATCGTATGTTAGAGCGTGTGTAAAGCAGCGGATTCCCGTTGCTTTTTTTCGTACATATAATCATAACGAGAACAAAATGGGCATACATTGTTTTGAAGAAATCATTGCGATTATCTTATACTTACTCCGCTTCTAATGATATTGAAAATCGAAGAAGTGATACAAGTGAAAAGAGGTTAACGTTATTTAGAAAGGGTTACTTCATGAGATTTGTTACTTATAGATAAGTTATACAGGAGGGGGAAAATTTGAAAATTCATATCGTGCAAAAAGGGGATACCCTTTGGAAAATTGCGAAAAAGTACGGAGTGGATTTTGATACGTTGAAAAAAACAAATACACAACTTAGCAATCCAGATTTAATTATGCCAGGTATGAAAATTAAAGTACCATCAAACAGTGTACACGTAAAACAGCATGCTGGAGCAGGTTCAGCACCTCCAAAACAATACGTAAAAGAAGTGCAACAAAAAGAATTTGCAGCAACGCCAACGCCGCTTGGAATAGAAGACGAGGAAGAAGTTACGTATCAATCAGCACCAATTACACAAGAGCCTGCCATGCAACAAACACAAAAAGAAGTGCAAGTAAAACCACAGAAGGAAATGCAAGTGAAACCACAGAAGGAAATGCAAGTGAAACCACAAAAAGAAGTACAGGTAAAACCACAGAAGGAAATACAAGTGAAGCCGCAAAAAGAAATACAGGTGAAACCGCAAAAAGAGGTGCAAAAAGAACAGCCAATTCAAAAGGAAAAACCAGTTGAAAAACCGTCTGTTATTCAAAAACCACCTGTTATAGAAAAACAAAAACCAGCGGAAAAAGAAAATACGAAGTTTTCGGTAAATGTGTTACCGCAACCGCCGCAACCACCAATAAAAACGAAAAAAGAATATAAAATTTCAGATGTAATTAAAAAGGGAAGCGAGTTAATTGCTCCTCAAATTAATAAAATGAAACCTAATAACATCATTTCTCCGCAAACGAAAAAAGATAATATAGTGTCACCGCAAGTAAAGAAAGAAAATGTAGGAAATATAGTGTCACCGCAAGTAAAGAAAGAAAATGTAGGGAATATAGTATCACCGCAAGTGAAGAAAGAAAATGTAGGAAATATAGTATCACCACAAGTAAAGAAAGAAAATGTAGGAAATATAGTATCACCGCAAGTAAAGAAAGAAAATATAGGAAACATAGTGTCACCGCAAGTGAAGAAAGAAAATGTAGGAAATATAGTATCGCCGCAAGTGAAGAAAGAAAATGTAGGAAATATAGTGTCACCAAATGTATCGAAAGACAATGTAGTTATTCCGCAAGTAATACCGCCAAATATTCAAGTGCCAAACATAATGCCAA